>NZ_JBPKAQ010000014.1:0-79684 GCF_051216275.1 Halomonas salsilacus
AAGCGATTGGCCTGCCGGCGCCTACCGCATCGCGCTTGTAGTGCCAATTTTGAAAAGGCGTTTCCAGGTTAATCAGTAGCTTACGCTTCTATCTGTCGAACTCGGGGTCGCTCATTCGATTCTGCGGTGCCGCCATGCATGCCAGTTCCCGTTCCATCGACACCCCGGTCTTGTCTGAGACCGGGCAGAGCATTTGTAACGGGACGGTGAGCCAATATACCGCGGCGCTTCGATTTGCGCGACGTTGGGTGCCCATTTATTCATAAGTGGGCACCTACCCTGATTACCCCAAAGCACCTCCACGCCCGAGGAACAGGAGTCGCACAAGAATTACTTTGGATAAATAATTAATAAAAATTACGGTATTATTCACGCGAGCAGCATACGCAACGGCATCCACAGCCCCATGGCGATCATTACCAGGTTTTCGGTGAGCGATACGAACCCAAGCGGTACGTTGCTGTTGCCGCCCACGCAGGCGCACTTGAGTTCGCGTTTATCGATATATACCGCTTTAAAGACCGATACTGCCCCTACGGTGCCAACAAATAGCGCCAGTGGCGCGGCCAGCCAGATCAACGTGCCCGCCAGCATGAGCAGGCCCGCAAGCGTTTCGACGTAGGGGTAAACGTAACCATAAGGGACGTGGCGCTGGGCGAGTAGGTCGTAGTTGAGAAACATGGTGCTGAAACTCTCTATGTCTTGTAGCTTCTGCAGGCCCAGCAGCACCATCGCTGTCGAGACGGCATATTCCGGCATGCGCGACGTTAACAGCGTCCCCTGGACGGCCCAACTGATCGCAAAGCCCATTAGCAGCGCGGTGCCGAAAATCGCCAGCACCGGTCGGTAGGTGGTGGAATCGGGGTCTGCAACACTCATCCCCAAGTGCTCACGGAGTTCTTCGTAGCCTCCGATACGCTCATCGTCTATGAACACTTGGGGAGTCGTTTCGACTTTTTCCTTCTCTTTAAACGCGTCAATTTCCTCCCGCGAGGTCAGCAAATTGTCGTCTACCTCGAAGCCTTTTCGCTTGAGCAGGTCGACGGTTTTCAAACCGAACGGGCAGATGTGCTCTGGTGTTTTCATCCGGTAAATGCGTGCAGTAGCGTGCGTGGTAGGTGCCATCACTAGCCTCCTTGTTGCCTGTAAGCGCTTATGTTGCCTATCTAAAAGCTTAGAACTCGGCGCCGACCTGAAGTCAATTTTCCGACACGGATGACGTTTTGCAAGTCATGGAATGACGTCCTCCCCACCCTGCACCGGCGTCGTTGCGCCACACTGGTAGATGAGAGTATCACTTGCCTACCTGAGGGTAAGATGAACTCTCCATGAACATTACTCGTGTAGGGGGGTGATATCGCAAAGTCCACACTTCATGCATGGTGTCGATCGCCTTGAACAGGACCAGAGGTGAGGAAATGCTCGCCACCAGTGGCGGAATGCCATTGGCAAGGACGGTGAGTGTCCACCTGTTCAGAAGCGTACATCTGCGCTCAGAAATTCCGACTCCTTCGACAGAGGAGTTCAGCAGCGGGTCATCGACAGAGGCCGGATGCCGGCGTTTCTGCCTGCGGCGTTTCCGGGGGCGCCTTGCATCCGCTAGAATGAGCCCTTTCCCGCCTGAGGGTTACGAATGACCATCGTAGACCTGATTCGCCTGCTCAGTGACGGCGAGTTTCACTCCGGCGAGCAGCTCGGCGAGCGGCTCGGCGTGTCGCGTGCCGCCGTGTGGAAGCAGCTGCGCAAGCTCGAAGCGCTGGGGATCGTCATGGAGGCGGTGAAGGGGCAGGGGTACCGCCTGGCCGAGCCGCTGGAGCTTCTGGATGGCGCGCGCATCGTTGCCGGGCTGTCGCGGGAGTCACGCGGATTGCTGACCCGTCTCTTCGTCGAGGAGACCCTGCCGTCGAGCAATGCCTTCCTGCGCGAGCGCTTCGACCAGGGCGCCGGTCATGGCGAGGTCTGCCTGGTCGAGCAGCAGAGTGCCGGGCGTGGTCGGCGTGGACGCACCTGGAGCACCCCCTGGGGGCGAAGCCTGATGCTGTCGCTCGGTTGGCGGGTGGAGTCCGGCGTGACGGCCCTGGAGGGGCTGAGCCTGGCGGCAGGAGTGGTGCTGGCCAAGGTGCTGGAGCGCCATGGGGTGGCGCCGCGCCTGAAGTGGCCCAACGACGTGCTGCTGGCGGGGCCTGGTGGGGACCTGGGGAAGCTGGCCGGCATCCTGGTGGAAGTGACGGGAGACACCGCCGGACCCTGCACGGTGGTGATCGGAATGGGCATCAACGTTGACCTGCCCCCGGCATTCCGCAAGGGCCTGGACCAGCCGGCGGCGGCCATCCATGACCAGGCCCCTGGGTTGTCGCGTAACGAGCTCGCCGTGGAGCTGGTCGAGGGGCTCCTGGCTCTGATGGGCAACTTCGAGAAGGAAGGCTTCGCGGTGTGGCAGGCGGCCTGGAATGAGCGCCACGCCTTCGCGGGCCATGAGGTGGATGTGGTGCGGGGCCAGCAGCGCGAACAGGCGGTGGCGGAGGGTGTGGATGCCGCAGGGAACCTGCTGGTCCGTCAGCAGGGGGAGCGGCGGCGGCTGTCAGGCGGTGAGATCAGCCTGCGAGTTCGGCCATGATCCTCGACCTTGATATCGGCAACACCCTGTCAAAGTGGCGGCTCAAGGACGCCAACAGCAGCGAGATCCGCTCCCGTGGGGCCGTATGGACTCGAGAGGAGTGGCGGCCGGGGTCGGACATTCCCGATCTGGATGTCGTAGAGGCAGTGCGCATCTCGAGTGTGGCACGGCGCGCTGTGCTGGAGGAGACCGTGGCGTTGCTGTATCGCCAGGTGGGACACGTCCACGTGGCACGCTCGACGTCGGAATCGCTCGGCGTCACCAACGGTTATGAGGAGCCGGAACGTCTGGGCGTCGACCGTTGGCTGGGCGCGCTGGCCGGCTATCAGCTGGCGGGAGGCTGCTGTGCGGTGGACTGCGGCAGCGCCATTACTATCGATTTCGTGCTGCCGGGTGGTCGCCACCTGGGGGGCTATATCCTGCCGGGGCTGCGGCTGATGAAGGAGAGTCTCAAGCTCGGGACCCGTAACGTGGCCATCGACCCGGACAGCGAAGCCGAGGAGCTGCTGGTTCCCGGCAGGCGCACGGTGGAGGCGGTCAATCACGGGATCTACATGGCGGCGGTGAGCGCCATCAATCGCACCTATGCCGAAGTGTGCGACATGGAAGGGGTGGCGCTGCCGCTGCTGCTGACCGGCGGTGATGCCCGGGTGGTCTCCAGGGGGCTCCAGGTACCCCATGCGGTCTGGCCGGACATGGTATATGGCGGCCTCGAGGCATGCTTCCCGCTCACGGCGGCCGAGCGTGCCGGACGGATGTCCGGAGCGCCCAGGGTCCCGCCGCCGGTTGCACTGGAAAAGATTCGCGCAGGGCTTGCTTTCTCCATGCTGCTTTGACACAATTCGCCGCGTTCCAAGGGGAAGCCAGTGCCCAAAAAGCCCCAGGTTTCTCTTCAAGAAGGCTGAGAAAACAGCATCTTGACACCTTGGGAAGGGGTGGTAACATATGCCGCCAGTTGGAGGGGTTCCCGAGTGGCCAAAGGGAGCAGACTGTAAATCTGCCGCGAAAGCTTCGAAGGTTCGAATCCTTCCCCCTCCACCAGATTTCGCCGAGCCTGTGACAGGTTTAGGCAGCAAGAGTGGGTAAGCGGGCATAGTTCAATGGTAGAACCTCAGCCTTCCAAGCTGATGGTGCGGGTTCGATTCCCGCTGCCCGCTCCAGCATCCTAAGATGCATTGGTTTTGCTCATGTAGCTCAGGGGTAGAGCACACCCTTGGTAAGGGTGAGGTCGACGGTTCAAATCCGTCCATGAGCTCCACATTGAAAAGGCGAGCCGCGGCTCGCCTTTTCTCTTTCCCTGTCGAGCGTGGCGGGGGAGGGGTTGTCAGGCGGATATCGATCCGCTATCATGGCGCCCGCTGTTGCAAGACCGCCTGCAAAGGGGCGGTCAAGACGTAGATACAGGCCAGTAGCTCAATTGGCAGAGCAGCGGTCTCCAAAACCGCAGGTTGGGGGTTCGATTCCCTCCTGGCCTGCCAGTCTTCCCCAGGCTGGCGAGTCCCCAAAAGATTTCACGTTTCGATTGCTGCACCCTGAGGAGTCTCGTTTTCATGAAGCATAGCGCCGAGGTGCAGGAGTCGCGCCACGACGGGCTCAAATGGGCGGCTGTCGTCACACTGCTGGTTCTGGCCGTGGTCGGCAATACCTACTTTGCCGATCTGGCCATGCTCTATCGTGTGCTGGGTGTCGTCGCGCTGTGTGCGCTGGCCGGCGTGGTGGCGCTGACCACCACCCGCGGCCGCGAGCTCGCTGAACTGGCTCGCGCCGCCAAGAAGGAAATCCAGCGCGTGGTATGGCCGACGCGCCCCGAAACCGTGCAGACCACCGCCATCGTGCTGGTGGCCGTGCTGGTGGTTGGCCTGATGCTGTGGCTGATCGACACCCTTCTTGGCTGGGCGATGTCCGGCGTCATTGGTTAGGAGCCTCCATGTCCAAGCGTTGGTACGTCGTGCACGCCTACTCTGGCTTCGAGAAGCATGTCATGCGCTCGCTCATCGAGCGTGTGAAGATGTACGGTATGGAGGATCGCTTCGGCGAGATCCTGGTGCCGACCGAAGAAGTCGTCGAGATGCGTGACGGCAAGCGCCGCAAGAGTGAGCGCAAGTTCTATCCCGGCTATGTGCTGGTCGAGATGGAGATGGATGACGAGACATGGCACCTGGTCAACGAGACTCCGCGCGTCATGGGGTTTATCGGTGGCACCAAGGAGAAGCCGGCAGCGATCACACAGAAGGAGGCTGACGCCATCCTTCGCCGCGTCCAGGACGGTACCGACAAGCCGCGTCCCAAGACGCTGTTCGAGCCGGGCCAGTCCGTGCGCGTGGTCGACGGTCCCTTCGCCGACTTCAACGGCGTGGTCGAAGAGGTCAACTACGACAAGAGTCGCGTGCAGGTCAGCGTGCTGATCTTCGGTCGCTCCACTCCTGTCGAACTGGAATTCGCTCAGGTCGAGAAGGAGTGATCCGCTCGGCCTGACACAAGTAAGTCGGCTGCCGAAGCCGTCGTATCACCGGGGAGCCGAAAGGCGCTACTACCCAACTGGAGTCCAACATGGCCAAGAAAGTACAGGCTTACATCAAGCTGCAGGTTGCAGCCGGTAAAGCCAACCCGAGTCCCCCCGTCGGCCCCGCACTGGGTCAGCACGGCGTGAACATCATGGAGTTCTGCAAGGCGTTCAACGCTGCGACCCAGGAGATCGAGCCGGGTCTGCCCACTCCCGTGGTGATCACCGTCTATTCCGATCGCAGCTTCACCTTCGTCACCAAGACCCCGCCCGCCGCGGTCCTGCTGAAGAAGGCCGCTGGTATCAAGTCCGGCTCCGGTGAGCCGAACAAGAAGAAGGTCGGTACCGTGACCCGGGAGCAGCTCGAGGAGATCGCCAAGACCAAGGAGCCGGATCTGACGGCTGCCGATCTCGACGCCGCGGTGCGTACCATTGCCGGTAGCGCCCGCAGCATGGGCCTGAATGTGGAGGGTCTCTGATCATGGCCAAGCTGACCAAGCGTACCAAACTGATTCGTGAGAAGGTCGACCCGACCAAGGCGTATCCCCTGGAAGAGGCCGTGGCCCTGCTCGCCGAGCTGTCCACCGTCAAGTTCAAGGAGTCGCTGGATGTCGCCATCAACCTGGGCGTCGATCCGCGTAAGTCTGACCAGGTGGTGCGCGGTGCCACCGTCATGCCGAACGGTACCGGCAAGGACGTGCGTGTCGCTGTCTTCACCCAGGGTGCCAACGCCGATGCCGCCAAGGAAGCCGGTGCCGACATCGTCGGCATGGACGACCTGGCCGAGCAGGTCAAGAAAGGCCAGCTCGACTTCGACGTGGTCATCGCCTCGCCGGACGCCATGCGTGTCGTCGGTCAACTGGGCCAGATCCTCGGTCCGCGTGGCCTGATGCCGAACCCCAAGGTCGGCACCGTGACCCCGGACGTAGCCACCGCCGTCAAGAACGCCAAGGCCGGTCAGGTGCGTTTCCGTACCGATAAGAACGGCATCATTCACACTACCCTTGGCAAGGTCGACTTCGACGCCGCCGCGATCCAGGGCAACCTGGAGGCGCTGGTTGCCGACTTGAAGCGTCTCAAGCCGAGCGCCTCGAAGGGCATCTATCTCAAGAAGGTCACCGTGTCCACCACCATGGGTCCGGGCCTGACCATCGATCACTCTGCCCTGGCCTGATCGAGCAGCGGATCTATCGATTGCAATAACTTTGCGGTCCCCGAGCGGAGCTAGACTCGCCGGCGGGGCACCGTCAAAGACCGTAGGTGCCGCCCCTCCCCGTGAAGGGCGGCTTAATCATCCGCCGGATGGCCTGCGCAGATGGTGTGGCCGCCAGGTTTCTGGTGAGCACCATCACCCAGGATCTCCGGTCGCCGCCTCAGGGCAGCGCCGGAGGAGATGGTAACCACCGGAGTCCTCATCGCGAGGTTCCGGCAAGTAGGAGTGATCACTGTGCCACTAGCACTCGAAGGCAAGAAAGCGATTGTTGCCGAGGTCAGTGAAGCGGCCAAGGATGCACTCTCCGTCGTAGTTGCCGATTCTCGTGGCGTCTCGGTCGAGAAGATGACCGATCTGCGCAAGCAGGCCCGCGAGAATGGCGTCCAGCTGCGTGTTGTTCGCAACACCCTGGCGCGCCGCGCCCTCTCAGGCACCCAGTGGGAATGCCTGAACGAGAGCTTTGTGGGTCCGACCCTACTGGCCTTCTCCACCGAGCATCCGGGCGCCGCCGCCCGCCTGTTCAAGGAGTTTGCCAAGTCTGAGAAGGACTTCGAAGTCAAGGCGCTGGCCTACGAAGGCGAGCTGATCCCGGCTGCCGATATTGACCGCCTGGCGACCCTGCCGACTTACGACGAGGCCATCGCCAAGCTGATGTCCGTCATGAAGGAAGCGTCCGCCGGCAAGCTGGTCCGTACCCTGGCCGCCCTGCGCGACCAGAAGCAGGAAGAAGCCGCCTGATCGCAGGCCGCCTGATAGGCGAACTCCTGCTGGCCGCCCGAATCGTATATTGAATCCCGAGTCGACGGGTCACCGCGACTCCCGCAAAGTTAGGAAACGTGACAATGGCACTGACCAAAGAAGACATCATCAACGCCGTCGCCGACATGTCCGTCATGGAAGTGGTCGAGCTGATCGAAGCGATGGAAGAGAAGTTCGGCGTGTCTGCCGCCGCCGCTGTCATGGCCGGCCCGGCTGCAGCTGGTGAAGTCGCCGAAGAGCAGACCGAGTTCGACCTGGTGCTGACCGCCGTCGGCGACAAGAAAGTCAACGTGATCAAGGTTGTTCGCGAGATCACCGGCCTGGGCCTGAAGGAAGCCAAGGGTGCCGTCGACGGCGCTCCGGCAACTATCAAGGAAGCCATGTCCAAGGACGACGCTGAAGCGGCCAAGGCCAAGCTGGAAGAAGCCGGCGCGAGCGTGGAGCTCAAGTAACACTTGGGCTACATGGCTTCACGCGCTGCGTAAGCTTCCATGGCTGGTGGCGGGACACCCGCTGCCGGCCTTTTTCTGTTGTCACTGGCCTCTGCCGACAGGGCAGAATTGCCAGCCGAATTCCGAAGGCGAGCGCCCATGCCAGGCGCTTGCCTTCATCGCCTGACGGCGTCGCGTCCGTCGGGTGGCGCCGACCACGCATCGGTCACCCATGGTGAACAAGCTGGGGAATACAGATGGCTTACTCATACACTGAGAAAAAACGCATCCGCAAGGATTTTGGCAAACTGCCCCAAGTGATGGATGTGCCCTACCTGCTGGCGATCCAGCTTGATTCCTATTACGACTTCCTTCAGCAGGACCGCTCGTCCGAAGAGCGGATGGAAATCGGCCTGCATGCCGCCTTCAAGTCCGTCTTCCCGATCGAGAGCTTCTCCGGCAACGCCGCCCTTGAATATGTGAGCTACCGTTTCGGTACCCCGGCGTTCGACGTCAAGGAGTGTCAGCTGCGTGGCGTCACCTATTCGGCGCCGCTGCGCGTCAAGGTCCGCCTGATCATCTATGACAAGGAATCGTCCAACAAGGCGATCAAGGACATCAAGGAGCAGGAAGTCTACATGGGGGAGATCCCCCTGATGACCGAAAACGGCACCTTCGTGATCAACGGCACCGAGCGGGTCATTGTCTCGCAGCTGCACCGTTCCCCGGGCGTGTTCTTCGACCACGACAAGGGCAAGAGCCACTCCTCCGGCAAGTTGCTCTACTCGGCCCGCGTGATTCCCTACCGCGGCTCCTGGCTCGACTTCGAGTTCGATCCCAAGGACAGCGTCTTCGTGCGCATCGACCGTCGCCGCAAGCTGCCGGCGAGCGTGCTGTTGCGCGCACTCGGCATGAGCGCCGAGGAGATCCTCGAGGAGTTCTTCGAGACCAGCACCTTCCACATAGAGAAGTCCGGCTTCAGCGTGGAGCTGGTGCCGTCGCGGCTGCGCGGTGAGACCGCCACCTTCGACATCAAGGATGCCGATGGCGGCGTGATCGTCGAGGAAGGTCGCCGCATCACCCAGAAGCATATTCGCCAGCTGGAAAAGGCCGGCCTCGAGCGTCTTGATGTGCCGATGGAGTACCTTTTTGGCAAGACCCTGGGCCGCGACCAGGTGGATCCGAACACCGGCGAGCTGATCTGCTCCTGCAACACCGAGATCACCCCGGAGCTGCTGGAGAAGATCGCCCAGGCCGGTATCACGCAGATCGAGACCCTCTACACCAACGATCTCGACTGCGGTCCCTTCATCTCCGACACCCTCAGGCTGGACACCACCGGTTCCCAGCTCGAGGCGCTGGTCGAGATCTATCGCATGATGCGTCCCGGCGAGCCGCCCACCAAGGAGAGCGCCGAGACCCTGTTCAACAACCTGTTCTTCAGCACTGACCGCTATGACCTCTCCGGCGTGGGTCGCATGAAGTTCAACCGTCGCCTGCGTCGTGACGCCGACACCGGCTCCGGCGTACTGGACCGTCGCGACATCCTGGACGTGCTCAGGGAGCTGATCCACATCCGCAACGGCTTCGGCGAGGTGGACGACATCGACCACCTGGGCAACCGTCGCATCCGCTGCGTGGGCGAGATGGCCGAGAACCAGTTCCGCGTCGGCCTGGTGCGCGTCGAGCGCGCGGTCAAGGAGCGTCTCTCCATGGCCGAGAGCGAGGGCCTGATGCCCCAGGACCTGATCAACGCCAAGCCCGTCGCCGCGGCGGTCAAAGAGTTCTTCGGTTCCAGCCAGCTCTCCCAGTTCATGGACCAGAACAACCCGCTCTCCGAGGTCACCCACAAGCGCCGCGTCTCCGCGCTTGGCCCGGGCGGCCTGACCCGTGAGCGGGCCGGCTTCGAGGTGCGTGACGTTCACGCCACCCACTACGGCCGGCTGTGTCCGATCGAGACGCCGGAAGGCCCCAACATCGGCCTGATCAACTCCTTGGCCACCTACAGCCACACCAACAGCTACGGCTTCCTCGAGACGCCCTACCGCAAGGTCGTGGACGCCCAGGTGACCGACGACGTCGTGCACCTGTCGGCCATCGAGGAGGGTGACTTCGTCATCGCCCAGGCCTCAGCCACCGTCAACGAGTCGAAAAAGCTGATCGACGATCTGGTCCAGGTGCGCCACAAGGGCGAGACCACCTTCATGCGTCCCGAGCAGGTGACGCTGATGGACGTCTCCCCGCGCCAGGTGGTCTCCGTGGCCGCGGCGCTGATCCCATTCCTCGAGCACGATGACGCCAACCGCGCCCTGATGGGGGCCAACATGCAGCGTCAGGCAGTGCCCACCCTGCGTGCCGACAAGCCGCTGGTCGGCACCGGCATGGAGCGCTTCGTGGCCCGCGACTCCGGCGTCTGCGCCGTGGCGACTCGCGGCGGGGTGATCGATTCTGTCGACGCCAGGCGCATCGTGGTGCGCATCAACGAGGACGAGATCATCGGCGGCGAGGCCGGTGTCGATATCTACAACCTCACCAAATACGTGCGTTCCAATCAGAACACCTGCATGAACCAGCGGCCCATCGTGCGCCCCGGTGACCAGGTGGCCCGCGGTGACATCCTGGCCGACGGTCCCTCCGTGGACATGGGCGACCTGGCCCTGGGTCAGAACATGCGCATCGCCTTCATGCCCTGGAACGGCTACAACTTCGAGGACTCCATCCTGCTCTCCGAGCGGGTAGTCGAGGAGGATCGCTTCACCACCATCCATATCCAGGAGCTGACCTGCGTCTCACGCGACACCAAGCTGGGCCCGGAGGAGATCACCTCCGACATCCCCAACGTGGGCGAGTCGGCGCTCTCCAAGCTGGATGAGGCCGGGGTGGTCTATATCGGTGCCGAAGTGGGCCCGGGCGATATCTTGGTCGGCAAGGTCACGCCCAAGGGCGAGACCCAGCTGACCCCGGAAGAGAAGCTGCTGCGCGCGATCTTCGGCGAGAAGGCATCCGATGTGAAGGACACCTCCCTGCGTGCCCCTACCGGCATGAAGGGGACCGTCATCGACGTTCAGGTCTTCACCCGCGACGGCGTGGAGAAGGACTCCCGGGCCATCGCCATCGAGCAGATGCAGCTCGACGAAGTGCGCAAGGATCTCCAGGAGACCTACCGCATCGCCGAGGACGCCACCTTCGAACGCCTCAAGCGCACCCTGAGCGGCCAGGCCGTCAATGGCGGGCCCAAGCTGAAGAAGGGCGACGTGCTCACCGAGAGCTATCTCGAGGAGCTACCGCGGCAGCAGTGGTTCAAACTCCGCCTGCAGGACGAGGCCCTCAACGAACTGCTGGCCCAGGCCGATGAGCAGCTCGAGAACCGGCGCAAGGAAATGGACGAGCGCTTCGAGGACAAGAAGCGCAAGCTGACCCAGGGCGACGATCTGGCCCCGGGCGTGCTCAAGATCGTCAAGGTCTACATGGCGGTCAAGCGTCGCCTGCAGCCGGGTGACAAGATGGCCGGCCGTCACGGTAACAAGGGTGTTATCTCGGCGATCATGCCCATCGAGGACATGCCCTTCGATGACAACGGCGAGCCCGTGGACGTGGTCCTCAACCCGCTGGGCGTACCGTCGCGCATGAACGTGGGGCAGATCCTCGAGACCCACCTGGGCCTCGCCGCCTGGGGCCTGGGTCGCAAGATCGATGGGTTGTTGCGCGACGCCCGTGAGCAGCAGGTGGCCGAGATCCGTGACTTCCTGGGGAAGGTCTACAACTCCACCCCGGGTACCCGGGTCGAGGCGCTCGAGACCCTCTCCGACGATGAGGTGATCGCCCTGGCGAAGAACCTCAAGTCCGGCGTGCCCATGTCCACCCCCGTCTTCGATGGCGCGGACGAGCACGAGATCAAGCACCTGTTGCGCCTGGCCGATCTGCCCGACTCCGGTCAGATGACGCTCTATGACGGCCGTACCGGTGACGCCTTCGACCGTTCGGTGACCGTCGGCTACATGTACATGCTCAAGCTCAACCACCTGGTGGACGACAAGATGCACGCCCGTTCCACCGGCTCCTACTCGCTGGTCACCCAGCAGCCGCTGGGCGGCAAGGCGCAGTTCGGTGGTCAGCGCTTCGGCGAGATGGAGGTCTGGGCCCTGGAAGCCTACGGCGCGGCCTACACCCTCCAGGAGATGCTCACCGTCAAGTCCGACGACGTGGAGGGTCGCACCAAGATGTACAAGAACATCGTGGACGGCGATCACACCATGCAGGCAGGCATGCCGGAATCCTTCAACGTACTCGTGAAGGAGATTCGCTCGCTGGGCATCGATATCGAGTTAGAGAGCTAGGAGCCGTCCGATGAAAGATTTGGTTAAAGTCCTGAAGTCGCAGTCTCAGTCCGAAGAGTTCGATGCGATCAAGATCACGCTGGCGTCGCCGGACATGATTCGCTCCTGGTCGTTCGGCGAGGTCAAGAAGCCCGAGACCATCAACTACCGCACCTTCAAGCCGGAGCGGGATGGCCTGTTCTGTGCCAAGATCTTCGGTCCGGTGAAGGACTACGAGTGCCTGTGCGGCAAATACAAACGCATGAAGCACCGCGGCATCATCTGCGAGAAGTGCGGCGTCGAGGTCACCAAGGCCGCCGTGCGTCGCGAGCGGATGGGCCACATCGAGCTGGCAAGCCCGGTCGCCCACATCTGGTTCCTCAAGTCGCTGCCGTCCCGCATCGGCATGTTCCTGGACATGACCCTGCGCGATATCGAGCGCGTGCTCTATTTCGAGAGCTTCGTGGTCATCGACCCGGGCATGACCACGCTGGAGCGTGGCCAGCTGCTCAACGACGAGCAGTACTTCGAGGCCCTAGAGGAGTTCGGTGACGACTTCGATGCCCGCATGGGTGCCGAGGCCGTCCAGGCGCTGCTCAAGGACATCGACCTGGCCGAGGAGATCGATCGCCTGCGCGAGGAGATCCCGCAGACCAACTCCGAGACCAAGATCAAGAAGCTCTCCAAGCGGCTTAAGCTGCTCGAGGCCTTCTACAACTCCGGCAATGCGCCGGCGTGGATGGTTATGGAGGTGCTGCCGGTGCTGCCGCCGGACCTGCGCCCGCTGGTCCCGCTGGATGGCGGTCGCTTTGCGACCTCCGACCTCAACGACTTGTATCGCCGGGTGATCAACCGCAACAACCGCCTCAAGCGGCTGCTCGACCTCAATGCGCCGGATATCATCGTGCGCAACGAGAAGCGTATGCTGCAGGAGGCGGTGGACGCCCTGCTTGATAATGGTCGCCGCGGCCGTGCCATCACCGGGTCCAACAAGCGCCCGCTGAAGTCCCTGGCCGACATGATCAAGGGCAAGCAGGGTCGCTTCCGCCAGAACCTGCTGGGCAAGCGCGTCGACTACTCCGGCCGCTCGGTCATTACCGTCGGGCCGACCCTGCGCCTGCACCAGTGCGGCCTGCCCAAGAAGATGGCGCTGGAGCTGTTCAAGCCGTTCATCTACTCCAAGCTGCAGAGCCTCGGCTACGCCTCCACCATCAAGGCGGCCAAGAAGATGGTCGAGCGCGAGACGGCGGAGGTGTGGGACATCCTCGCCGACGTCATCCGCGAGCATCCGGTGCTGCTCAACCGCGCCCCGACCCTGCACCGCCTCGGCATCCAGGCCTTCGAGCCCCTGCTGATCGAGGGCAAGGCGATCCAGCTGCATCCGCTGGTGTGTGCCGCCTACAACGCCGACTTCGACGGTGACCAGATGGCGGTTCACGTACCGCTGACCCTGGAAGCCCAGCTCGAAGCGCGGACGCTGATGATGGCTACCAACAACGTGCTGTCGCCGGCCAACGGCGAGCCGATCATCGTGCCCTCCCAGGATGTGGTGCTGGGTCTCTATTACATGACCCGCGAGAAGATCAACGCCAAGGGCGAGGGCATGGTGTTTGCCAACCTCGACGAGGTCGATCGCGCCTTCGGAACCCAGAACGTCGCCATGCATGCCCGGGTCAAGGTGCGCCTGGACGAGGTGGATGTGGACGAGGAGACCGGCGAACGCAGCCGCCACCGCCGTCTCTACGACACCACCGTGGGTCGCGCGCTGCTGTTTCGCATCCTGCCGGAGGGGGTGCCCTTCGCGCTGATCGACCAGCCGATGAAGAAGAAGGCCATCTCCAAGCTGCTCAACGAGGTGTACCGTCGCGCGGGCCTCAAACCGACGGTGATCTTCGCCGACCAGCTGATGTTTACCGGCTTCCGCATGGCCACTTGGTCCGGCGCCTCCATCGGCGTCAACGACTTCGTCATCCCGAACGCCAAGGCCTCGATCATCGATGCCGCGGAGGACGAGGTGAAGGAGATCGAGGACCAGTTCTCCTCGGGTCTCGTCACCGCCGGCGAGAAGTACAACAAGGTGATCGACATCTGGTCCAAGGCCAACGACAAGGTGGCCCGGGCGATGATGGACGGCATCGAGAAGGAGACCGTGATCGATCGTGACGGCAACGAGGTCGAGCAGGATTCCTTCAATAGCGTCTTCATCATGGCCGACTCCGGTGCCCGGGGTAGTGCCGCCCAGATTCGCCAGCTGGCTGGCATGCGTGGCCTGATGGCCAAGCCGGACGGCTCGATCATCGAGACGCCGATCATCGCCAACTTCCGCGAGGGCCTGAACGTACTGCAGTACTTCATCTCGACCCACGGCGCGCGGAAGGGTTTGGCGGATACGGCACTCAAGACCGCCAACTCCGGTTACCTGACCCGCCGCCTGGTCGACGTGGCCCAGGACATGGTGATCACCGAGACCGACTGCGACACCGAGAACGGCCTGACCCTGCACCCGGTGATCGAGGGTGGCGATATCATCGTCTCCCTGGCCCAGCGCGTACTGGGTCGCGTGGTCGCCCAGGACGTCATCGATCCGGCCAGCGACGATGTGCTGATCCCGCGCGGCACCCTGCTCGACGAGAAATGGTGCGCCGAGCTGGACACCATGGGCGTCGACGAGATCGTGGTCCGCAGTGCGATCGCCTGTCAGACCGTTCACGGCGTCTGCGCGACCTGCTACGGCCGCGACCTGGCCCGTGGCCACCAGGTGAACATCGGTGAGGCGGTCGGCGTCATCGCCGCCCAGTCCATCGGTGAGCCCGGTACCCAGCTGACCATGCGGACCTTCCACATCGGCGGCGCGGCCTCGCGTGCCTCCGCGGTGGACAGCGTCCAGGTCAAGCATGGCGGCAAGGTGCGCCTGCACAACATCAAGTACGTGGAGCGCGCCGACGGCAAGCTGGTGGTGGTGTCCCGCTCCAGTGCCCTGGCCGTCGCCGACGACCACGGCCGCGAACGCGAGTACTACAAGCTGCCCTACGGCGCCGAGCTCTCCGTCCGGGACGGCGATATCGTCGATTCCGGTCAGGCGGTGGCCAAGTGGGATCCGCACACCCACCCCATCGTCGCCGAGGCCGAGGGTACCGTGCAGTACGCCGACCTGGATGAGGGCCTGACCATCCATCGCAGCGTGGACGAGATGACCGGCCTCTCCTCTATCGAGGTGATCGAGGCGGCCGCTCGTCCCATGGCCGGCCGCGACAAGCGCCCGATGATCCTGCTCAACGACGAGGCCGGCAAGTCAGTGACCGTCAGCGGTTCCGACACCCCGGTACAGTACCTGCTGCCCGGCAAGTCGATCGTCACCGCGGACAACGGCGCGAAGATCGGCGTCGGCGAGGTCGTGGCGCGTATCCCGGTGGAGGCGTCTGCCAACAAGGACATCACCGGGGGTCTGCCCCGCGTGGCCGACCTGTTCGAGGCGCGCAAGCCGAAGGAGCCGGCTATCCTTGCCGAGATCAGCGGCGTGATGAGCTTCGGCAAGGAGACCAAGGGCAAGCGTCGCCTGACCATCACCCCGGAAGGGGGCGGCGATCCCTTCGAGGCGCTGATCCCCAAGTGGCGCCAGATCGCGGTGTTCGAGGGCGAGACCGTCGAGAAGGGCGAGGTGATCTCCGACGGGCCGAGCAACCCCCACGACATCCTGCGACTGCTGGGTGTGGCGGAGCTGGCCAAGTACATCACCGTGGAGATCCAGGAGGTCTACCGCCTCCAGGGCGTGGGCATCAACGACAAGCACATCGAAGTGATCGTGCGTCAGATGCTGCGCAAGGTGGAGATCACCGATGCCGGTGACTCCGACTTCATCACCGGTGACCAGGTCGAACTGGCGCGAGTGCTGGAGCAGAACGCCCGTCTCGAGAAGCAGGAGAAGTTCCCGGCCAAGTACCAGCGGGTACTGCTGGGTATTACCAAGGCCAGCCTTGCCACCGAGTCGTTCATCTCCGCGGCCTCCTTCCAGGAGACCACGCGGGTGCTGACCGAGGCGGCGGTGACCGGCAAGCGCGACTACCTGCGCGGCCTGAAGGAGAACGTGGTGGTGGGGCGTCTGATCCCGGCCGGTACCGGCCTTGCCCACCATGAGGAGCGTCGCCGCCGGCGTGAAGGCCCCGAGCGTCCGCTGGCCCCGTCGGCCTACGACGTCGAGCAGGAACTGGGCGCCCAGCTCACCGCGCTGGATTCCGGCGACGAGGAACTCTGATCCGAGCCCCGGGGAGCGAGGGTCCGTCCAGGCGGGCGGCCCCTCGGTCTTGACGGGGCATGGGGTCAGCTATTAGAATGCGCAGCCTTTAACAGTGGGGTGGGTACGCCCGCACCCGCTGAAAAGGCCAAGGCAACCCATTGGAGTCAGCTACTACACCATGGCAACGATCAATCAGCTCGTGCGCAAGCCGCGCAAGCGCCCCGTCAGCAAGAGCGACGTGCCGGCGCTGCAGGCCTGTCCGCAGAAGCGCGGCGTCTGTACCCGCGTCTATACCACCACCCCGAAGAAGCCTAACTCGGCCCTGCGAAAGGTCTGCCGCGTGCGCCTGACCAACGGCTTCGAGGTCTCTTCCTACATCGGCGGTGAGGGTCACAACCTCCAGGAGCACTCCGTGGTCCTGATCCGCGGCGGTCGCGTCAAGGACCTTCCCGGTGTGCGTTATCACACCGTGCGTGGTGCCCTGGACACCTCCGGCGTGCAGAACCGCAAGCAGGGCCGTTCCAAGTACGGCGCCAAGCGTCCCAAGGCCTGATCGGTCTCGGCACGCACCTACACCAGAATCGATATCGGTCTGATAAGAGTAAGGTCGGGCGGCGCCGCCCCAAGACGGTCGAGCGTGAGTTCCGGGTTTACCTGAAGGACCCTTCCACAGAGGGCTTATCATGCCTAGAAGAAGAATTGCGGCAAAACGCGAGATCCTTCCGGATCCCAAGTTCGGAAGTGAGCGTCTTGCGAAGTTCATGAACCACCTGATGTTCGGCGGTAAGAAGTCCGTAGCTGAGCGCATCGTCTACGGTGCGCTGGACAGGGTTGCCGAGCGCAGTAATGAGGACCCGCTGGAGATCTTCGACAAGGCGCTGGAAGCCATCCAGCCCATGGTCGAAGTGAAGTCTCGCCGCGTTGGCGGTGCGACCTATCAGGTGCCGGTGGAAGTTCGTCCGTCACGCCGCCAGGCCCTGGCCATGCGCTGGCTGGTGGATGCCGCTCGCCGTCGTGGCGAGAAGACCATGGTGCAGCGCCTGGCTGGCGAGATGCTGGACGCCTCCGAAGGCAAGGGCTCCGCGGTCAAGAAGCGTGAAGACGTGCATCGCATGGCGGAAGCCAACAAGGCTTTCTCGCACTATCGCTTCTAAGGGCAGCGCTTCCAAACGCATCGCCAACCAACGGGGAGTTCCACCGTGGCTCGCAAGACTCCACTAAATCGCTATCGCAATATCGGCATCGTCGCCCACGTCGATGCCGGCAAGACCACCACGACCGAGCGGGTGCTGTTCTATACCGGCCTCTCCCACAAGGTGGGTGAGGTTCATGACGGCGCGGCAACGACCGACTGGATGGAGCAGGAGCAGGAGCGTGGCATCACCATCACATCCGCTGCTGTCACCACCTTCTGGAAGGGCATGAACCAGCAGTTCGATGAGCACCGCATCAACATCATCGACACCCCCGGGCACGTGGACTTCACCATCGAGGTAGAGCGTTCCCTGCGGGTTCTCGACGGTGCCGTGGTGGTGCTGTGCGGCTCGTCCGGCGTTCAGCCCCAGACGGAGACCGTCTGGCGCCAGGCCAACAAGTACGAAGTGCCGCGCATGGTGTTCGTCAACAAGATGGACCGCACTGGCGCCGACTTCTTCATGGTCGTCGAGCAGTTGAAGGATCGCCTGGGTGCCAACGCCGTGCCGATCCAGATCAACTGGGGCACCGAGGAAGACTTCAAGGGCGTTATCGACCTGATTCAGATGAAGGCCATCCTCTGGGATGAAGCCAGTCTGGGCATGAAGTATGACCTCGTCGATATCCCGGCCGAGCTCCAGGAGACCGCGGAGAAGTACCGCGAGGAGATGGTCGAGGCGGCCGCCGAGGCGTCTGAGGAGCTGATGGACAAGTACCTCGAAGGTGGTGAGCTGACCGTCGAGGAGATCAAGGCCGGTCTGCGTCGTCGCACCCTGGCCAACGAGATCGTGCTGGTCACCTGTGGCTCCGCGTTCAAGAACAAGGGCGTGCAGGCGGTGCTGGATGGCGTCATCGAGTACATGCCGTCCCCCACCGAGGTCAAGGCCATTGAGGGCGAGCTGGACGACAAGGACGGCACGGTCGCCACCCGTGAGGCCGACGACAGCGCCCCCTTTGCCGCCCTGGCGTTCAAGATCGCCACCGACCCCTTCGTGGGCACCCTGACCTTCATCCGCGTCTACTCCGGCGTGCTGAACTCCGGCGACGGCGTCTACAACTCCGTGAAGCAGAAGAAGGAGCGCGTCGGCCGTATCGTCCAGATGCACGCCAACTCCCGCGAGGAGATCAAGGAAGTGCGTGCCGGCGACATCGCCGCCTGTATCGGCCTCAAGGATGTCACCACCGGTGACACCCTGTGCGATTTGAACGAGAAGATCGTGCTGGAGCGCATGGAGTTCCCGGATCCGGTGATCTCCGTGGCCGTGGAGCCCAAGTCCAAGGCCGATCAGGAGAAGATGGGCGTGGCCTTGGGCAAGCTGGCCCAGGAAGACCCCTCCTTCCAGGTCCGCACCGACGAGGAGACCGGCCAGACCATCATCTCCGGTATGGGCGAGCTGCACCTGGACATCCTGGTCGACCGCATGCGTCGCGAGTTCAAGGTCGAGGCCAACATTGGCAAGCCTCAGGTGGCCTATCGCGAGACCATTCGCGGCAAAGTGGAGCAGGAAGGCAAGTTCGTGCGTCAGTCCGGCGGTCGCGGCCAGTACGGCCACGTCTGGCTGCGCATCGAGCCGCTCACCCAGGAAGACAAGGGCGAAGATGAAGACCTGCACTTCAAATTCGTTTCCGAGATCGTCGGCGGTGTGGTTCCCAAGGAATACGTGCCGGCCGTCGAGAAAGGGGCCTACGAGCAGCTGAAGAACGGTGTCATCGCGGGCTACCCGATGATCGACGTCAAGGTTACGCTGTACGATGGTTCCTTCCACGACGTGGACTCCAACGAGACCGCGTTCAAGGTCGCTTCTTCCATGGCCGTCAAGGAAGGCGCCAGGAAGGCCAAGGCCGTGCTGCTGGAGCCGGTGATGAAGGTCGAGGTCGTGACTCCCGAGGACTACATGGGGGATGTCATGGGCGACCTCAACCGCCGTCGTGGCCTGGTGGAGGGCATGGATGACTCGTCAATGGGCAAGATCATCCGCGCTCGGGTGCCGTTGGCTGAGATGTTCGGTTACGCGACCGATCTGCGTTCTCAGACCCAAGGCCGCGCAAGCTACGTCATGGAGTTCGCGCAGTACGAAGAGGCGCCGTCCAGCGTCGTTGAAGCCGTCATCAACCAAAACGGTTAACCGTTAGCTAACGTAAAGAGGTTATAGCAGTGGCTAAGGAAAAATTTGAGCGTTCCAAACCGCACGTCAACGTCGGCACCATCGGTCACGTCGACCACGGCAAGACCACGCTGACTGCGGCCCTGACCCGCGTCTCCGCCGAGGTATTCGGCGGTGACTGGCGCGAGTTCGACACCATCGACAACGCTCCGGAAGAGCGTGAGCGCGGCATCACCATTGCCACCTCTCACGTGGAGTACCAGTCCGAGCAGCGCCACTACGCGCACGTCGACTGTCCCGGCCACGCCGACTATGTGAAGAACATGATCACCGGTGCGGCCCAGATGGATGGCGCCATTCTGGTGGTGTCCGCCGCCGACGGCCCCATGCCTCAGACCCGCGAGCACATTCTGCTCTCTCGTCAGGTTGGTGTTCCGTACATCGTCGTGTTCCTGAACAAGGCCGACATGGTCGACGACGAGGAGCTTCTCGAGCTGGTCGAGATGGAAGTGCGCGAACTCCTCAGCGAGTACGACTTCCCGGGCGACGACACCCCGATCATCACCGGCTCTGCCCTGATGGCCCTGGAAGGCAAGGACGACAACGGCATGGGCACCACCGCCGTTGCCAACCTGATCAAGGCCCTGGACGAGTACATTCCGGAGCCGGAGCGTGCCATCGATCAGCCGTTCCTGATGCCGATCGAGGACGTGTTCTCCATCTCCGGCCGCGGCACCGTGGTCACCGGCCGTATCGAGCGTGGCATCGTCAAGGCCGGCGAAGAGATCGAGATCGTCGGTATCCGCGACACGACCAAGACCGTGGTGACCGGTGTCGAGATGTTCCGCAAGCTTCTCGACGAGGGTCGTGCCGGTGAGAACGTCGGCGCCCTGTTGCGTGGCACCAAACGTGACGACGTCGAACGTGGCCAGGTCCTGGCCAAGCCTGGCTCCATCAACCCGCACACCGTCTTCGAAGCCGAAGTCTATGTGCTGTCCAAGGAGGAGGGTGGTCGTCACACGCCGTTCTTCAAGGGCTACCGTCCGCAGTTCTACTTCCGTACCACCGATGTCACCGGTACCTGTGAGCTGCCGGAAGGCGTCGAGATGGTCATGCCGGGCGACAACGTCAAGATGGTTGTCACCCTGATTGCCCCGATCGCCATGGACGACGGTCTGCGCTTCGCCATCCGTGAAGGCGGCCGCACCGTCGGCGCCGGCGTCGTGGCCAAGATCCTCAAGTAAGCTGCGGCCGAACGATGATCAAAGGGGGCCCCGTCAGGGGCCCCCTTTCTGCGCATCGCGGAGAGTGTTTGACTCTCGTCCGCGGCGCACCTATAATGCGCATCCTTTGAATGCGTGGGTTGACGGCTCGCGCCGTCGAGATCCATTGGAGTTAAGGGCAAATGCAGAACCAGAAGATTCGCATTCGGTTGAAGGCCTTCGACCATCGCCTGATCGACCAGTCCGCCGCGGAGATCGTTGAGACCGCCAAGCGTACCGGCGCCCAGGTTCGTGGACCGATTCCCCTGCCGACCAACCGCGAGCGGTACACCGTGCTGATCTCGCCGCACGTCAACAAGGACGCGCGGGACCAGTACGAGATTCGTACCCACAAGCGTGTGCTCGACATCGTCGAACCCACGGAAAAGACCGTCGATGCGCTGATGAAGCTCGACCTCGCCGCCGGCGTGGACGTGCAGATCAAGCTCGACTGATTCCAACTAGACACTTGCGGCCCAGCGCTCATCCCTGCTCTTACGGAGCTGGCATGAGCAGCAGCCGCCGCGCCGTGAGGCGCCATACAACGTGCTAGTGGAATGCTCTGGAAAGGGCAGCCATAGCGGGTGACAGCCCCGTACACTAAAGGAGACTGAGTATGACTATCGGTTTAGTCGGTAAAAAGGCCGGGATGACCCGTGTCTTTGCCGAAGACGGCGCTTCTGTGCCCGTAACCGTGATCGAGGTTGCTCCCAACCGCATCACTCGCGTCAAGACCGTCGAGAATGACGGCTACGCGGCGGTTCAGGTGACAGCCGGCTCTCGCAAGGCCAAGCACCTTACCAAAGCTCAGGCGGGTCAGTACGCCAAGGCGGGTGTCGAGGCCGGTCGTTCGCTGATGGAGTTCCGCCTGGAAGAAGGCGACGAGGCTCCGGCGGTGGGCGGCGAATTCACCGTATCCCTCTTCGAAGCTGGTCAGAAGATCGATGTGACCGGCACCTCCAAAGGCAAGGGCTTCCAGGGCGCCGTCAAGCGCTGGAACTTCCGCACCCAGGATGCCACCCACGGCAACTCCCTGTCCCACCGCGCGCCGGGTTCCATCGGCATGTGCCAGACCCCCGGCCGCGTGTTCAAGGGCAAGAAGATGGCCGGCCAGATGGGCAACGTCCGTTGCACCGTCCAGAGCCTTGAAGTCGTGCGTGTCGATGTTGAACGCAACCTGCTGCTGGTCAAGGGCGCCGTGCCCGGTGCCACCGGCAGTGACGTGATCGTGCGCAGCGCCGTGAAAGCTGGCTGAAGGGGATAGAGACCGATGAATCTGAATCTTGCAGCCGGGGCTGGCACTGTCGAAGTGTCCGACGCCACCTTTGGCAAAGACTTCAACGAAGCGCTCGTGCACCAGGTCGTCACCGCCTATCTGGCCGGTGGTCGTCAGGGGACTCGCGCCCAGAAGAACCGTTCCGACGTGCGTGGCGGCGGCAAGAAGCCGTGGCGTCAGAAGGGCACCGGTCGCGCTCGTGCCGGCACCATCCGCTCTCCGCTATGGCGCAGCGGCGGTGTGACCTTTGCAGCGCGTCCTCAGGACCACTCGCAGAAGGTCAACCGCAAGATGTATCGCGCGGCGATGCGCTCCATTCTCTCCGAGCTGGTGCGTCAGGAGCGACTGGTGGCCGTCGAGGAGATCTCCGTCGAAGCGCCGAAGACCAAGGAGCTGGTGGCCAAGCTCAGCGAACTGGGCCTTGAGAAGGTGCTGATCGTCACCGAAGAAGTCGACGAGAAGCTCTATCTGGCCGCCCGCAACATTCCCAACGTGGATGTGGTGGACGTGGCCGCCGCTGACCCGGTGAGCCTGGTCGCCTTCGACAAGGTGCTGGTCACCGTCTCGGCCCTGCGCAAATTCGAGGAGAAGCTGGCATGAACCAGGAGCGTGTATTCAAGGTCCTGCTGGGTCCGCACGTGACCGAGAAGGCCGCAATGGCAGCCGAACGCAACCAGTACGTGTTCAAAGTGGCCAGCGACGCGACCAAGCCCGAGATCAAGAAGGCCGTCGAGGCCCTGTTTGGCAAGAAGGTCGAACGCGTTCAGACGCTGAACGTCAAGGGCAAGACCAAGCGCACCGCGCATGGACTGGGTCACCGCAAGGGGTATCGCAAGGCCTATGTATCGCTGGCCGCCGGCGAAACCCTTGAAGACTTCTCTGGCGCCGAATAAGGGCAGGAGTACGGACAATGGCAATCGTCAAGACCAAACCCACATCCGCCGGCCGTCGCCACGTCGTCAAGATCGTTGGTGAAGACCTGCACAAGGGCAAGCCCTTCGCGGCACTGCTCGAAAAGCAGTCGCGCAGTGGTGGTCGTAACAACAACGGTCGTATCACCACCCGTCACGTGGGCGGTGGGCACCGTCAGCACTACCGGATCATCGACTTCAAGCGTATCAAGGATGGCATTCCGGCCATCGTCGAGCGCATTGAGTATGACCCAAACCGAAGCGCTCACATCGCGCTGCTGAAGTACCTGGACGGTGAGCGTCGCTACATCATCGCGCCCAAGGGCGTGAGCGCAGGCGACAAACTCGAGTCCGGGGTCAACGCGGCCATCAAGAAGGGCAATGCTCTTCCGCTGCGTAACATTCCGCTGGGTTCTACCGTGCACTGCATCGAGCTTAAGCCCGGCAAGGGCGCTCAGATCGCTCGCAGTGCCGGCACCAGCGCCCAGCTGGTCGCCCGTGAAGGCAGCTATGCCACGCTGCGTCTGCGCTCCGGCGAGATGCGCAAGGTGCTGAGCGAATGCCGCGCGACCCTGGGGGAAGTGAGCAACTCCGAGCACAGCCTGCGTCAGCTTGGCAAGGCCGGTGCAAAGCGCTGGAGAGGTGTGCGCCCGACCGTTCGCGGCGTGGCCATGAACCCGGTGGATCACCCCCACGGCGGCGGCGAAGGTCGCACCAGCGGTGGTCGTCATCCGGTGTCCCCGTGGGGTATCCCCACCAAGGGCCACAAGACCCGCAAGAACAAGCGCACCGACAAGCTGATCATCCGTCGCCGCAAGGCCCGGAACTGATTGAAAACGCCAAGACTTTAAGAGGTAACGGCTGTGCCACGTTCACTGAAGAAAGGTCCCTTCATTGACCTTCATCTGCTGAAGAAGGTTGAGGCTGCAGTGGAGAAGAACGACCGCAAACCGATCAAGACCTGGTCACGTCGTTCTATGATCCTGCCCAACATGGTCGGGCTCACCATTGCGGTCCATAACGGTCGCCAGCACGTCCCGGTGCACGTCGCCGAGGAGATGGTTGGCCACAAGCTGGGCGAATTCGCTGCTACCCGCACCTATCGCGGTCATGCGGCGGACAAGAAAGCCAAACGGTAAGCCAGAGAGGATTGAGAGATGGAAGTCACAGCTAAGCTGCGTGGCGCTCGTTTATCCGCCCAGAAGGCCCGTTTGGTGGCTGACCAGGTGCGCGGTAAACCGGTCGCCGAGGCGCTGGACCTGCTGACCTTCTCACCGAAGAAGGCTGCCAAACTGGTCAAGAAAGTGCTGCAGTCCGCCATCGCGAATGCGGAAGAAAATAACGGCATGGATATCGACGAGCTGCGTGTCTCGACCATCTGCGTCGATGAGGGCATGACGCTCAAGCGTATCAAGCCGCGTGCCAAGGGCCGCGCGGATCGTATCTTGAAGCGCACCTGCCACATCACCGTCAAGGTAGCCGAGAAGTAGGAGTCGACCAGATGGGTCAGAAAGTACATCCAACAGGCATCCGACTGGGTATCGTCAAAGACCATACTTCAGTCTGGTACGCCGAGCGCGGCGCCTATGCCGATAAGCTCAACAGCGACCTCGCAGTGCGAAGCTTTCTCGTGGAGCGTCTCAAGAACGCTTCCGTGAGCCGCATCACTATCGAGCGTCCTGCCAATAACGCGCGCATCACCATTCACACCGCCCGTCCGGGCATCGTGATTGGCAAGAAGGGCGAAGATGTCGATCGCCTGCGCCGTGAAGTCACCGCGATGATGGGCGTGCCTGTGCACGTCAACATCGAGGAAGTTCGCAAGCCCGAGCTGGACGCCATGCTCGTGGCCCAGAACATCGCCGGCCAGCTCGAGCGCCGCGTCATGTTCCGTCGCGCCATGAAGCGTGCGGTACAGAACGCCATGCGCCTGGGCGCCGGTGGCATCAAGGTGATGCTGGCCGGCCGTCTCGGTGGCGCGGAAATCGCGCGCACCGAATGGTACCGGGAAGGTCGTGTTCCGCTGCATACCCTGCGTGCGGACATCGACTACGCCGCCTTTGAGGCCAAGACCACCTACGGCATCATCGGTGTCAAGGTGTGGGTCTTCAAGGGCGAGATCCTCGGGGGCATCGAAGAGGTCCGCGCCAAGGCGAAGCAGCCTCAGGCCGCGCCCTCCAAGAAGAAAGGTTCCAGGTAAGGGGAGAGCGAGTCGATGTTACAACCCAAGCGTATGAAATTCCGCAAGATGCAGAAAGGCCGTAACCGTGGCCTGGCGCATCGCGGGAGCAAGATCAGCTTCGGGGAATACGGCCTTAAGGCAACCGGTCGCGGCCGCATCACTGCGCGCCAGATCGAGGCCGGCCGTCGCGCGATCACCCGTCACGTCAAGCGTGGCGGCAAGATCTGGATCCGCGTGTTCCCGGACAAGCCGATTTCCAAGAAGCCACTCGAAGTCCGTATGGGTAAAGGCAAGGGCTCCGTCGAGTACTGGGTCGCGCAGATCCAGCCGGGTCGGGTCCTGTATGAGATCGAAGGCGTTTCCGAAGAGTTGGCCCGTGAGGCCTTCACTCTGGCGGCCCAGAAGATGCCCATATCCACCACCTTTGTGAAACGGACGGTGATGTGATGAAAGCCCAGGAAATCCGTGAAAAATCAGTCGATGAGCTGAAGAGTCAGCTCCTCGAACTCCTCCGCGAGCAGTTCAACCTGCGCATGCAGAAGGCCACCGGTCAGCTCAGCCAGACTCATCTGCTCAAGCAGGTTCGTCGGGATATCGCCCGGGTGAAGACTGTGCTCAACGAGAAGGCAGGTGACTGAGATGGTCGAAGAAAAGAAAGCTCGTACGCTCACCGGCAAGGTGGTGAGCGACAAGATGGATAAGTCCATCGTCGTGATGATCGAGCGCCGCGTGCGTCACCCGATCTACGGCAAGTACGTCAAGCGCTCCACCAAGCTGCACGCCCATGACGAGGCGAACCAGGCGAAGGACGGCGATACGGTCTCCATCCAGGAGTGCCGCCCGCTGTCCAAGACCAAGTCCTGGAAGCTGGTCGAGGTGGTCGAGCAGGCCAAGGGCTGATCAGCTCACGCCTGTCAAACCAGTGCAGTCAGATTAGGTTTGGAGAAAACCGATGATTCAGACTCAGACAATGCTGGATGTCGCCGACAACAGCGGAGCGCGCCGGGTGCAATGCATCAAGGTGTTGGGCGGTTCACACCGTCGCTACGCTCACATCGGCGATGTCATCAAGGTCACGGTGAAGGAAGCCATTCCGCGTGGCAAGGTCAAGAAGGGCCAGGTCCTCAAGGCGGTGGTGGTTCGCACCCGTAGCGGCGTCCGTCGTTCCGACGGTTCGCTGATCCGTTTCGATGGAAATGCGGCGGTTCTGTTGAACAACACCAACGAACAGCCAATCGGTACCCGTATCTTCGGGCCGGTGACCCGTGAGCTTCGCAACGAGAAGTTCATGAAGATCATTTCCTTGGCGCCTGAAGTGCTGTAAGGAGCGAGGCGGATATGCAAAAAATCAAACGTGACGATGAAGTCGTCGTCATCGCCGGCAAGGATAAGGGTAAGCGTGGCACGGTGAAGCGCGTCCTCAAGGACGATCGCTATGTCGTGTCCGGTGTGAACATGATCAAGCGTCACACCAAGCCCAATCCCATGGCGGGCAATCAGGGCGGTATCGTCGAGCGTGAGGCTCCGATTCACGTGTCCAACGTAGCCATCTTCAATTCGGAGACCGGTAAGGCGGATCGCGTCGGCTTCCAGGTGAAGGAAGACGGTACCAAGGTACGTATCTACAAGTCGACGCAGACGCAGATCGACGCCTAACGCGAGTCGGGTAGCAAAATGGCGAACTTGAAAGAACGTTATCAGAACGAGGTGGTGGCTCAACTCAAAGAGCAGTTCAGCTACGCCAACGTGATGCAGGTGCCGCGGGTCACCAAGGTGACTCTTAACATGGGCATCGGCGAAGCGACCAGCGACAAGAAGCTGATCGACAATGCCATCGGTGATCTGGAGAAGCTTTCCGGTCAGAAGCCGATGGTGACCAAGGCACGCAAGTCCATCGCGGGCTTCAAGGTGCGTGAAGGCTGGCCGATCGGGATCAAGGTAACGCTGCGCTCCGAGCGCATGTGGGACTTCCTCGATCGCCTGGTGAATATCGCGATCCCCCGCGTTCGTGACTTCCGTGGTCTCAACCCGAAGTCCTTCGACGGTCGTGGCAATTACTCCATGGGGGTGCGTGAGCAGATCATCTTCCCGGAGATCGAGTATGATAAGATCGATCGGATCCGTGGTCTGGATGTCACCATCACCACCACCGCCAAAACCGATGATGAAGGTCGTGCGCTGTTGAGCGCGCTGAACTTCCCGTTCAAGAAATAAGGGTGGGATCATGGCAAAGAAAAGCATGGTAGAGCGTGAGCTCAAGCGCACCAAACTGGTGGCGAAATTTGCCGCCAGGCGCGCCGAGCTCAAGGCGATCATCCAGGATGTCAACACTTCCGATGAAGAGCGCTTCGAGGCGACGCTGAAGCTGCAGCAGCTGCCGCGAGACTCCAGCCCGGTGCGTCAGCGTAACCGTTGCCGCATCACCGGCCGTCCGCACGGCTACTACAACAAGTTCGGCCTCGGCCGCAACAAGCTTCGCGAAGCCGCCATGCGTGGCGACGTCCCTGGACTGAAGAAGTCCAGCTGGTAAGCCACGCGAGAATCAGGAGCGCAACGTAAATGAGCATGCAAGACACTCTGGCGGATATGTTCACTCGTATCCGCAATGCGCAGATGGCCACCAAGGAGACGGTCACCATGCCGTCCTCCAAGCTGAAGATCGAGGTGGCCCGCGTATTGAAGGAAGAGGGTTACATCAACGACTTCGCGGTGTCCGAGGCTGCCAAGCCCGAGCTGACGGTGACCCTCAAGTACTTCGAGGGCAAGCCGGTCATCGAGCACATTCAGCGAGTTTCCAAGCCGTCCCTGCGCCAGTACAAGGGCAAGGACGCGCTGCCGAAGGTCGCCGATGGCCTGGGTATCGCTATCGTCACCACCTCCAACGGGGTGATGACCGATCGCGCGGCTCGCAAGGCCGGTGTCGGTGGCGAAGTCCTCTGCACCGTATTCTAGGAGTTTGGAATGTCACGCGTAGCCAAATATCCGGTTAAAGTGCCCGCTGGCGTCGAGATCAATCTCGACGGCGACCAGCTGACCGTCAAGGGCGGTCAGGGTAAGTTGTCCCTGACGATTCACCCCGATGTGGTGATTGGTCAGGAAGAGGGTCAGCTGACCTTCGCGCCGAGCGAGGCCGCCAAGAGCTGGGCCATGTCCGGTACCACCCGTGCCCTGGTTCAGAACCTGGTCACCGGCGTGAGCGAAGGCTTCACCAAGTCTCTCGAAATCATCGGCGTCGGTTATCGTGCCCAAGCCAAGGGCCAGACGCTCAATCTGTCACTGGGCTTCTCGCACCCGGTCGAATACACGCTGCCTGAGGGTGTCTCCGCGGAAACGCCGAAGAACACCCAGATCGTGCTGAAGAGCGCGGACAAGCAGATGCTCGGCCAGGTTGCCGCGGAAATCCGCGCCTTCCGTCCGCCTGAACCCTATAAGGGCAAGGGTGTACGGTACGCCGACGAGCAGGTGCGTCGCAAAGAAGCCAAGAAGAAGTAAGGCAGGGTTATGAACGCGAAGAAAGAATCTCGTCTCCGTCGTGCCCGCCGCGCTCGCGCCAAGATCCGCGAGCTGGGCGTGTATCGCCTGTGCGTCAACCGTACCCCCCGCCACATCTATGCGCAGATCATCTCGCCGGATGGTGGTAAGGTCCTCGCCAGCGCTTCCACGCTGGACAAGGCCCTGCGTGAGGGTGCAACCGGCAATGCCGACGCCGCCGCCAAGGTGGGCGCTCTGATTGCCGAGCGCGCCAAGGAAGCAGGTATCACCCAGGTGGCCTTCGATCGTGCCGGTTTCAAGTACCATGGGCGCGTGAAGGCCCTGGCCGACGCCGCTCGTGAAGGCGGCCTGGAATTCTAAAGGGTTTTACGATGGCGAAGAACGAACAGCAAAGCGGCGACCTCCAGGAGAAACTGGTACAGGTCAACCGTGTCGCCAAGGTGGTCAAGGGTGGCCGTATCTTCGGTTTCACCGCTCTGACCGTCGTGGGTGACGGCAAGGGCCGAGTCGGCTTCGGTCGCGGCAAGGCGCGTGAAGTGCCGGTCGCGATCCAGAAGGCGATGGACCAGGCTCGCCGCAACATGGTCAAGGTCAACCTCGCGGGTGGCACTTTGCAGTACCCGGTCAAGGCCCGTCATGGCGCCTCCAAGGTGTACATGCAGCCCGCTTCCGAGGGTACTGGCATCATCGCAGGCGGCGCCATGCGCTCCGTGCTCGAGCTGGCAGGTGTCCATGACGTCCTGGCCAAGTGCTACGGGTCCACCAATCCGGTGAACGTGGTGCGGGCTACCGTCAGGGGCCTGACCGCCATGCAAGCGCCGGAAGACATAGCCGCCAAGCGCGGTCTGTCTGTCGAAGCGATCACGGGGTAAATACCATGGCAGCAACACTCAAGGTGACCCAGACCCGCAGCACCATCGGCATCTTGCCCACGCACAAGGCCACAATGAAGGGTCTTGGGCTGCGCCGAATCGGTCACACGGTTGAACTGGAAGACACCCCTGCCGTACGCGGCATGATCCACAAGGTGACCTACCTTGTGCGCGTTGAGGGAGAGTAATCCATGAAACTCAATAGCCTGAGCCCGGCACCGGGTTCAAAGCACGCCGAGAAGCGTGTTGGTCGTGGCATCGGCTCCGGTCTGGGCAAGACCGGCGGCCGTGGCCACAAGGGCCAGAAATCACGCAGCGGCGGCAGCGTCAAGCCCGGCTTCGAGGGCGGTCAGATGCCGCTGCAGCGGCGTCTGCCGAAGTTCGGCTTCACCTCCATGAAGTCGCTGGTTTCCGAAGAAGTCCGCCTGGGTGAGCTGGTCAAGGTGGCGGGTGACGAGGTCACTCTGGAAACCCTCAAGCAGGCCAACGTGCTGAAGGATGCCACGCTGCACGCGAAGGTGATCCTGTCCGGCGAACTGAACAAGGCGGTCACGGTCCGCGGCATCAAGGTCACCAAGGGTGCCCGTGCCGCGATCGAAGCCGCCGGTGGCAAGGTAGAGGACTAAATGGCCAAGTCAGGAAAAATGCCGGCGACGGGCAGCGGTCTGGGTGAACTCTGGGCGCGCCTGCGCTTTGTGCTCCTCGCCATCGTGGTGTACCGGATCGGTGCCCACATCCCCGTGCCCGGTATGAATCCTGACCAGCTTGCTGCCTTGTTCAGGGAGCAGCAGGGTACCATCCTCGGCATGTTCAACATGTTCTCGGGTGGCGCCCTGGAGCGGATGAGTATCATGGCGCTGGGCATCATGCCCTACATCTCGGCATCGATCATCATGCAGCTGATGACCGCGGTCTCGCCCCATCTTGAGCAGCTCAAGAAGGAAGGCGAGGGCGGTCGTCGCAAGATCAGCCAATACACACGCTACCTTACCGTGGTCCTGGCCCTGGTTCAGGGCACCGGCATGTCGGTCGGCCTGGCCAACCAGGGTATCGCCTACACCGCAGACTTCAGCTTCTATTTCACCGCGATCATCACCTTCGTGACCGGTGCGGTGTTCCTGATGTGGCTGGGCGAGCAGATTACCGAGAAGGGCATCGGCAATGGCATATCGCTGCTGATCTTCTCGGGCATCGTCGCCGGTCTGCCGAGCGCGGTGGGACAGGCCTTCGAGCTGGCTCGCAATGAAGGCGCCTGGAACGTACTTCCGCTGCTGGCCCTCTCCGTGCTGGGCGTCGCTACCGTCGCCTTCGTGGTGTTCATCGAGCGCGGCCAGCGCCGCATCACGGTGAACTACCCACGGCGCCAGGTCGGTAACAAGATGTACGCGGGGCAGAGCAGCTACCTGCCATTGAAAGTGAACATGGCTGGTGTCATCCCGGCGATCTTCGCCTCCAGTATCCTGCTGTTCCCGGCCTCGCTGGGCCAGTGGGTAGGGAGTGGCGACGGCCTCGAGTGGCTTCAGCGTGCTTCCCAGGCTCTCGGGCCGGGTCAGCCACTACATATCTTGCTTTTCGCCGCGGCGGTGATATTCTTCTGCTTCTTTTACACAGCGCTGGTCTTCAATCCCAAGGACGTCGCCGACAACCTCAAGAAGTCGGGTGCCTTCCTGCCGGGGATTCGTCCAGGCGAGCAGACGGCTCGCTATGTCGACAAGGTCATGACCCGTCTGACCCTGTTCGGCGCCATGTACATCACCGCGGTTTCCCTGATGCCTCAATTTCTGATCGTGGCCTGGAACGTGCCGTTCTTCTTCGGCGGCACGGCGCTGCTGATCGTGGTGGTGGTCATCATGGACTTCATGGCCCAGGTGCAATCGCACCTCATGTCGCACCAGTACGAGTCGGTGATGAAGAAGTCCAACCTGAAAGGCTACGGTAGCGGCGGCATGATGCGCTGAGGCGCGCCGCTCGTGAATTGGCGCGCCGCGACCCGAAGCACTGGACCGCGGCGCGAGCCAACCTTGGAGATGGAACGATGAAAGTTCGAGCTTCCGTTAAGAAAATGTGTCGCAACTGCAAGATCATTCGTCGCAATGGCGCTGTCCGCGTCATCTGCAGCGAGCCGCGGCACAAGCAGCGCCAGGGTTGATTCCTGGCACTGTGATGGACCGGCGTCGGCATGCCTCTTGCCCTGTCGCAGGGAAAGGGGTATGCTGTTGCGCCTTTTAAGATGACCCAACGAGCAAGCCGCTCAAATTTCGGAGTAAGCTGATGGCCCGTATTGCAGGCGTCAATATCCCGGACAACAAGCATGCGGCGATCTCGCTGACCTATATCTTCGGGATTGGCCGCACTCGTGCACAGGAAATCTGTGCCGCGTCCGGCATCGCGTCGACCACCAAGATCCAGGAGCTGTCCAGCGAAGAGCTCGACACCCTGCGTTCCGAGGTTGGCAAGTATACCGTAGAGGGCGACCTTCGCCGTGATGTCACGCTTAATATCAAGCGTCTCATGGACTTGGGTTGCTACCGTGGTCTGCGTCATCGTCGTGGTCTTCCGCTGCGTGGTCAGCGTACCAAGACCAATGCGCGTACCCGCAAGGGCCCGCGCAAGCCGATCCGCAAATAACACGCACGTTCTGGCGTAAAGACAGGAAGAATCATCAACATGGCTAACCCGCGTAGCAATCGCAAGAAGGTTAAAAAGCAGGTAGTGGATGCCATTGCGCATATCCACGCCTCTTTTAACAACACGATCATTACGATCACAGACCGCCAGGGCAACGCTCTTTCTTGGGCGACTGCCGGTGGTTCGGGTTTTCGTGGTTCTCGCAAGAGCACCCCGTTCGCTGCTCAAGTAGCAAGCGAGCGTGCAGCGACTGCTGCAGCCGAGTATGGTGTGAAAAACGTCGACGTGCTGGTCAAGGGCCCCGGTCCTGGCCGTGAATCCGCCGTGCGCGCGCTCAATGCCGCCGGCTTCCGCGTGCAGAGCATCACCGACGCGACGCCCATTCCCCACAATGGCTGCCGTCCGCCGAAGAAACGCCGCGTTTAAGGAGACAGATTCATGGCTCGTTACATTGGACCGAAGTGCAAACTGTCTCGTCGGGAAGGCACCGATCTCTTTCTGAAGAGTGGTGTGACCCCCTTCGAGAAGAAGTGCAAATCCGAGCAGATTCCGGGTGTGCACGGCCAGCGCCGTCAGCGTATTTCCGAATACGGCTTGCAGCTTCGCGAGAAGCAGAAAGTACGTCGCATGTATGGCGTACTCGAGAAGCAGTTCCGCAACTACTACAAGGAAGCGGCCCGTCTCAAGGGCGCGACCGGCGAAGTGTTGCTGCAGCTCCTCGAATCCCGACTGGACAACGTCGTCTACCGCATGGGCTACGGCTCGACCCGCTCCGAAGCTCGGCAGCTGGTCAGCCACAAGGCCATCGCCGTGAACGGCAAGACCGTCAACGTGGCCTCCTACCAGGTCAAGCCCGGTGACGTTGTCTCCGTTCGCGAGAAATCGAAGAACCAGGCGCGCATCCAGAATGCCCTGGCCCTGGCCGCCAACCGCGGCGATGTGGCCTGGATCGAGATCGACGCCAAGAAGATGGAAGGCACGTTCAAGGCGCTGCCCGAGCGCGGCGACCTGACAGCCGACATCAACGAGGCCCTGATCGTCGAGCTGTACTCCAAGTAAGCGCTGCTAGCGCCCGGCCCCCCGAGTGGGGGCCGGCTCAGAGTACCGAGTATCCGTTTGGCAGCCTGAAAGGTGTACATATGCAGCGTTCAGTGAACGAGTTTCTTCGTCCGCGCGACATCAAGGTCGAAGAGATCAGCGCACATCACGCGAAGATCGTGCTCGAGCCCTTCGAGCGTGGCTTCGGCCACACCCTGGGCAACGCACTGCGTCGCATTCTGCTCTCGTCCATGCCCGGCTGTGCCGTGGTGGAAGCCGAGATCAGCGGTGTCGATCACGAGTACAGCGCGATCGAAGGGGTCCAGGAAGATGTCATCGAGATCCTCCTGAATCTCAAGGACGTGGCGATCAAGATGCACACCCGCGATGAGGCGGTGCTCTCGCTGAACAAGCAGGGCCCGGCCGTCGTCACGGCGGGTGATATCGCCCTCGACCACGACGTCGAGATCGTCAACCCCGAGCACGTCATCGCCCATGTCAACGAGGGTGCCGAGCTCAAGATGCAGCTCAAGGTGGCCCTCGGCCGCGGCTATGAGCCGGCAGACGCTCGCCTTGGCGCCGACGATGAGTCTCGTGCCATCGGCCGCCTGCAGCTGGATGCGACCTTCAGCCCCGTGCGTCGGGTTTCCTACTCCGTCGAGGCCGCGCGTGTCGAACAGCGCACCGACCTCGACAAGTTGATCATCAACCTGGAAACCGACGGTACCCTGGATCCCGAAGAGGCGATCCGTCGCAGCGCGACCATCCTGCAGGATCAGCTGGCTGCGTTCGTCGATCTGGAAGCCGACAAGGAACAGGAAGTGGAGGAGGAAGAGGATCATATCGATCCGATCCTGCTGCGCCCCGTAGACGATCTCGAGTTGACCGTTCGCAGCGCCAACTGCCTGAAGGCCGAGAATATCTACTACATCGGCGATCTGATCCAGCGCACCGAGGTGGAGCTGTTGAAGACGCCGAACCTCGGCAAGAAGTCCCTGAACGAGATCAAGGACGTCCTTGCAGCGCGCGGTCTTTCCCTGGGCATGCGGCTGGAAAACTGGCCGCCGGCTAGCCTGAAGGACGACAAGGCCTCCGCGTGAGCGCCGACTCGAGTCCCAGTTTGGTAAGGAATCACACCCATGCGTCATCGTAAGAGTGGTCGTCACCTCAATCGGACCAGCTCGCACCGCCAGGCCATGTTCAAGAACATGAGCGTGTCGTTGATCGAGCACGAGGTCATCAAGACAACCCTGCCCAAGGCCAAGGAGCTGCGTCGCGTCATCGAACCGCTCATCACTCTGGCCAAGCAGGATAGCGTAGCCAATCGTCGTCTGGCTTTCTCCCGCACCCGTTCCAAGGAAGCGGTGGGCAAGCTGTTCAACGAGCTGGGTCCGCGTTACGTCGAGCGTCCGGGCGGTTATGTCCGTATTCTCAAGTGCGGCTTCCGCACCGGCGACAACGCGCCCATGGCCTATATCGAACTCGTCGACCGTCCGGTCGTCGAGGTCGAGGAAGACGCCGCCGAGGAGTGATCCTCGACCGCGTTTCCGGCTACGGTACGCCAAACCGGCCCCTCGAGAGGGGCCGGTTTTTTATGCCGGTTCGGCCTTGTGCTGTCGGGCGCGTTCCAGTAGCGGCTTGAGGAAGCGCCCGGTGTGGGAGGCGTCCATCTTCGCCACCTGCTCCGGGGTGCCCTCGGCGATGATGCGCCCGCCGCCGGAGCCGCCCTCGGGGCCCAGGTCGACCACCCAGTCGGCGGTCTTGATCACGTCCAGGTTGTGCTCGATCACCACGATAGTGTTGCCGTGGTCGCGCAGGCGGTGGAGCACGGTGAGCAGCTGGCGGATGTCCTCGAAGTGCAGCCCGGTGGTGGGCTCGTCGAGGATGTAGAGCGTCTTGCCGGTGTCGCGCTTGGCCAGCTCCCGGGCCAGCTTGACCCGCTGGGCCTCGCCGCCGGAGAGTGTGGTGGCGCTCTGCCCGAGGCGGATGTAGGAAAGTCCCACGTCGAGCAGGGTCTGCAGGCGCCGGGCGATGGCCGGCACCGGGCTGAAGAACGCCAGCGCCTCCTCCACGGTCATCCCCAGCACCTCGTCGATGGTCTTGCCCTTGTACTGGATCTCCAGAGTCTCGCGGTTGTAGCGCTTGCCCTTGCAGACGTCGCAGGGCACGTAGATGTCCGGCAGGAAGTGCATCTCCACCTTGATCATCCCCTCGCCCTGGCACGCCTCGCAGCGCCCGCCCTTGACGTTGAACGAGAAGCGCCCCGGTTTGTAGCCGCGGGAACGCGCCTCCTGGGTGCCGGCGAAGAGCTCGCGGATCGGCGTGAAGATGCCGGTGTAGGTGGCGGGATTGGAGCGCGGGGTGCGGCCGATGGGGCTCTGGTCGATGTCGATGACCTTGTCGAGCTGGTCGAGCCCCTCGATGCGCTCATGGGGCCCCGGGGTCAGGCTGGTGGCGTGGTTGAGCTCCCGGGCGGCGATGGGCATCAGGGTCGAATTGATCAGCGTCGACTTGCCGGAGCCCGAGACGCCGGTGACGCAAATAAACAGCCCCAGGGGCAGCTCGAGGGTGACGTCCTGGAGGTTGTTGCCGGTCGCGCCCACCAGGCGCAGCACCTTCTCCGGGTTGCCGGGAATCCGCCACGGCGGCACCTCGATGCGCCGGGTGCCGACCAGGTACTGGCCGGTGAGGGAGTCGGGATTGGCCATCACCGCCTCGGGGGTGCCCTGGGCGACGATGCGCCCGCCGTGGACGCCGGCCCCCGGGCCGATATCCAGCACGTGGTCCGCGGCGCGAATGGCATCCTCGTCGTGCTCCACCACGATCACGGTGTTACCCAGGTCGCGCAGGCGCTCCAGGGTCTTGAGAAGGCGGTCGTTGTCGCGCTGGTGCAGGCCGATGGAGGGTTCGTCGAGGATGTACATGACCCCCACCAGGCCGGCGCCGATCTGGCTGGCCAGGCGGATGCGCTGGGCCTCGCCGCCGGAGAGGGTCTCGGCGCTGCGCTCCAGGTTGAGGTAGTCGAGCCCCACGTTGACCAGGAACTCCAGGCGGGCGTGGATCTCGTTGATGATCTTCACGGCGATCTCGCCGCGCCGCCCCGGCAGCGTCAGCGTCTTGAAGTAGGTCCAGGCTTCGCCGATGGGCAGCCGAACCATCTCCGGCAAATTGCGTTCGTCGATGAAGACGTGACGCGACTCCTTGCGCAGCCGCGAGCCATGGCAGGTGGGGCAGGGCTGCACGGCGATGTAGCGGGCCAGCTCCTCGCGGACCATGTTGGACTCGGTCTCGCGGTAGCGGCGCTTCAGGTTGGGCAGCACCCCCTCGAAGGGGTGCTGGCGGGTCACCTTGCGGCCCCGGTCGTTGACGTAGTGGAAGGCGATCTCGTCGTGGCCGCTGCCGTGGAGGATCACCTCGCGCTCATGACGCGCCAACGCCTGCCAGGGGGTCTCCAGGGTGAAACGGTAGTGCTCCGCCACCGACTGCAGCTGGTTGAAGTAGAAGACGCTGCGCCGATCCCAGCCCTTGATGACGCCCTCGGCCAGGGAGAGCTCCGGGTGGCTGATCAGCTTGTCCGGGTCGAATACCTGCTGCACCCCGAGGCCGTCGCAGCTTGGGCAGGCGCCGGCCGGGTTGTTGAAGGAGAACATGCGCGGCTCGAGCTCGGCGATGGAGTAGCCGCATACCGGGCAGGCGAAGCGCGCCGAGAAAGCCAGATCGTCGCGCTCGCCGTCCATGAAGTGGACCATGGCGATACCGTCGGAGAGGCCCAGCGCCGTCTCGAAGGACTCCGCCAGGCGCTGCTGGAGCCCCTCGCGGACCTTGATGCGGTCCACCACCACGCTGATATCGTGCTTCTTGTTCTTGTCCAGGGGCGCGATGTCGTCCAGCTCGAGCACCTGGCCATTGACCATGGCCCGCACGAAGCCCTGGGCGCGAAGCTCCGCCAGCAGCTGCAGGTGCTCGCCCTTGCGTCCCTTGACCACCGGGGCCAGCAGCATCAGCTTGCTGCCCTCCGGCAGCGCCAGCACCTGGTCGACCATCTGGGAGACCGTCTGGGCTTCCAGGTCCTCGCCGTGCTCCGGGCAGCGGGGAGTGCCGGTGCGGGCGAACAGCAGGCGCAGGTAGTCATAGATCTCGGTGATGGTGCCCACGGTGGAGCGGGGGTTGTGGGAGGTGGACTTCTGTTCGATGGAGATCGCCGGTGACAACCCCTCGATATGGTCGACGTCGGGCTTCTCCATCATCGACAGGAACTGTCGCGCATAGGTGGAGAGCGACTCCACGTAGCGGCGCTGCCCCTCAGCGTAGAGGGTGTCGAAGGCCAGCGACGACTTGCCCGAGCCGGAGAGCCCGGTGACCACGATCAGAGCGTCGCGGGGCAGCTCGACATCGATATCCTTCAGGTTGTGGGTGCGGGCACCCCTCACCAGAATCCTGTCCATTCCCACCTCGGGCGCACGGCAAAAGAGCGATTATACGGGGCCGGCTGCCGTGGCGGCAAAGTGGCGTCGGGACGCGGCTTTCCCTGGGTGGCGGCGAGCCGCTAGAATATGCGCTTCACTCAGGGGTGCAATGCACCCGAGCATGGAACGTCATCCTCCCTATGCGAAAGGTTTCCGGGCTGCTGCTGTCCAGCGAGCGGCGCGCCATTACCGGGTTGGCCAGCCTCTACGCCACGCGCATGCTGGGCCTGTTCATGGTGCTGCCGGTGCTGGCGCTCTACGCCGACGACCTCGCCGGCGCCACCCCGCTGATGGTGGGGCTGGCGCTGGGCGTCTATGGCCTAACGCAGGCGCTGTTGCAGATCCCTTTCGGCGCGCTCTCCGATCGTCTCGGTCGCAAGCCGGTGATTGCCTTCGGCCTGCTGCTGTTCTTGATCGGCAGCGTGGTGGCGGCGAACGCCGAGTCCATCGGCGGAGTAATCCTGGGACGCAGCCTTCAGGGCAGCGGGGCGGTGGCCGCCGCCATCATGGCGCTGCTCGCCGACCAGACCCGCGAGCAGGTGCGCACCGCGGCCATGGCCACCATCGGGCTCTCCATCGGCGTGGCCTTCGCCCTGGCCATGGTGCTGGGCCCCTGGCTGGCCGCCAGCTTTGGCCTCTCGGCGGTGTTCTGGTTCACCGCGGCGCTGGCCACTCTGGGCCTGCTGGTGCTGTGGAAGCTGGTCCCTCCCGCGCCGCGCCGCCTGCAGCACCGCGACGTGGGCATCGAGCGCAGCCAGCTGACCGCAACCCTGGGTCGTCCTGACCTGCTGCGCCTGGATCTCTCCATCTTCGCCCTGCACCTGATCCTGATGGCCATCTTTGTCGCCGTCCCCTTCCGGCTGGTGGAGGCCGGGATCGCGGTGGAGCGTCACGGGCTCACCTATCTGGGCGTCATGCTGCTGGCCTTCGCCGGCATGGTGCCGTTGGTGATCCTGGCCGAGAAGCGCCGCCAGATGAAGGCGATGTGCCTGCTGGCCATCGGCGCCATCAGCCTTAGCCTCGGCGGGTTGGCCGGCCTGGGCGACGGGTTGTGGAGCCTGTTCGGCTGGTTGCTGCTGTTCTTCATCGCCTTCAACCTGCTCGAGGCCACCCTGCCCTCGATGCTCAGCAAGCTAGCGCCGGCGGGGGCCAAGGGCACCGCCATGGGGGTCTACTCCACCAGCCAGTTCCTGGGCGCCTTCCTGGGCGGGGTGCTGGGCGGCTTCCTCGCCCAGCAGTGGGGATTGGCCGCGGTGTTCGTCGGCTGCGGCCTGCTGGGGCTGGTGTGGCTGGCGCTGATGGCGGGCATGACGCCGCCACCCCACCTGGCCAGCGAGGTGGTGGCGCTGGACGGCGAGCACCAGGGCGCGGCCCTCGAGAGCCTGGCGGCACGTTTCGCCGAGGTGGCCGGGGTCGAGGACGTGCTGGTGGTCCCCGAGGAGCGACTGGCCTATCTCAAGGTGGACCGCCGGCACCTCGATGAAGAGGCCCTGGCGAGAGTGATCGATAATCCCAAAGAGCGGGCCTGATGGCGGGCCCGCCACGTCTGGCTCGCAAGCAGGCGCTCGATGCGCCATCCTGCAGGCCTGCCTGCAGCCCCAAGCATTCATGACAGCAAGGAGTCCAACATGGCCCGTGGCGTCAACAAGGTCATTCTGATCGGCAACCTGGGACAGGATCCCGAGGTTCGCTTCCTGCCCTCCGGGGCCCCGGTGGCCAACCTGCGGCTGGCCACCACCGATACCTGGATGGACAAGCAATCCGGCCAGCGCCAGGAGCGCACCGAGTGGCATACCCTGGTGATGTTCAACAAGCTGGCCGAGATCGGCCAGCAATACCTCAAGAAAGGCTCGCGCATCTACGTCGAGGGTCGCCTCCAGACCCGCAAGTGGCAGGGGCAGGACGGCCAGGATCGCTACAGCACCGAGATCGTGGTCAACGACATGCAGATGCTCGACTCCCGGGCCGGTGGCGGTGACTTCCAGGGCGGTGGGGCGCCCCAGGGCGTCAACATGCCCCCCCAGGGCGGCCAATACGGCGGCGCTCCTCAGCAGGGCGGCTATGGCGGTGCTCCCCAGCAGCAGGGCGGCGGCTATGGCGGCCAGTCCCAGCCGCCAGCTCAGCCCCAGCAGCGTCCCGCCCCGACCCCGCCGGCCGGGCAGCCCCAGGGCGGTCAACCAGGCAAGCAGCAGGGCAACCAGCAGAGCAACTACGGGGCGCCGGATCCGGGCAGCTTCGACGACTTCGATGACGAGATCCCATTCTAGGATGCAGCGACCCGTCGGTGGCAGGGAGGAGCACGAGTGAAGCTGCTGATACTGGATGCCGGCCACTGCCTGAGCCTGGCGCTGGCCCGGGAGGTCAATCGGCGTAGCGATACCGAACTGGTCATCGACACCGGCAGCGTGCTCGATGCCGAGCGGCTTGCCGAGGTGGCGCCGGATGCCCTGATCATTCCCCCGCTCTCGCGGCCCATCCGAGCCGCGCCGGCCGAGGTGTCCGCCCACGCCGAGGCGGTAGAGCACTGCATGGAGGTGTGCCGGGAGGCCGGAGTGCCGCTGGTGTGGTGCGTCTCCGACCAGCTCTACGAGGACGGCTTCGCCGAGCCCATCGACGAGCACGTCATCCCACGGCCCCGGGACGAGAGCCTGCGTCGCCTGGTGGTCACCGGCGATCGCATCCGTGCGGAGTACCCGCGGCACCTGATCGTGCGCCTGGGGCCGCTGTTCGCCCTGGAGGGCGGTCACGCCTGGCTGGGGGAATTGATCGACACCCTGGTGGCGGGACGGGAGGTGCGCGGCGAGGCCGACGTCACCTGCTGTCCCACCTCCGCCGACGCCGTGGCCATGTCGCTGATCGGCATGCTCCAGCAGCAGCACTGCGGCGCCGAGGCCTGGGGCAGCTACCACCTGGCCGGCACCGAGCCGATCAGCGTCTACACCTTCGTCTCCATGGTGCGCACCCAGCTGGCGACCCGTCTCGAGGGGCTCGGCGAGCCGGCTGCCCTGGGGGAGGTGAAGGCCCTGCACCACCACCACGACCATCCGCTGCGGCGGGTGCTCAACTGCCGGCGGGTGCTCGAGGTGTTCGGCGTCCATCAGAAGCCCTGGCGGCTGGAGGTGGGACGGATGCTCGACGCCTGGTGCGAGGTCAACCATCGCTACCATGAGCCGCCGCAGGAGCCATCGCCCTCATGAATGCCCTGCGCAGCCTGCTCTTCTACGTCGGCTACTTCCTCATCATGCTGGTGAGCGGCCTGCTGTTCGTGCCGCTGGCGCCGCTGCTGCCGTTGAGCAGCCGCTACCGCCTGCTCAACGTCTACAACCACCTGATCACCGCCTGGTTTCGCTGGGCGTGCGGGGTGCGCTACGAGATCCGTGGGCGCGAGCGCCTGCCTGCAGGCCCCTGCGTGATCCTCTCCAACCACCAGAGCGAGTGGGAGACCATCTACCTGCAGGTCCTCAAGCCGCCGATCTGTACCGTGCTCAAGCAGGAGCTGCTGAGGATTCCGCTGTTCGGCTGGGGGCTGCGCCTGCTTCACCCCATCGCCCTGGATCGCAGTCGGCCGGCCCGGGCCATGAAGCAGGTGCTCACCCAGGGCAGGCAGCGTCTGGAGGAGGGGCTCTCGGTGCTGATCTTTCCGGAGGGGACCCGGGTCGCGCCGGGGCAGCGCAAGCGCTACAACAAGGGAGGCGCGGTGATCGCCTGTCGCGCCGGCGTACCGGTGTTGCCGATCGCCCACAACGCCGGCGAGCGCTGGCCGGGGCGCCACTGGGTCAAGAACCCGGGGCGGCTGTCGCTGGTGGTGGGCGAGGCCATCGAGACTACCGGGCGCTCCCCGGAGGAGGTGATGGTCGAGGTGGAGGCCTGGATCGAGGCGAGGCTGGCCGAGATCTCCGAGGTGCCGCGGCCAGCCTCGCCGACGCCGCCGGCCACCGCCGAGAAGAATGCGGTCTGAGTCGAGGCCTCGCGAACGCAATGCCTGTCAATCCAAAGACTCCACCAACGCAAGGAGGCGCCCCGAAGGGCGCCTCCTTGCGTTGGGCCGACGCTCGGTCGGCCCGTGGGACTCAGTCCCGGAATGTCAGTCCGTGAACCTTTCCAGCACCAGGCACGCGTTGGTGCCGCCGAAGCCGAAGCTGTTGGAGAGCACCCGCTCGACCTTCACGCCGTCGCGACGCTGCATGACGATGTCGAAGCCGTCGGCCTGCTCGTCGAGGGTCTCGATATTGGCCGAGGCGGCGATGAAGTCGTTCTCCATCATCAGCAGCGCGTAGATCGCCTCCTGCACGCCGGTAGCGCCCAGCGAGTGGCCGGTGAGCGACTTGGTGGAGCTCATGGCCGGCGTGCTGTCGCCGAACACCTCACGGATCGCCTTGAGCTCGGCCACATCGCCCACCGGGGTGGAGGTGCCGTGGGTGTTGATGTAGTCGATCTTGCCCTCCACCGTGGCCATGGCCTGGCGCATGCAGCGCACCGCGCCATCTCCTGAGGGGGCGACCATGTCGTGGCCGTCGGAAGTGGCACCGTAACCCACGACTTCCGCATAGATCTTCGCTCCGCGTGCGCGGGCGTGTTCCAGCTCCTCGAGCACCAGCATGCCGCCACCGCCGGCGATGACGAAGCCGTCGCGGGCCTGGTCATAGGGGCGCGAGGCCTTGTCGGGGGTGTCGTTGTACTGGGTGGAGAGCGCGCCCATGGCGTCGAACAGGCAGGAGAGGGTCCAGTGCTCCTCTTCGCCGCCGCCGGCGAAGACCACGTCCTGCTTGCCCATCTGGATCTGCTCCATGGCGCTGCCGATGCAGTGGGCCGAGGTGGCGCAGGCCGAGGAGATGGAGTAGTTGATGCCCTTGATCTTGAACGGCGTGGCCAGGCAGGCGGAAACGGTGCTGCCCATGGTGCGGGTGACCCGGTAGGGCCCCACGCGGCGCAGGCCCTTTTCGCGCATCAGATCGGCGGCCTCCACCTGGTTAGCGCTTGAGGCGCCGCCGGAGCCGGCGATCAGGCCGGTACGCTCGTGAGAAACCATCTCCGGGGCCAGCCCCGAATCCTCGACGGCCTGGGCCATGGAGACGTAGGCGTAGGCCGCGGCATCACCCATGAAGCGGCGCAGCTTGCGGTCGATGAGCGCGTCGAGGTCGATGTCGACGCTGCCGGCAACCTGGCTGCGGAAGCCACGCTCGGCATACTCCTCCTTGAAACGAATACCCGAGCGCCCTTCCTTGAGCGCCTCGAGAACGGCCTGACGGTCGTTGCCCAGGCAGGACACGATGCCCAGACCGGTGACTACCACTCGTCGCATGGGAGCCTCCTGATTCAGAAGTTCGCGGTGGAAGTGAACAGGCCGACACGCAGGTCGGTGGCCTGGTAGATGTCGCGGCCATCGACCGACACGGTACCGTCGGCGATGCCGAGAATCAGGCGCCGGGTGATGATGCGCTTGATGTCGATCTTGTAGGTGACCTTGCTGGCCTCGGGGAGGATTTGGCCGGTGAACTTCACCTCGCCACAGCCCAGGGCGCGTCCGCGCCCCGGATGGCCGAGCCAGCCCAGGTAGAAGCCGACCAGCTGCCACATGGCATCGAGGCCCAGGCAGCCGGGCATCACCGGGTCGCCGGGGAAGTGGCACTCGAAGAACCAGAGCTTGGGGTCGATATCCAACTCGGCGATCAGCTCGCCCTTGCCGAAATCACCGCCATCCTCGTAGATGCGAGTAATGCGGTCGAGCATCAGCATGTTGGGAGCAGGGAGCTGGGCGTTACCCGGGCCGAACAGCTCGCCGCGGGAGCAGGCAAGCAGTTCGTCGCGATCAAAGGAGTGTTGCTTGGTCACTGGGTCATTCCGAAGGTCGAAGGTATTGTGCACGGCAGGCGACAGGCCGCCGCCAGGTGACAGACGGTAAGTCTACTGTCCGCGCAGGGGGAATGCACGCCAGGCGCGCTTGGAACCTTGACCCAGGAGACGACATAGCCACAGGCAGAGCAGACCCCACACCAGCGCCTGGGCCGGCAGCAGCCAGGGCGCGAGGGCCACATCGGCCAGGCGGGCACCGGCGTAATAGGAGGCCGGGCCGCTGATGGCGCCCCCCAGCACGGCGAGCCAGGGGCGCTGCCATAGCCAGGCGAGCGAGTGGTGCAGCAGGGTGGCGAACAGCGGCCAGAGGAGCCATATCCACAGCGGCAGCACCCCGAACATCAGCGGCTGGTCGCCGAAGTCGAAGCCGCCGGCCAGCGTCAGCCCCCCGTCCACCACGAGCCCCAGCGCCGCAAAGCCCACTAGCCAGCGCCACTCGCCGGGCCGCGCCTGCCAGACCAGGTGAAGGGTCAGCACGACGGCGGCGGCCAGTGCCGCGATCCAGGAGCCCCCCAGCACGCAGGCCATCCAGCCCAGTTCAAAGGCCACCAGGTTGAGCAGGGCCCGGCGGGTGCCGGGCCGGCGCAGGGCCGACGGCAAGGCCATCGCTCAGTGACTCCCGGTAAGGGGAGCGGGGCGAGCCCCGGGCTTGGCCAACAGCAGGTGGCAGGTGCCGATGCTGCGCTCCAGGAAGCCGCCCTCGCAGTAGCAGAGGTAGTAGCGCCACATGCGGATGAAACGCTCGTCATAACCCAGCTTGCGCACCCGCTCGAGGTTGGCCTCGAAGCGGTGGCGCCATTCGCGCAGGGTGCGCGCATAGTGGGTGCCGATCTCGTCCATGGCCAGCACGTTGAGGGAGGTGCGCCGGGCCAGGCCGTCGAGGATGGCGCGGTGAGAGGGCAGGAAGCCGCCCGGAAAGATGTAGCGCTTGATGAAGTCCATCTCGCGCTTGGCCGCCTCGAAGCGCTGGTCGCGGATGGTGATGGCCTGCAGCATGGCCATGCCGTCGTCGGTCAGCAGGCGATCCAGGGTGGCCAGGTAGGTGTCCAGGTACTGGTGACCCACCGCCTCGATCATCTCCACCGAGATCAGCCGATCGAAGCGACCTTCGAGCTCCCGGTAATCCAGCTTGAGCAGGGTGATGCGGTCGCCCAGGCCCTCCTCCTCGATGCGCCGGGCGGTATGGGCGTACTGCTCCTCGGAGATGGTGGTGGTGGTGACTCGGCAGCCGCGGGTGCGGGCGGCGTGGATGGCCAGCCCGCCCCAGCCGGTCCCGATCTCCAGCAGGTGGTGCTGGTGGCGCACGTCGAGGCGGTCGAGCATCAGGTCCAGCTTGAAGGTGGAGGCCTCCTCCAGGCTCGCCTCCGGGTGGGGGAACACCGCGCTGGAATACATCAGATGGTGCTCGTCCAGGAAGGTGGCGAACAGCTCATTGCCGATATCGTAGTGGGCGGCGATATTGCGCCGCGAGCCCTTCAGGCTGTTGCGCTGCAGGTGGTAAAGGGCGGCCATCAGCCAGCGCCCCAGTCGCGCCGTGCCGTTCTCCATCTCGCCGTTGACCCGCTCCAGGTTGGCAGCGAGCAGCCGCACCAGGGCGACCAGGTCGTCGACGTCCCAGTCGCCGTCCATGTAGGCCTCGGCGGCCCCCACGGTGCCGCCCAGCGCCAGGCGCTTCCAGGCGCGGGTGTCGCGCACCACCAGAGTCACGTTGAGGGGGCCGCCCTGGCCGAGGCGGTGGCGGCGGTGTCCCTCGATCAGGGTGACCTGGCCGCCCTCCAGGCGGTCCAGCTGCTTCAGCAGCCGCGGCCGCAGCCAGCGGGTCAGGCGATCGGGCTCCTCCACGAGGGGCCGGTTGGTGCTTGCGGAGCGCAGGGTGTTCACGACGAACTCTCCTTACGGGTACTCGGGTCAGGACCGGGGTGGTCATGGATCGGCACGCGCTTGAGCCACAGTCGCAGCGCCTCGAAGTGGATGCCGGCCAGGGTCTTGAGGCTGATCCAAGGCTGGCGTGCCAGGGTGCCCAGCAGCACGCCGCGGGTCGCCGGGCGGGCCTCCAGGGTCAGGGTGGCGTCGAAGGGACGCGCGTCTCCCTGCCAGGTCTCCATGTGCATCATCAGCCGCTCGTCCGGCGTGTTGAAGCGCCAGCGGTAGGTCATGTCCATGGGGTTGAAGGGGGAGACGTGCATCGTCTTGGCGAAGGTGGCCTCGTGGCTATGGCGGCCTGGTTCGACGGCGCAGGCATAACGGGCGCGCTCGCCCCATGGCACATTGGTCACCTCACCGAGCACGGCGCGCAGTTCGCCATCGGCATCGAAGGCGTAGTAGAGCGAGACCGGGTTGATGCCGACCCCCAGGGTGCGCAGCTGGGTCAGCAGGCAGATGCGTCCCTCCGGAGCGAAGCCGAGCTGGCGCGTGAGCTCCTCCCGCACCGCCTGCTTCAGCGGCCGGTCATGGGAGGTGAGATCGTCCTTGAGGTCGTCCTTGAGTTCGTCCTTGAGTTCGTCCTTGAGATAGTCCTCGCGGCGGAAGCGCGCCAGGGCCGGGCGGCGGGCGCTGAAACCCGGGACGCCGTCGAACAGCTCGGGCAGCTCATCCAGATCCAGCCAGGCCATCCACACCCGGTAGCTGAAGGCGTGGTGGCGTGGCAGGTAGCGGCGGTGGCGCAGGGTGCCACGATAGATGCGCGAGCGGGGCGTGGTGCTCATGCCACCGCGCCCTCGAGGGCCTCAGGCGCCCAGCCGGTCTCGCCGGGGCGGGGCGAGTCCTCGTCACAGCCTAGGCCGCGGGCGACCCGCAGCGCGCTCCACACGCCGTCCTCATGGAAGCCGTTGCGCCAGTAGGCGCCGCAGTAGTGGGTACGGAAGGCGGGGCCGGAGATCTCGGCGTGGCGCGCCTTGGCCGCCTCGCCGGCCAGGGTGAACTGGGGGTGAGCGTAGGTATAGCGGCCCAGCACCTTGGCCGGGTCGATGGCGTCGCCGTCATTGAGGGTCACGCAGAAGGTGTGGGGGGACTCCAGGCGCTGGAGAATATTCATGTCGTAGGTCACTGAGATGCGCTCGCCCTCGCCGCGTCCGTCGAGGCGGTAGTTCCAGCTCGCCCAGGCGCGGCGGCGGCGCGGCAGCAACCGGGTATCGGTGTGCAGCACCACCTCGTTGTCCTGGTAGGGCAGCGCGCCGAGGACCTCGCGCTCGGCGGTAGTAGGATCCTCCAGCAGGCCCAGGGCCTGGTCGGCGTGGCAGGCCAGTACCACCTCGTCGAAGCGCTCAGTGCCGGTGTCGCTGCGGACCTCTACGCCATCGGCCAGACGGCGGATGCCGCGCACCGGGGTCGAGAGTCGGATGCGGCCCGCGTAGGGCGCGGTCAGCGCCGGAATGTAGCTGCGTGAGCCGCCCATCAGGGTGTACCACTGGGGGCGATTGCTCACCGAGAGCAGGCCGTGGTGGCGAAAGAAGCGCACGAAGAACTGCAGCGGGAAGTCGCGCAGGTCCTGAAGGCTCGCCGACCAGATGGCGGCCCCCATAGGCAGCAGGTAATGGCGCTGAAAGGTCGCGCCGTAACCGCCGGCGTCGAGCCACTCGCCGAGGGCCATGGCCGGGTCCAGGCTGCCGCTCTCGAGGGCTTGGGTCGCCTCGCGATTGAAGCGAAGGATGTCGCGCAGCAGGCGGTAGAAGCTCGGGCGCAGCAGGTTGCGACGCTGGGCGAACAGGCTCGCCAGGGTGTGGCCGTTGTACTCGAAGTCGCGGGAGGTCTCGTGGACCGAGAAACTCATCTCGGTGGGCTGGGTGAGCACCCGGAGCCGGGCCAGCAGACTCTGGAAGTGGGGGTAGGTCCAGTCGTTGAAAACGATAAAGCCGGTGTCGATGGCGTAGTGGCGGCCCTCGAATTCGACATCCATGGTGGCGGTGTGGCCGCCCAGGCGGTCGGCGGCCTCGAAGAGCGTCACCCGGTGGCGGCTCGACAGGTACCAGGCGGCGGCCATGCCGCCGATGCCACTGCCGATCACGGCGATGCGGCGCTCCGGCTCTGGCGCCCCGGGGTGGCGATGAAAAGCGGTCATGGGGCTATCTCCGACGTGGTGGCCGGGCGTACCAAGCGCAGGCCGAGGCGGTGGCGCAGCGAGGGGGGCATGATGCCCATCAGTTTCAACAGCAGGGTGAAACGGCGCGGGAAGTGGATATCCAGGCGGCGGCGCGAGAGCCCGTCGAGGATCGCCTCCACGGCTTGCTCGACCCCGATGCGCATCGGCATCGGGAAGTCGTTGCGATCGGTGAGCGGGGTCTTCACGAAGCCGGGGTGGATCAGGCTGACGCCGATACCCTCGGCGTGGAGGTCCAGGCGAAGGGATTCTAGAAAGTGGCTGAGCGCCGCCTTGGAGGCGCCGTAGGCCTCGGCGCGGGGCAGGGGCAGATAGGCCGCGGAGCTTGACGTTGCGGCCAGCAGCGGGCGGCCACCCTCGGCGCGGGACCGGCGAAGCAACGGCAGGGCGGCATCGATACAGTAGACGGCGCCAAAGAAGTTGGGGGCGAAGACCCGCTCCACCAGCGCGACGTCGAAGCGTTGCGCATCCAGGTATTCACAGGTGCCGGCGTTGAGCAGCGCCAAGTCGAGGCCGCCGAAATCCGCGGCGATGCGCTCACCGGCGCGGGTCACCGCTTGACGGTCGCTCACGTCGAGGGGCAGTAGCAGGGCGTTGTCGCGCCCGGCGACCAGCGCCCGGAGTTCGGGCTCGCCCCGCGCACTCAGCGCCACCCGGTGGCCATCCGCCAGTAGGCGCTCGGCGAGGGCGTGGCCGATGCCGGAGGTGGCGCCGGTAAGCCAGATGCGTTGCTTGCCGTGGAGTGGCATGGGGCCTCCTGAGTCCGGCAACCTCGGCCGGGATGGTTGGCCGCCGCAGTCCACCGGTCAGCCGTCGATTCGTTTCTTCACCAGACGTATAGCGCCGCCCAGCAGTGGCAGGCGCTCATAAAGCAGGGCGCCGGCATCGAAGTAGTCGCGGTGACGCGCCACCCGGCCGTCTTCGGCGAAGGTCAGGTGTGAGCATCCGTCGACGTGGATCTCGCGACCGCCATCGAGCCGCGGGTGGGTCAGGTGCATGGTCCAGGTCGCAAAGGCCTGGTCTCCCGACATCTGTCGCTCATGGAAGCTGAAGCGGCACGCTGTCACGTTCTCGTATAGGGTCGCAAAATAGCGCTCCAGGGCCTTGGCACCCTCGATCCGGTGCATCGGGTCGATAAATAGCGCATCAGGAGTATAGAACCTGTACAGCTCGTTTGTACAGCTCTTGTCTAGTTTATTGAAGAAGGCGCAGAAGGCCTCCAATCGGTTATCTGCAAGGGCTGCCATGGGGGCTCCTGGATCGGTCGGTGCCGGACATCAGTCGGCCTTGAGCGCCTTGAAGGCGTCCAGGGCCCGGGCGCGCGCCGCCTTGTGGTCGACGATGGGAGGCGGATAGTCGACGCCACCGAGCAGGTCCCGGGGAGGCGCGTGTCGGGCCTTGGGGGGCAGCTCGACCAGTTCCGGCAGCCACTCGGCCAGGAAGGTGCCCTCGGGGTCGAAGCGGCTCGACTGGGTGGTGGGGTTGAAGATCCGGAAGTAGGGCGCGGCGTCGGTGCCCGTGGAGGCCGCCCACTGCCAGCCGCCGTTGTTGGCACAGAATTCGCCGTCTACCAGGTGGCGCATGAAGAAGGTCTCGCCGCGGCGCCAGTCGATCAGCAGATGCTTGCTGAGGAACATGGCGGTGATCATGCGCAGGCGGTTGTGCATCCAGCCGGTGGCAAGCAGCTGGCGCATGGCGGCATCGACGATGGGGTAGCCGGTGCGCCCCTCGCACCAGGCGGCGAAGCCCTCGTCATCATCCCGCCAGGCCAGTGCCTCGGTGTGGGCCTGAAAGGGACGGTGGCGGCACACCTGGGGGAAGCCTACCGCCACGTGGCGGTAGAACTCCCGCCACACCAGTTCGTTGACCCAGGTGACGAGACCGGCGTCGCCCTCGGCCAGGCTGCCGCCGTTCTCGGCCAGCACTGCCTGCAGGCACTGGCGGTGGGAGATCATGCCCAGCGCCAGGTAGGGCGAGAGTTCACTGGTGCCGCGGATCGATGGAAAGTCTCGTTGTCGCCCATAGTGTCGCCCACGAAAGCGCAGGAAGCGCTCCAGGCGGTCGGCGGCCGGCCCCTCCCCGGCGGGCCACTGGTGGCCGTCGACGGGAGTGTCCTCAAGGGCGGGCAGCTCGGGCAGCGCCTCGCCGGCGATGCCGGTGGCGGCCTGCGGGGCGGGGGTGTTGCTCACCGCCAGGCGTTCTGCCGTCAGCTGGCGATGCCAGCTCTTCGCGAAGGGTGTGAAGACGCCGTAGTAGTCGCCCTTGCCGGTGAGCAGCTCCCCCGGGGCGAAGGCCACGGCGTCGTGGTGGCCGCGGGCCTCGAGCCTGGCCTCCTGAAAGGCGGCGGCCACGGCGGCATCGCGGCGCTGCTCGTCCAGGGGGTACTCGTGATTGAAGTGCAGGGCGTCGGCGCCCAGCTCCCGGGCAATGGTCAGCAGCGTCGCGGGCGCCTCAGCGAAGTCATCGATGTCGCGGTGCAGCAGCGGGATGTTGAGCCCCGCCAGGGCCTTCTTCAGGGCCGCCACACCGCGGGCGCGAAAGTTGAGCGGGTTGGCGCCATGGCCGTGACGCCGCCAGTGGGGCAGGCTGCGCAGAAAAATGGCCACGACCGGGCCACGGGCGGCGGCCGCGGACAGGGCGCGGTTGTCTGCGATGCGCAGGTCGCTGCGAAACCACATCAGGGTGAGGGGCATGGTGTGCTCACGTCGTTTGGGGCAGCCGGGTCAGGGGCAGCAAGGCGGACAGCTGGGTCATCGCCTGGCCCAGGTCATCGCCCAGCACCGCCACGCGACTCTCTTCAAGGTCGGCCTCGCGTATGCGCGCCACCGGCCCACATAGCGCCAGGGGCACCTCCAGCTGCTCCGCCAGGCGCGGCAGCTGGCGTCGCACCAGGTCGCTGCGCCCCGCGTGGCTACCGGCCATCAGTACGCCGCCGGCGCCCAGTGCCTCCACCGCCAGGGGCATCTCGCCGAAGGGCAGTGCCGTGTCCAGCAGCTCCACCCGGTAGCCGCAATCGCTGGCGGCCAGGGCCGCCAGCAGCCGCCACAGGGTGCCGGGGTCGTCGGGCAGCGGCACCATCAGCAGCACCGGGCCTGGGGCGAGGGCATTGGCGTGGAGCAGGCGGGTGCCGATGCGGGTGCGCAGGAAAGCCTCCAGGCTGAGTCGCTGCAGGGTATCGCCGAGCCTCTCGCCCCATCGCTCTTCCAGCATCTGCACCGTGGGCGCCCACAGCTCGGTGATGCATACTGGCACCGGATAGAGCGAGAGCGACTGGGCGTAGAGGGTCTCCAGGCGGGCCAGGTTCAGGGCCTCCACCGCGGTGACCAGCTGCGCGCGCTGCCCCGGCCAGTCGCTGGCGTCGGCCATGGGGGCCTCGCTGGCCTCGGGGCGGTCGAGCAGTTCGCGCACCTGGCTGACCGGTACTCCGCGATTGAGCCACTGCAGGATCTGCTCCACGCGCTCGATGTCTTCCCGGGCGTAGAGGCGGTGTCCCTTGGGTGTGCGCTGGGGCTTGATCAACCCGTAGCGCCGCTCCCAGGCGCGCAGCGTCACCGAGTTCACGCCGGTGAGGCGGGAAACCTCGCGAATCGGGTAGAGCGGTGTATCGCCGGCGTGCTGTGAGGGGTCACTCATGGCTGGCAGGACCTCCCGGCCCCGGCGGCGATGTGTGTCTGGGCGTAAGGCATGACGAACTCCTGTCACGGTCGATTCAGATGGCGTCGGCGGCCAGGGCCTCGCCGAGATGGTGGCCGGAGAGCCAGGCGTCCTCGACCCGCGGGCCGCGCCAGCCGTCGCCGCACAGCGAAAGGCCGCTGGCCGAGAGTCGATAATCGAGGTTGACGGCCTCGCCGCCGGCGAAGACGTCGGGTTGGGCATAGCGCCAGCGGTGGGCACCCAGGGCGCTGGGCTCCGGCAGGCGGCTGCCGTCGGGCAGCGCCTGCTGGAAGGCGTCGAGCAGCGCTTCCACGATGGTCTCCGGGCTGTCCTCCAAGCGCACCTCGCTCCACTCGAGGTTGGCCAGCAGGCTCAGGCTCTCGCCCTGATCCTGGCGGCCGGGCTTGAGCTGGTTGCGGACCACGAAGCGCAGCCGCGGGTCGTTCACCCGGACCGCCTGCCAGTCATCGTCGACGCCGGGCAGCGCCGGCAGGGGGGCGTCGAACAGCGCCCAGGCGGCCCAGCAGGGACGCTGGATCACCGCCTCGCAGGCCTCGGCCAGGGTCGCGTCGTGGGGCGCCACCAGAGCATGGGCCTGGGGGGAGGGGGCGCTGATTACCACGCGGGTAAAGGGACCGTGGTGCTCGCCGTGCTCATCCACCAGTTGCCACTGTCCGGCACTGCCCACCAGGCGTTCGATGCGGGTCTGGGCCTTCACCGTCAGCCCTTTGGCCAGGTGGCGAGTCACGGCGCTCATGCTCGGGGTGCCGCACAGGCGCTCCAGGTCATCCTCGTGACGTTGCCAGCGGCCTGCCTGTGCCGACCACAGCGAGGCGGGCCAGGGGGCGATGCTGCGGGCCTTGTGCCAGCCCTCCACGGCGCGGCGAAAGGTGGCGTTGCGGACGCTGAAGAACTGGGCGCCCAGGTCGAGCACGGCATCGGGCAGGCGGCGGCTAGACATCCTGCCGCCGGCGCCGCGGGCCTTGTCGAACAGGGTGGCTGGCAGGCCGGCGGCGTCCAGCGCCCGGGCGCAGGCGAGCCCGGCGATGCCGGCGCCGATGATGGCAGTATGCTGGCAGGTATCGGAGCGCATGGCGGCGTCATCCTCGGTGGTTTTCAGCTAGACTAGCAGAAGTGTACAACAGCTGTATAACTCATGGCAGATACCCGTCATCTCGAACGTCATTCACTAAAGAAATCAGGAGGTCTCGATGCGAGTGCTGATCACCGGCGGCAGCGGATTCGTGGGGCAGCGGCTGTGCCAGCACCTGGCCGATGCGGGGCATCGGTTGCTGGTGGTGTCCCGGGACCCCGAGGCGGTGAAGTCGCGGCTGCCCCGTGGGGCGGATATCCGCCGCTCGGTGCTGGACTTCGTGGATACGCCGCCGGAGGCCATCGTCAACCTCGCCGGCGAATCCATCGCGGGCAAGCGCTGGAGCGACGACCAGAAGAAGCGGCTGATCGACTCGCGAGTCAATATCACCCGCGATCTGGTGATCCTCTGCGAGCAGCTCAAGGCCAGCGGCGATCGCGCTCCCCGGGTCATGGTGTCGGCCTCGGCGATGGGGTACTACGGCGACCAGGGGGATCGCGAGGTCAGCGAGGAGACGCCGCCCCACGACGAGTTTGCCCACCGGCTCTGCAAGCGCTGGGAGGACACCGCCCGGGAGGCGAAGGACTTCGGCACCCGGGTGGTGCTGCTGCGCATCGGCCTGGTGCTCGACACCGGCGGCGGCAGCCTGCAGAAGATGCTGCCGCCCTTCAAGCTGGGCCTGGGCGGACGCTTCGGCGACGGCAAGCAGTTCATGCCCTGGATTCATCGCGAGGACCTGGTGCGGGCCATCCTCTTCCTGCTCGACAACGCCGAGCTTGAGGGACCCTTCAACGGCAGCGCCCCGCACCCGGTCACCAACGCCGAGTTCACCCGCATCCTGGCCAGCGCGCTCAAGCGTCCGGCGATCTTCCCGGTGCCGGCCATCGCGCTGGAGACCGCCTTCGGCGAGATGTCGCGGCTGCTGCTCACCGGTGCCGACATGCGCCCGACGCGCCTCCAGAAGGCCGGCTTCCAGTTCCGGTTCGAGACTCTGGAGGCCGCTCTGGCGGATATTCTGGGCTAGCGGGCGTCTTCCCCCACCGTGACGATGACCCGCACCGCGTCCAGTCGCAGGCGGGTGTCCTCGATGGCCTCGTCCAGCGCCTGACGCTCGGCGCGCAGCGCGGTGAGCTCGTCGTCGCGCACCGCCGGGTTGTGGCGAGCCAGGGCGGTGAGGCGCGACAGCTCGGTGTCCAGCGCCTCGCGCATGCGCACCTGGGCCGCTTCGGTGATGGAGGGCAGCTCGCGATCCGCCTCGGCCTCGCCGCGGTCGAGCAGCTCGCGCAGCACCTCCAGGCGGCTGCGGATCAGATCCCGGGCCATGGCCTTCTTGACCTTCTGCAGGTTCTTCGAGAGCCCGGTGAAGGAGATCCTGTCGGTCAGGTTGGCGCCGGACTCGTCGAGCAGCACGCGTACCGCGGTGGGCGGCAGGAAACGGTTGAGATGCAGCTTCCTGGGCGCCGGGCAGTGGGTGCGAAACACCAGTTCCACCATGATCCGCCCGGCGGGCAGTGTTGGATGCTTCAGCAGCGCCAGGGCGGTGTTGCCCATGGTGCCGTCCAGTATCCGACCCATCATCTCGCGCAGCAACGGGTGCTCCCAGGAGAGCCGCTGGACGTCGTCCCGTGACAGGGCGCGCAGCCGCGAGAAGGTGGCCGAGAAGCCCTCCTCGCCCTTGGCCAGGCCCGGCAGGCCATCGAGCATCTGGGGGCTGGGGTGCAGGTGCTGGATACTGCCGCCCAGCTCCTGGCTGTCGACCCCGAAGATGTCCAGCGCCAGGTCCAGGTAGCGGGGCAGGGCGCGGTCCTCGTCCAGTTCGCGGATCGCCGCGGCCACCGCCGCGGCGCGGCCGGGGCGACAGGCGTTGAGCTCCAGCAGACGGTTGCGCCCGGCATCGCGCTCGGTCAGGCGGCTCTCGAACAGCGCCCGGGTCTCCTCGATCACCTCCGCCATGGCGTCGTCGTCGAGCAGCGCCTCGGCCAGGGGGTCGCCGAAGGCGGCGAAGAGCTCGCTGCCGATGCCGTGGGGGGCGCTGAAGGCGTCCATGCCGTCGCGGTACCAGCGCAGCAGCTTCTCGCCGGGGCTGCCCTCGAACACCGGCACGTGGAGCTCGATGGCGTGGCGCTGGCCGATGCGGTCCAGGCGCCCGATGCGCTGCTCCAGCTGGTCCGGGTGGAGCGGCAGATCGAACATCACCAGGTGGCGGCAGAACTGGAAGTTGCGCCCCTCGGAGCCGATCTCCGAGCAGACCAGCACCTGGCAGCCCTCCTCCTCATCGGCGAAGGCCGCTGCGGCGCGGTCGCGCTCCACCAGGGAGAGCCCCTCGTGGAACACCGGGGCGTGGTAGCCGCCCAGCACCCGCAGCGCCTCGGCCAGGCCCTGGGCGGTCTCACGGTCGTGGGCGATCACCAGCACCTTGTCGTTGGCCAGGCCCGCCTCGCCGTCGTCGGCCAGGCGCTCCAGCAGCCAGTTGACCCGCGTGTCGATCTGCCACCAGGACTCCTCGTTGAGCGGGTCGTCGACCAGTGCCCGGTACATGGCATCCAGGTAGATCAGCACCTCGGGGTGGTCGAGGCCGGTCTCGATCAAGAGCTCGTCCAGGTAGTCCTGGTCGCGCTCCAGCTTGCGCAGCACCCGGCGGTAGGCCGAGGGCGGAGACAACGCGGTGACGTGCAGGCGGCGCTCCGGGAAGCCGCCCACGTGGCGGCGGCTGTTGCGGAACATTACCCGGCCGGTGCCGTGGCGGTCGAGCAGCTGGTCGCGCAGCTGGTCCCGGGCGGTAGCCTGCTGGTCCTCGTCGCTCTCGGAATTGGCCAGGGTGGTGAGCAGTGCCAGGCTGTCGGGCTCGTCGATCACCGCCGCGACTCGCGCGCGGTCCGCATTATCGCCCGGCAGGCGCTCCAGTGCATCGATCGCCTCGGCCACCTCCACGTAGTGGGCTTCCTCCTCTCGGAAGCGCGCCAGACTGTGGTAGCGGTCCGGGTCGAGCAGGCGCAGCCGAGCGAAGTGGCTGGCGAGTCCCATCTGCTCCGGGGTGGCGGTGAGCAGCAGCACCCCCTCGCTCTCGCCGGCCAGGCGCGCCACGCAGGCGTAGCCGGGGCCTGCCTGCTCCTCGCTCCAGTCCAGATGGTGGGCCTCGTCGACGATCAGCAGGTCCCAGGCGCAGGCCAGGGCCTGGGCCTGGCGGTGGGGGTTGGCGAATAGCCAGTCCTGGCTGGCCAGGATGATCTGGCCCGCCTCGAAGGGGTTGGTATCGCCGTGGGCCTCGCTCTGCTGCTCGTCGAGCAGGGTCACCTTCAGGGCGAAGCGTCGCAGCAGCTCCACCAGCCACTGGTGGCAGAGGCTCGCCGGCACCAGGATCAGCGCCCGCTCGACACGGCCGGTGAGCAGCAGGCGGTGCAGGATCAGGCCCGCCTCGATGGTCTTGCCCAGCCCCACCTCATCGGCCAGCAGCACCCGCGGGGCGTGGCGGCGGGAGACCTCGTCGGCGATGTAGAGCTGGTGGGGGATCAGGTCGATGCGCGGCCCGGCCAGGCCCAGCACCGGGTTCTGCTCGATGCGATGGTGGTGGTGCAGGGTGCGAAAGCGCAGGTCGAACCAGTCGTTGCGGTCCACCTGGCCGGTCAGCAGGCGGTCACGGGCCTGGTCGAACTGGGTAGTGTCGGCCAGCCGCGCCTCGGGCAGCTCGAGCAGCTCACCCTGGGCGTCCTCGCCGATATAGACGATCAACCCGTCCAGCTCCTTGGTGTCGTCTACGGTCAGGGTCCAGCCCTCGGCGGTGCGGATGCGGTCGCCGTTGCCGAATACCACTCGGGTCAGCGGGGCCTGGCGGCTGCTGTAAGTGCGGGTTTCCTGGCTGGCGCCAAACAGCACGGTCACGCTGCGGGCATCACAGCTCAGGATGGTGCCCAGGCCGAGTTCGGCCTCGCCGTCGCTGATCCAGCGCTGGCCGGGAGAGAAATCGCTCATGATGCCTCGGAGGATGCTGAAAGGGATGCGCTCATGGCCGCCGGGACGGGGCGGTCCGAACAGGGCGCCGTATCTTACAGCAAAGGCCGGCGCGGCTTAAGCGTGGCGTTCGCCTTTACGGGACTCGTCCGGCGTCCCTCCTGTCTCGTTCAGTGGCGGTCTAGCCAGGCGCCGAGCTGGGCCCGGGAGAGCTCGCCGACGTGGCGCTCCACGGCGCGGCCGGAGGCGTCGAACAGCAGGGTGGTGGGCAGCCCGGGAGATTCCAGCAGCGCCATCAGCTCCTGTTGCGGGTCGAGCAGCGGGTAGCGGAATTCGAGCCCCTGGTCGTCCAGGTAGCGGATCACCTGCAGCAGCTCCTCGCCCTGGTTGGCCACCACCACGGTGACGCCGTCGCGGGCGTCGGCCTCGGCCAGCAGCGGCATCTCGCGCAGGCAGGGCGGGCACCAGGTGGCCCACAGGTTGAGCACCACCGTCTCCCCCTGCAGCTCGCGCAGGTTGACGCTCTCGCCATCGAGGGTCTCCAGGGCGACATCGGGCAGCTCGTCCACCGGCATGCCGCCGCCCAGCGGCGCCAGGGTCACCAGCACCAGCCACAGGCTGGCGGCCCCCACGGTCAGCGCCATGGCGCCGATCAGTCGCAGCAGGTGCTGGCGCAGGGCCCAGCCGGTCCACAGCAGCGCGGCCAGCAGCCCCCACAGGCCGTGGAAGCCCGGCTGCCACAGCTTGAGGATGTCCAGCGGGGCCGCGGCATAGGCGTCCAGGTGCAGCAGCACGTGGCCGGTGCGCGCGCCCACCAGCCAGGCCAGCACCAGGCCATTGAACCAGCTGGCATGCTCGCCGCGGGGCAGCCCCAGCAGCCAGGCGCTCAGCGCCAACAGCAGCAGGGCGGCGCCCAGGGCGTAGAGGCGCGGCACCGAGAGCAGTACGGGTCCGAGGGCGATGGCATCCATGGCGTGGGTTCCTGTGGGCGGCTGGCGAGTGGCGCAATGCCGTCTCGATGCAGGGTCGGCGACCGGCGCATGACCGGGTACACTTGGCCACCCGGAAAGACGCTGCCCGCGTCGACCCCCTGTCCGTGCCCAGCCTACTGCCGGCCGGCATGGCTGTCATCCGTTCGCCACCCTCGTCACGGGAGCCTCCATGGCCAAGCCAGCCTTCGATACCCTGCGTGCCCTGGCCATCGCCAGCCAGGCGCTTGGCTTCATCCTGATCATCACCCTGGAGACGATGATGGGCGACGCCGCCCGTTACTGGCAGGGTTGGACCCTGGCGGCCATGGTCGCCGCCGCGCTGGGCATCGCCCTGGTGCGGCTCTACCGGCGCAACCGGGCGCGCAAGGCGCTGGCGCGACGGCTGGCCGACGACGATGGCGATGCCTGAGGCGTCGCACACCGGCGGGGGGCCGCGCCTGATCCGCTGGATCTCGCTGCCGGCGCTGGTGATGCTGCTGGCGGGCTGCGCCGCGGCACCGATGCCGCGGGATCACACCACGGCACTGCCCCCCTGGGAGGTCGCCGAGACCCGTCTGGGCGGCTGGGCCGCCGAGCAGGCCGAGGCCCATCCGGGCCAGAGCGGCCTGGCGCTGCTGGCCAACGGCCTGGACGCCTTCGCGGTGCGCGGCCTGCTCGCAGCGCGGGCCGAGCGCCGTCTCGACATCCAGACCTACCTGATGGGCGACGGGCTGACCACCTGGGTTCTGCTGGCCCGGGTGCTGGACGCCGCCGAGCGCGGCGTCATGGTGCGCCTGCTCATCGACGACATCGGTGCCGTGGGCCAGGGCGAGCGGCTGGCGGCCCTGGACAGCCACCCCAACCTGCAGGTGCGGGTCTATCACCCGCTGCCGGTTGGGCGCGCCAACCTGGCCACCCGGGTACTGGCTACCATCCCGGTGCTGTCGCGTCACCATCGGCGCATGCACAACAAGCTGTGGATCGCCGATAACGCCCTGGCCATCGCCGGTGGGCGTAATATGGGCGACGAGTACTACAGCGCCGGCGAGCCGCGCAACTTCGCCGACCTGGACCTGCTGGCGCTGGGGCCGGTGGTGGAACCGCTGTCGATGAGCTTCGATCTCTACTGGAACCATGGCCTGGCGCAGCCGGTGGGCCGTTACCATCGCGTCGACGCCGATGCCTGGCAGGCCCTGTACGGGGAGCTCGCCGCCCAGCTCGACGAGGAGCGCGACTCCGACTACTTCAGCGCCCTGCGCCAGCGCCAGGAGGAGCGCGAGCGCAGCCGCCTGGTGGATGCCCTGCACTGGGGGCATGCCGAGGCGCTGTGGGACCCGCCCGGCAAGCCGGCCCGGCGTGGGCGCCCGGCCCTGGCGGAGACCATGGCCGGCCAGCTGTGGGAAAGGGTGGCGCCCGAGGCGCGCCTCAGTCTGGTTTCCGCCTACTTCGTGCCCACCGCCGCGGGCAGCCGGGCGCTGCAGGGGCTGGCGGAGTCCGGGGTGGAGGTCGAGGTGGTGACCAACTCCCTGGAGTCCACCGACGTGCCGGTGGTCCACGGGGCCTACATGCCCTATCGGCGGGCGCTGCTGGAGAGCGGCGTGGCGCTCTTCGAGCTGCGTGCCGAGCACGACAACGGCGAGGGGCCCGCCATGGGCGTGCCCGGCACCTCCGTCTCGGCACTGCACATCAAGGCCCTGGCGGTGGATGATGACACCGTGTTCGTGGGCTCCCCCAACGCCGACCCGCGTTCGGTATGGTGGAACAGCGAGTTGGGCGTGCTGGCCGAGAGTGAGGGCCTGGCCCGGGAGTTTCGCGAACTGGTGGAGGAGGGGGTGAGCCCCGAGCTGAGCTACCGGGTGACCCTGGACGACAAAGGCCGGCTGGGCTGGGAGACTCTCCACGACGACGAAATGGTCCGCCTCGCGCGGGAGCCCGGCGGCCCTTGGCGCCACGCCAACGCCTGGTTGAGCCGGTTCCTGCGCCTGGAGCGCTGGCTGTAGCGGGCGCAGCCCGCCGTGACGCGATGGAGGAGAGCACGCGATGAACGAACCCCGGACCCGTGACGCCGAGGAGGCGAGCCAGGATCTGGAGCTGCGCCAGGCCCGGCGCGAGCGCCTCAAGATCACCGTCGGCCTGCTGCTCGGCCCCCTGGCGGCGGGGCTGCTGCTGTGGGTCGAGACCCCGGTGGGCATGCCCCCGGCGGCCTGGCAGGTGGTGGCGCTGACCGCCTGGATGGCGGTGTGGTGGGTGCTGGAGCCGGTGCCCATCGCGGTGACCGCGCTGCTGCCGGTGGCCCTGCTGCCGCTGCTCGGCGTGGGGACAATCCATGCGGTGGCCGTGCCCTACGCCAACCCGCTGATCTTCCTCTTCCTCGGCGGCTTCCTGCTGGCCGAGGCGATACAGCGCTGGGGGCTGCACCGGCGCATCGCCATGCTGGTGCTGCGGGTCTCGGGCAGCCGCCCGGATCGCCTGGTGGCGGGCTTCATGCTCGCCACCGCGGCGCTGAGCATGTGGGTCAGCAACACCGCCACCGCCGCGCTGATGGTGCCCATCGGCCTCTCGGTGCTGGTCATGCTGGAACGCCAGGGCGGCGCCGGGGCGAGCCACCACATGGCGCTCACCCTGCTGCTGGGCATCGCCCTGGCCGCCAACATCGGCGGCATGGGCACCCTGATCGGCACCCCGCCCAACGCCCTGCTGGCCGGCTTCATGGGCGAGAGCTACGGCATCGAGATCGGCTTTGCCCAGTGGATGGCGGTGGCCGTGCCGCCATCGCTGCTGCTGCTGGCGCTGGCCTGGTGGCTGTTGACCCGGCTGGTCTACCCGGTGGAGCGCAGCGAGGTGCCCGGAGTGGCCGAGATGCTGGCCGACCAGGCCCGCGACCTGGGGCGCATGACCCGGCCCGAGCAGCGGGTGGCGGCGATCTTCACCCTGGTGGCCCTGGCCTGGGTGACGCGCCCGCTGCTGGAGCGGGTCATGGGCGTGGAGCTCAGCGACGCTGGCATCGCCATCATCGGGGCGCTGCTGCTGTTCGTAGTGCCGGCCCGCTGGCGCCAGCGCCAGTTCCTGATGGACTGGGACAGCGCCAGACACCTGCCCTGGGGCGTGCTGATCATGGTGGGCGGCGGCCTGAGCCTGGGCACCGCCATCGAGGAGAGCGGCCTGGCCGCGGTGGTGGCGGAGGGATTGGGGGCTTTCGGCAGCTGGCCCACCTGGACCATGGTGGCCATGGTGGCGCTGGCGGTGATGCTGATGAGCCACGTCACCAGCAACACCGCCACCGCGGCGGCGATACTGCCGCTGACCGCCTCGCTCACCGTCAGCCTGGGGGCCAGCCCGCTGCTGCTCTCGGTGCCGGTGGCCATGGCGGCCAGCTGCGCCTTCATGCTGCCGGTGGCCACTCCGCCCAACGCCGTGGTATTCGCCAGCGGCAAGCTCAGTGTCGCCGAGATGGTGCGCGCCGGGGCCCTGATCAGCGTCGCGGCGCTGGTGGTCATCACCCTGGTGGTGTTCGCCCTGGCCATGCCGATCCTGGGTTTCGGCTGGGGAGCTTGATCCAGAATAGGGTTGATCGGCCGCGAGCGTCTAGGCTGGAAACAGAGGGGCACCGCGTGCCCCGCTTACACCCGACAAGAAGGACAGTCCCCATGTTCAAGACCATTCTGGTTCCCGTCGACGGCTCCCGCCATGCCGAGAAGGCGCTGAGTGTCGCCGCGCTTCTGGCCCGCGCCTCCTCCGCGACGCTTCATCTGATGACCGTGGCCGAGTTTCCCCCCGACAACATCGGCCTGTTCACCGGCGGCACCGCCGAGCCCTTCTCCGAGGTGGAGCGCGAGAAGCTCGCCGAAGGCATGAAGAAGGAGGCCCACAAGGTTATCGAGAAGGCACGCGCCGCGGTCGACCTCGACGGGATCGAGGTCGAGGAGGTGACGCGGCAGGGGCGCCCGGCCGTACTGATCAACAAGGAGGCCGAGAGCCTGGGGGTCGATGTCATCGTCATGGGCAGCCGCGGGGTCAGCGACATGCGCGGCATGGTCTTCGGCAGCGTCTCCCACAAGATCAGCCATATCGCCGGCTGTACCGTCATCACCGTGACCTGATCAAATTCCCTCTATCGAGCCGGCTAATAAACCGTCCCTGCCCCACCCGGTTTCTCGGCGTCCGTGTTCTCGGGCCCCGCGATTCCATGACGGCAGGGATCGGGGTGGTGAGGGTGGGGCAGCGCACCGACGCGGGTCGCAGGCAAGACTATTCTTGAATCAACCCTGCGTCTCGATGACTTCATGGCGAGGCTCAGGTATCGATACTAGCTATCCCCAGGAGGAATTCCATGAACCAGCCCCAAGTCGAAGGCCGTCAAGAAGAGGAGTATCAGACGAAATGAAGAATAACCCGATGAACATGATGACCGCGTGGATGAAGGTCGCTTCTTCCTACAACATGATGACGCTGTCTGCCGCTGAGGTGATCGCCCGTCGCACCATGATGATGGCCAGCGGCGCCATGACCGGCCCGGAAGCCATGGGCATGGTGATGGAGAAGGCAACGATTTTCGCCACAGCAACCGAGCGAGCGGCAATGGCGGCGGCCAGCGGTGCCAACCCTGCGCGGATAACGTCGGAGGCGCTGAAGCCATACAGCACCAAGACTCGATCTAACGTACGCAAGCTGCGTCGCTGAGTAGAGCCCTGCTCCAGCAGATATCGCTACAAGAAAGCCCAACAACGAAAAACCGCCACTCGGAGCGATCCGTAAGTGGCGGTTTTTGCTATGTGACCTTGGTCGGAGTAGCAGGATTCGAACCTACGACCTCTGCCTCCCGAAGGCAGCGCTCTACCAAGCTGAGCTATACTCCGACGCGCTGAGCTGATGCCTCAACGGGGTCGAATTATACCCGCAGCGCGGTGCTTTGCAAGCCCCCGGCGATGGGTGGGCTCACGACTCGCGCTCCACCGCCAGGCGGGCCAGGTCGGCCATGCTGTCTCGATAGGGGGAGGGAGGCAGATGGTCAAGCTGGGCCAGCGCCCTGGCGGCCATCTCCTCGGCCCGGGAGCGGGTGTATTCCAGGGCGCCGGTGGCGTTGACGATGGCCAGCACCTCGTCGAGATGGTCCAGACCGCCCTGGCGGATCGCGCGGCGGATCACCGCGGCCTGCTCCGGGGTGCCGATGGCCATGGCCTGGATCAGCGGCAGGGTGGGTTTGCCCTCGGCCAGGTCATCGCCCACGTTCTTGCCCATCGCCTCGGCGTCGCCCTGGTAGTCGAGCAGGTCGTCGATCAACTGGAAGGCCAGGCCCAGGTAGCGGCCGTAATGCTGCAGGGCGGCCTCCTGCTCCGGGGTGGCCTGGGCGAGGATCGCGCCGCTGTGGCTGGCCGCCTCGAACAGCATCGCGGTCTTGCCCTGGATGGTCTCGAAGTAGGCCGCCTCGTCGATGTCCGGGTTGCCCACGTTGGTGAGCTGCTGCACCTCGCCCTCGGCGATGACGCAGGTGGCGGAGGAGAGCACGCTCATGATCCGCATGGAGCCCACCTCCACCATCATCTGGAAGGAGCGCGAGTAGAGGAAGTCGCCCACCAGCACCGAGGGGGCGTTGCCCCAGGCGTCATTGGCGGTGGCCTTGCCGCGGCGCATGTGGGACTCGTCCACCACGTCATCGTGCAGCAAGGTCGAGGTGTGCATGAACTCGATCAGGGTCGCCAGGGTCACGTGACGCTCGCCCTGGTAGCCCAACGCGCGGGCCGCCAGCAGCACCAGCAGCGGGCGCAGGCGTTTGCCACCGCTGGCAATGATGTATTGGCCGATGGTCTCCACCAGCGGAATCCGCGAGGCAAGTTGATCCATGATGGTGCGGTTAACGGCGGCAAAGTCCTCGGCCACGACGGCGTGGATCGGCGAGGGGGCAGCGGCGGCGGGTGAAGTGACGTTGGCAGTCATGGAGGCGGCTCAACAGAAGTGATGGGGGGCCGGGGCGGGGCGGCCCCCTCTGGCCTTGAGTTGCCGGTCATGCTATGGGGGCCCCTCATGGGCGTCAAGGCGAGCCGCTCCGGGGCGCCTCGGTGGGCAGGAATCACGGGGGCTGTGCGGGTTGTGCCGCCCCCGGCGCACGGTTATAATGCGCGCCCCACTCATCCCGCTCCCTGTCAGATGGTGCCAGAGGAGGCGCCACTCGCCGCAGGCCGATCAAGAGCCAACCCCGATGAGTCCTGGAGAGAAGAACATGTACGCAGTTATCAAGAGCGGTGGCAAGCAGTACCGCGTTCAGGAAGGCCAGACCCTCAAGCTCGAGAAGATCGAAGTCCCGACCGGCGAGTCCATCGACTTCGACGAAGTGCTACTGGTCGGCAACGACGACAATGTTCAGGTCGGCGCGCCGCTGGTCGAGGGTGCCAAGGTCTCTGCCGAGATCGTCTCCCACGGCCGCCGTGACAAGATCACCATCATCAAGTTTCGCCGCCGGAAGCACCACATGAAGCGTCAGGGCCACCGCCAGTGGTTCACTGAAGTCAAGATTACCGGGATTTCCGCGTAAGCGGTCCACCCCTGAACGGAGGATTTTTCCATGGCACATAAGAAAGCAGCCGGTTCCACGCGTAACGGTCGCGATTCCGAATCCAAGCGCCTTGGCGTGAAACTGTTCGGTGGTCAGGCCGTTACCGCCGGCAACATCATCGTGCGTCAGCGCGGCACCAAGTTCCACGCCGGTACCGGCGTTGGCCTGGGTCGCGACCACACCCTGTTCGCCCTGAACGACGGTGTGATCAAGTTCGAGACCAAGGGTCCGAAAAGCCGCAAGTTCGTCAGCGTCGTCTCTGCCTGAGACGCCTGAGGCTTGCAGCGAGAAGGCCCCGCCCAGGCGGGGCCTTCTTGTATATACCCAGATGGGTAAGACGGCAGTCGCCGTCAGGAGAATGACAGATGCAGTTCGTCGACGAAGCCTCGATCATCGTGGAGGCCGGTAAGGGGGGCAATGGCTGCCTCAGCTTCCGGCGCGAGAAGTATGTGCCCAAGGGCGGCCCGGATGGCGGTGATGGTGGCCACGGCGGCACCGTCTACCTGATCGGTGACGATGCCCTCAACACCCTGATCGACTTCAGGTTCCAGCGCTTCTACAAGGCTCAGAACGGCCAGGGTGGCATGGGTCGGCAGATGAGCGGCCGCGCCGGCGAGGATCTGCACGTCAAGGTGCCCGTGGGCACCACGGTGATCGACGAGGACACCCTCGAAGTGATTGCCGATGTCACCGAGATCGGCCAGGTGGTCATGGTGGCCCAGGGCGGTCGCCGGGGGCTGGGCAATATCCACTTCAAGTCCTCCACCAATCGGGCGCCGCGGCGGACCACCCCGGGCACCGAGGGCGAGCGCCGCAACCTGCGCCTGGAGATGAAGGTGATGGCCGACGTGGGCCTGCTGGGCATGCCCAACGCCGGCAAGTCGACGCTGATCCGCGCCGTCTCCGCCGCCAAGCCCAAGGTGGCCAACTATCCTTTCACCACCCTGGTGCCCAACCTGGGCGTGGTGAAGTTGGGCATGCACGAGCACTTCGTGATGGCCGACGTGCCGGGGCTGATCGAGGGGGCCTCGGACGGTGCCGGCCTGGGCCTGCGTTTCCTCAAGCACCTGACCCGTACCCGGCTGCTGTTCCACGTGGTAGACGTGTCGCCCTTTGACGAGTCCGACCCGGTGGAGGCCGCCGTGGCGATCATCCACGAGCTGGGCGAGTTTTCCCCGGCGCTGGCCGAGCTGCCGCGCTGGCTGGTACTCAACAAGCTCGACCTGCTTCCCGCCGAGGACCGCGAGGAGCGTGCCGCCGATATCGTCCGTCGCCTGGGCTGGGAGGGGCCGGTGTTCCGCATCTCGGCGATCTCCGCCGACGGCACCGATGCCCTGGTGCAGGCCGCCTACCGCTGGCTGACCGAGCAGCGCAGGCTTGAGAACGAGGACGAGGAGTCCGCCGAACGCGCCCGCGAGATGCGCGCGCGCATGGAAGACGAGGCGGTGGCCCGCACCGAAGCTCGCCTGGGCCGCAAGCGCAAGAAGGTCGATGAGGATGACGACGATTTCGATGACGATGATTATGACGTCGAGGTCGAATACGCGCCCTGAGGGTTGAGAGCTGATGGAAGACAACGAGCAGCTGGCGGGCCGCGAGGCGCTGGTGGGCGCCCGCCGAGTGGTGGTGAAGATCGGCAGCGCGCTGCTGACCAACGACGGGCGCGGCCTCGACGAGAACGCCATCGGCGGCTGGGTCGACCAGATCGCCGTGCTGCATCGCCGCGGCATCGAGGTGGTGCTGGTCTCCTCCGGCGCGGTGGCCGCCGGCATGGTGCGCCTCGGCTGGCAGGTGCGGCCCTCGGCGGTGCACGAGCTTCAGGCCGCCGCCGCGGTGGGGCAGAACGGCCTCACCGAATGCTACGAGGGGCACTTCGCCCGCCACGACCTGCTCACCGCCCAGGTGCTGCTGACCCACGACGACCTCTCCAACCGCAAGCGCTATCTCAACGCCCGCTCGGCCCTGCGCACCCTGGTCGACCTGCGAGTGGTACCGGTGATCAACGAGAACGACACCGTGGTCACCGACGAGATCCGCTTCGGCGACAACGATACCCTGGGCGCCCTGGTGGCCAACCTGCTGGAGGCTGATGCCCTAGTGATCCTCACCGATCAGGAAGGGCTCTTCGACGCCGACCCGCGCCACGCCCCCGGCGCGCGGCTGATCCACGAGGGACGCGCCGACGACCCGGCACTGGCCGCGGTGGCCGGCGGCGGCGGCGCCCTGGGGCGCGGCGGCATGACCACCAAGCTTCGCGCGGCCCACCTGGCGGCGCGCTCGGGGGCCTTTACCGCCATCGCCAGCGGCCGCCAGCCCGAGGTGCTCACCCGGCTGATGGCCGGTGAGCGACTCGGCACCCTGCTGCGCCCCGACCAGGTGCCCATCGCGGCACGCAAGCGCTGGCTGGCGGGTCAGCTGCAGGTGCGCGGCACCCTGACCCTGGACGCCGGAGCGGTGAAGGTGCTGCGCGAGAGCGGCTCCAGCCTGCTGGCGGTGGGAGTGAAGGCGGTAGCGGGGCAGTTCCGCCGCGGCGACATGGTGCTCTGCGTGGACGAGCAGGGCGGGCGCGTGGCCAAGGGGCTGGTCAACTACGGCGCCGACGACGCGGCGCGCATCCTCGGCAAGCCGAGCCACCAGATCGAGGCGATCCTCGGCTTCATGGAGGCCCCGGAGCTGATCCACCGCGACAACCTGGTGGTGTTGTAGCCGCGTACTATGGCACGCACATCGCGGGCTGTGATAGGATGCGCCATCCTCTCAGACACGGCCCGTGAACGACCGCTGATGTCAAGCGGTCGGCCAGATGGCCAAGCCGGCGGAAAGTCTCGAACTTTTCTGCCGGATCAATACGTTATCGATGCCGTCATCACACGGGCGGCGAAGCATCTCCAAGGAGACATCAAGTGGCAAACAGTAAGCAAGCTCGCAAGCGCGCCCGTCAGTCCGAAGGTCGTCGTGTACTGAAAGCTGGTCAGCGCTCCATGGTGCGCACTTACGTCAAGCGCGTCATCAAGGCCATCAACAGCGGTGACCACGCTCAGGCCATGGCCGAGTTCCAGCTGGCGCAGCCGATCATCGATCGCATCGCCGACAAGGATGTGCTCTCCAAGAAGCGCGCCGCCCGCATGAAGAGCCGCCTGAACAAGCGCATCAAGGCGCTGGCTGCCTAAGCCGGTCAGATGCCCTCGAGGCGCGGCCTGCGTGGCAGGCGCCTCGTAAAAAAACCGGCTGCGGCCGGTTTTTTTGTGGCCGCCGTTCCCCGAGCCCGCTGAGGATGCCGATGTGACGGATCGCGAGCAGTCGCCACCTACACCGGTGGATGAGCACGACAAGGTGGTGGCCCCCAAGGCCGGCGGGCTGATGCGCTCGGGCCTGGTGGTCAGCGTGATGACCATGCTCTCCCGGGTCATGGGCCTGGTGCGCGATGTGGTAGTGGCCACCCTGTTCGGTGCGGGCAGCGGCGCCGACGCCTTCTTCGTCGCCTTCAAGATTCCCAACTTCATGCGTCGGCTGTTCGCCGAGGGGGCCTTCAACCAGGCCTTCGTGCCGGTGCTCTCGGAGTACGCCACCCGCGGCAGCAAGCGTGAGGTGCGCGAACTGCTCGATGCCGCCGCCGGCAGCCTGACCGTGGTGCTGGCGCTGCTCACCGCGCTGTTCATGGTCGCCGCCCCCTGGCTGGTGTGGGTGTTTGCCCCCGGCTTCGGCCGCGACCCGGCCAAGCTGGCGCTCACCGCCGACATGCTGCGGCTCACCTTCCCCTATCTGCTGCTGATCTCGCTGACGGCGTTTGCCGGCAGCGTGCTCAACACCTGGAATCGCTTCGCCATCCCGGCCTTCACCCCGGTGCTGCTCAACCTCTCGCTGATCGGCGCCGCGCTCCTGCTCACCCCGCTGATGACCGAACCGGCCATGGCGCTGGCCTGGGGCGTGCTGATTGCCGGCGTAGCCCAGCTCGCCTTCCAGGTGCCCTTCTTGGTGCGCCTGGGGCTGATGCCGCGGCCCTGGCCGAGCTTCGTGCATCCCGGCGTCAAGCAGATCATGGTGCTGATGGCGCCGGCGCTGTTCGGCGTCTCGGTGTCGCAGATCAACCTGCTGTTGGACACCATCCTCGCCTCGCTGCTGGCGCCGGGCAGCGTCTCCTGGCTCTACTACTCCGACCGCCTGGTGGAGCTGCCGCTGGGGGTGTTCGGCATCGCCATTGGCACGGTGATTCTGCCGGCGCTCTCCAAGCGGCACGCCGCGCAGTCCGGCCAGCACTTCAGCGAGATGCTCGACTGGGCGATCCGCGGCGTGCTGCTGCTCGGCCTGCCCGCGGCGCTGGCCCTGGCAATACTGGCCGAGCCGCTGCTGATCTCGCTATTCCACTACGGCGCCATGACCGAGCACGACATCACCATGGCGGCGATGAGCCTGCGTGCCTACTCCTTCGGTCTGGTAGCCTTCATGCTGATCAAGGTGTTGGCACCGGGATTCTTTGCCCGCCAGAACACGAAGACGCCGGTGAAGATCGGCATCATCGCCATGGTCGCCAACATGGTCTTCAACCTGATCCTGATCTGGCCCCTGGCCCACGCCGGCCTGGCTCTGGCCACCGCGCTCTCGGCGTTCCTGAATGCCGGCCTGCTGGGCTGGCTGCTCTACAAGGAGCGGGTGCTGGTGTTCCAGCCCGGCTGGGGCCGCTATGCGGTGCAGCTGCTGGGCGGCTGCACGGTGATGGGCATCGGCCTGTGGTGGATCTCCCCGGACTGGCAGGCGTGGCTCGGCTGGGACGTCTGGACGCGCGTGGCCTGGCTGGCGGCGCTGGTGGTGGCCGGTGCCGGGGCCTACTTCGCCTGGCTCGCCGCCACCGGGGTGCGCCTGCGGCAGTTCAAGATGAAGGGCTGATAGGCCAAGACCAGGCCGGCCCGGCTGTCAAGGGGCCGGCGGTCCGGTATAATCGCCCACTTTACGACCACCTTCCGGTAAGCGGGGCTCTACCACGCCATGCAAGTGATCCGAGGACTGCACAACCTGCGCGACGAGCACCGCGGCTGCGTGGCCACCATCGGCAATTTCGATGGCGTGCACCGGGGCCATCAGGCGATTCTCGACCAGTGCCGCGAACAGGCCGCCACGCTGCAGCTGCCGGTCACCGTGGTGGTCTTCGAGCCGCAGCCCCGGGAGTTCTTCGCCGGTGATCAGGCGCCGCCGCGCCTCACCCTGCTGCGGGACAAGGTGCGCCTGCTGGGCGAGGCCGGGGTGGAGCGGGTGCTCTGCCTGCCCTTCAACGACGCCCTGCGCAGCCTCACCGCCGAGGCCTTCATCGACAAGGTGCTGATCGACGGGCTGGGCGTGCGCCACCTGGTGGTGGGCGATGACTTTCGCTTCGGCTGCGACCGCCGCGGCGACTTCCACCTGCTCACCGAGATCGGCGAGCAGCGCGGCTTCGGCGTCGAGCACACTCGCACCTTTACCATCGACGACGATCGCGTCTCCAGTTCCCGCATCCGCACCCTGCTGGCCAGCGGCAATTTCGACGCCGCAGCCAGGCTGCTGGGGCGCCCCTACCAGCTGGGCGGCCGCGTGATCGCCGACCAGAAGCTCGGCCGTACCATCGGCGTGCCCACCGCCAATCTGCCCCAGCCGGTGCGCTCCCTGGCCCTGCACGGCGTCTATGCGGTGGTCAGCGAGCTACCCGACGGCCGCCGCCTGCTCGGCGTGGCCAACATCGGCTGGCGCCCCACGGTGGGCAGCACCCGGCCGGTGCTGGAGGTGCACCTGTTCGACTTCGACGGTGACCTCTACGGCCAGCGCCTCAGGGTGTTTCCCTGCGCCAAGCTGCGCGGCGAGGTGAAGTTCGAGCACTTCGACGCCCTGAAACACCAGATCGCCGCCGACCAGCGGCGGGCACGCGGCTTCTTTTTACAGCACCCCGCTGCCGGTGCCGTTCTACAGCACCCCGCTGCCGGTGCCGTTCTACAGCCCCCTGCCGACGGTGCCGTTGCCCGACATGCCGGCAATAACGATCTACTTCCTCTGGCATCGGCGCCGCTGGCGCGCGAGGCCGTGACTTCCGATTCCTCGGCGGGTACGCCCGCCGACCACGACGACGGCTGATCCCGGGATATGAGCGACTACAAGCACACTCTGAACCTGCCAGAAACCGACTTTCCCATGCGGGGCATGCTGCCCAAGCGTGAGCCGGAGCGGCTGGCCCAGTGGCAGCAGCAGGATCTGTACCACCGCCTGCGCGAGGAGCGCCGGGGCAAGCCGCTGTTCGTGCTGCACGATGGCCCTCCCTACGCCAACGGCAGCATCCACATCGGTCACGCCGTCAACAAGATACTCAAGGACATCATCGTCAAGTCGAAGAACCTGGCCGGCTTCGATGCCCCCTACGTGCCCGGCTGGGACTGCCACGGCCTGCCCATCGAACACAAGGTGGAGACCACCCACGGCAAGCACCTCGAGGCCGGGCGCGCCCGCGAGCTGTGCCGCGAGTACGCCGGCGAGCAGATTCAGGGCCAGCTGGCGGACTTCGTGCGTCTGGGCGTGATGGGTGACTGGGAGAATCCCTACCGCTCCATGGACTTCGCCAACGAGGCCGGCGAGATTCGCGCCCTGGCCGATATGGTCAAGGCCGGCTACGTCTTCAAGGGCCTCAAGCCGGTGAACTGGTGCTTCGATTGCGGCTCCGCCCTGGCCGAGGCCGAGGTGGAATACGCCGACAAGCAGTCCGACGCCATCGACGTGGCCTTCCCGGTTGAGGACGCCGACCAGTTGGCGGCCGCCTTCGGCCTGGCGGCGCTGCCCAAGGGCGCCGCCATCGTCATCTGGACCACCACGCCCTGGACCATCCCCGCCAACCAGGCGCTCAACGTCCACCCCGAGTTTACCTATGCCCTGGTGGACACCGGCGAGCGGCTTCTGGTGCTGGTGGAGGACCTGGTCGAGTCGTGTCTCGCGCGCTTCGGCCTGACGGGCGAGGTGATCGCCACCGCCCGTGGCGAGGCCTTCGATGGCATCCGCTTCCGCCATCCCCTCTATGATCGGCTGTCGCCGGTGTATCTGGCCGACTACGTGGAGGCCGAGGAGGGCAGCACCGGCATCGTCCACTCAGCCCCCGCCTACGGCATGGATGACTTCGTCACCTGCCGCGAGCACGGCATGGAATTCGAGGAGATCCTGAGCCCGGTGCAGGGCAACGGCGTCTACGCCGAGGAGCTGCCGTTCTTCGGCGGCCAGATGATCTGGAAGGCCAACCCCCGTATCGTTGAGACGCTGCGCGAGGTCGGGGCGCTGATGCACCACGAGCCGATCACCCACAGCTACATGCACTGCTGGCGCCACAAGACCCCGGTGATCTACCGCGCCACCGCCCAGTGGTTCGTGGGCATGGACGTGCAGGGCAAGGACGGCAAGACGTTGCGCGAGCGGGCGCTGGAGGGCATCGAGGCCACCCAGTTCACCCCGGCCTGGGGGAAGGCGCGCCTGCACAGCATGATCGCCAACCGTCCGGACTGGTGCATCTCCCGCCAGCGCAACTGGGGCGTGCCGATCCCCTTCTTCCTGCACAAGGTGACCGGCGAGCTGCACCCGCGCACCCTCGAGCTGATGGAGGAGGCCGCCAAGCGGGTGGCGAAGGAGGGCATCGAGGCCTGGTTCCGCCTCGAGCCCGCCGATCTGCTCGGCGACGAGGCCGCGGATTTTGAGAAGGTCACCGACACCCTGGACGTCTGGTTCGACTCCGGCACCACCCACCGCCACGTGTTGCGCGGCTCCCACCCTCACGGCCACGAAACCGGCCCGATTGCGGATCTCTACCTGGAGGGCTCCGACCAGCACCGCGGCTGGTTCCACTCCTCGCTGCTCACCGGCTGCGCCATCGACGGCCACCCGCCGTACCGCGGCCTGCTCACCCACGGCTTCACCGTGGACGCCCAGGGCCGCAAGATGTCCAAGTCCACGGGCAACGTGGTGGCGCCCCAGGAGGTGATGGACAAGCTCGGCGCCGACATCCTGCGCCTGTGGGTGGCCTCCACCGACTACGGCAACGAGATGGCGGTCTCCGACGAGATCCTCAAGCGCACCGCCGACGTCTACCGCCGCATCCGCAACACCTCACGCTTCCTGCTCGCCAACCTCAATGGCTTCGAGCTGAACCGCGACGCCGTGGCGTTCAACGACATGCTGGCCCTGGACCAGTGGGTGGTCGACCGCGCCGCTCAGCTGCAGGCGCGCATCGAGACCGCCTACCAGGAGTACCGCTTCCTGGACGTCTACCAGCAGGTCCACGGCTTCTGCGCCCGGGAGCTCGGCGGCTTCTACCTGGACGTGATCAAGGATCGCCAGTACACCACCCAGGCCGACTCCCTGGCGCGCCGCAGCGCCCAGACCGCCCTCTACCACGTGGTGGAAGCGCTCTCCCGCTGGGTAGCACCGATCCTCTCCTTCACTGCCGAGGAGATCTTCGAGAACATCCCCGGTGAGCGCGGCGACAGCGTGCTGCTGGCGACCTACTACGGGGGCCTCACCACCCTGGAAGGCGACGCCGCCATGGGCCGCGACTTCTGGGAGCGCGTGCTGGAGGTCAAGCAGGCGGTGAACAAGTGCCTGGAGGACGCCCGCAATGCCAAGACCATCAAGGGCAGTCTGGCCGCCGAGGTCACCCTCTATGTGAACGACGCCCTGCAGGCCACGCTCGCCAAGTTGGGCGACGAGCTGCGCTTCGTGATGCTGACCAGCGAGGTAACCCTGAAGCCGCTCGCCGATAGTGAAAAGCCCGAGGGCGAGGGCGCCGAGGCCACCGAGCTTGCGGGCCTGAAGGTCTCCGTGGCTGTCAGCGCCCATCGCAAGTGTGAGCGCTGCTGGCACCACCGCGAGGACGTGGGCACCCACGCGGGGCATGACGACCTGTGCGGGCGCTGCGTGAGCAACCTGCCCGACGGCCCCGGTGAGACGCGCCTGTATGCCTGATTCACCCGCCAAGGCTTCTGCCAACGGTTCCTCCAGCCCTGCCGGCGGCACTTCAGGGGTGCAGCCCATGCCGCCCATGCAGCGCCCGCTGCGCTGGCTGTGGCTGACCGTGGCGGTCATCGTGCTGGACCTCGCCACCAAGTACCTGGCCAGCGCAATGCTCGATTACGCCCGGCCGGTGGAGGTGCTGCCGTTCTTCAACCTGACGCTACTGCACAACACCGGCGCCGCCTTCAGCTTTCTGGCCAATCACCCCGGCTGGCAGCGCTGGTTCTTCGCCACCATCGCGGTGGGCGCCAGCATCGGCCTGACCATCTGGCTGACCCGGCTCAAGCGCGACGAGACGCTGCTGGCGGTGTCGCTGGCGGCGATCATCGGCGGGGCACTGGGCAACCTCTACGACCGCCTGGTACACGGCTACGTGGTGGACTTCCTCTCCTTCCACGTCGCCGGCTGGTACTACCCGGCCTTCAACGTGGCGGACATCGGCATTACCCTGGGGGCCGTCGGCCTGATCTGGGAATCGGTGTTCGGCGAGAAGCGTCGCGCGCGGCAACGCAATTCCTGATAGAGAGAGCGCTATGAGCGACCCGCAATACCAGATCGACGAGGGCATGGAAGTGACCCTGCACTTCACCCTCAAGCTCGAGGACGGCACCGTGGTGGACTCCACCCGCGACAAGGCCCCGGCCACCTTCCAGGTGGGCGACGGCAACCTGCCGCCCGGTTTCGAGCACCCCATGAAGGGCATGGCCGTCGGCGAGAGCGCCACCTTCGAGATTACCCCGGAGCACGCCTTCGGCCAGCACAACCCGCAGAACGTCCAGCGCCTCAAGCGCGACAATTTCGGCGACGAACCCTTGGAACTTGGCACCGTGATGTCCTTTGCCGACCCCTCCGGCGGGGAGCTGCCCGGCGTGATCAGCGACATCGACGGTGACATGATCGATGTGGACTTCAACCACCCGCTGGCAGGGCGTACCCTGACCTTCGAGGTGGAAGTGCTGGACGTGAAGCCTGCCACCACCCACTGAGGCGACAGGCGCGGGGCATCCACGATGGCGTGGCTGATGCCACTTGTGGGAGCTGGGCTCTGCCCGGCGAATGGCGCCGCGGGCGCCCCGGCGGCCGTTACCAACGAATCAACCAGCGGATGCACCAGCATCAAGGCAAGGCGCCCATGCAAGCTAATTCCATACAAATCAAGCTGGCCAACCCGCGGGGCTTCTGCGCCGGCGTCGATCGCGCCATCGAGATCGTCAACCAGGCGCTGGACGTCTTCGGCCCGCCGATCTACGTGCGCCACGAGGTGGTCCACAACCGCTTCGTGGTGGACACCCTGCGTGAGCGCGGCGCCGTCTTCGTCGAGGAGCTACACGAGGTGCCCGACGACGTCATCGTGATCTTCTCCGCCCACGGCGTCTCCCGCGCCGTACAGGAGGAGGCAGAGCGCCGCGGCCTCAAGGTGTTCGACGCCACCTGCCCACTGGTGACCAAGGTCCACCTGGAGGTGCTGCGCTACGCCAAGCGCGGCCAGGAGTGCATCCTGATCGGCCACGAGGGCCACCCGGAGGTGGAGGGCACCATGGGCCGCTACGACACCTCCCATGGCGGTGCCATCTACCTGGTGGAGGACGAGAAGGACGTGGCCAGGCTGGAGGTGAAGGACCCGAGCCGGCTCGCCTTCGTTACCCAGACGACGCTCTCCATGGACGACACCGCCCGGGTGATCGACGCCCTGCGCGCCCAGTTCCCGGAGATCGAGGGGCCGCGCAAGGACGACATCTGCTACGCCACCCAGAACCGCCAGGACGCCGTGCGTGAACTGGCCGCCGGCGTGGATCTGGTGCTGGTGGTGGGCAGCCCCAACAGCTCCAACTCCAACCGCCTGCGCGAGCTCTCCGAGCGCGTCGGCACCCCCGCCTACCTGATCGACAACGCCGAGCAGATCGACCCTGCCTGGCTGGAAGGCGTGAGCGCTGTGGGCGTCACCGCCGGCGCCAGCGCCCCGGATGTGCTGGTGCAGGGCGTCATCCAGCGCCTGCAGGAACTCGGCGCCGAGGCCCCCGAAGAGCTCGCTGGCCGCGAGGAGACCATCACCTTCTCCATGCCCCGCGAGCTGCGCGAACGCGTCATCGTCAGTTCGTAAAGCCCGGCTGTAAACGAGAACGCCGCCGTCATTTGTCTGACGGCGGCGTTCTCGCTAGTGAGGCAGACGAAGCCCTGCGGCGTGTGCCGGCGTTACCCTGTGGGAGAATCCATGTTGTACCACGAGCAGCGGGACTACTGGTGGGAGCCCGGGCTCCCCAGGCGAACTCCGCGCAGCGGTGAGGCGCCTGTAGCCCATGGTGGCGAGCGCCTGGGTGGGTGCCAGGCCCGCCGGCAGGAGAAGGGGCAGAGCCTTCCTGAGAGTCATGTCGTGTGTCTGCGGAGCAGATAAAAGCGCTGTGGTGGGCACCTTGCTTCTGCGTCACTTCTATATTGAAAAGTAATTAACGATGTTTCATCTATTCCATTATTGCGGATAGGGGAGGGCGACCCCCTTGCCTTGCAGCGCCAACTCACTGTATTAGCGACTCTTTCAAGGACAGGTTCCAACTGGTGATTCAGAGTCTAGCGAGTGAGCGAACGCTAACCAGGTGTGAGATTCCTGAACCTTGACCCTAGCGAGAAGCCCGCCTGTGCTACATAATGAAACCAAACGTAACGAAAGCAGGAGAAGCGCGGCGTGACCCCATCGAGCACCCGACGCAGGCCCCACAGCCCCGCAGGCAGCACCCGGCGCAGCGCCGGCTTCACGCTCATCGAACTGATGATTGCGGTAGCCGTGATCGGGATCTTGGCGTCTATTGCGATACCCAGCTATCAGGGTTATTTGGAAAGAGCCAGAGTTACTGATGGGCAGTCACTCTTGATGGATTTAGCTGGAAGATTAGAACGTTGTTATACCGTAAACAGTAATTACTCTACATGTATTGATACACCGACTGTAACTACAGAACTACTATTTTTGTCAGATGAAAAATTTTATCGCGTAACTTCAGATGATTTTTCGGCTTCAGCGGCCACTTTTACCATCACCGCAACTAGGAATCCAGATGAACTGAAGCAAGGACAGGTAAAGTGTGAGTGGTTGCAAATAAACCAGCAAGGTAAAAAGGATAGCGATAATGACTGCTGGTAAGAGTGAGAGGCAGTCTGGATTTACTCTGATCGAATTATTGGTCACAATAGCGGTTGTTGCAATCCTTGCAACTGTCGCTGTTCCTAATTTTCAGAGCATGGTAGCTAGGAATCAGATCTCTACAGATTTCAATAAAGTCCTGTCGGTAATGCACTATGCTAAAAGTGAAGCAGCTAAAAGACGCGAAAATATTACAGCCGTATTTGTAAGTGATGGGAATGTTTGGAAAATTGAGATTTGGATAGGTAGTGGTGAGGGTGCGGCTGAATGTGAGGGTAATGAAGACTGTTTGCGACTTGCCACTGGTTCGTCAACTCCTGTCAGTATTGTGACTGCACCTGCTGACGGGAAAATCACATTCAATGCTTTAGGGCGTGCGGCATCGTCCTGCCCGGTTGGCAATCCTTGCTCAGTTACATTAACACACACTAGCACGCAAGTTAATTATGTGGATATGAAGATTAACTCTCTCGGTAATATTTATCGTTTATAAAGTTTTGATGAGTGCGGGGGGGTGAAATAAAATGTCAAAATCTTTCGGTTTTACTCTTATAGAGTCGTTGGTGGCAGTTCTTGTCCTTTCGATAGGTTTGCTGGGCGTTGCCGCAATGCAGCTAAAGGCGCTTCAAAGTTCTCATGTCTCATATCAACGTACTATTGCAACGTTAGCTGCTCAAGATGCTGTCGAAAGGCTTTGGATTAACTTGGGAGAATCGACAGGGTATTTATGCCCCGCAGCCGAACTTCCAAGTGATAGTGCAGATGGTTCTGAAGAAGAAGTCGTTTCGGAGTTTCTTGAAAATTGGAAAGAGGACTGGGGTGCTCATTTGGATTTAAGATCTGTCGCGACTCTCGAGGTTCTTTCTTCTTCGTGCACATATGGAATCGTTGTAGGTTGGGTGGATAATCGCTTTGCCGATGAAAGTCAATGGAGTGGGGAAGGAGAGCAAGGGTTGTCCACACTTCACTACAGAGTTAAGCTTCCAAAGAGAACGATATTATGATGTACAAGAAAGAGCCTGGCAATAATACGTTTAGATATAGCTCAGGCTTTTCCTTGGTAGAGTTAATGGTGGCATTATTGATCGGCCTATTGATACTTTTGGGTGCTGGCCAACTATTCTTGATGTCGAAAAGAAGCTATGATCAAGCTGAGATGTTGGCAACCCGACAGCAAGCCGTAAGGTCAATATTTGATATTATTTCTTTGGATGTCAGGACTGCTGACCGTGTCGTCGATAATGCCTCCAATCAGCTCGTTCTCCTCCTTAAATTTGCAGCCGATCGTCGCGAGAAAGACCCATACTGCCCATCTAATGAAAAACTTAAAAAAGTTCAATTTACATTTGATTCGAGCGACCAAGCTTTATTTGTATCTGTAGATTGCGGTGTGACAGTCGAAGGTGAAGAGATAACTGATGATCCTTTGGGTAAAGGTGAGGGGCTCATTTCAGGTATTGAGAATATGAGATTTGTTCTAAGTGATGATCATTATGGTGAAGATGCAGATGGGGAAGTAATTTTTCTCAATGACAGGGGGCTGTCAGTGGAGCTGGATGTTACCTTTCCTTCATTAGCTGGCGATGAAGAGGGTGGTCGACGAAACTTTGTTTTTAAAGTCGCTAGGCGCGAAAATATTATGTAGCACTAGGCTTTGTAGGGGATTGATATGAACAAAAGGTATAGTGGTTCTTCGAATCAAAGTGGAGCTGCGCTGATTGTGACCTTAGTCCTTCTGGTGGTTGGTCTGTTACTTGGTCTTTCGAGTTTTCAGAATTCTCAACAGGAGGAGTCCATGGCAGGTAATCACCGGGCTAGTGCTTTAGCCATGATGGCAGCAGAATATGGGGCTTCCCAGTTTTGGCACGATGTTCAAAACGCTATAGATAGCGGGGATATTGCATCTCCAGGAGATCCGGGTGCTGATGATGATTATGATACCTATCTGATAAAGATATTGGAGAGTTTCACCGATTGGGCAGAGAACTCAACTTACAATCCGACATACGGAAAATGTGAAAATCTCGGTGGAGAAATCGGAAATGCATGCTATCGCATATCGGTAGGAGCCGTTTCAGGCAGGCTTGTTTCCATTGCTTCGGATGGTTTTGTCCATGAGGGTGAGATAGTCGATACAAGTAATAATGGAATTCCGGAAAATCAGATTTCTCGTCGCCGTATTGCCATGGGTTGGGGTGCGATGCTTGGCGAATCTCTTTCACCATTTAATCTTGCAGGCGACATTGTGGACTATGATGGTATTAAATCTCAGGCTGAAGTTTCTGGTGAGGAGATAGATGGCTATGTGAATCCGGCAATTTCGGTCGCTGGAAAAGATCAAGCCGAAAAGATTGTTCAGGATATCGTTGGAGAAAAAACAGATATCGATAATAAAGCTGTATTTATCCCTAAAAACCCTAATGATTGTAAGTTGGGTGGTAGTACATTTCACCAATCTTGTGGTCCTAAAGTTGAGGGTGTCTATCACGCCAAGGACAATGCTGTGATTACGGGTGATCCACCCGAATATACTGGTAAATACGAAGGCTGCAAATCGGCGCAAAATGATCTTTGTAATTACAAGGGTGGCATTTCTTCCAAGCTTGGAGCGAATATTCTAAGTAGGCCTGACGAGTTTCATGATTTTATTAATGCTTTGGTCCAGCAAGAAGGAGAGAACCCAACTGTCTGGAAAGACCAGATTGATACCAACCATGGTGACGGGGTTACTTTTGTCACCGCTAAGACCAAGCCTGATAGTTATGAAAAGTTGCCAGATTCTGGTTATTTAGATTATAAACAGGTCTATGAAATTCCTATCTATGGCCTTGATGATAATGTTACCGAAGATGGGCGCCTAACAAAGTCCAAGTTTGAAGTTGCAAAAAACGGTGGCTTTGCGGGTAGTGGTGTTCTCGTTGTTGATGGCGACTTGGAGTTCAAGGGAAATCCAGGATTTGATGGTTTGATTATTGTTCTTGGTGATTATAACCTGAGTGGCGGTGGTAAAGAGGATTTTACAGGAGCTATCATATCCGCACCATATAGCAAGCGTTATGAATACCAGAAAGTTGGTGAAAATTCTGAATGGGAATATCTAAGATCGACTCCTGCCGCTAACTCTGATGGTGATATTATTTATATTTTCACTGATGAGAATGGTAATGAGGTTTATTTAGATGGTAATGCCTGGACATTAGATCCAGGTGAAGATGGAGTTGAACATCCTCGCCTTACTTCGAATCATTTTGAAGATAGTGAGCTAAATCTCAATAAGTTATCTGTGAGTAGAAAATTTGATCCTGTGGGTCTAAATGTTAATGGCGGTGGTACTCAAAATCACGTTTATAGTTATGAGTCGATTGAGAAAGCATTCTCCTACTTGGATGATCAATCCCTGCTTGCGCTGCTTGTAGGTCAGGCTAAGCCAGATGGCAGTTACGATTATGGCTTGTCAGTTTGGGAAGAGAATGTCAGTGGCATTTACAATGATTGATAATTGTTATCTGCTGATCTTCGGCCCGCCCTCCCGGCGGACTATTTATTTTCTACGCCAGGCATGACGCTCAGCACCAAAAGGTGCTGTTCCCGGGGCACCATCCCGGGATGGCTTGGAAGTGAAAGTCCCCTGCACGCCCTGCAAGGGGAAGTGCTGTAAGCGGTCCAGCAACCCCATCTTCTGGAGCTGAGTAGCGTCGGGCAGACTGGCGACCTCTATGGATAGGAGGATGCCATGAACGAGCTGACCTCGACGCAGGCCTACTGGCTGGGCCATCCCGAGTTCGACACTTCCAGCCCGATTTCGGCCCGAAATTGGCACCCGTGGTCTGAGAATTCAGCCACTTAGCCAATTTTGGCCGAACCCTTTGTAGTGACACGTT
>NZ_JBPKAQ010000015.1:0-15475 GCF_051216275.1 Halomonas salsilacus
ACCTTCTTCGGGACCTCCTTCTACACCCTTGACGTATCGGGCGAGGCGCCGCTGATCACCCGCAAGGTAGTGCAACTCAACAACGACTATATCCACCAGGTCATCGACGTCTACCACGTTTGATCGGGTCACGCCGCCGGGTCAGCGTGACCCGGTGGCAAGGGACGATTTCATGACGGCAGGGACGCCGACTCAATAACAAGCAAAGGCGACAAGCCTTCACCTCTGATTATCCGGAAAAACACAATGAAAATGACCTTCAAGAAGAGCGCCCTGACCACCCTGATCGCCGCCATCGTGGCCGCCGGCAGCGCCGCCCAGGCCAGCGAAGACCCCGTCAAGCTTGGCCTGATGCTGCCCTACACCGGCACCTACACTGCCCTGGGCGAGGCCATCACCAATGGCCTTGAACTGGCCATCGCCCAGCATGGTGACCAGCTGGGCGGCCGTGACGTCGAGTACGTGAAGCTCGACTCCGAGGCCAATCCCTCCAAGGCGCCGCAGAACATGAGCCGCCTGGTGCGAGGCGACAACGTCGACTTCGTGATCGGCCCGGTGCACTCGGGCGTGGCCATGGGCATGCTGCGCGTGGCCCAGCAGACCGGCGCCATCACCATCATCCCCAACGCCGGGCTGGGGGCAGCCACCAACGAGCTGTGCATGCCCAACGTCTTCCGCACCTCCTTCAGCATGTGGCAGGACAGCTATCCCATGGGCAAGGTGGCCTACGAGATGGGCCATCGCAAGGTGGTGACCATCACCTGGGACTACGCCGGCGGCAAGGAGGACCTGGCGGGGTTCGAGGAGGCCTTCACCGAGGCAGGTGGCGAGATCCTCCGCCAGATCCTGGTGCCCTTCCCCAACACCGAGTTCCAGAGCTACCTGGCCCAGATCGCCAGCGACAGGCCCGACGCGGTCTATACCTTCTTCGCCGGCGGCGGCGGTGTGAGTTTCGTGCGCGACTACGCGGCGGCGGGCCTGAAGGAGACCATTCCGCTGCTGGGTTCGGGCTTCCTGACCGACGGCAACCTGGCCGCCATCGGAGAAGCGGGCGAGGGGGTGATGACCACCCTGCACTACGCCGAGACCCTGGACACTCCTCAGAACCGTGCCTTCGTCGAGGCCTATCAGGAGGCCTACGGCCAGCTGCCAGACACCTATGCGGTGCAGGGCTACGACACCGGCATGATGCTGGTCCAGGCCCTGGAAGCCGTGGAAGGGGACACCTCCGACCGCGAGCGTCTGATCGAGGCGTTGGCCAATGTGCAACTGGACAGCCCGCGGGGACCGCTGAGCTTCTCCGCCTCCCACCATCCCATCCAGAACGTCTACCTGCGCGAGATTCGCGACGGCAAGCACGAGGTCGTCGGCATCGCCCACGAGAACCTCGAGGTGCCCGACGCCGCCTGCCGCATGTAACGGCTGCCACCTGGATACCGGGGCGGGCGCCGCTCGCCCCTCGGTCACGATTCTCGGAGGGGTCCCATGGATCTCGCATTCTTCGGCGTGCAGCTGCTCAACGGGCTGCAGTACGGCCTGTTGCTGTTCCTGATCGCCAGCGGTCTCACGCTCATCTTCGGCATCATGGGCATCATCAACCTGGCTCATGGCGCCATGTACATGATCGGCGCCTACCTGGTCTACGACCTGACCTTTCGGCTGGGCAACTTCTGGCTGGCCATCCTGGTGGCGATCCCCATTGCCATCGCCCTGGGCCTGATCATCGAGCGCCTGTTCCTCGACACGCTCTACAAACGCGACCACCTCTACCAGGTGCTGCTGACCTTCGGTCTGATCCTGGTGCTCAACGAGATGCAGCGCATCATCTGGGGCGGCGACGTGCACAGCGTGCCGATTCCGGAGCTGTTCAGCGGGCGCATCCAGCTCACCGACAACCTGCAGTACTCCCACTATCGGCTGTTCGTGATGGGCGTCTGTCTGGCCCTGGCCGGTGTCATCTACTGGGTCATCCGGCATACCCGGCTGGGCATCATCATCCGCGCCGGCGCGGTCAACCGCGACATGGTGGAGGGGCTGGGCATCAACGTGCGCACCCTGTTCACCCTGATCTTCAGCGTGGGGGTGGCACTGACCGCCTTCGCCGGGATGATCGCCGCGCCGCTCACCTCCATCGCCCCGGGCATGGGGGACAGCATCCTGATCACCTGCTTCGTGGTGGTCGTCATCGGGGGCATCGGTTCGATCAAGGGCGCCTTTTGGGGCGCGATCCTGATCGGCATGGCCGAGACCTTCGGGTCGGTGCTGATTCCCAGCCTGGCCAGCATGGTCATCTACCTGATCATGGCCGCCGTGCTGCTGGTCAAGCCACGCGGGCTGTTTGCCTGAGGGAGCCTTATCATGTTGCATCGCTATCCCAAGCGCGTCGTCATCATCATGCTTGTGCTGACCGCCTTCGTTGCCATCTTTCCGCTGTGGGGGCCCGTGGTGTTCGGCGCCCAGAGTGACTTCATGATGGAGAAGATGACCCTGATGCTGATCCTGGCACTGTTCGCCATGAGCCTGGATCTGCTGGTGGGCATCGTCGGCCTGGTCAGCCTCGGCCACGCCCTGTTCTTCGGCCTCGGCGCCTATACCCTGGCGCTGGCCAGCCCCGCCTTCAGCCCCGCCGCCATCTGGTGGATGATGCCGCTGGTGATGCTGGTCGCGGCCCTGGCCGCACTGATCGTCGGCTTCCTGGTGATCCGCACCAAGGGGATCTTCTTCATCATGACCACCTTGGCCTTCGGCCAGATGCTCTATTACTTCATCAATACCTCGCCACATACCGGGGGGACGGACGGGGTCTTCATCATGTTCCGGCCCAGCGTGGAGATCGGTGGGACCGTGCTGCTCGACCTCGACAACCCGCTGACCTTCTTCTACGTCTGCCTGGCCATGGTGGTGGTGGGTTACCTCTTCCTGCGCTGGCTGACCCGCTCCTTCTATGGCCAGGTGCTCGACGGCATCCATGACAACGAGCACCGCATGGAGGCGCTGGGCTACGCCACCAGCCACTACAAGCTGGTCGCCTTCGTGATCTCCGGGGTGATGGCCTCCATCGCCGGTATGCTGGCGGCCATGCAGTACGGCTTCGCCAACCCGGCTCAACTCGGCTGGCACACCTCCGGCGAGGTGCTGATGATGCTGATCCTGGGGGGCATGGGCACCATCTTCGGCCCGATCCTCGGCGCCTTCGCCTACGAGATCCTGCAGCACACCTTCGAGCACATGACGACCCACTGGCCGATCCTGATGGGCATCACCATCATCCTCGCCGTGCTGGTGCTGCCCCGCGGCATCGCCGGGCTGATCATCGCCCCGCCGAACCGCCAGACCCTGGCCAAGTCGACGCTGCTGTCGTGGCTGAAACGTGAACCGACCCCGACGCCATCCAAGTCAGCCAAGCCGGCGGCGTCTACCCCAGGCAAGGAGGGCTGAGCCATGAGTGCCACCCCACATCACGGCCCGCTGCTGGAGACCCGGGGGCTGACTCGGCGCTTCGGCGGCCTGGTCGCAGTCAACAACGTCGACTTCGAGCTGCGCCAGGGCGAGATCCACGCCATCCTCGGCCCCAACGGGGCGGGCAAGAGCACCCTGATCAACCTGCTCTCGGGCGAGTTTCCGCCCTCCGAAGGGGAGATCCTCTTCCAGGGGCAGCCGATCCAGGGCAGGAAGGCCCGTCAGATCGCAAGGATGGGTATCGGCCGCAGCCACCAGAAGACGAATATCTTCCCGCGGCTGACCTGTCTGCAGAACTGCCAGCTGGCGGCGCGCATTCACCTGGGCGGCGTCTTCGGCAGCTGGTGGTCGCGCGACCGGGCCCGGGAGGTCGACGAGCGCGCCATGGAGGTGCTGGAGACCTGCCAGCTGGTACATCACGCCCATACCCCGTCTTCGGCGATGAGCTACGGCGAGCAGCGCCAACTACAGATCGCCATGGTGTTGGCCACCGCGCCCAAGCTGATGCTGCTCGACGAGCCCATGGCCGGCATGGGCCACGAGGAGACCGCCCAGGTCACGGACCTGCTCAAGGGGCTGTCGGACCGCTATCCGCTGGTGCTGATCGAGCACGACATGGACTCGGTATTCCGCCTGGCCGATCGCATCACCGTGATGGTCGATGGCTGCGTGCTGGAGACCGGACCCACTGCCCAGATCCGCGCAAGTGAACGGGTACGGGATGTCTATCTCGGTCGTCACCATGAGGAGTCCGCCGCATGAGTGCTACATCATCCGCGACCCCGCTGATCGAAGCGCGGGGCATGCACACCTACTATGGCGAGAGCCACATCCTGCACGGGGTCGACCTGAGGCTGATGGCCGGCGAGACCCTGAGCCTGCTGGGCCGCAACGGCATGGGCAAGACCACCACGCTCAAGTCGATCCTCGGCTTTGTGCCGCCGCGGGAGGGTGAAGTCAGCATCAAGGGCAAGTCCGCGGCGAAGCGCCGCCCCTGGCAGCTGATCCGCCAGGGCATCGGCTATGTGCCGGAGGGGCGCGGCATCTTCCCCGGCATCAGCGTTCGCGAGCACCTGATCATGGCCGCCCGGCCCAACGAGCGGGGCGAATCGCCCTGGACCTTGGAGCGGGTGCTGGACACCTTTCCGCGGCTCGGCCAGCGCATCAACCACGACGGTTCCTTCCTCTCCGGGGGTGAGCAGCAGATGCTCTCCATCGGCCGGGCGCTGACCACCAACCCCGACATGGTCATCCTGGATGAAGCCACCGAGGGACTGGCGCCGCTGATCCGCGACGAGATCTGGAAGATCATTCGCGACATCAAGGCGTCCGGCATCGCCACCATCATCGTCGACAAGAACATCGACAACCTGCTGGAGGTGGCCGATCGCCACCTGCTGCTGGTCAAGGGCGAGGTGGTCTACAGCGGCGATTCCCAGGGACTCAGGGAGGATCCCACTATCCTTGATATTCATCTCGGCGTCGCCTGACGCCCAACACTGAACCCTGTTCTGCGATTCAAGACAGACGGAGCCAATGATGCAACTCCACAAGGACTGGTCGATTCCCGCCGTTACGGCGGGCTTCGTGGCGGTGCTGATCTCCTACGCGGGGCCCCTGGCGATCTTCTTCCAGGCGGCCCAGAGCGCGGAGATCTCGAGTGCCATGATGACCTCCTGGGTCTGGGCGATCTCCATGGGGGCCGCCGTGTCCGGCATCCTGCTCAGCCTTTGGCTGAAGGTGCCCGTGGTGACCGCCTGGTCGGCACCGGGCACCGCGCTGCTGGTCACCCTGTTCCCCGGGCTGTCGCTCAACGAGGCGGTGGGGGCCTACCTCATCGCCGCGGCGATCCTCTTCGTGGTGGGCATCACCGGCTCCTTCGACCGCATCGTCCAGGCGATCCCGCCGGGCATCGCCAGCGCCATGATGGCGGGAATCCTGTTCCAGTTCGGGGTGGGGGTCTTCGTCTCGCTGGAATCGGTGCCGGCGCTGGCCATCGGCATGCTTATCGCCTACCTGGCCTTCAAGCGGCTCACCCCGCGCTACAGCCTGATCCTGCTGCTGATCGTCGGCGTGGTGCTGGCGGTGGTGCTGGAGGGGGCGAACCTGAGCGGCGTCTCGATCCGGCTTGCCGAGCCGCAGTTCATCCGCCCCGAGTGGACCTGGAACGCCACCCTGAGCCTGGCGATCCCGCTGGTGCTGGTCAGCCTCACCGGGCAGTTCCTGCCGGGCATGGCGATCCTGCGCACCTCCGGCTACAGCACGCCGGCCAAGCCGATCGTCACGCTGACCAGCCTGACCTCCTTCGCGACCGCCTTCTTCGGCGGGATCACCACGGTGGTGGCGGCCATCACCGCGGCCATCTGCACCAGCAAGGAGGCCCACGAAGACCCGGACAAGCGCTACGTGGCCGGGGTGGCCAACGGGGTCTTCTACCTGATCGGTGGCACCTTCGCCGGCACCATCGTGCTGCTGTTCACCTCGCTGCCCGGCGAGTTCGTGGCGATCCTGGCAGGCCTGGCGCTGATCGGTGCCATCACCAGCAACGTCAGCGCCTTCGCCGCCCGGAAGGACCACCTGGAGGCATCGGTGATCACCTTCATCGCCACGGCTTCGGGGATCAGCTTCCTGGGCCTGGGCTCCGCCTTCTGGGGCGTGGTGGTGGGTGCCCTGGCCTACCAGCTGCTGCACCGCCCCTTCACGCTGTCGCGGCGCTCCGATGCCTCGGCGGCCTCCGAGAAACAACAATAGGCGCCCGGCGCCGAGTACACAGGCTCCGGGGTAATACGACAACGCACCCGGTCCCTTGAGGAGAACCATCATGCAGACAATCTATGTGGCCATGGACGAGACTGATCACTCGCTGCGGGGCCTGGCGATGGGCCAGAACCTGGCAGCCCAGCTCGATGCCGCCTTGGCCGTCGTGTCGGTGGTCACCGACCCGGCTCAGGCCGAAGGGCGAAGGGTCGCCCTGAGGGCCCGCCTCGACAAAGAGCAAACGCCTGCCCTCGACGCGATTGCGGTTGAGGTGCTGGTGGGCGATAGCGCCAAGGAGACGCTGGCGACGTTGGCCGGCCAGGAGGGCGTGGGGCTGTGCATGGGCGCCCATGGGCGTCGCCCGGTGCCGGAGATGCTGATCGGCAGCGTGACCGCCGGTGTGGTGCGGCGTGCCACTCGTCCGGTGCTGCTCTGCGGGCCCCGCTATGCGCCCGAGCGTCATGCCCGGGTAGACGTGGTCATGGTCTGCGTGGATGGCTCCTCGCTCTCCGAGGCGATGCTGCCTCACGCGGTGGCGCTGGCGGATCGCTTCGGGGCCAGGCTGCAGCTGCTGCAGGTGATCGACGCCAGTGCCATGGTGGCGGCCGCCGGGGAGGGCGGCCACAGCGATGTGATGGAGTCCGGCTATGTGCATGGCCTGGCGCGTCGCCTGGAGAGGGAGCACGACATCGAGGTGGACTGGGAGGTGCTGCATGGCAGCCCGGCCGATGCCATCGTCAGCTACCTGGCCGACAGTCGTGACGTCATGCTGGCCATGACCACCCATGGGCGCAGCGGCCTCTCCCAGGTAGTGGCCGGCAGCGTCAGCCACGAAGTGCTGCACGAGGCGTGCTGCCCGGTGGCGGTGCTTCGGCCAAAGGGCTGACGGGGGTCAATTCAAGCGCCGATGAAGTGGGCTAGGCTGGGTGAAATCGAATAAATAACGGAGGGTTTCCCCATGTTAGCGATCACCTCTGCCATGCGGCGCATGGCACACGCCTGGCGCAGTAGCCAACGGCGCCAGGCGTGGAACGCCCTGGAAGCGGATCAGCAGGAGACGCGGCTGAGTGACCTGGGACTGACGCGCCTCGACGAGTCGCTGTTCTGGAGCGGGAACCGCTCTCCGCTGGAGCAGCTGCCGCGCATGATGGCGGTGTATGGCGTCGACCATGCCGATACCATCCTGGCCGGTCCCGGCGTGCGCCGCGACTTGGAGCGCGTCTGCTCACTGTGTCCGGAGAAGGCCCGCTGCAAGCGCCTGCTGGAAGGCGAACCCGACGTGGAGGCCTGCGGCTTCTGCCCCAACGCCTGCACCCTGGAAGCACTGCGACGCCATTGAAGTGGTAGAGTGGAACCGCCACCGGGCCGCGACATGAAAAAGTCGAAACCATCAGGTTTCGGCTTTTCATTTGACGGGTCATCGGGCATGAAAAAACCGACCCCGGAGGAATCGGCTTCTTTCTATATTTGGTAGCGGGGACCGCCGACCTTGAAACAAGAGGGAACCGATGATGAAGCATCGAGCATAAAAAAAACCGACCCCGGAGGAATCGGCTTCTTTCTATATTTGGTAGCGGGGACCGGATTTGAACCGATGACCTTCGGGTTATGAGCCCGACGAGCTACCAGACTGCTCCACCCCGCATCAACGTGAAGCGCATTCTACAGGGATTACCCCTTTAGTCAAGGGGTGGGTTTCAAACGCTCGTCCCGGCACCGCTTCCTGGTCCATACTCATCGGAGTTGTCATCAAACGGGCAACGGTTAAGAGAATAATTGGTGTGCCGGCCGAGGTGGCCTGGCCACAGCGTCATGACAATCAGGGAGGTTACAATGGCCAACAACGCAATCGTTGCTTGGGTGACCGGTGGGACCGGCGGCATCGGCAGTGCTATCTGCCGTTCGCTGGCCGATGAGGGCTACCAGGTGGTCGCCGGCTATCACAATCCGGAGAAGGCCAAGTCTTGGCTCGAAGCCCAGAAGGCGGACGGTTACAGCAATATCGACATCTCCGGGATAGACCTGGTGGACTTCGATGCTTGCATCAACGGGGTCAAGGAGATCGAGGAGAAGCACGGCCCGATCGGCGTGCTGGTCAACTGCGCGGGCATCACTCGCGATGGCACCATGAAGAAGATGACCGCCGAGCAGTGGCGCGAGGTCATCGACACCAACCTCAACAGCGTCTTCAACACCTGCCGCAGCGTACTCGACACCATGCTGGAGAAGCAGTACGGCCGGATCATCAACATCTCCTCCATCAACGGCCGCAAGGGCCAGTTCGGCCAGGTGAACTACTCCGCCGCCAAGGCGGGCATGCACGGCCTGACCATGGCACTAGCCCAGGAGACCGCCACCAAGGGCATCACCGTGAACACCGTGTCGCCGGGCTATATCGCCACCGACATGATCATGAAGATCCCCGAGAAGGTGCGTGAGTCCATCCGCGAGACCATCCCGGTCAAGCGCTACGGCAAGCCGGAAGAGATCGGTCGACTGGTGGCCTATCTGGCCCACGAGGAGTCCGGCTTCATCACCGGCGCCAACATCGATATCAACGGCGGCCAGTTCATGGGCTGATCGCCCGGAATTACCGTAGCCCCTGCCGACCGGGCAGGGGCTACGCCCCCGAATGCAGGAGCGCGAGGTAACCCCTCGCGCTCCTGCGTTGTACTGGACCGGGTAGCACTCGTCAGGGCGGCGGCAAGCGTGTCAGGCGCTCCAGCATGCGGTCCAGCTCTCCCACCTCGCGGCTCCACAGGTCAGGCGCTACCGGTCCGGTGGCCAGCAGTTCGCGCAGTACGCCGTGGACCTCCTCGGCGCTTGAGAGCTCGCGGCCCAGGCTCTCATTGAGGCGCTCCACCTGAATGGCCAGTCGCAGCGGTTCATCGCGATGGCTGACGTTGCCCACGGCGAGCAGGGAGAGATGCACTCGCACCCTCGCCAATCGCTCCGCCATCTCCTCGTCGGCAGGGGGCGACTGGCGCGCCGCATTGCGGCGGGCATGGGCGCCGCGCATGTCGCCTGCCAGGCTCAGCCCCTCGGGCAGTGCCACTTCGCGGGACTCACCGCCGGCCAGGCGCTCGGCATCGGCCTCCAGATGGGCGAACAGCAGCGGCTGCACGGCCCGCCAGCGCTCGACCTCTTCCACCACGGCCAGGCGTTCGAGGCGTTCGCGGCGGGCGCGCACGATGCCCGACCAGCGACGCCGCATGCCCTCGGTGCGACGCCCGCCGGGAAGCGGCTCCTGCGCCGCGGCCTCGGCAATGGCGGCGGTGAGCTCGGCCTCGTCGGCGCTGCTGGCGGGCTGCCAGGCGTCCATGCGCTCGATCAGTGTCTGCATGGCCTCCTGGCGTTCCCGGGATTGGCGGACGCGGTCGTCGCGTTCGGCCTCCCGGGAGGCGAACACCTGATCGCATAGGGCACGGAACTCACGCCACAGTGCCTGTTCTTCCCCCCTCGGGGCTCGGCCCAGCTCGCGCCAGCGCTGCTGAAGCGCCTTCACCGTCTCGGCGCGCCGGGCAGCGGGCATCGTCTGGCCGAGCAGGGCACGCACCTGCTCGATGAGGCCGCGCTTGGTCTCGGCGACCGCCTGGGCGCGCTGGTCGATCAGCGCCTGGAGCGCATGGCGAATGCGGCCGAAGCGACGCCCGATGGCCTCGGCCTGGTCCCGGGGCACCGGGGCGGCGCGCCGCCACTGGTCCCGGGCACGGTCGCGGATCTCGCGCAGGGCATCCGGATCGGCCGACTCGGCGGGCTGCTCCAGCAGCGACTCGAGCTGTTCGCAGAGGGTCTCGCGGGTGGTGAGGTTGGCTTGCCGCTCCGCATCGAGGCGTTCCCGCCATGGGGCCAAGCGCTCGTGGATGCGGTCGGAGGCGGCCCGGAAGCGCGCCGATTGCTCGCGGTTTGCGGCGGCGTCGCCCAGGGACTTCCACTCCTTGACCAGCTGACGATGCCGGCGGTCCAGGCCGGTGTCGTGAAGGCTGGCATCCTCGGCCAGGGCCTCGATGGCCTGGGCTAGCTGGTCGCGCTTGGGGCCGGCCACGAAGCTGCGCCAGTCGCGCAGTTCGGCCAGCCGCGCCCCCAGCTGCCTGAGGCGCGCCATGTGGGGTTGGCGAGCGCCGGCGTCGAGCGTGTCGGCGGTCTGGCGGAGGCGCTGGTGAAGTCGGCTGGCGCCCTTGAAGGCGCCGCGCTCCAACAGGCTCTCCAGGTCGTCGAGATCGGCGATAAAGCGTGCCAGTCGCGCCGGGTGGTCTTCGGCCGGGGCGTCCCGCTGCGCCAGACGTTCCCGGGCTCGGCGCAGCAGCGGGGCAGGGGCCAGGTCCTCAGGCCAGGCAAGGGCGCCGAGGAGCGCCGCGAGGCGCTCGTCATCGCCGTCGTTCAGGGCGCGTTCGATCTCGTCAGCGCGCTCCTCCAGGCGGACCCAGGCCTGGCTGATGGACTCGAAGCCCTCGCGGACGGCGTCGTAGCGATGGCGCAGCGCCTGGTCGGCCAGGTGCTGGTCGGAGAGCGCCTGCCAGCGGTGAGCGAGCAGTTGCTTCTGGGCACGCAGGCTGGCGATGTCCTGAGTCATGACCACCTCGCTGCGACCCAGGGCCTCGACCCCCTCCTCCAGGGCCTCCACCAGCGCTTCTCTGGCCTGCTCGGCGTCCTCGCGGCGCGCCTCGGCGGCTTCGCTGGCTCGCTGCCGGGCCTCGTGATCGCCGATCACCTTGCGACAGCGCAGGCCGGCATCGTGGTAGCGCCGCTCCTGGCTGGCGTTGGGCAGATCCTGAAGGGATGCCCACTCGCGCATCAGGTGGCGAAAGCGCCCGGCGTAAAGCGGCTCCCAGGGGGCGGTGGCATGGCGCTCCAGGTCGGCGAGCAGCGATTCGCGGCGCTCACGGGCGGCGGCCAGTTGTGCGGCATCGGCCCGCAGGCGATTAAGGCGCTCACGGGCCTGGCGCATCACCTGGTGGTCGCGACGCGCCTGCTGGGCCAGGCGGGCCAATCCGGCCTCGCTTTCGACCCGCGCGGCGGCGGCGTGGCGCACGGCGGCGATGCTGTTGTCGCAGGCCTGGCGGATCAGGGCCTCCTCGCCTTCGAGCCTGGCCAGGGCCACCAGGCGCAGCTGCTGGTTGTCGCCCTGCAGGCAGAGCTCGGTCAGGAGATCGGCATCGCGGAGCCGTTCGATCAGGGCGATCCGTGCGCCCAGCTCCAGGCTACCGGTGCCCCCGGCGAGCAGGGCGATCAGGCGGTGGGTGAGCTCTTTCGAGGCGCCGCCCTCGTCGAACAGGTCGAGCAGCCGCTCGGGGTCGTCGAGGCGGGCCAGCGCCGTGGCCCGTACCGACGGGTCCTCGTCCCGGGCAAGACGCTCCAGGACCTGGCGGTGCTCGCCGTTTGCGAGGTCAAGTCGCGCAATGGCCTGGCGCCGCACCTGAGGGTCGGGGTGCCGCCAGCGCGGGGCGAACAGACGACGAAGGAGTCCTGACATGGGCGATCCTGATGAAGGGCGCATCACGCACCGGGACGCGCCGGTAAGTTATTGTCGGGTGGTGCCGGGCAGGGCCGGCAGGCGCAGCGCCGGTCTTGGGCATGGAGGGTATCTAAGCATGCGGTGCCGCTGGGGAAAAGCCCGTGCTGTGGCCGTCTGGAGACACTGACAGGGGGAGGCCCTAGGCGTATGATCAGTTGCAGGGGGCGCGGTACTCGCTTAGCTTGGGTGGCGTACCCCGACCAACATCCATGTGGAGTTCGGCAATGAGCCTCAAAATGGACAGGGACAGCATGGCCTTCACCTTCAAGGGCGGCATGCTGCCGATGACGGTCATGGAACTGGCCAGCGCCGACCCCGAGCAGATCCGTGACCAGCTCGCCGGCAAGCTCAGCCAGTCCCCGGCCTTCTTCCAGCACACGCCGGTAGTGCTCAGCGTCGAGAAGCTTGACGAGCCTCACCTGGCCCTGGAGCGCATCTGCGCGGTATGCCGTGCCCACAAGCTGTTGCCGGTGGCCGTGCGCGGTGGCGCCGAGCCGGTCAAGCAGTCGGCCTGGGCGCTGGGGCTCGGCTGGTTCCCGCCTCTAGAGGCGAACCGCCCCAGGGCGCTCGAGAGCGTGCCTTCAACGGACGTCGAGGAGAGCGTCGAGGAGGAGGTCGCCCTGGCGTCCCCGCCCGGCGTGGCCAGCGGCGGGAGAATCTTCCGGGGCACGGTGCGCTCCGGCCAGCAGATCACCGCCCCGGAGGGGGACCTGGTGGTCGTCGGCGCGGTCAATGCCGGCGCCGAGGTGCTGGCCGCGGGCAGCGTGCACGTGTACGGCGCCCTGCGCGGCCGCGCCCTGGCCGGCATCCACGGTGACCCCCTGGCCGGCATCTTCTGCCGTGAACTCCACGCCGAGCTGCTGTCGGTGGCCGGCAACTACAAGCGTCTCGAGGACATCGACCCGCGTCTGCTCGGCGCCATGGTGCAGGTGCGTCTCGAGGGAGACCAACTCGGTATCACGTCGCTGGCCTAGACCGGACGCGACCGAGGCGGTCATCTCTTTACCATTCAACGACAGACAGGAAGCGACTCTTGGCCAAGATCATCGTTGTGACCTCCGGGAAGGGAGGCGTCGGCAAGACAACCAGCGCGGCAGCCATCGCCACCGGCCTGGCGCTTCGCGGCAACAAGACCGTGGTCATCGATTTCGACGTGGGGCTACGCAACCTCGACCTGATCATGGGCTGCGAGCGCCGGGTGGTCTACGACCTGGTCAACGTCATCCAGGGCGAGGCCGGGCTGAGCCAGGCGCTGATCCGCGACAAGCGGGTCGACAACCTGCATATCCTCCCGGCCTCCCAGACCCGCGACAAGGACGCCCTGAGCCAGGAGGGGGTCGAGAAGGTGCTCGAGACACTGAGCAAGGACTTCGACTACATCCTCTGCGACTCCCCAGCGGGCATCGAGCGCGGCGCCCAGCTGGCCATGTACTTCGCCGACGAGGCCATCGTGGTCACCAACCCCGAGGTCTCCTCGGTGCGTGACTCCGACCGCATCCTCGGCCTGCTGGCCTCCAAGACCCGCCGCGCCGAGCGCGGTGAGGAGCCGATCAAGGAGCACCTGCTGGTCACTCGCTACAACCCGGAGCGGGTCGACCTGGGCGACATGCTCAACCTCGACGACATTCGCGAGATCCTGGCCATCGACCTGATCGGCCTGATCCCCGAGTCCGAGGCGGTGCTGCGCGCCTCCAACCAGGGGGTGCCCGTGACTCACGACGCCGCAAGCGATGCCGGCCAGGCCTACACCGACACGGTGGCGCGCCTGCTCGGCGAGGATGTGCCCCTGCGCTTCCACGAGTACCAGAAAAAGAGCCTGCTCAGCCGCATGTTTGGAGGAGTTCGCCGGTGAAACTGCTTGAATTCCTGAAGCGAGAGCGCAAGAAGTCCGCGTCGGTCGCCAAGGAGCGGCTGCAGATCATTGTGGCCCATCAGCGCACTCAGCGTGGCCAGCCCGACTACATGCCGATGTTGGAGAAAGAGCTGCTGGAGGTCATCCGTCGCTACGTCCAGGTGGACGACGACGCCATCAATATCAGCCTGGACAGCGAGGACAACTGCTCGGTGCTGGAGCTCAACGTCACCCTGCCCAAGGGGTCGCCCGGCTGAGACGGCCCGGCTGAGACCGACGCGGGGCTGTGCTAGGCTGTGGCCTCCATCCAGTCTGATCGTCGGAGAGTCCGCCCATGGCGCCGCCCGCTGCCCCGCTGACCTTTCTGTGGCACGACTACGAGACCTTCGGCGCCGACCCGCGCCGTGACCGCCCGGCTCAGTTCGCGGCGATCCGCACCGACGCCGACTTCAACGAGGTCGGTGAGCCGGTGGAGTGGTTCTGCAAGCCCGCCGACGACTATTTGCCCCATCCCCAGGCGTGCCTGATCACCGGGATCACGCCCCAGCAGGCGTGCCGCCGTGGCCTGCCCGAAGCGGAGTTCGCCGGTCAGGTCGAGGCGCTGATGAGTGCGCCCGGCACCTGCGTGCTGGGCTACAACAGCCTGCGCTTCGACGACGAGGTGACCCGTCACCTCTTCTATCGCAACCTGATCGATCCCTATGCCCGGGAGTGGCAGAACGGCAATTCCCGCTGGGACCTGATCGACGTGGTGCGCGCCTTTCACGCCCTGCGCCCGTCAGGCATCGAGTGGCCGCGCCGTGAGGACGGCGCGCCCAGCTTTCGCCTCGAGGACCTGACCGCCGCCAACGGCATCGCCCACGTGGGAGCCCACGACGCCCTGGTCGATGTGCGTGCCACCATCGCCCTGGCGCAGCGACTGCGTGAGGCGAACCCGCGGCTCTTCGACTATCTGCTGGGGCTGCGTGGCAAGCGTTCGGTGGCACGGCTGCTCGACGTGCCGGGGCGCAAGCCGGTGCTGCATATCTCGCGCCGCTATCCGGCCAGCCGTGGCTGCGCCGCCCTGGTGGTGCCGCTTGCCGAGCATCCCACCAACCCCAACGGGGTCATCGTCTATGACCTCTCGATGGACCCGACCTCGCTCTTCGACCTCTCCGCCGAGCAGATCCGCCAGCGGGTCTTCGTCAGCAATGACGACCTGGCCGAGGGCGAGGAGCGCATTCCCCTCAAGGTGATCCACATCAACAAGTGCCCGGTGCTCTTCCCGCCCAGCGCGCTCAAGGACGTGGAGGGGCCGCGCCAGGGCGAATACGGGGAGATCGTCGCCCGCCTGGGGCTGGATGTGGTCGCCTGTCGCGAGCACTGGAAGCGGCTTGCCGCCCACCCCGAGGTGGCGCCCCGGGTGAGCGAGGTGTTCGCCGCTCCGCCGTCTGCGGGCCCCGAGGACCCCGATCTGATGCTCTACGCCGGGGGCTTCTTCTCGCCGGCGGATCGCCAGCAGATGCAGCGCGTGCGTGACAGTGACCCCTGGGACCTGGTGGGGGCGTGCTTCGCCTTCCAGGACCCACGCCTGGAGGAGATGCTGTTCCGCTTCCGAGCGCGCAGCTACCCCGAGACCCTGGAGGGCGAGGAACTGGCCCAGTGGGAGGCCTATCGCTGGGCGCGCATGAACGACTCGGCGGTGGCCGGCCTCACCCTCAAGGGCTTCGCCCGTGAGATCGAGCGGCTCAATCAGGTGGCGCTGAGCGATCGCGACCGCCAGGTCCTCGAGGAGCTGGTGATGCATGTTGAGGCGATGATGCCGCCCCAGGCCTTCGACTGATCCGTTGTCGACCCTTGTTGACGCTCGCAACGACAGCGCCCGGCCATATTGGCCGGGCGCTGCGTTCACT
>NZ_JBPKAQ010000015.1:15624-49466 GCF_051216275.1 Halomonas salsilacus
GACCTTCGGCAGCGGCTTCAGATGCTGGGCCAGCGCCAGCACGTCGTCGGGTGCGTTGCCCGGGTCGAAGGCGACCCGTGCCACCGCCGCCTGGCGCAGGCCAGGCCATAACTCTCGCAGCTCGTCGGCGTCGACCGCCAGGGCCCGCTCGGCGAGCCGCTCGCGGCGGTCGAACTCGGTGTCACCGAAGGACATGGCCTGCCACAGGCGGCCGGCGCGGCCGGCCAGGCTGGTGTCGCGCTGGGTCAATCGATCGTGTACCGCCCGGCGATAGGGCGCCAGGGCCTCGTCGTCCAGCGTGGCCAGGGTGGTCTCGAAGTCGTCGAGGAAGGCGTCGATGCGCGCATCGATCGCTGCACTGTCGGTGTCCGGCGACTGCACCAGCAGCGCCAGCCCCGGGGCATCCAGCATCGGCGAGTAGCCGGCGTTGACCACGTAGCCCAGCTGCTCCTCGGTGCGCAGGCGCTGGTAGAAGGGGGTGTCGATCAGTTGGCCGAGCACCGCCAGGCGGGCCTGGCTGGCAAGCGACCGGTCAGGGCCCTGCAGATAGCGCAGCACCACCGACTCCTCGCGGCTGGTGTGCGGGGTCAGGCTGGGCAGGTCGCTGTCGGCCTTGAGCGGTGTAAGCTCGGGAATGGCGGAGACCTCGAGACTCGGGGCCAGGCGCTCGGCGACACGGCGCCCCAGGGTCTCGGCTTCGTCGGCGCCCAGGTTGCCCACCGCCATGGCCTCCAAGCGCAGCTCGGCGAGCAGGGCGTCGCGGTAGTCGCGCAGGTCATTCGCGGTCAGCTTCCGGCTCGCCTCCAGCAGGGCGTCGCTGGGCCACTGGGGGCGCACCAGCGCCTCGGCGAGGGTGCGGCCGGCCTGACGATGCAGCGCCGCCTGGGGAGCGTTGCGCCACTCCCGCTGCAGCCGATATCTCACCCGCTCGACGCTGGCCTCGTCCATGTCGCCGGTCTGCAGCTGCTCGAGTACCCGCTCCATCATCCGCTCCTGGCGGTCGCGCCAGCCGGAGAAGGAGAGGGTGATGCCGCGGGCGTGGGCATAGGCCTCGAAGTGCTGGCCGGCCAGGCGCGCCGGGTAGAAGGCCTCGTTGAGGCTGTCATCCAGCCAGCCGGCGAGCAGGCGGGCCAGAGCGGCCTCCCTGGCGGAGCTGGCCGCGCCCGGGTGCTGCAGGCTGAAGCGCCACTCCACCTTGGGGGTGTTGAAGGTGACATCCGCCATGTGCCAGAGGTCGAAGGCCGACTCCTTCACCAGCCGCTGCGGCCGTTCGTCCTGGGCGTCAAGCAGCACAAGGTCCTCGGCGATGAAGGGGTTGGGTTTGGGCAGGGCCAGGCCGGCCAGCGCGGTGGCCTCGCCGCTCTCGTCCTGGCGCCAGGGAGCATGGAACCAGGGGGAGCTATCCTCGCCCTCCACGTCCGGGGCGCTGTAGAGGCGAATCAGGTTGTCGGGGGTTAGGTCGTCGAGGTAGGCCTCGCTGCGATCGCGCTTGAAGCCGTCCATCCGGTAGGCGGCGTATTGCACGTCCTCCACCGGGAAGCGCGACAGATTCATGGAGAGTCGCATGGCCTCCTGGCGGGGGGCGCCATGCTGCTGGAAGCGAAACTCCTGCTCGGCGAGGCTTGCCTTCTCGTCGTAGCGCCATGCCTCGAGGCCCTCCTCGCGGAGCTGTTCGATAGCGGCGAACAGGGTCGCCTCGATGGCGTCGCGGGCCTCGGCGCCGGCCGGGGTCAGGCTGACGTTGACGCTGAACAGGGCGTGGTGGCCGTCACTGCGCGAGATCCCGGCGGAGAGACCATCGGCCCAGCCGGCCTGGCGCAGCACCGCCAGCAGGCTGCCGTCGCCCTCGTGGCCCAGCAGGTGGGCGATCAGGTCGGCGGGCTTGTGGCGATATTCGGCGAGGGGGTCGGGGATCGGGAACAGCAGGCGCAGCTGGCGGCTGTCGCGTACCGACTGCAGCGCCACCCGCTGGGGCAGGCTGTCGTCGACCACCAGCGGTTCGGTAATCTCGGGGGCGGCGAGGCCGCGGTCGGCGATGTCAGCGAAGCGTTCCGCCACCAGGATCTCGAGCTCGTCCAGCGGCTGCGGCGCCACCAACGCCAGGTGCATGACGTTGGCGTCGTAGTGACTCTCGTAGAAATCGATCACCCGCTCGCGCAGACTCGGCTCGCCCTTGGGGCGGTCGGCCAGGGTCTCGCGGCTGCCCACGGAAAAGCCGGTGGTGGGGTTCTCGAGGTTGAGCAGGGCGTTGAGCACGTCATTCTCGCGGCGAGCGTCGTCGCGGATGCGTGCCATGTACTCGGAGTGAACGATGCTGCGCTCGCTCTCCAGTTGGTCGGCGTTGAACAGCGGCGAGACGAAGAACTGGCTGAAGCGGTCCAGGGCGCCCTCCAGAGCGTCGGGGTCGATGTCGAAGAAGTAGTTGGTGTCCTGGGGGGCGGTGAAGGCGTTATGGCTGCCGCCGTGGCGCGAGATATAGCCCTGGTAGGCTTCAGCCTCCGGGAAGGGCTTAGTGCCCAGGAACAGCATGTGCTCGAGGAAGTGGGCCAGGCCGGCGAGGTCCTCGGGGTCCTGAGCGCTGCCTGCCGAGACGTTCATGGAGGCGGCGGCCTTGTCGGCCTCGGGGTCGCTGACCAGCAGGGCGATGAGGCCGTTCTCCAGGGTCAGTACCCGGTAGTCGCGGCTGTCGTGGGGGCTGACCAGCGGCGTGGCCACCTCGACGATGGCGCCCGCCTCGGGGGGGCGCTCGGCCACGGCGGGGCCAGCGATCAGCAGGGCCGCGGCAGCGGCCAGGCCGCAGCATCGGGCAATCGGGGTAAAGGGCATCGTATCTCCTGTGGATCTGGGCGTCAGTCGGACTGGCGCAGCATCGGTCCGACCGGGTGGGCGCAGGCGGCGTCCTGATTCGCGGGGCTGTTCACACGTCTTGATACCGGGAAAGCGCCCAACAGTTCCCGTGGGGCGGGCATGAGCAGGGCGCGGGCCTTCTCCAGGGGCGTTTCGGGGTCGAGCCAGCGCCGGGCCCGGGCGAGGTCGATCACCGCCGGCAGGCGGTCGGTGAGCGGCGCCAGGAGTGCGTTGGTCGGCACCGTGATCAGCGCCAGGGAGTCGGTATGCTCCGCCAGGCTGGTGTGGAAACGGCACCACAACCCCGCCAGCAGCAGCGGGCCGCGGTCGACTCGGGTGATCAGGAAGGGCTGCTTGAAGCGCGGCTGGGTCTTCCAGGCATAGATCCCGCTGGCCGGCACCAGGCAGCGCCTCGCCTGGAAGGCCTCGCGGAACATCGGGCGTGCTTCCAGCGATTCGGCCCGGGCGCAGTGAGGCGCGTGGTCGAGCACCTCCAACCAGGGAGGGGTGAGCCCCCAGAACAGCCGGCCCAGATGCGGTCCGCCGTCCTCCAGGCGAATGGCCGAGAGCATGCGGCGCGGGGCCAGGTTGGGGCTGGTCACCAGGGGGGCGTCGACGGTCAGTTCCGGCAGCAGGCGCGCGAGGTCGAAAGGGGCGATATGCAGTCGTCCGGCCATGGGCGCTCCGCAGGGGGTGGGTCGTTCAGGGTAACCAAGCGCAGGGGTGGAGGAAAGGGCGGGGGTGTCCTGTGCATGGGAAGGCGAGCAGGGGAAAACGAGTGGGGAGCGTACGGGTATCGAAAACAGTGTTCGAAATGCGCTATCCTTGACCTCCGGTCCGCTGCGACTTCGCGTCGGTCCTGTCACGCAACTGCCCGCTCGAGGCTCGCGAGGAAACGATGGCCCGTCCCAGACAGCATGCCCCCGAGGCGCTCCATGCGCAGGTCATGGTGGCTTGCGATGCCTGGCTGCAGGAGAATCCGGTGCACACCCTCTCCCTGCGCGCCCTGGCTCGGGAGGTGGGCTGTGCGCCCAGCACCCTGCTCAAGCTCTACGGCAGCTTCAATAACCTGTTGCAGCACGTCAACATCGAGACCCTGGCGCACCTGCGCGAGGTGATCGAGCCGCTGACCAGCGAAGCCACGCCGGAACAGCGGCTCACCGCCCTGGCGCGTGCCTACTGGCAGTTTGCCCAGGGCGACGCCTACCGCTGGCAGCTGCTGTTCGACTATCCCCTGGCGCAGGAGGGCGAGCTGGACCAGCGCCAGAGCGACATGATCGAGGGGCTCTTCCTGCGCGTGGAGGCGACCCTGAAGGAGTATCAGCCGGCGCTGGATGACCTGGAGGCGCGCCGCCTGGCGCGCACCCTGTGGGGCAGCGTCCACGGCCTGGTGCTGCTCGGACTCAACGAGCGTCTGGGCTACTGGCAGGGCCAGCAGCTGGAAGTGGGAGAGCTGCTCGACCAGCTGCTCTGCACCATCCTGGCGGGCCTCAGGGCAAGGCCCCCCACCACGTGAGCGCATCGGGGTGGGGAGTGGTGGCCTGGGGAGTGGTCGCCGGCCTGGTGCTGGCCTGGCGGGTGGCGCGCCGACCGCGGCCGGTGGTGCGCTGCCTGGTCTACCTGGCCGTGCGTCTCCTCTACCGGCTGCGCCTGCACGGCGCCGAGCACATCCCTTCCCGGGGAGCGGCGCTGGTGGTCTGCAACCACGTCAGCTTCATGGATGCCCTGGTCATCGGCGGTGCCAGCCGGCGCCCGCTGCGCTTCCTTATGGCCAAACCAATGTACGACTCGCCCTGGCTCAACTGGCTGTTCCGCCTGGTGGGGGCGATTCCCGTGGAGTCGGATCGGCATGACCCGGGCAACGTGCGCCGCGCCCTTCTCGAGGTGAGCCGAGCCCTGCGCGAGGGTGAAGTGGTGATGCTCTTCCCCGAGGGGCGGCTGACACCGGACGGCGAGATCCACGCCTTCCGCCGCGGCCTGGAGCTGATCCTGGCTCGGGACCCGGTGCCGGTGGTTCCAGCAGGGCTCTCGGGCCTGTGGGGCTCCTGGACGTCTCACGCTTACGGCCCCGCCCTGAGTGGCCGGCCGCGTCGGTTTCGCGCGAGGGTGGCGCTGCACTTCGGCGAACGGCTCCCCCCGGAGTGGGCAGCTCGGGCGGTGTTGGAGCGGCGGGTGAGGGAGCTCAAGGGCGAGGCAGACTGCTGGGCCGAGCCGGCGGCGGTGGAGGCGCTGGAGCGCCCCTGATTCCGTCCCGCCCTCAGCGGCGGCGCGGGGCCTGCCAGCAGCGTGCGGCGGTAACCAGGTTGTCGCGCACCTCGAGGATCTCCATGCGCACGTTGCCTACCTGCAGGCAGGTAGGGCCGTCGGGAAAGGCCTCCAGGTGCTCGAGGATCAGGCCGTTGAGGGTCTTGGGGCCGTCGGTGGGCAGCTGCCAGCCGAGGGTCTTGTTGATGTCGCGAATGTTGGCGGTACCCTCGATGAGCTGGCTGCCGTCCTCCTGGCGGTGGATGTCTTGCTCCATGCCTGCCACGTCGGTGGTGAACTCGCCGACGATCTCCTCGAGGATGTCCTCTAGAGTCACCAGCCCCTCCACGTCACCGTATTCGTCCACCACGATGCCGATACGCCGCTTCTGCTTCTGGAAGTTGAGCAGTTGGGTGTGGAGTTGGGTGGACTCGGGAATGAAGTATGGCTCGCGGGCCTCCTGGACGATGGCCGCCTTGGTCACCTCGCCGCGGGAGAGGAAGCGCGCCGCGTTGCGCAGATGCAGCATGCCGATGATGTTGTTGATATCGCCCTTGTAGATCGGCAGCCGGGTGTGCTGGCTGGTGCGAATCTGGGTCAGGATCACCTCCAGGTCGTCATCCAGATCGATGCCCATCACCTCGTGGCGCGGTACCATGATGTCGTTCACGGTGACGTTTTCCAGGTCGAGGATCGAGAGCAGCATGGCCTGGTGGCGCTGGGGAATCAGCGTACCCGCCTCGTGCACCACGGTGCGCAGTTCGTCGCGGGTCAGGTGGTCGGCCCCGCCGTCGATGTTTCTCACGCCCATCAGGCGCAGCAGGCCGTTGGAGATGGCATTGACCAGCCAGACAAGCGGATAGAGCAGCTTGAGCAGCGGCTCCAGCACGCGGGAGGCGGGAAAGGCGATACGCTCCGGCTTCACCGCGGCGTAGGTCTTGGGAGTGACCTCGGCGAAGATCAGCACGGTGATGGTCAGCAGCGCCGTGGACACCATGGGACCTGTGACCTCGCCGAAGAAGTGGATGGCGATGATGGTGGCGATGGAGGCCGCCAGGTTGTTGACGAAGTTGTTGCCGATCAGGATCACGCCGATCAGGCGATCCGGCCTGGCCAGAAGCCGCGCCACGCGCTGGGCCCTGGGCTCACCACTGTTGGCCTGATGGCTCAGCCGGTAGCGGTTGATCGACATCATTCCGGTCTCGGAACCGGAGAAGAAGGCGGAGAGGCAGATGAGCAGGAACAGCAGGCCGAACAGCAATCCCAGCGGGAAGTCGTCGCTCAAGTCGAAGGGTCCTCGTTGGCGTGTCAGGCTCGATTTGACGGGAGGGGCGCGCGCGCTGTCAAGGCGCCTGGCGCGGCCTCAGCCCCGGCCCAGCAGGACTTCCAGCACGAACTTGCTGCCGAAGTAGGCGACCAGCAGCACGCCGTAGCCGCCCAGGGTCCAGCGCACCGCGCGCATGCCCCGCCAGCCCAGCCGGTGGTGGCTGAACAGCAGCACCGAGAAGATCACCCAGGCTGCCAGGGAGAGGATGGTCTTGTGGGCCAGGTGCTGGGCAAACATGCTGTCGAGGAACAGGAAGCCGCTGAGGATCGACAGGGTGAGCAGCCCCACGCCGGCCCAGATCAGCTCGAAGAGCACGCGCTCCATGGTGGTGAGCGGCGGCAGCGCCTGGACCAGCCCGCGGGTATGGTGTTGACGCAGGGCACGGTTCTGCAGGCCCAGCAGCACCGCCTGAACAGCGGCAATAGCCAGCACGGCGAAGGCCAGCAGCGAGCTCAGGGCATGCAGGGCGATGCCCGGCGTCAGCCCCTCGACGCGCTCGGGGCTGGGGAGCCCCGCCGCCAGCAGCAGCGAAAGGCCAGCCAGCGGCAAGATGCCCACCGCGGCATTGAGGATAGGCTTGAACAGGCTGACCAGTAGCAGCATCGCGACCACGCCGGCACTGATCACGATCACGCTGGTGGAGAGGCCGGGCAGCACCTGCTCGCCGTGACCGAACAGGCCGATGGCCAGCGGCAGGTGGCAGAGCAGCCCTAGCAGAGCCATGCCGCGTACCAGCAGGGGCTGTGGTGAGGCCCTGTTCAGCAGCACCAGGCCCTGCCAGGAGGCGGCGGCCAGATAGAGAACAAGGGCCAGGGTGGCCAGTAAGAGCGCCTGCATCGATTGCGTTCCGTGCGCCTGTGGAATGAATGGCGTGAGTGTTCATGGGGTGGGGCTACTATACCCAATCCCTTGGGCAGCGCACAGCGCGGCGGATGCGTCACCCTGCCGCCGTGGCGGGCGTCGGGGCCAGGCGCCGGGAGGCCGGCGCATGGAGACTGGCGGCGACTGCGCGTATAATCATCGCCACTTTCGGGCCGTCATCTCTGGAGAGGCCAATGTTTCAGAATCTCAGCGAGCGTCTTTCGCGGACGCTCAAGTCGATCAAGGGTCAGGCGCGCCTGACCGAAGAAAACATCAAGGAGACCCTGCGCGAGGTGCGCCGGGCGCTGCTCGAGGCCGATGTCGCCCTGCCGGTGGTCAAGGACTTCATCGAGCGGGTGCGCGAGCGTGCGGTGGGCCAGGAGGTCTCCAAGAGCCTCTCGCCGGGCCAGCAGTTCGTCAAGATCGTCCAGCAGGAGCTCGAGGCGACCATGGGCGAGGCCAACGAGGGGCTGACCCTCAAGGGCTCACCCGCGGTGGTGCTGATGGCCGGCCTGCAGGGCGCGGGCAAGACCACCTCCGTGGCCAAGCTGGCGCGCTACCTCAAGCAGCGCGAGAAGAAGAAGGTGCTGGTGGTCTCCGCCGATGTCTATCGTCCGGCCGCCATTGACCAGCTCGAGACCCTGGCCAAGGAGGTGGGCGTCGACTTTTTCCCGTCGCGCTCCGACCAGAAGCCTGTCGACATCGCCGAGGCGGCGATCAAGCACGCCAAGATCCAGTTCCACGACGTGCTGATCGTGGATACCGCCGGTCGCCTGGCCATCGACGAGGCGATGATGGGCGAGATCAAGGCGCTGCATCGGGCCGTCTCGCCCCAGGAGACCCTGTTCGTTGTCGACGCCATGACTGGCCAGGACGCGGCGAACACCGCCAAGGCCTTCCATGAGGCGCTGCCGCTGACCGGCGTGATCCTCACCAAAGCCGACGGTGACGCCCGTGGCGGCGCGGCGCTGTCGGTGCGCCACGTCACCGGCAAGCCGATCAAGTTCATGGGCATGGGCGAGAAGGTCGACGCCCTGGAGCCCTTCCACCCGGACCGCATTGCCTCGCGGATCCTCGGCATGGGAGACATGCTGTCGCTGATCGAGGAGGCCGAGCGCACCGTCGACAAGAAGAAGGCGGAGCAGCTGGCGAGGAAGGTCAAGAAGGGGCAGGGCTTTGACCTCGAGGACTTCCGTGACCAGCTCCAGCAGCTCAAGAAGATGGGCGGCATGGGCGGCCTGCTGGGCAAGCTGCCCGGCATGGGGCAGATGGCCGAGATGGCCCAGGGGCCCGGCCCCGAGAAGGAGCTGGGCAAGCTCGAGGCGCTGATCAACTCCATGACCCCCCAGGAGCGCCAGCGTCCGGAGATCATCAACGGCTCGCGCAAGCGGCGCATCGCCACCGGCGCCGGCCTGCAGGTACCGGACCTCAATCGCCTGCTCAAGCAGCACAAGCAGATGCAGAAGATGATGAAGAAGGCCGGCCAGAAGGGTGGCATGCAGAAGATGATGCGTGGCATGTCCGGGATGATGGGCGGCGGCGGCCCGGGTGGCCCCGGCGGCATGGGGGGGATGGGTGGCCCCGGCGGGTTGCCCCGGCGATAGGCCCGAAAAAGGTTCCCAACCGGGGCTGTATTCCGTAGAATACTGCCTCTTCACTGGCAGGACCGCGAACGTCGCGGCCCTTGTCGTGACCGAATCCAACACAACCGAAGGACTGAACAGGCCATGGTTACCATTCGTCTGGCTCGTGGTGGCGCCAAGAAGCGTCCTTTCTACCACCTGACCGTTACCGATTCCCGCAACTCCCGCGATGGCCGCTTCATCGAGCGCCTGGGCTTCTTCAACCCGATCGCTCGCGGTCAGGAAGAGCGCCTGCGCGTCGACCTCGAGCGCATTGCCCATTGGCAGAGCCAGGGCGCCATGCTCTCCGATCGCGTCGCCGAACTGGTCAAGGAAGCCCGCAAGCAGGCCTGAGCCTGACTTGCCACCTGCTCGAAGGAAAGCCGAGGTCGTCGATGAGCGAACACGCCACCGTGCAGCCCGCTGACGACCATGTGGTGCTGGGCAAGCTGACCAGCCCCTTCGGCGTCAGGGGCTGGCTCAAGGTGTATTCATACACTAGCCCCATGGAGGGCATCCTCGACTACCCCCAGTGGGTGTTGAGGTGTGGCGAGCGTCTCGAGCGCCGGCGCTTGCTGCAGGGGCGTCGCCACGGCAAGGGCCTGGTCGTGCTGCTCGAGAGGTGTGATACCCGCGAGGGTGCCGAGGCGCTGGCCGGCGTCGAGATCCTGCTGGCCAAGGCGGAACTGCCAGAGCTCGTCCCCGGCGAACTCTACTGGCACCAGCTCGAGGGCCTGCGGGTCGTGACCCGCGAAGGCGTCGTGCTGGGGCGCATCGATCACCTCTTCGAGACCGGCGCCAACGACGTCATGGTCGTGAAGGGGGCGCTGGACCCCGATGCCGTCGATGGCGCAGAGCGGCTGCTGCCCTATCTGCCCGAGGAGGTGATCCTCGAGGTGGACCTCGACGGTGGCGTGATGACCGTCGATTGGGATCCCGACTTCTGATGGCCGAGGGCTCCGAGGAGCCAGTGGCCATGTGGATCGGCGTCGTCTCGCTCTTTCCGGAGATGTTCGAGGCGATCACCCGCCATGGCGTCACCGGGCGAGCCGTGGAGAAGGGACGCATTGCGCTGGAGTTCTGGAACCCGCGCGACTACGCCGGCGACCGGCATCGCACCGTGGATGATCGCCCCTATGGTGGCGGCCCCGGGATGCTGATGAAGGTCGAGACTCTGCGTGCGGCCATCCATGCTGCCCGCGAGCGGGCCGCCCAGGCCACCGGGCGGCGCCCCAGGGTGGTCTACCTGTCGCCCCAGGGGCGGCGGCTCGACCAGGCCGGCGTTCAGGAATTGGCGTCGGGCCCGCCCCTGGTGGTGGTGGCCGGGCGCTACGAAGGCATCGATGAGCGCGTGGTGGAAGCGGACATCGATGAGGAGTGGTCGATCGGGGACTATGTGCTGAGCGGCGGCGAGCTGCCGGCCATGGTGCTGATCGACGCCGCGGCAAGGCTGGTGCCCGGGGTGCTGGGCCATCAGGATTCCGCGGTCGAGGACTCGTTCAACGACGGGCTGCTGGACTGCCCGCACTACACGCGCCCGGAGGAGATCGACGGGCGCTGCGTGCCGGAGATCCTGCTCAGTGGCCACCATGGCGCCATTCGGCGCTGGCGGTTGAAGCAGTCCCTGGGTCGCACCTGGCTGCGCCGCCCCGACCTACTCGAGGGCAGGACGCTGAGCAAGGAACAGCGCCAGTTGCTGGCCGAGTTCATCGAGGAACACGCCCTGTCCACCGAATAGGCCAGGGCGGAGGTGCAGGACGCGAGAGGCCGAGGGCCGAACCTTCGGGTAAACCCGCCGCGGACCTGCGTCACCCATCATCTCCCGCGCTCTCGAGCTCGCTCGGGCGCCGGGATCACGATTCATCGGCCATCCAAGCCGACTGATGAATCAGGTTATCAAGGAGTTAGTTGTCATGAGTAGCAAGAACAAGGTGATCCAGGCGCTCGAAACCGAGCAGATGAGCAAGGAAATTCCGGCCTTCGCCCCCGGCGACACCGTGATTGTCCAGGTCAAGGTCAAGGAGGGCACCCGTGAGCGCCTCCAGGCCTTTGAAGGCGTGGTGATCGGCAAGCGCAACCGCGGCCTCAACTCCGCTTTCACCGTGCGCAAGATCTCCCACGGCGTCGGCGTCGAGCGTACCTTCCAGACCTACAGCCCACTGGTCGATTCCATCAGCGTCAAGCGTCGCGGTGACGTGCGCCAGGCCAAGCTGTACTACCTCCGCGAGCGCAGCGGTCGTTCTGCCCGCATCAAGGAAAAGCTGGCCTGAGGCTTCGCCTCGAGCGCCGGTGGGCCGGGCAGTGCCTGGCCTTTCGAGACCCTGTCACCGCATCCGCGGGGCGGGGTCTCGTGCCATCTGGCCCATCCTGAACCGCCATGACGACGTTCGACGACGACGCTCGCATCGACGCCTTCCTCGACGCCCTGTGGCTCGAGCAGGGTGTCAGTGACCACACCCTGTCGGCCTACCGGCGCGATCTCTCGGCCTGGGTGAGGCGCCTGGCCGAGTGCGACGAGAGGCTGTTGGCGACCTCGCCGACCGTCCTGCCGGCCTGGCTCGACGAGCGCCGCGAGGCGGGCTACCGGCTCACCAGCAACGCCCGGTTGCTCTCGAGCCTGCGACGCTTCTACCGCTGGGCCCTGGAGTCCGGGCTCATCGAGGGCGATCCCCTGGCCGAGGTGCGCCTGCCGCGGGTGCGGCCGGCGCTGCCGAATACCCTGGAGGAGGCCGAAGTGGAGCGGCTGATCGCCGCGCCGGATGTCGCCACCGATCTGGGCCTGCGCGACCGGGCCATGCTGGAGGTGCTCTATGGGGCGGGGCTGCGGGTCTCCGAGCTGGTCGGCCTGACCACCGATGCGGTCAACCTGCGCCAGGGCGTGGTGCGGGTGCGCGGCAAGGGCGACAAGGATCGCCTGGTGCCCCTGGGTGAGGAGGCGGTAGAGTGGTTGTCACGCTACCTGCGCGGCTCCCGTGGCGGCCTGATGGGCGACACCACCCAGCCGGCGCTCTTCCCGGGGCGGCATGACCGGTGCATGACCCGTCAGGCCTTCTGGTATCGTATCAAGGCGCATGCGCGCACCGCGGGAATCGAGCGACCGCTGTCGCCGCATACCCTGCGCCACGCCTTTGCCACCCATCTGTTGAATCATGGGGCCAACCTGCGTGTCGTACAGCTGTTGCTGGGACACAGCGACCTCTCGACCACGCAGATCTATACCCATGTGGCGCAGGCCCGCCTGGAGCGCCTGCATGCCGACCATCATCCCAGAGGCTGAATGATGAACATCCCTTTCCGGACCCTGCTCGGCGGCCTGCTGGCCACCACCCTTGCCGTTCCGCTGCTGGCCCAGGCCGACTCCCGCCAGGACATGGCCGAACGGCTGGCCGAGCGGCTGGCGGTCAGCGGCCAGCCGATGCCGGTGCAGAGCGTGAGCGAGACCCCCGTGGCGGGCTTCTTCGAGGTGCACCTCGAGACCGGCGAGCGCTTCTACAGCGATGCCGAGGGTCGCCACTTCATGGTCGGCGACCTCTACGAGAACGGCGAACAGGGGCTGGTCAACCTGACCGAGCAGGGGCGCAACGACGAGCGCGCCGCTCGCCTGGCCCAGGTGCCCGAGGCCGAACGCGTGATCTTCCGCGGCCCCGGCGAGAGCCGCGCCGAGGTGGTGGTCTTCACCGACACTACCTGCCCCTACTGCCGCCAGCTCCACGAGGAGGTGCCACGGCTCAACGAGTTGGGGATCGAGGTGCACTACCTGGCCTTCCCGCGCTCCGGCATGAACGCCCAGGGCGCCCGCACCTTGCAGCAGATCTGGTGCGACGCCAACGCCAGCGAGGCGATGAGCGCCGCCAAGCGCCAGGAGTCGCTTTCCGGGGCCGCCGACTGCGACAATCCGGTCGAGGCACAGTATCATCTGGGCCTGGAGCTCGGCGTTCAGGGCACGCCGGCTATCGTGCTGCCGGACGGCCGCCTGGTCCCCGGCTACGTGCCGGCGGAGCGCCTGGCCGCCATGCTCGGCCTGGAGGACTGAGGTCCGGCGAGCCACTTTACGGAGAGACACTGGCCCGAGCCGGTGCTGCGGCCTGCTTCCGTGCAGGCCGTATTCGCTGAGACACCGTGTCGGAACACTGAGTCCCACACAACGGCTGAACACAACGCCTATACACAAAGAAACACGCGAGCAGGAGCGAGACATTGAAACCGGTGAGAGTAGGAATCTGTGGGCTGGGTACCGTCGGTGGCGGTACCTTCAACGTGCTGACACGCAACGCCGACGACATCGCCCGGCGTGCGGGCCGCCCGATCGTCATCGAGCAGGTGGCCTACCGCACGCCCAACCCCGACTGCGACCTCACCGGCATCCCGACCACCGCCGATGTCTTCGAGGTGGCCACCAACCCTGATATCGACGTGCTGGTGGAGCTGATCGGCGGCTATGACGTGGCCAGGGAACTGGTGCTCACCGCCATCCAGAACGGCAAGCACGTGGTCACCGCCAACAAGGCGCTGATCGCCGTGCACGGGAACGAGATCTTCGCGGCGGCCCACGAGGCGGGGGTGATCGTGGCCTTCGAGGCCGCGGTGGCCGGGGGGATACCTGTCATCAAGTCGCTGCGCGAGGGCCTCGGAGCCAACCGCATCGAGTGGGTGGCCGGCATCATCAACGGCACCGGCAACTATATCCTGACCCATATGCGCGACGAGGGCCGCGCCTTCGAGGACGTGCTGGCCGAGGCCCAGGCGCTGGGCTATGCGGAAGCCGACCCGACCTTCGACGTCGAGGGCATCGACGCTGCCCACAAGCTGACCATTCTCGCCTCCATCGCCTACGGCGTGCCGCTGCAGTTCGAGAAGGCCTTCACCGAGGGCATCTCCCGGGTGACTGCCGAGGACGTGGAGCAGGCCGATAACCTGGGGTATGTGATCAAGCACCTGGGCATCTCCAAGCGCACCGACCAGGGCCTGGAGCTGCGCGTGCACCCGACGCTGATCCCCAAGGAGCGGCTGCTGGCCAATGTACACGGCGTCAAGAATGCCATCGCCATCATGGGCGACGCGGTAGGGCCGACCCTCTACTACGGCGCCGGCGCTGGCGCCGAGCCCACCGCCTCCTCGGTGGTGGCCGACATCCTCGATGTGGCCCGCGACATCTCTACCGATCACCACTACCGGGTTCCCTATCTGGCCTTCAGCGGCATCAGCGAGGACGTCAGCCAACTGCCGATCATGCCCATGGAGGAGATCATCTCCGCCTACTACCTGCGGCTGCTGGCGGTGGACCGTCCTGGCGTGCTGGCGCGGGTGGCCACCATCCTGGCCGAGCAGGGCATCTCCATCGAGGCGCTGATCCAGAAGGAGGCGACCGAGGGCGAGCTGGTGCCGATCATCCTGATGACCCACCGCACGGTCGAGAAGCAGATGAACGAGGCGATCCGCCAGATCGAGGCCATGGCCGATATCGCCGGTCCGGTGATGCGGATACGCGTCGAATCCCTGGACGAGCAGGAATAACGCATGCGCTATATCAGCACCCGCGGGCAGGCGCCCGCGCTCTCTTTCGAGGAGGTCGTGCTCACCGGCATGGCCAGCGACGGTGGCCTCTATGTGCCGGAGACCGTTCCGCAGCTGTCGACCGACGACCTGGCCGCCATGGCGGGCCTCTCCTATGCCGAGATCGCCTTTCGCGTTATGAAGCCCTTCGTCAACGGCGAGATCGACGATGACACCTTCCGCGGACTCGTGACGGAGGCCTACGCCACCTTCAGCCACGATGCCGTCGTCCCCCTCAACCAACTCGACGCCAACCACTTCCTGCTCGAGCTGTTCCACGGCCCGACCCTGGCCTTCAAGGACGTGGCGCTGCAGCTGCTGGGCCGCCTGCTCGATCACTTCCTGAAGAAGCGCGGAGAGCGCGCGGTGATCATGGGCGCGACCTCCGGGGACACTGGCTCGGCGGCCATCGAGGGTTGCCGACACTGCGACAACCTCGACATCTTCATCCTGCACCCCTACCAGCGGGTGTCAGAGGTGCAGCGCCGCCAGATGACCTCGGTGCTGGCCGACAACGTCTTCAACGTCGCCATCGAGGGTAACTTCGATGACGCCCAGGCCATGGTCAAGGCGAGCTTCGCCGACCAGTCGTTCCTGAAGGGCGCCCGGCTGGTGGCGGTGAACTCCATCAACTGGGCGCGCATCATGGCCCAGATCGTCTACTACGTGGCCTCCGCCGTGGCGCTGGGTGCGCCCCACCGCAAGGTGAGCTTCTGCGTGCCCTCGGCCAATTTCGGCAACGTCTTCGCCGGCTACATGGCCTACCGCATGGGCCTGCCGGTGGAACGCTTCGTGATCGCCACCAACGCCAACGACATCCTGCACCGCACCCTGGCCGCCAACGACTTCTCCAAGCAGGAGCTCAAGGCGACCCTGGCCCCCTCCATGGATATCGTGGTGTCGTCCAACTTCGAGCGGCTGCTGTTCGAGGCCTACGACCGCGACGGCGCCGCCGTGGCGGCCCTGCTCGAGCGCTTCCAGGCCGAGCCGACCGCCCTGGCGGACGCGCCCCTGGCCAGGCTGCGTGAGCTCTTCGCCAGCCACAGCGTGGATGACGCCACCCTCCTCCAGGTGATCCGCGAGGCACACCACCGCACCCAGGAGATCCTCGACCCGCACACCGCCACCGGCTATCGTGCCGCCGAGCGCGAGCGGGGCGACGCGAGCATACCGATGATCACCCTGGCCACCGCCCACCCGGCCAAGTTCGCCGAGGCGGTGGTCAAGGCGGGCTTCCCGGGCGTGCCGCTGCCACCGCACATGGACGACCTGTTGGAGCGTGAGGAGCGCTACACGGTGCTGCCCGCCGAGCTTTCCGTGGTGCAGCAGTTCGTGGCCGAGAACCGGCGCTAGTGGAGGGCGGTTTGAACGCCGTCATCGACCCCTTCGATCTGAGCGAGCGCCTGAAGCCACGGATCCTTCCGCGTCCTCGCGATGCCGCGCTCTATGCCCGGGCCCAGCGCGAGGGACTCTCCGAACTCCAGTCGCGGGTGCTGGCCGGGCGCCTGGCCGACTATCAGGGGGAACTGGCGCCGCTGGTGACGCCCAGTCTGCGCCACCTGGCCCACCCCGAGCGGCTGGCCGATGGCCGCCGCGCGGCCGAGCGCATCGCCCAGGCAGTGATCGACGGTGAACATATCGGCATCCTCACCGACTACGACGTGGACGGCATTACCTCCCACGTGGTGATCCGGCGCACCCTGGTCGAGCTCTTCGGCGTGCCGGAAGCCAAGCTGCACAGCCTGATCGGCCACCGCATCCATGACGGCTATGGCATTAGCCTGCCGCTGGTGGAACGCGCGCTGGCCCTCTCGCCGCGCCCCAGCCTGGTGATCACCGCCGACTGCGGCAGCTCCGACGAGCCGCGTATCGCGCGCCTGACCGCCCAGGGCATCGACGTAGTGGTCAGCGACCACCACGCCCTGCCGGTAGAGGGACCTCCGCCCTCGGCCCACGCCTGCGTCAACCCCACCCGGGATGACTGCGATTACCCCGACCCCACCATCGCCGGCTGCATGGTGGCCTGGCTGGTCATGTCGCTGGCGCGGGGCGTGCTGATCGAGTGGGGCGTGCTGCCCCAGGCCACCCCCAAGCTCTCGTCCTGGCTCTCCTATGTGGCGCTGGGCACGGTGGCGGACTGCGTCTCGCTGGGGGGCAGTCCCGCCAACCGCGCGGTGGTGACCCACGGCCTGGCGTTGATCAACCGCATGGAGGCCGCCTGCTGGCGGGCCATGGCCGAGCGCCTGGGCGCCGACAGCGTGCCCTTCGATGCCGAGACCCTGGGCTTCCAGATGGGACCGCGCATCAACGCCCGCTCTCGCATCGACGACCCCTATGCGGCGCTGCATTTCATGCTCGCCGAGCAGGATCATGTGGCGCAGCGCTATCTGGATGTGCTGGATCAGGACAACCAGTCCCGTAAGGCCATCGAGGCCGATATGGCCCAGGAGGCGAGGGCGCTGGCGCTGCCGGCCCTGGCCGCCGACGAGCCGGCCGTGGTGGTCTTCCTCAAGGGCGGCCACCCCGGGGTGCAGGGCATCGTCGCCTCTCGGCTGGTGCAGGCCTATGGGCGCCCGGCGCTGGTGCTGACGCCGGCCGCCGCGCCGGGCATGCTCACCGGCTCCGGGCGCTCCATCGAGGGTCTGCACCTGCGTGACGCCCTGCAGCGTACCTATGCGCTTGCCCCGGAGGCGCTGCCGCGCTTCGGTGGGCACCGCGGCGCCGCCGGCGTCGGGGTGCCCGCGGAGCGGCTCGGGGCCTTCAAGGCGGCCTTCCTGCAGGCGGTGGGCGAGCAGCTGGGCGGGGCGGAGCTCTACCCGAGGATCCTGACCGATGGCGACCTGGCCCCGCACCAGCTGAGCCTGGCGACCCTGGAGGAGTTGCAGGCGCTGGGTCCCTATGGCCGCGAGTTCGAGGCGCCCCTGTTCCAGGGCGACTTTGTGGTGGAGGCGCTGCGACCGGTGGGCAGCGACGGCACCCACCTGATGCTGGAGCTCTCGACGGGGGCGGTGAGCCACCGGGCGATCTGGTTCCGGGCGCTGACCCCCGGCGAGATGCCCGCCTTCGGCGTTGGCGATACCCTTCGCTGCGCTTACAAGCTCAACCGCAATCGCTGGCGGGGCAGGGAGAGTCTCCAGCTGATGGTCGAGCACGCCGAACCCATACCGTAAGGAGCACTTCATGGACCCTCAGGAACTGCCCACCGACCCCCATCGCCACTACGAGGACCTGATGGCGATGCTGATCGGCACGCTGTTCGTGGCGCTTGGCGTGACCCTCTACACCCAGGCTCTGCTGCTGACCGGCAGCACCGCCGGCCTGGCCTTCCTGCTGCAGTACGCTAGCGGCTGGCCCTTCGGCGTCTGGTTCTTCCTGATCAACCTGCCGTTCTACTGGCTGGCCATCCGCCGTATGGGCTGGTCCTTCACCTTGCGCACCTTCGCCGCCATCGGCCTGGTGTCGCTGTTCTCCGAGCTGACCGGCCGCTGGATCAGCATCGAGGGGGTAGCACCGCTCTACGCCTCGCTGATGGGGGGCTGTCTAGTAGGCATCGGCATGCTGATCCTGTTTCGCCACCGGGCCAGCCTCGGCGGGGTGAACATCTTGGTGCTCTACCTTCAAGACCGCTACGGCTGGCGCGCCGGCTATGTCCAGCTGGGCATCGATGGCGTCATCATGCTGGTGGCGCTGGCCCTGCTGCCCATGGATCGGGTGGGGCTCTCGGTGCTGGGGGCCGTGGCCCTCAACCTGATCATCGCGCTCAACCACAAGCCCGGGCGCTACATGGGGGTCAGCTGAGCCGCAGAGCTGCATCAGCATTGAGCGGGGCCGTCGGCCTCGTCATCGCCGACCCGGACCCTGCCCATGTTGTTGACAATCACTTTCCGGCCATCGCCGTGGCGGCCGCAGATGGTGAAGGTGCCGTTGTGGCCCCGGCTCCAGCCAGTGGACTGGTAGCGGATAGGATAGTCGCGGTTGAAGGTGATGGTCGGCCCACCGCTGGGCTCGAGCACCCTCAAGACGTTGACGCCGTCCAGGTTGCCGGCGGTGGCATGGCCGTCGAGTATGGCAATCGGCAGGCTCCAGTCCTGTTTCTTGCACTGGGCGTCACCGATCTCTTCGATGGGGCAGATCGCGATCACATGGCGGCGCGTCACGGCGGTGTTGCGGGCCAGGGCCAGGGCCGTCTTGATGCGCATCACCTCGGCGGCCACCTCGTTGCGGGCGGTGAACTGCCGATAGCCGGGAATCGCCGTGGTAAAGAGCACAAGCGCCACGGCGATGGCCACGATCAGCTCGATCAGCGTCAGCCCCTGCTGCTGGCGTGCGGGCCAGGGCGGCGCAGGGCGCCTTGCCTGGCGACCGCATGAATCGACCAGGCGACGAATGGTGCGGCGAGGCGTGACGAGACGCATGTTGCCCTCCCGGAGTGGACTCCTGACCCGTGGGTGGTCTCTTCACCCTAGCCAAGCCTCGCCACCTTTCTGTCAGCCACAACGGACAATGCCTGTGAGTGAATTCCTAGTCGTGGGTGGGGGCGTCATCGGCATGATGACGACGCTGCAGCTGGCCGATGCAGGCCACTCAGTCACCCTGGTCGAACGCGGCCGCTGCGGTCAGGAGGCCTCCTGGGCGGGAGGCGGCATCGTCTCTCCGCTCTATCCCTGGCGCTACGGCCCGGCCGTCTCGCGCCTGTCGCGCTGGTCGGAGGGGTACTATCCCGAGCTGGCACAGCGCCTGCGGGAGGAGACCGGCGTCGATCCAGAGTATCGCCAACAGGGCCTGCTCTACCTGCGGGTGGAGGATGAGGCGCGCGCCCTGGGCTGGGCCCGGGAGCAGGGCAAGCGGCTCGAACGTGTCGATGCCGACTTCCTCTATGCCCAGGAACCCGAGGCGACGCCGGGCTTCAGCGAGGCGCTCTGGATGCCGACGCTGGGTAGCATCCGAAATCCCCGGCTGGTGCGCTCGCTGAGGACGCGGCTGGCGACGATGCCCCGGGTCACCCTGCGCGAGGGCGCCGAGGTGACCGGGTTCGAGGTGGCGGTCGGTCGGGTGCTGGCGGTGCAGACCGCCACCGGGCCGATCGCCGGTGGCCAGGTGATTGTCTGCGGCGGCGCCTGGGCCGCGGGACTGCTGGAGACGGTGGGCGTTGCCCTGCCGGTGCGCCCGGTGAAGGGACAGATGATCCTGTTCAGGGCGCCGCCGGGGCTGGTACAGCGAGTCGTGCTGATGGACGGCCGCTACGTGATTCCCCGCGCCGACGGTCGTGTGCTGGCCGGTTCCACCCTGGAGGAGTGCGGCTTCGACAAGACCATCGATGACCAGGCGCGGGAGTCGCTGTGGGCAAGCGCCACGGCGATCATTCCGGCCCTGGCCGACTGCGAGGTGGAGCACCACTGGGCAGGACTGCGCCCGGGCTCGCCGGACGGGGTGCCCTTCATCGGCGCGGTGCCGGGCATCGACAACCTCCACGTCAACGCCGGCCACTACCGCAATGGCCTGGTGCTGGCGCCGGCCTCGACGCGGCTGCTGGTAGATCGGCTGTTGGGGCGCAAGCCGATCCTCGACCCGGCGCCCTATGCCCTGGACGGGCGCTTGTCGAAGGGCATGTAGGAGGCGCTACTCCTTCTCGTCCGGCTTCTGCTCCTGCTGCTCCTGGAGGTAGCGGTCGAGGTGAGCGGTGGAGCAGAACCACTCACCCTGCTCGCGCAGGGCGTCGCTCTCGGGGACGTGCACCTTGCACCAGCTGCAGCGCACCATCTGGCCGCCCTCCTGGCGCGTGTCGTCGCTCTCCAGCAACTCCTCGCGGTCGAGCTTCCACTCCCGGTACATGCGGTAGAGCTTGAGGCCGGCGAAGAACAGCACGGCGAAGATGATCAGGCGGATGATCAAGAGATTCATTCCAGTCGGGACTCCCAGGTAGGGGGCGTGATGGCGTTGTGGGGGCAGTATGGCGTTGCCAGTCGGCTCACCGTGCAGGTAAGGGCGGGATGGCTTTGCCAGTCGGCTGCCCTTGCGGGACAATGGGCGTATCCGTCGATTCTCGAGAGATTTCCAAGCCCATGCAAGACCTGACGCTGGTGATGGCTCAGCTGGACCCGCTGGTCGGGGATATTCCCGGCAACACTGATCGCGCCATCGAGTCGGTGCGCGAAGCGCGCATCGAGCATGGTGCCGACATCGTGGTGCTCCCCGAGCTCTTCCTGACCGGCTACCCGCCGGAGGACCTGCTGCTTCGCCCCTCCATGGAGACTCGCCTGCGCGCGGCCCGCACCCGCATGGCCGAGAAGGTGGTGCGCGACGTGCTGGTGATCATCGGCTACCCGGGGCGCCGCGAGGGCCAGACCTGGAACCTGGCCGGCGCGCTCTACAATGGCGAGTGGCTCGGCGAATACGCCAAGCAGGCGTTGCCCAACTACCAGGTGTTCGACGAGCAGCGCTACTTCGCCGCCGGCCGTGAGCCGCTGGTGCTTGATCACAAGGGACTCAGGCTGGGCCTGATGATCTGCGAGGACCTCTGGGACGAGGCGCCGGCACGCCAGGCCAGAGAGGCCGGCGCCCAGCTGCTGGTCAGCCTCAACGCCTCCCCCTTCCACCAGGACAAGCCCGCCGAGCGCTTGCGCCTGCTCGAGGAGCGGGCCGCCGAGGTGGCGTTGCCCATCGTCTACGTCAACATGATCGGCGGCCAGGACGAGCTGGTGTTCGACGGCGGTTCCGCCTGCGTGGATGCCGAAGGCAACCTGCAGGTGCAGGCGCCCCACTGGCAGGTGGGGCTAATGCCGGTGCAGCTGGTCCGGGAGAAGGGTCGGTGGGTGCCGCAGCCGGGCGAGACCGAGCCCGACGTGGAGCCGGAGGAGAACCTCTACTGCGCGCTGGTGACCGGGCTTCGTGATTACGTCAACAAGAGCGGCTTCGAGGGGGTGGTGCTGGGCCTCTCCGGCGGCATCGACTCGGCGCTCTCCCTGGCCATCGCGGTGGATGCGCTGGGTCCCCAGCGGGTGCACGCGGTGATGATGCCCTACCACTACACCGCCGACATCTCCAGGGAGGATGCCGCGCGGCAGGCCGAGCTGCTGGAGGTGGCCTACGAGGTGATGCCCATCGAGCCCATGGTGGAGGCCTTCATGGGCACCCTGGCCAAGACCTTCGAGGGCACCGAGCGCGACACCACCGAGGAGAACCTGCAGTCGCGCTGTCGCGGCGTGCTGCTGATGGCCATCTCCAACAAGAAGGGGCTGATGGTGCTGACCACCGGCAACAAGAGCGAGATGGCGGTGGGCTACGCCACCCTCTACGGTGACATGGTGGGTGGCTACAACGCCATCAAGGACGTCTACAAGACCTGGGTCTACCGCCTGGCCCGCTGGCGCAACACCCAGTCGCCGGCGATTCCCGAGCGGGTCATCGAGCGCCCGCCCTCGGCGGAGCTGGCGCCCGACCAGCAGGACAGCGACTCGCTGCCCGACTACGACGTGCTCGACGCCATCCTGGTCAGCTACATCGAGGGCGACATGAGCGCCGAGGCGATCATCGAGGCCGGCTTCGACCGCGACGAGGTCTATCAGGTGGTCCGCCTGGTGGACCGCTGCGAGTACAAGCGCCGCCAGGCACCGGTGGGCGTGCGCGTCACCCGCCGCGGTTTCGGCCGCGACCGCCGCTACCCCATCGTCAACGGCTGGCAGCCGGGGGAGTAATAACCCTTCGGGACAGCGCTCAGCCGCAAGTGCCTGGCCATTAAAAACGCCACCGCCTGGAAAGGCGATGGCGTTCTGCTGTGCTGGGCTCGTCCCTGGCTCAGCCTGACAGCGACTGGGCGCGCACGTGCCTGGGTTCGAAGGTGCGGCCGCGCAGCTGGTCGTGGCGCGGAGCATTCTCGATCAGTACATCGAGCACTTCCCGGGCGCGGTCGCGCATCTCCAGGCCCAGGTAGCCCTCGACCATCACCGCCAGGGCATCCCGGGACGCCTCGGTCTCGGGATAGTTCTCGATTACCCAGCGGCCACGTTCCACGGCGGCCAGGTAGGCGCCCCGGCGCAGGTAGTAGTCGGCCACATGCAACTCGTGGCGGGACATCAGGTTGCGCAGGTAGACGATGCGCTGCTGGGCGTCCGGGGCATACTGGCTGTTGGGATAGAGGCGCACCAGTTCGCTGAAGTCGGTGTAAGCATCGCGGGAGGCGCCCAGGTCGCGCTTGGAAATGTCGATCAGCTTCAGGCGCTCGAGGCTGAAACGCCCCGCCTGCCAGGAGGCCAGGCCGCGCATGTAGAGCGCGTAGTCGGCCTGGGGGTGGCTCGGGTGCAGGCGGATGAAGCGACTGGAGGCGGCCCGTGCGGCCTCCCAGTCTCCGCTCTCGTGGTAGGCGTAGATCAGCTCCAGCTGAGCCTGTTCGGCGTGGTTGCCGAAGGGAAAGCGGGTGTCCAGGGCCTCGAGCCGGGTGATGGCGGCGGTGAAGTTGCGCCGCTCCAGGGAGCTGCGCGCCTCTTCGTAGAGTTCGCGCTCGGCAACGCCGGCGAACTCATCCTCTTCTTCGTCGGTGGAACCGTTGCTGGCGCAGCCCACCAGGAGGCTGGAGGCGACCAGCAGGGCCGCAAGACGGGCGGTAGGTCGGAAAACGCGCATCGTGATCCTCGTGGCAAACAACGCGGACGGGCCGTGATAGAATCGGCCTAAACCCGCACACTATAAAGCACTGCGCGGCAAAACGCAGTCACCGCGCGGTGCCTCCCTTATCTCCACTGCTGACTGGCAGCCAATCGACCATGCCCCAGACCCTGGAAGCCCAGCAACGCATTCCCGATGCCATGGCCGGCCTGCGCCTCGATCAGGCCGCTGCCGAACTGTTCGCCGACTACTCCCGCGAACGCCTCAAGGCCTGGATCAAGGCCGGCGATCTCACCCTCGACGGTCGTCCCGTCAGGCCTCGCGAAAAGGTCTACGGCGGCGAGTGGCTGCGCCTCGCCACCGAGATCGAGGAAGACACCCGCTTCGCCCCCGAGGAGATCCCGCTGGACGTGGTCTTCGAGGACGACGAGGTGCTGGTGATCGACAAGCCGGCCGGCCTGGTGGTCCATCCGGCAGCGGGCAATCCGGACGGCACCCTGCTCAATGCGCTGCTGCACCACTCTCCCCGGCTTGCCGGCGTGCCGCGGGCCGGTATCGTGCACCGCCTGGACAAGGACACCACCGGCCTGATGGTGGTCGCCAAGACCCTGGCTGCCCAGGCGGCCCTGATGGCGCAGATGCAGGCGCGCACGGTCTCCCGCGAGTATGACGCTGTGTGCGTGGGGGTGATGACCTCGGGTGGCAAGATGGACGCGCCCATCGGCCGCCATCCCAAGGATCGCAAGCGCCAGGCGGTGACGGCCTCCGGCAAGCCGGCGGTGACCCATTATCGGGTGGTGGAGCGCTTCCGCGCCCATACCCATGTGCGTTGCCGGCTGGAGACCGGGCGCACCCACCAGATCCGCGTTCATCTGGCGAACCTGCGCTATCCGCTGGTGGGTGACGCGACCTACGGCGGGCGGTTGAAGCTGCCACCCGGCGCCGCCGACCCCCTCAAGGAGATCCTGCGCGAATTCCCCCGCCAGGCGCTGCACGCCCGCAAGCTGGCCTTCGTGCACCCCGCCAGCGGCGAGACGGCGACCTTTCGCTCGCCGCTGCCGGATGACATCCTGATGCTGCTGGACTACCTGCGCCACGACCACGAGACGATGCGCTGACCCGTCTTCGCCGAGGACCTGCCGATGAGCGATGCCCCCGACCTGCGGCCTTCCCTGATCCTGCCCGATTGGCCGGCGCCCACCTCCGTGGGCGCCTTCGTCACCACCCGCGAGACCGGTCCCAGCCAGGGCGACTTCGCCTGTTTCAACCCGGCGGACCACGTGGGCGACAACGCCGACCACGTGGACCTGTGTCGGCGGCTGCTGCAGAAGCAGGTCGATGAGGATCGCCCGCTGCTGTGGCTCAACCAGGTGCATGGCGCGCGGGTGCAGCAACGTTTCGATCCGACGCCGCCCGAGGCCGATGCCGCGGTGGCCGTCAACCGCGACTACGCCTGTGTGGTGCTCACCGCCGATTGCCTGCCGGTGTTCTTCAGCGACTATCGTGGTACCCGGGTGGCGGTGGCCCACGCCGGCTGGCGCGGGCTGGCGGGCGGCGTGCTGGAGGCCACGGTGGCCGCGCTTGGCGTGCCGCCGGAAGAGCAGCTCGCCTGGCTGGGGCCGGCGATCTCCAACGCCCAGTTCGAGGTGGGGCCCGAGGTCTATCACGCCTTCGTCGGGGTGCATCCCGAGGCCATCGAGGCCTTCGACCCCAGCCCGTACCGCCTGGGCCACTACATGGCGGACCTCTACCGCCTGGCGCGCCTGCGCCTCGAGCGCCTGGGCGTGTCCCACATCAGCGGCGGTCACTTCTGCACCGCCTGCGAGCCGCGCTTCTACTCCCACCGTCGCGATGACGGCGTCACCGGCCGCATGGCCAGTGTGATCTGGCTGCGCTGACGCGTCGCTTGTCCTCTGGCCTTGACCCGCGTCAACTTGTCACGCGCTTCCTCTGGCGGCCGACTTGAAAGCGGGTCAGCCTGACTCCATTGATACCGTCAAGACGAATTGACAGGGCCAAGCGGTGCGTCCAAGCGCGTCGCCACCCCGATGGAGGAAGCTTTCATGCGTTTCGACAAGTTCACTGCCAAGCTGCAGAACGCCGTGGCGGACGCCCAATCCCTGGCCGTGGGTCGTGGCCACAACCAGCTGGAGCCCGGTCACCTGTTGCTGGCGTTGCTCGACGCCCGCGATACCGGCGTCAAGGCGCTGGTGCAGAAGGCCGAAGGTGACGCCGCCCGGCTGCGCGATGGTCTGGTGGGGCACCTTGATGACCTGCCCAGGGTCGCTCAGTTCGACGGCGAGGTGCAGCCCTCCCGCGACCTGATCAAGCTGTTCAATCTGACCGACCGCGAGGCCCAGAAGCGCGGCGACCAGTACATCGCCAGCGAACTGGTGCTGCTGGCCGCCCTGGAAATGGGCCACGCGGTGACCAAGCTGCTGACCCAGGCGGGGGTGTCCCGCAAGTCGCTGGAGGCCGCCATCGAGGGGGTGCGCGGTGGCGCCAGGGTCGATGATCCCAACGCCGAGGACCAGCGCGAGGCGCTGGCCAAGTACACCCTGGACCTCAACGAGCGCGCCGCCAGCGGCAAGCTCGACCCGGTGATCGGCCGCGACGACGAGATCCGCCGTACCATCCAGGTGCTGCAACGACGCACCAAGAACAACCCGGTGCTGATCGGCGAGCCCGGTGTGGGCAAGACCGCCATCGTCGAGGGGCTGGCTCAGCGCATCGTCGACGGCGAGGTGCCCGAGAGCCTCAAGGACAAGCGCGTGCTTTCGCTGGATATGGGCTCGCTGTTGGCCGGGGCCAAGTTCCGCGGCGAGTTCGAGGAGCGCCTCAAGTCGGTGTTGAACGAGCTGGCCCAGGAGGAGGGCCGGGTGATCCTCTTCATCGACGAGCTGCACACCATGGTGGGCGCCGGCAAGGCTGAGGGCGCCATGGATGCCGGCAACATGCTCAAGCCGGCGCTGGCCCGCGGCGAACTACACTGCGTGGGCGCCACCACCCTGGACGAGTACCGCAAGTACATCGAGAAGGATGCCGCCCTGGAGCGCCGCTTCCAAAAGGTGCTGGTGGATGAGCCCAGCGAGGAGGATACCGTGGCGATCCTGCGCGGCCTCAAGGAGCGCTACGAGGTGCACCACGGCGTGGAAATCACCGACGGCGCCATCATCGCCGCGGCCAAGCTGTCGGCGCGCTATATCACCGATCGCCAGCTGCCCGACAAGGCCATCGATCTGGTCGACGAGGCCTCCTCGCGGATCCGCATGGAGCTCGACTCCAAGCCCGAGGAGATGGATCGCCTCGACCGCCGGCTGATCCAGCTCAAGATGGAGCGTGAGCACCTCAAGAAGGAGACCGACGAGGCCTCGAAGAAGCGCCTGGAGAATCTCGAGGAGCAGATCGAGGAGCTGTCCCGCGAGTACGCCGACCTCGACGAGATCTGGAAGGCCGAGAAGGCCAGTATCCAGGGGGCCGCCCAGTTCAAGGACGAGCTCGAACGCGCCCGGGTGGAGCTGGAGCAGGCGCGCCGCCAGGGGGACCTGGCGCGGATGTCCGAGATCCAGTACGGGGTGATCCCCGGGCTCGAGAAGAAGATCAGTGAGGCCGGGGAGGGCGAGGCCGACACCTCCAAGCACCAGCTGCTGCGCTCCAACGTCACCGAGGAGGAGATCGCCGAGGTGGTCTCGCGCTGGACCGGCATCCCGGTGGCCAAGATGCTTGAAGGCGAGCGCGACAAGCTGCTGCGCATGGAGGAGGCGCTGCACGAGCGGGTGATCGGTCAGGACGAGGCGGTGATCGCCGTGGCCAACGCCGTGCGCCGCTCCCGGGCTGGCCTGGCCGACCCCAATCGGCCCAACGGCTCCTTCCTGTTCCTGGGCCCCACCGGGGTGGGCAAGACTGAGCTCTGCAAGTCGCTGGCCAACTTCCTCTTCGATACCGAGGAGGCCATGGTGCGCATCGACATGTCGGAGTTCATGGAGAAGCACTCCGTGGCGAGGCTGATCGGCGCGCCTCCCGGCTATGTGGGCTACGAGGAGGGCGGCTATCTGACCGAGGCGGTGCGCCGCAAGCCCTACTCGGTGCTGTTGCTGGACGAGGTAGAGAAGGCTCACCCGGATGTCTTCAACATCCTGCTGCAGGTACTCGAGGACGGCCGTCTCACCGATGGCCAGGGCCGCACGGTGGACTTCCGCAATACCGTGATCGTGATGACCTCCAACCTGGGCTCGGACATCATCCAGCGCATGGGCGGCGACGACGCCGACTATGAGCAGATGAAGGCGATGGTGATGGAGGTGGTCGGTACCCACTTCCGGCCCGAGCTGATCAACCGCATCGACGAGGTGGTGGTGTTCCACGCCCTGGGCCAGGAACAGATCCAAGCCATCGCCGGCATCCAGCTCGAGCGCCTGCGCGCGAGGCTGGCCGAGCACGACCTCGGTCTCGAGGTCAGCGATGCGGCCATGGCCCAGCTCGCCGTGGTGGGCTTCGACCCGGTCTTCGGGGCGCGTCCGCTGAAGCGGGCGATTCAGAGCCGCATCGAGAATCCGCTGGCCCAGGACCTGCTGGCCGGCAGGTTCCTGCCGGGAGATGTCATCCACGTGGAGGCTGAGGGCAGCCAGCTGGTGTTCCAGAGCTGAGGCGACAAAGCGTTACGCAGTCGCCCGGGTGTGTGCCCGGCGACGGTCTACACTGAGATAGGTTGCGTCCTGTAACCCCCTTGCCCGCCCGGCGTTACGCCCGGCGGGTTCTTTTATGGCTGCCACCTGCCACCGCCGCTTGTTCCCGCGAGAAGGGCCCACGCCGTTTTCGCGGTTGACACCGTTGCGTCGCTAATGGAATCTTGGCGCTTCCTGATTTGCGGGCGCGGAACTCTGCGGGAAATCCCCCATCCCCGCGCGAAGGGTAGGCCAAGGGGCCTCTACCCGCCGAAGGACTTCCGAGTGCGGGCCAACCGCCCGGCTCGGCCAACGCCCCGACGCGGCGATCCGCCGCGATGAGAGTGCAGGCCCCAACCGGGTCTATCAACGCCAGGGTTTGGCATCAGGTGCCGGCGCGTCCGGCAGCGGCATATCGCCGCACTCGACCTCGCGCCCGACGTGGGCGCGGATCGCACTCGAGACCTCCAGGGGAGAAATACAACGTGGAACTGCTTTCCGGCGCGGACATGATCGCCCGCTTCCTTCAGGATGAGGGCATCGAATACATCTATGGCTATCCAGGCGGAGCGGCGCTGCACATTTACGACGCCCTGTTCCGTCAGGACAAGGTCAAGCACATCCTGGTACGCCACGAGCAGGCCGCCACCCACGCTGCCGACGGCTATGCGCGTGCCTCGGGCAAGCCGGGCGTAGTCCTGGTGACATCCGGCCCTGGCGCAACCAATGCCGTCACCGGCATCGCCACCGCCTACATGGATTCGATCCCGATGGTGGTGCTGTGCGGCCAGGTGATGAGCCATCTGATCGGCGACGACGCCTTCCAGGAAACCGACATCATCGGCGTGACCCGCCCCATCGTGAAGCACAGCTTCTCGATCAGGCACCCGAGCGAGATTCCGGAAGTCCTCAAGAAGGCCTTCTACCTGGCCGCGACCGGCCGTCCCGGCCCGGTGGTGGTAGACATTCCCAAGGACATGACCGCCCCCACCGAGCGTTACGAGTACGTCTACCCGAAGAAGGTGAAGATGCGCTCGTATAATCCGGTCACCCGTGGACATACCGGCCAGATCAAGAAGGCCGTCGAGATGATGCTCAAGGCCAAGCGCCCTGTGTTCTACACCGGCGGTGGCGTGGTCACCGGGCGGGCCAGCGAAGGGCTGACCGACCTGGTCAAGCGGCTGGGCTATCCCATTACCACCACCCTGATGGGTATCGGCTCCTATCCCCAGGGTGATCGGCAGTGCCTGGGCTGGCTGGGCATGCATGGCTCCTATGAGTCCAACATGGCCATGCACCACGCCGACCTGATCATCGCCATCGGCGCGCGCTTCGATGACCGCGTCACCAACAACACCTCCAAGTTCTGCCCCACCGCCAAGATCATCCATGTGGATGTCGACCCTAGCTCCGTCTCCAAGACGGTGCGCGCCGACGTGCCCATCGTGGGTCCCGCGGGCAGCGTGATCAGCGAGATGATCAGCCTGGTGCAGGGCAAGGAGATCGCCAACCCCGAGGCCCTGGCCGAGTGGTGGCAGAAGATCGAAGGCTGGCGCGAGGAGCGCGTGGGCAAGCTCTACGAGCCCTCGGGGCCCGGTGAGAAGATCAAGCCCCAGGAGGTGGTCGAGGCGCTGTGCCGGCTAACCCGCGGCGAGGCCTTTGTCACCACCGATGTGGGCCAGCACCAGATGTTCGCCGCCCAGTACTACAAGTTCGACAAGCCCAACCGCTTCATCACCTCCGGGGGGCTCGGCACCATGGGCTTCGGCTTCCCGGCGGCCATGGGCATCAAGCAGAATTTCCCGGATGAGCAGGTGGTCTGCGTGACCGGCGAAGGCAGCTTCCAGATGATGATGCAGGAGCTCTCCACCTGTAAGCAGTACGGGGTGGGGGTGAAGATCATCAACCTGAACAACGGCTCGCTGGGGATGGTGCGTCAGTGGCAGGACCTGAACTACAAGTCCCGCCATGCCCACTCCTACATGGAGTCGCTGCCCGATTTCCAGAAGCTGATCGAGGCCTATGGCTTCACCGCCCTGAAGGTCGAGACCCTCGACGAGCTTGAGCCGGCACTGGAGCGCTTCCTGGCCGACAAGCACGAGCTGGTGTTCCTCGACGTTGCGGTCGACCCGCACGAGCACGTCTACCCGATGCAGGTGCCCTTGGGCGCCATGCGTGACATGCTGCTTTCCAAGACGGAGCGGACCTGATGCGCCATATCATCTCGATTCTGATGGAAAACGAACCGGGCGCCCTGTCTCGCGTGGTGGGGCTCTTCTCGCAGCGCAACTTCAACATCGAGACGCTGAACGTGGCGCCTACCGAGGATCCCAGCCTGTCGCGGCTGACCGTGACCACCGTGGGCGACGACCGGGTCATCGAGCAGATCACCAAGCACCTCAACAAGCTGATCGACGTGGTCAAGCTGGTGGACCTCACCGAGGGCAACCACATCGAGCGCGAGCTGATGCTGGTGAAGGTCAAGGCCCTGGGCGCGGCCCGCGACGAGGTGAAACGCACCGTGGATATCTTCCGTGCCCAGATCGTCGACGTGACGCCGAGCCTCTACACAGTGCAGATCACCGGCTATGCTGGCAAGCTGGACGCCTTCCTCCAGGCCATGGCGCCGGTGGGTATCCTGGAAGTGGCGCGAACCGGGGTCTCGGGTATCGCCCGCGGCGACAAGGTGCTGTCCCTGTAAGGCTGGTTTCGCTGGTTTCGATGGTTCGCCATCCGCCGGACAGCAATGGCCGCCCCAGGGGCGGCCATTCCCATGCTAGCGCTCGATGACCTCGTCCCATAACGCGCGGATCAACGGGCTCTTGAGCCGTCGCTCCAGCACGCAGAGGCCCACATCGTAGTGGGGCAGCTCCGGCTTCACCGGCAGCACGCGCACCCGCTCCTGGAGCGGGCTGTTGTCGAGCACGATCTTCGGTACCACGCCGATCCCGAACCCCAGTCCCACCATGCTGACGATCGCCTCGTGACCCGCCACCTGGGCGTAGATCATCGGGGTGACGCCTAGCGCCCGAAACCAGGTGTCGGCGAACTCCCGCGACAGGCCCGCCTCGGAGAGGATCATCGGCACCTCGCGCCACTGTTCCGCGCTGGGCGACTCCGGGGTGGAGGGAATCCAATCGGCCGCCTCCCGGGGGGCGATGAAGACCAATGGCGCACGTGTCAGCGACTTGAAGGCCAGCGCCTCGGGGGTGCGCCGCGGGCGAGGGGTGATCGCCATGTCCTCCTCGCCGGCCAGCACGCGCGCCATGGCTTCGGCGGGGTCACCGGTATGCAGCTTGAGCTCGATGCCGGGGTGGTGGGTACGAAACTCGCTGAGCAGAGCATAGAGGAAGCTGTAGCTGGCGGTGACCGAGCAGTAGACGCTGATCTCGCCGGTGAGGCGCAGCGCCTCGCTCTGCAGCGACAGGCGCAGCTGCTCCCATTGCTCCAGGGCCTCCCGGGCGTAGGCCTGGAAGGTCTGGCCGTGGCGGGTCAGGGCCACGTGGCGGTTGTCGCGCTCGAAGAGCGCCACGCCCAGGCTCTCCTCCAGCTGACGGATGGAGCGAGACAGGGTCGAAGGGCTGACGTGGCAGGCATCGCTGGCGCGGCCGAAGTGCAGGGTCTCGGCGAGGGTCAGGAAGTGCTTGAGGGGGCGCATGTCCATGGGCAGAGCATTGCATAATTAGGCATGTATCGTTGCAAATATCGCGTTTTACGCAACGGCGGGGGCGGCGTATGGTGTCTCCATCGGATGTCGCGAACCCAGTCCCGCGTCAGACGGGGCGGGTGGCCATCAACGCTGACACTCACATTGACCGACGTTCCAGGAGCTTCACCATGCACGTTTACTATGACAAGGATTGCGACCTTTCCCTCATCCAGGGCAAGAAAGTCACCATCGTGGGCTACGGCTCACAGGGGCACGCCCACGCCAACAACCTGAAGGAGTCCGGCGTCGATGTTACCGTCGCCCTGCGTGCCGGCTCTTCCTCCGCCGCCAAGGCCGAAGCCGCCGGCCTCAAGGTCGCCAGCGTGCCGGAGGCCTGCGAGGCCGCCGATGTGGTCATGATCCTGGCCCCGGACGAGAACCAGAAGGCGATCTACGAGAACGAGGTCGAGCCGAACCTTAAGCAGGGCGCTACCCTGGCCTTCGCCCACGGCTTCAATATCCACTACAACCAGATCGAGCCGCGCAAGGACCTGGACGTGATCATGATCGCGCCCAAGGCCCCGGGTCATACCGTGCGCTCCGAGTTCGTCAAGGGGGGGGGTATCCCCGACCTGATCGCCATCCATCAGGATGCCTCCGGCAGTGCCAAGGAACTGGCGCTCTCCTACGCCGCCGGCGTCGGCGGTGGCCGCAGCGGCATCATTGAGACCACCTTCAAGGACGAGACCGAGACCGATCTCTTCGGTGAGCAGGCCGTGCTGTGCGGCGGCGCCGTGGAGCTGGTCAAGGCCGGCTTCGAGACCCTGACCGAGGCGGGCTACGCTCCGGAAATGGCCTACTTCGAGTGCCTGCACGAGCTCAAGCTGATCGTCGACCTGATGTACGAGGGCGGTATCGCCAACATGAACTACTCCATCTCCAACAACGCGGAGTATGGCGAGTACGTGACCGGCACCGAGGTGATCAACGAACAGTCTCGCGAGGCGATGCGCAACGCGCTCAAGCGCATCCAAACCGGCGAGTATGCCAAGATGTTCATCCAGGAAGGCAACAGCAACTATCCGTCCATGACGGCCCGCCGTCGTCTGAACGCCGAGCATGAGGTCGAGATCGTGGGTGCCAAGCTGCGCGGCATGATGCCGTGGATCGCCGCTAACCAGCTGGTGGACAAGTCCAAGAACTGATCCCCGATCGGTTGCCGGACAGGAAAAGGGTGCGGACTTCCGCGCCCTTTTCCATTGGTGGGTGAGGCAGTTTGCGGCGTTGTGGGGGCGTGGTGGGCGTGTAGAATGAGGGGGGCGCCCTCCGGGCGACCTCAATTTGGCAAGGGACGACACGCATGAGTCAGGACCCCCGCACTACCGATCATGACCCCGCCCGGCCGGATGCCGAGCCGGCCGACACGGCATCCCCCGAGGGGGTGCCTCCTGCGGAGGAGGATCTGGCCGCGGCCTTCGTGCGCGAAACCGAGGTGATCGAGGAGGCCGTGGAAGATGGCAAGAAGGTCCGCCGCAGGGGGATCTACCTCCTGCCCAACCTCTTCACTACCTCGGCGCTCTTCGCGGGCTTCTTCGCGATCGTGGCCGGCATCAACGGCGACTTCACTGCTGCCGCGGTAGCGATTTTCATCGCCATGGTGCTCGACGGCCTGGATGGTCGGGTGGCGCGCATGACCAACACCCAGAGCGCCTTCGGCGCCGAGTTTGACAGCCTCTCGGACATGCTCTCCTTCGGCGCGGCGCCGGCGCTGGTGGCCTTTACCTGGATCCTCCAGGATATCGGCAAGACCGGCTGGGTGGTGGCCTTCCTCTACGTGGCCTGTGCAGCGCTGCGTCTGGCACGCTTCAACGTGCAGATCGGCAGCGTCGACAAGAAGTGGTTTATCGGCCTGCCGAGTCCATCGGCGGCCGCCCTGGTGGCGGCCAGCGTGTGGACCTTCCACAGCTTCGATGCCGAGGCCTTCGGCTTCAAGCTTCTGATGCTGGTGATCGTCGGCGCGGCGGGCGTGCTGATGGTCAGCAATATCCGCTATTACAGCTTCAAGGATATCGACCTCAAGGGGCCGGTGCCCTTCGTGGTGCTGCTGGCCATCGTACTGGGCTTCGTGGTGATCTCGGTGCAGCCCTCGGTCATGCTGCTGCTGCTGTTCGGTACCTACGTGGCCTCCGGTCCGGTGATGGCCGCGACCCGCAAGATGAAGCATGCGCCTCCGACCAGTTGAGTGCCTTCGCCCAGGAACGACAACGCCCGCCCCGTGCGGGCGTTGTCGTTCCTGGGTTGGTTGTCCACAGCCCTTCGCCGAGGCGGGCGGTGGAAAGCTGCCTGGCACGTAGATATGAGCACTTGTGTCATGGTCCTGAAATTTTTTTACACGAAGGCCTTGCGGGGTGGCGGGGAAAACCGTAGAGTACGCATCCGCTGCCGGCAACGGGCCACGTTGTCAGCGGTGAAGG
>NZ_JBPKAQ010000016.1:0-35854 GCF_051216275.1 Halomonas salsilacus
GTTGCTGAAGTTGAAACAGAGAGTGGTGGCTCCGCTGCCATCGAGGCGGTGGACTTCGTCGCCGACAACGCCCAGTCCACCTTCCTCAACGAGGAGCTCGCCAAGTCTGACCGCCCCGAGCTGGGGGCGGCCAAAGTGGTGATCTCCGGCGGCCGCGGCATGGGCAACGGCGAGAATTTCACGCTACTCGACGGCATCGCCGACAAGCTGGGCGCGGCCATCGGCGCATCAAGAGCCGCGGTGGACGCCGGCTTCGTGCCTAACGACATGCAGGTGGGCCAGACCGGCAAGATCGTCGCGCCGGAGCTCTACATCGCCGTGGGTATCTCGGGGGCCATCCAGCACCTGGCCGGCATGAAGGACTCCAAGGTGATCGTGGCGATCAACAAGGACGAGGAGGCGCCGATCTTCCAGGTCGCCGATTACGGACTCGTCGCGGATCTCTTCGAGGCCCTGCCGGAACTCGAGCAGAAGCTGTAAGGCGTACCCTCGACGGACATGTCGAACACGTCATGGCCGGCCCTCGAACGGGGGCCGGTTTTTTTTGCACGGAACCCTGGGTGACATTGGGAGCCGTGGTCACAGCCGCGCCGGCGGTAACACCCCATCGGGGGGCTCACGGCATGCCCCGCCCGGCTTCCGGGAGGCAGGGCGGCCTACAGGCGGCTGGCAAGCAGGGCGGAGAGCTCCTCGTCGCTGAGCACCAGGGGGTTGGTCTTCATGCTGCCGCCCCGCGCATTGGCGACCACGCGGGGAAGGTCGCTCTCCTGCATGCCGAACGCCCCCAGTCGCGGCATGGCCAGGCGGCGGGTCCAGTCGCGCAGGGTATTCACCAGGGCGTCGCAGGCCTGCCGGTCATCCAGGTCGGGGGAATCGGCGAGCAGGCGGCCGACCCTGGCATATTTCGTCAGGGCCTCGGGGGCTTCCCCGCGTTCGCGCAGTGCCGCGATGTTCACCGCGGTGGCCTCGGCGAGCAGGGTGCCACACACCGCGCCGTGGGGGATCGGAAAGAAGGCGCCCAGCGGCGACGCCAGGCCATGAACGGCCCCCAGGCCCGCCTGGGCGAGGGTGATGCCGGACATCAGCGAGGCATAGGCGATCCCGGAATAGCCCTCCTCGGCGGCGTGGGGGCCGCCCTCTATGGCTGTCCAGAAGCCCTGGCAGAACGCCTGCATGCCGGACCAGGCCAGCGCATCGGTGGGCGGGCTGGAATTGGCGGACAGATAGGACTCCAGCAACTGGGTGAAGGCGTCCATGCCGTTGGCGGCCAGTTGGTCCGCGGGGCAGCCGGCCAGCAGGTCCGGGTCGACCAGGGCGACCCGGGCCATCAGCCGGTCGTCACGGAGCGACTTCTTGAAGCCCTCCGGCCCGCGCTCGCTGAGCACGGCGTTGCGGGTCGCCTCGCTGCCGGTCCCCGCCGTGGTGGGCACGGCGATCAGCGGCACGGCGGGCCCGGGGTAGGGCAGGCCCCGGCCCACCCCCTCGAGGTGGTCCATGACCGAGGTGCCGGTGTGCAGCAGGCCCGCCATGGCCTTGCCGGCATCCAGGGCGCTGCCGCCGCCGATGGCCACCACGACGTCGATCCCCGCCCCGCGGTGAGCCGCCACGACCTCATCCACCAGGCGGGGAGAGGGTTCTTCGGCGACGCTGACGTGCTGCCAGCTCACCCCCTGTTCGGCCAGCGCCGCCTGGAGCTGCGGCCAGCGGGGGGAGTTGACGAAGGAGCGTCGGCCGGTGACCAGCAGGATGCGCTTGCCGTGGCGGACGATCAGCGCCGGTAGGCGTTCAAGGGTCTGGCAGCCGAAGTGGATCTCGGGAAGCGGGGAGAGGCGGAAGGCGCCGATCCCTTCGAGGCGGGGCGTGTCCGGCATGATAACGATCCCTGGGGTAGCGGGCAGGATACCCACTATAGGGGCTCGACCGGGCAGGGCCAATCGCCACACCGCCTCGAATGGCTCGGCTCAGGGGGCGAGGTCGGCCCACACCGGGGCATGGTCGGAGGGTCTCTCCATGCCGCGCAGGGCGTAGTCGATGCCGGCATCGACTACCTTCTCGGCCAGCGGCGCGGTGACCAGAATATGGTCGATGCGCAGGCCGCGCTTCGGTTCCCGGTCGAAGCCCTTCGAGCGGTAGTCGAACCAGCTGAAGAGGTCGTCCACCGCCGGGTAGCGCAGCCGGTAGCTGTCGGTCAGCCCCCAGGCCTTGATGCCCGTCAGCCACTCCCGCTCCACCGGCTGGAAGCTGGTCTTGCCCTCGCGCAGCCAGCGCCTGCGGTTGGCCTCGCCGATGCCGATATCGATCTCTTCGGGGGAGATATTGAAGTCGCCCATCACCGCCAGGCGCTCGTCGGGTCGGTGCCGGGTCTCCAGCAGGTGCTTGAGTTGGGCGTAGAATGCGCGCTTGTGGGGAAACTTCACCGGATGCTCGAGGTTCTCGCCCTGGGGAAAGTAGCCGTTGTACACCGTCAGCGGCTCGCCGCCCGCGGGGTGGAGGTCCACGCCGATCATGCGCTTCTGGGCATCCTCGCCGTCGTCGGGGAAGCCGAAGTGCACCGCCTCGGGCTCGCCGCACTGGGCGACGTCGATCATCAGTGCGACGCCGTAGTGCCCCTTCTGGCCGTGGAAGACCACCCTGTAGCCCAGCGCCTCCACCGCCTCGCGGGGAAACTCACTGTCCTGGACCTTGGTCTCCTGAAGCCCGATCACCGCCGGACGCTGGTCGGCCACAAGGGCCTCGAGCTGGTGGAGGCGCGCGCGAAGACCGTTGATATTGAACGAGACCAGGCGCATCAGTTCTCCGAACTCACTTGGTCGGGGCTCGATGTCTTGGGGCTTTCTGTTTCCGGGCTCTCTGTCTCCGGGCTCTCTGTCTCCGGGCTCTCTGTCGCCTGCTCGGGATGGATGGCGATGCCTTCCCCTGCCTGCTGGCGGGCCAGCTTGCGGGCGGCCTGGATCTTGCGCTGCTGGCGCTTCTTCTGGGTATAGCGGGTGGACGAGGTCACCTGGTCAGGGTTCTCGTGGCGCCACTGCTTGTAATCCTTGCGCCGGCCGGTGCGGATCTGCACCTTGTCGGCCAGCGAACGGGTCTTCTTGCGACGGGTCATGGAAAAACTCCTCTGGTCTGGCGCGTATTCTACCAGCCCCGCCGCGCCGGCCACAGGCGAAGCGCTCACGAGACGCGCCCTCCGTCGCATTGGCTGTTACAATGCGCGTTTGTGTCATGTACTCAACCAGCCAAACGGACAGACAGCAGCCTATGAGCGAGTCGGATCAGATCAACGCACCGGCCCAGGATCGCAAGCCCAAGCGTCGTCGTCGCAAACCGCGTCGTCGCAACGCTTCCGGCTGGGACCTGCGCCAGTTTCAGGTGCCTGCCGTGGCGGGCAAGTGGCGCTTCCATGACTTCGATCTGCCGCTGCCGCTGATGCACGCCATCCACGCCCTGGGCTTCGAGTACTGCACCCCGATCCAGGCCGAGGCGCTGACCCATACCCTGCTCGGCGGCGATGTGGTTGGCAAGGCCCAGACCGGCACCGGCAAGACCGCCGCCTTCCTGATCTCGATCCTCGCCTATTTCCTCGAGGAGGAGGCCCCTAACGCCCAGAAGCCCGGCGCCCCGCGGGCGTTGATCGTCGCCCCGACCCGCGAGTTGGCCCTGCAGATCGAGAAGGATGCCAAGGCCCTGGCCCGGTTCACCGATCTCAAGGTGGCAAGTGTGGTGGGTGGCATGGACTACCAGGCCCAGCGCGAGGCCCTGGCCGATCGCCTGGACATCCTGGTGGCCACTCCGGGCCGGCTGCTCGATTTCCACCAGAAGCGCGACGTCGACCTCACCCAGGTCGAAGTGCTGGTCCTCGATGAAGCCGACCGCATGCTCTCCATGGGCTTCATCCCCGACGTCAAGCGCATCATCCGCCATACGCCGAAGACGGAGGAACGACAGACCTTCCTGTTCTCGGCGACCTTCACCCAGGACATCCTCAACCTGGCCAGTCAGTGGACCCACGAGCCGACCCACGTCGACATCGCGGTCACGGTGGAGAATGCCGTCGACATCGACCAGCGCGTCTACCTGGTCGGCGACGAGGACAAGCAGCGCCTGCTGGTAAACCTGCTCCGGCAGGAGAGCTTCGATCGTGTGATGGTGTTCGGCAACCGCCGCGACCTGGTACGCAAGCTCGATGAGCTGCTGAGGAAGGCCGGCATCAACGCCGCCATGCTCTCCGGCGATGTCCCCCAGAACCAGCGTATCACGACCCTGGAGCAGTTCCGCGAGGGCGAGATTCAGGTGCTGGTGGCCACCGATGTGGCCGGTCGCGGCATCCATATCGAGGATGTCAGCCACGTGATCAATTACACCCTGCCGGAGGATCCGGAGGACTACGTCCATCGCATCGGCCGCACCGGCCGTGCCGGCGCCAAGGGCGTGTCGATCAGCTTCGTGGGTGAGGAGGACGCCTTCTCACTGCCCGAGATCGAGCGCTTCATCGGCGACAAGCTGCCCTGCGAGCATCCCCCGGAAGGCCTGCTCTGAGCCCATGCTCGACGAGGCCCTGAAGGGCGAGATCCAGGCCGCCTACCGCCGCGTGCTCGAGGGCCTCGACCTCACGCCCCGCTACGGTCAGCGACTGATGATCGCCGAGATCGCCCGCACCCTGGCGGGCATCGAGGCCGACGAGGCCGGCAAGCGCATCAGCGATGAGCATGTCTGCGTGTTGGAGGCCGGCACCGGTACCGGCAAGACGCTGGCCTATCTGCTGGCCGCGTTGCCGGTGGCCAAGGCCCGGGGCAAGAGGTTGGTCATCGCCACCGCCACCGTGGCTCTGCAGGAGCAGGTGCTGCATCAGGATCTCCCCGCGCTCAAGGCTCACAGCGGCATCGACTTCAGCTACGCCCTGGCCAAGGGGCGCGGCCGCTATATCTGCGTGGCACGCCTCGACCAGGCCCTCGACGGCGTCGAGGATAACCCCACCCTGTCGCTCTTCGAGCGTGAGATCGCCAGCGGCGGCGGCGACTTCCAGGCCCTGGCCACGTCGCTGGGCGAGGCCTACGGTAACGGTCGCTGGGAGGGCGACCGCGACAGCTGGCCCGAGGCCATCGACGACGGCCACTGGCGCAAGCTCACCGTCGACCACCGCCAGTGCACCAATCGCCGCTGCGGCCACTTCGGCGCCTGCGCCTTCTTTCGGGCGCGGCGCGACCTGGAGCAGGCCGACATCATCGTCGCCAACCATGACCTGGTGCTGGCCGATCTTTCCCTGGGCGGCGGCGTGGTGCTGCCCGCCCCGGGCGATTGCATTCACGTCTTCGACGAGGGCCACCACCTTCCCGACAAGGCGCTCAATCATTTCACCCACCGCTTTGCCGTGGGCGGTGCCCTGGGCTGGCTGCGGACCCTCAGGAAGTCGCTGACCGAGCTCAACCAGGCCCTGGCCGTGCAGCCGACTCTGGCGCGGCTGCTGGCCACGTTGCCTCAGGCCATCGAGGCGCTGGAGCCGAAGCTCGGCGAGGCCTTCGCGCTGGGCCACCAGCTGGCCGGGCGCTCCGAGGGGCTCGCCGACGGCGAGGAGGCGCGTCAGCACCGCTTCGAGATGGGGCGTGCGCCCGAGGCGCTTCGCGAGCTGGCCGGGGCCCTGCTGGTGATTTTCGCCGAGCTGTCGCGCACCCTCGAGAGCATGGCCGACATCCTGCGCGAGAGCCTCGACCCGGAGAAGCACACCGGCCTGCCGCGGGAGCAGGCCGAGGCCTGGTTGCCGCTGCTGGCGCTGCTGCATGGGCGGGCCCTGGAGGCCCGCGCCCTGTGGCAGGCCTTTGCCGAGACCGACCCGGAGGGCGAACCGCCCCGGGCCCGCTGGCTGAGCCTGGAGCGCTTCGGGGTCGACCCGGAGCTGACCTTCTCGGCGAGCCCCGTCTCGGCGGCCCATACTCTGGCCAAGACCCTGTGGGGGACCACCTTCGGTGCCGTGGTCACCTCGGCCACCCTGACGGCCCTCGGGCGCTTCGAGCGCCTGCAGGAGCGCGCCGGGCTGGCCAACCGCTACCGCTACCAGCGCCTGCCCAGCCCCTTCGACTACTCCCGTGCGGTGCTCAGCGTGCCCCGGGAGGCCGTCGACCCCGCCGATCGCGAGGGCCATGAGCGTGCCATCGTCGACTTCGTCCAGGCACTGGGCAAGCAGGAGGCGGTGCTTGCGCTCTTCTCGTCCCGCGCCCAGCTGCGCGCGGTGGAGAAGGCGCTGCCCCGGGCCCTGGGTGAGCGGGTGCTGGCCCAGGACCGCCTGCCCAAGCGCGAACTGATCACCCGCCACCGGGCCCGGGTCGATGCGGGGGAGGGCAGCATCATCTTCGGGCTGGCCAGCTTCGCCGAGGGCATCGACCTGCCCGGCGACTACCTGACCCACGTGGTGATCACCCGGCTGCCCTTCGCAGTGCCCGACGACCCGGTGGGCGCGACGCTCGCCGAGTGGATCGAGAGCCGCGGCGGCAACCCCTTCATGCGCATCAGCGTGCCGGACGCCTCCATCAAGCTGGTCCAGGCCTGCGGCCGGCTGATCCGCAAGGAGGCCGACAGCGGCCGCATCACCTTGCTTGACCGCCGAGTGCTCACCCGACGTTACGGCCGGGCCCTGCTCGATGCCTTGCCACCCTTCGTCCGCGAGATCGACGGCATCCGCCAGGAATAGCCAAGGACGCTCGAAACGACTGCGGGCCCGCCAGTTGGCGGGCCCGCGATGGTTCAGCGGTGCTAGGTTCAGCAGTGCTAGGTTCAGAGGCGCTATCGGGATGCGTTCACGCCGCCTCGCGGCGCTTGGCCAGCTCCGGGGCGAGCTTTTCATCCATCGCCTTGAAGGCCCGGTCAGTGGCGTCCCAGTCGATGCAGGCGTCGGTGATGGAGACGCCATACTGCAGCTGGCTCAGGTCCGCCGGTACCTTCTGGGCGCCCCAGCCGATATTCGACTCCACCATCAGGCCGATGATCGAGCGGTTACCCTCGAGGATCTGGTTGGTGACGTTCTCCAGCACCAGCGGCTGCAGGGCCGGGTCCTTGTTGGAGTTGGCGTGGGAGCAGTCGATCATGATGTTGGGCTTGATGCCGGCCTTCTTCAGTTCCTGTTCGGCCAGCGCCACGCTGACGCTGTCGTAGTTGGGCTTGCCGTTCCCGCCACGCAGCACCACGTGCCCGTAGGCGTTACCGCGGGTGCGGATGATCGCTACCCGGCCGGCAGTGTCGATGCCCAGGAAGTTGTGGGGGTGGGCGACCGACTGCAGGGCGTTGACCGCCACCTCCAGGCTGCCGTCGGTGCCGTTCTTGAAGCCGACCGGGCAGGAGAGGCCAGACGACATCTCGCGGTGGGTCTGGGACTCGGTGGTACGGGCACCGATGGCCGACCAGCTGATGCAGTCCTGAATGTACTGCGGGGAAATCGGGTCCAGTGCCTCGGTGGCCAGCGGCAGGCCCATCTCGGCCAGTTCCACCAGCAGGCGACGGGCGATGTGCAGGCCCTCCTCGATCTCGAAGGAGCCATTGAGGTGCGGGTCGTTGATCAGGCCCTTCCAGCCCACCGTGGTGCGCGGCTTCTCGAAGTAGACGCGCATCACGATGTAGAGGCTATCCTTTACCTCATCGGCCAGACGGCGCAGGCGGCGGGCATAGTCGAGGGCGGCGTCCACGTCGTGAATGGAGCAGGGGCCCACTACCATCAGCAGGCGCGGGTCCTCGCCGTCGAGAATGCGCTGGATGGTCTCTCGCCCTTCGATGACGGTGCGCTCCGCCGCCTCGGTGAGGGGAATTTCATGCTTCAAGGCTTCGGGAGTGATGAGAACGTCCTGGGAGAGGACGTTGAGGTTGCTGACCTGCTGATCTGTCATGCGGTTACCTGTGTGTCGTGTCTGCGCTGATGGCCCTGGGGCGAGTGAGTGTATTTCCTCCTACTATACACCGGTGGGGCCGCATGAGATCAATCTTGGAACCCCGGCGCCTCGGGGGAGTCAGAGCGCGGGCTGTCTTGCCAGAGACCCGTTCGGGCACGCCGGGTTGATGGATGGCCAGGAAAAGGGAACACTTGTGCGACTTTGGGCTACGGCCTCCGGACACTTCGCCGCCCTCCCAGGGCTTCAGGTTGACGCCATGCACGCATTCTCCAACATGATCGCCGCTCTCCGGGCGCACTCGTCATGCTTTCCTCGTCGTCTTTCGGGGAGGTCGTGAATGGGCGTCAGGGAGACCGACCAGCAACTCGTCGAGCGCGCCCAGCAGGGCGATAACCGCGCCTTCGACCTGTTGGTGAAGAAGTACCAGCACAAGATCATCGGGCTGATCGGGCGCTACGTCCACGACCACTCCGAGGTTCAGGACGTGGCCCAGGAGGCGTTCATCAAGGCCTATCGGGCGCTTGGCAAGTTCCGCGCCGAGAGCGCATTCTATACTTGGATGTACCGCATCGCCATCAACACCGCCAAGAACCATCTGGTCTCCAGGGGTCGCCGCCCGCCGGGCAGCGACCTTGATATCGCCGATGCCGAGATTGTCGATCACAGCGGACGACTGGCGGATTCCGAGACGCCGGAGGCGGCCATGGCCCGTGACCAACTCGAGGCCGCGGTGTTCGAGGCGATCGACAATCTGCCCGATGACTTGCGCACGGCGATTACCCTGCGCGAGCTCGAGGGGCTCTCCTACGAGGATATCGCCAACATCATGCAGTGCCCGGTGGGGACGGTACGCTCTCGGATCTTCCGCGCCCGTGAAGCGGTGGACCAGCACATCCAGCCGCTGGTTACCACCTCCCGCAACCGCGAGACGGTAGAGGAGTAGAGGGGGCTTCGATGCCGGCTGCACAGTTTTTGTCAATTGGCTGAACTGTCGATCGCCTTTGACGTCAGAAGCAGTGTTCGATCCGCCGTGCGGCGGAGATCGCGTCGGCATTCCCGGGTCCAACCGGGAATGCCGATTCCAGGCTGAAATGAAGGAGCAGGGCGGAGCGCCTTGCCACTTTAGGGGGTGTTGAGTATGAGTCAGAATGCACGGGAATCGCTTTCTGCCCTGATGGATAACGAGGGAGACGAGCTCGAGCTTCGCCGGCTGCTCAAGACGCTGGATGCTTCCCCCGACGCCGCCGAGGCGTGGCGCCGCTACCATCTGATGCGCAGCCTGATGCGTCGGGAACCCGACGTCGACGTTTCCACCGATCTCTCCGCCGGCATCATGGCGCGCCTGCAGGATGAGCAGCCGCCGCAGATGGACACGGCTCCGCCGACTGTGCGCCGTACGCTGCCCTTCGCGCGTAGCGCCGGCATCGCTGCCGCGGTGTCGCTGATGGTCATCACCGGGGTGCAGTTCTACTCTGGCGGCACCCCGGGCGGCGGCTCCGCCGGTGAGCAACCGAGCGTGGCGGCGGGCACCAGTTATTCACAGCCCGCCCCTGCCAGCCTGGCGTCCAGTGATAGCACAACCGCTCGTCCCTCGCTGGTTGACCTGCCGCTGTTTCAGCTGCCCCAAGGCGTTGGTCAGGGCCTGATGACCGTTGGCGCCGATGGCGAGTCTGCGCCCATGTTCATGGCCCCGGGTCAGCGTCAGTCGCTGCTCGCCGACGAGGAGCAGGCGCGCCTGCTGCAGTCTTACCTGGACCGTCACGCCGAGGGCGCCGCCTTCCGCAGTGGCGATACCTGGATGCCTTTGCTGCGCGCCTCCGGCGCCAACAGCCTAGGTCAGCGCTGAGCGCAGAGGGGCGTTGATGATCGCGTCACGTCTGTGCCTCCTCGCTGCGAGCTGCCTGGGTGGCCTGCTGATCAGCAGCGTCCTCCCGGCGGCCTCGCCAGAGTCCAGCGAGGAGCACTTCGACTGTCGAACCCTGGCCCAGGCCCCTGCGCCAGCTACCGCACAGCAGTGGCTCGAGCGCAGCCTGTGGGCTGGCCACTGCTACCGCTACGATGCCCATGCCGTGCGTATCGGCTACGATGGCGTGCGCACCCTGACCCTCACCCACGATGTGCATGACGGCATCGAGCGAGGCGTCGCCAGCTATCTCGATGGTCCGCCCATGGTGTTCGAACGCCGCGGGCGCGTCGGCCGCCTGGGCGGGTCGGGCGAGGGCGGCGAGGCGCCGCCTTCGCCCGCCGGCATCGCCGAGCGTGCCAGTGCTCTCTACCGTCTTCAGCTCGGCGGCGAGGAGCGCATCGCCAATCGTCGCGCCCTGCGCCTCGACATTGCCCCCCTGGATAGCTTCCGATTCGGACATCGCCTGTGGCTCGATCAGGCCACCGGCCTGACCCTCAAGCAGTCGCTTCTCGACGAGACCGGTCGCCCCCTGGAGACCCTCCAGCTCACCACCCTGGAACAGCCGCGCCTGCACCAGGGGGAGATACGCCTCGACCGCCAGCGCGAGGTGCCGGCGGATCCCTGGCGGCTGGGCTGGCTGCCTGAGGGCTTCACCGCCCAGCCGGCAGATACCCGCAGCGCCCGCCACGGTGAGGGCGTCCTTCACCGTCTCTACAGCGACGGGCTTGCCACCCTGAGTCTCTTCGTGGCGCCCGCCGACGACGTGGAGCTGCTGGCGCCCGGGCTGCATCGATTGGGGGTCTCCAACGCCGCGGTGCGTCACCGCGACCTGGGGGGGCAGCCGCGCCAGCTGGTGGTCATGGGCGAATTGCCCCCTCGGGTGCTGCTGCGGGTCGCCGACAGCCTGGTCTGGGAGGCGCCGTGATGCCGGCCCGTCAGACCGCCAATCATCGCCACCCGATAATTCGATAACTGTTCTTCCGATCCATCTGTCCCGACCCATCGCAGGAGCCTTGCATGAAACGCATGATCCGTCCCTTCTCCCTGTGGATGCTGCTCGCCGCGATCCTGCTGGCCTGGCAGTCGGCAGCGGCCCAGGAGCTGCCCGATTTCACCGTGCTGGTTGAAGAGGCCGCGCCGGGCGTCGTCAACATCTCCACCACCCGCATGGTGCAGAGTCGCGAGAATCCCCTCCAGGGCTTCGGCGGCCAGGAGCTGCCCGAGATCTTCCGCCACTTCTTCGGCGACCGCTTCCCGGAACCCCCCGGCGGGCAGGCCCCCGGTCGGCCCCAGGAGCGCCAGTCGTTGGGGTCCGGCTTCATCATCAGTGATGATGGCTACATCTTGACCAACGCCCACGTGGTGGATGGCGCCGACGAGATCCTGGTGCGCTTGAGCGATCGCCGTGAGCTTCAGGCCGAGCTGGTGGGCAGCGACGAGCGCACCGACGTGGCATTGCTCAAGGTGGATTCCGAGGACCTTCCACCCCTTAAGCTGGGTGACTCCGACACCCTCAAGGTGGGCGAGTGGGTCGCCGCCATCGGCTCACCCTTCGGCTTCGATCACTCGGTGACCGCCGGCATCATCAGCGCCATCGACCGTACCCTGCCGCGGGACGCCTACGTGCCCTTCATTCAGACCGACGTAGCCATCAACCCGGGCAACTCCGGCGGGCCGCTGTTCAACCTGGATGGCGAGGTGATCGGCATCAACTCCCAGATATTCACCCGCAGCGGCGGCTTCATGGGTCTGTCGTTTGCCATTCCCATCAACGTGGCCATGGATGTGGCCGACCAGCTGCGCGACGACGGCCAGGTGCGCCGCGGATGGCTGGGGGTGATGATCCAGCCGGTCTCCCGGGACCTGGCCGAGTCCTTCGGCATGGATGGACCCAGTGGGGCGCTGATCGCCGACCTCGACCCCGAGGGCCCGGCCGCCCGTGATGGGCTGCAGGCCGGTGATGTCATCCTCGAGGTGGACGGCAGCCTCGTGCACGACTCCAGCACCCTGCCGCGCCTGATTGGTCGTACCGCGCCGGGCAGCGAGGTGGAGCTCGTGTTAATGCGTGACGGCGAGCGCCGCCAGCTCAGTATCACCGTTGGAGACTGGCCCGACGCCGAGCGCGCCACCGCCAGCCGCCCCCAGGAGAGCCGCCAGACCCGCCTGGGCATCTCGGTGGGCGAGCTGGAGCGCGACGAGCGCGAGGCGCTAGGCATCGAGGGCGGCGTGCGGGTGCGCGAGGTCGACCCGAACGGCGCCGCCGCCGCGGCCGGTATCCGCCCCGGTGATATCCTGGTCAGCATCGACCATCGGGCCGTGAGTGATCCCACCCAGCTGGTCGAGCTGGCCGGCGAGCTGCCCACCGACCGCGCCGTGCCGGTGCGGCTCTACCGCGACGGCCGCTCGCTGTTCGTGGCCCTGCGGCTCGCTGACGACTAGCGACTCCATTTCATCCCATCATAAAAGCCGGGCCCCGTTCAGGGGCCCGGTTTTTTTCGATCGCTCGTAATAGGCGCCAGTCGAGAGGAGAAGTTCATTTCCTCGACTGTCAGAACCGATAGGTCAGGCCTGAGTTGAGTCTCTTGCGACGATCGCCTGGGCAGTGTTGAAAATCTCTTGCCGCCAGGCGAGGGGCTCCAGCACATCCACGTTCGCCCCCATACCCATCAACCACCACAGTGTCTGCTGGTCGTTGGGCACCTCTACCACGAGTTGTTGCCAGTCGCTGTCGGGCAGTGGCGAGAGGGTCTGCTGCGCTGAAAGCGGTGTCTCGTCGAGCAGCCAGGCCACCTTAGGGTGCACGTTGGCGACCAGCGTCACGTCCTCGTTGCCCTGCAGGTAGCCGAAGGCGCCGCTGCGGATGTAGGCATCCAGGTCGAAGTTCTCGACTGCCCGCCAGGGCCTGTCGCTGATGCGAGGCTCGCCAACCCGATGCAAAGCGAACTGACGTATGTCGGTGTAGTCATTCACCGTGGCCAGCAGGTAGGTGACGCTGTGACGGCTGACGAGCCCCTGGGGGTGTAGGGTGAAGGCTTTTTCCTGCTCGGTGCTGCGCGATAGGTACTGGACGTCCAGCGCTTTCTGTTCCAGGAGTGCCTGGGTCACTAACTGCCAGGTGTTTTCCTCCAGCGGCGCGGGAAGTAACGCCTTGCCGTTGGGGATGGCCCGAACACGCTTGGCCCACTGGCTCAGTCCATTACTTTCCAGGTCGTCGAGCAGCCGACGCGCGTCGGTAAACTGGGGAGTCAACTGGCCCACCACCACGGGGGGCAGCAATCCCTTGAGGTACTCCTCGGCGAGCACGAGTGTCAGGGCACTGGGTACGTCCAGCGCCGGCAGGTTGCAGTGGAACTCGCGATCGAAGTACCAGCGGTAGGGTTTCTGGGTATCGTCACAGCCCAGCGGGAAGTGCAGGGCGATCTTGTCGCGAAGGTCGCGCTGCAGGGAACGAGAATCGATCTGGAAGCCGCGCTCTTGGAGCTTCTCCTGCAACACTGGCGTGGCAATGCGTCCAGGGTGGCGAGGAATCAGTTGCAGCATCGTCAGGTAGCGGAAGAGGGTCTCTCGGATCTCGGCCATGGGACGTCCTTGTCGGTGGTTCGAAGGTATTATATTCACCATACCCGATAAGTCAGATCCTTGATTCACTGTCGCGTCACCAGTAACGCCGCGACATGGCTAGGAAGGTTCGGCGTGCCCAGATGCCGCTTTGCGACCTCCAGGGCTCTTCCTTGCCAGCGTCGAAGTAGCGTTTCGTCAGCAGGGTGGGGGGTGTCGTCGACAGCGCCAGTGACACTTGCCGGCAGCGTGTCCCAACTGGTCGGTGTCATGTCTAGACTCATCTCCCTCTCCAGATCGGGAAAATGGTCGAGCCAGTCATACACCGCGGGCAAAGGCTGGCCGATGCAGGCAGGGAAGAGCACCGCGTCATCGGGCAGCGGAATGCCCAGTAGCAACAGCAACGCATTGACCTCGTGATCGCAGGCCAGGTGCCAGCGACGCTTCTCCCAGTCTCGCGATAGTCGCAGATGCCCCGCCACGCAGTGCCAGGCCAAGTGCGCTTGGAGAAACTGGCGAGTCTCGGCATCGAGCCCGGCACTCCAGATGGCATTGAACATAATGTATCGGCCATCAGTGGTCGCGGTGGGCAGGCGGGGTTCGCAGACTGGCATCAGCGACAGGTGAGATGCCAGCCAGGCGGTGACGGGTTGGTCACGACCCCATGCGTCACGGTCGGCCTGCCAGAGGGCAAGCTGCTCCTCCTCGAGCGCGACGTCTTTCTGAGCACCACCATGCCAGACCTTCTTGCCGTACCCCTGGAAATTCCCTTGCCCGCTGCCCATGACGATCTCCGGTGTTGTCATGACTATGGGAAGAGGGTGGCATCAACCAGCGACATTCCATGTCGCACTCAGCGGGCGTCCATTCGACCTAAATTAGGTTGTCCGGTCGAAACATCATGATGCGACGCGGGATGTCGCACGGCCTATTTATCGTCGGGGTATGACATGACCTCTGCCCGAGGTCAGTGCCCCGTAAGGGACTACCATGCCGACACCCAGTGAACTCTCCGCCCTGCTGTTCCATGCCGACCCGATGGGGACCTGCTGCCGCGAGAATGATGCCACCGACGAATACGACCGCATCGCCCAGGACCTGGCCGGGCGCCTGGAGGAGGGCGACACACCCGAGGTCGCGCTGCACGAGGTGTTGCGCAAATGGTTCGGTGACGAGCTCGTCGAGGGAGCCGACCTGGCGGGGGTGATCGAGGCCCTGGAACATATCGGCCGCCGAACAGGAGGATCTCCATGACGGATATCTCACACGACCTGCAGCAACGCGCCGCCGCGGTCCCCGCAGACGAACTGCTCACGCGGATGGGCTATCGCGCCATCGGCCCCAAGGCGCGCGAGCGACTGTCGCGCGTGCTCGCCGATCCGCAGCTGGGGCTGGCCACACCCGAATACGACTTCCACTTTGCCAGCCGGGCCTTCAGCGAGGCCCTCTGCCAGGCCTTGGCAATGGAGCCGGCCGACTATCTCCCGGCGCTGGACGCCATCGAGAATCCCTGATAGAGGCCAGGCATGCCTTCAAACCCTGGCTGTTCGTCGACACCGGTTTCAAGCGCGCAGATCGCCCGGGAACGGCGATCTTCGTCCTGGCCATCATGGAATCGAAACGCCGACTGCGGCTGCCGCCGGATACCTTTCGGCTTCCCTGGGAGGAGCAACTGCAGCGTGCCCAGCAGGCGGTGCGACGGCACATGGCCGAGAGCGGGGGGGAGGTGCCACTCTGGGGACGCATCCAACGCTACCTGTTTTGTTACGCTGAAGATCGCAAGCTGGAACTCTCGCCGAGCGGTGAGGTGGTAGGCGACGCCTCGGACGCTGGGATCTCACAGGCCAGCATCACGCTGAAGGGCAAGCCGGTGTCCTTCCTGGCCGCTGAGGGAGGCGATGCGACATGAGGTGTCGCATGGGGGTGCCATGCTGAGGCTTCACGCTGCCCCCGAATTGACAAGGAGCCAGACCATGGCTGACAACCCCACCCTGCAAGATCGTTTCACCGGCTGTCTGCTGGGGGGCGCCGTGGGTGATGCCCTGGGCGCGCCGGTAGAGTTCATGAGCCGCCAACGGATCCTCGAGCGCTTCGGCCCGCAAGGCATCAGCGAGTACGCGCCTGCCTTCGGGGGACTCGGGCGGATCACCGACGACACCCAGATGACGCTGTTCACCGCCGAGGGGCTGTTGCGCGCCGATGTGCGTGGCAGCATGCGAGGCATGTGCCATCCGCCTTCCATCATTGCCCATGCCTACCTGCGCTGGCTGGTGACACAGGGGGGAGAGCCAAGCGCAGAGATGCGCCGGCTCCTGGACGCCAGTCTCGAGGAGGCGCCAGGATGGCTGATCCAGCATCGCGATCTGCATCATCGTCGTGCCCCGGGCAATACCTGCCTATCGGCGCTGCAAGCGATGCCGAGCCTGGGGGACAAGGCAATCAACAACAGCAAGGGCTGCGGCGGGGTGATGCGGGTCGCGCCGGTAGCCCTGTACCTCTGGCCTATCAAGGCCGAAGGGCGCGCCTTCGACCTGGCATGCGACGCGGCTGCCATCACCCATGGCCACCCCTCGGGGGTCCTGCCGGCCGGTGTGCTGGCGGAAGTGATCCTCCAGCTGCTCCACGGCGAAACGCTACCCAAGGCCCTCGAGCTCGCTAAAGCTGAACTGCAGAACCATGACGACCATCTGGAAACCCTGCAGTTTCTCTCCACCGCCATCGAACTGGCCAATTCAAACCTCTCCCCCGAACAGGCCATCACCTTTCTCGGTGAGGGCTGGGTCGCCGAGGAAGCACTGGCCATCGCCGTCTACTGCGCCCTCGTTGCTGAGGACTTCCGACACGGTGTGATGCTGGCCGTCAACCACGATGGCGACTCCGACTCCACCGGCGCCATCGCCGGCAACCTCCTGGGTGTGATGCACGGGGTCAATGCCATTCCAACCTCCTGGCTGGAACCGCTGGAACTGCGCGAAGTTATTATCGAGATGGCCCAGGATTTGCTGGCCGTCAACAGGTGGGATGTCGACGAGATCGGCGGTGAGGACAACGACTGGGTGTGGGAGAAGTACCCGGGATTCTGAGCGCAACCGCTTGTTGGCAGCAACACGTCAGGTGTTGCACTCGGTCATCGAGACGGCAATTCCAACATTCGGCATAGGAGGCCTGCATGTATGATCTCATCGGCGATATTCACGGCTACGCCACCCCGCTGAAGCAATTGCTCGAAACTCTCGGCTATCAGGAATCGCAAGGTCTCTGGTCGCACCCCGAGCGCCAAGTGATCTTTCTCGGCGACTTCGTCGACCGTGGCCCCGAGCAAACCGAGACCGTGCGAATCGCCCGAGCCATGGTGGAGGCCGGCACGGCCTTGGCGGTGATGGGCAACCACGAGTTCAATGCCGTGGCCTGGGCCAGCGAGGATCCCAAGCGACCCGGTGAGCCCCTGCGCGCCCACACCGACAAGAACCGCCACCAGCACCAGGCCTATCTGGACCAGGTGGGGGAGGGTAGTGCTCTACACCGTGAGCACATCGCCTGGTTCAAGACACTACCGCTTTACCTGGATCTCGATGGCCTGCGCGTCGTGCACGCCTGCTGGGACCCGAAGTCCCTCGAGTCGCTGGATGAACACCTTGATGACCAGCAGTGCATCCTGCCGGATGCCTGGCCGGAACTGACCCGCAAGGACACCCCCGCCTACGAAGCCCTGGAAACCCTGATCAAGGGCCTGGAGATCTCCCTGCCGGCCGGCAACGAGTTTCTCGACAAGGACGGGAACCCTCAGCACAACATCCGTACCCGCTGGTGGGAACTGGAGGGCATCACCTACCGTGACCTGGCCATGGTACCGGCCGAGGCCATCCATCTGATCCCCCACGACCCGATCCCCGAGGACCTGATGCCTGGCTACTTGGGTGACAAGCCGCTCTTCGTCGGGCATTACTGGCGCTCCGGGACTCCCGAGCCGTTGACCCCGCACATCGCCTGCCTCGACTACAGCATCGCCGGCCGGGACTTCGAGCCCGGTGAGACACCCAAGCTGTGCGCCTACCGCTGGGATGGCGAGCGCGAGCTGGATGTCGAAAAGTTCATGTGGGTAGAGCGTCATGAGTGAGTGATGCAGGCATAACCGTCCAAACCCTAGGGCGCTGGTTAGGTAGTCCAATGGATAGGGTTCACATCACTGTGAGCCAGTCGAGGAGAGTGATAACCTAAGCCAATAGAATGACTCCACAAGGCAACAAATGGACTTAGCGACATAGGATGTCGGACCTGCCAGCCAACGTCTCCGGCACAACCTCTTTCGCTTCCTAGTTTTTGAGTCGGTTCAGGAGGCTGGTATGCAGGCGCAGGGTATGCAAGCGCGTTACGCCCCCGGGGCGCGGGTGTTGATTCGTGATTGCGAATGGATCGTGCGCCGGGCAGACCCCAGCGACGATGGTGGTTACATCCTGACCGTAGACGGTTTATCGGAGTTGGTGAGTGGCAAGAGCGCCCGTTTCCTCACCCAGCTGGAGGAAGAGGCCGACGCCATCCGCGTGCTGGACCCCGCCGAAACCCGCTTCGAGCAGGACCTGACCCCCGGCTTCGAGAAGAGCCGCCTGTTCATCGAGACCCAGCTGCGCCAGATCACCCCAGCCGACCAGAGCATCCACCTGGGCCACAAGGCGGCCATGGACCCGGTGCCCTACCAGCTGGACCCGGCGCTGCAGGCGCTCAAGCAGAACCGCCAGCGTATCCTGATTGCCGATGCCGTGGGCCTGGGCAAGACCCTGGAAGCCGGCATTCTGATGACCGAGCTGATGCGCCGGGGCAGGGGCAAGCGCATTCTGGTGCTCACCCTCAAGAGCATGATGACCCAGTTCCAGAAGGAGATGTGGAACCGCTTCACCATTCCGCTCACCCGGTTGGATTCCGCCGGCCTGCAGCGGGTGCGCAACAACATCCCGGGCAACCACAATCCCTTCTACTACTACGACAAGTCGATCATCTCCATCGACACCCTCAAGCAGGACAACGAGTACCGCCGCCACCTGGAGCAGGCCTACTGGGACATCATCGTCATCGATGAAGCCCACAACGTGGCCGAGCGGGGCTCAAGCTCCCAGCGGGCCAAGCTGGCACAGCTGCTGGCAGGCCGCTCGGATACGCTGATCATGCTCTCCGCCACGCCCCACGACGGCAAGGCCCGCAGTTTCGCCAGCCTGATGAACATGCTGGACCCCACCGCGATCTCCGACCCAGACGATTACGCCAGGGAAGACTTCCGCGACAAGGGCCTGGTGATTCGCCGCTTCAAGAAGGACATCCGCGACCAGGTACAGCAGGAGTTCAAGGAACGGGTCGTGAAAGACATCACCCTGAATGCCTCGCTGGAAGAAGAGGCCGCCTACCAGGCCCTGTTGGATGTGCCTTTTACCTACCGCGGCGAGCACTCGGCGGAGCGCAACGGCCAACTGGTGCGCATCGGCCTGCAGAAGTCCCTCTTCAGCTCCCCGGCGGCGGCCCGGGTATCGGTAGAGCAGCGCATCAAGAAGCTGAGCCACAAGGATGAGACCAGCGACGACGAACACCATGAGATCCAGGCGCTGCACTCCCTGCTGCTGGCCCTGCGCAATGTGGATGCCGCCCACTTCCGTAAATACCAGGAGCTGCTGACGCTTCTGAAAAGCAGCGACTTCGGCTGGAAGAAGACCAATACCGAAGACCGCCTGGTCATCTTCAGTGAGCGCATCGAAACCCTCAACTGGCTCGAAGGCCAGCTGATGGGCGACCTGAAGCTGAAGGAAGACGCCGTACAGATCCTGCACGGCGGCATGAGCGACATCGAGCAGCAGGAGATCGTCGAAGCCTTCGGCAAACCGGAAAGCAAGCTGCGGGTGTTGCTGTGCTCCGATGTGGCCAGCGAAGGCATCAACCTGCATTACCTGTCGCACCGGCTGGTGCACTTCGATCTGCCCTGGTCGCTGATGGTGTTCCAGCAGCGCAACGGCCGGGTCGACCGTTACGGCCAGACCGAAGAGCCGATCATCACCTACCTGATCAACCGCAGCGACAATCCCACGGTGAAGGGCGACCAGCGCATCCTGGAAATTCTGAAAGAGAAAGACGAACAGGCCTACAAGAACATCGGCGACCCCGCCACCTTCATGAAGGTGCACGATGCCGACGCCGAGGCCGCCCTGACCGCAGAGGCCATGGCCACCGGCACCAGAGCCGAAGAATTCGATGCGAAATACCAGCCCGACGACAGCAACGAGGGCGACGACCTGCTGGCGCTGTTCCTCAACCCCGAGGCGGCCAACTCGTCAAGCCAGGGTCTGAGCAACGAAGAGGAGGGCGAGCCGCCCACCGTGGAGCGCTATAGCCTCTTCGAGAGCGACTACGACTTCGCCCGCCAGGCACTGGAAGCCATCAACCGCGAACGCAAGCAGGTGAGCTTTACCGCCAACAACGAGCGGCAAACCCTCACCCTGACGCCACCGGATGATCTGGAGTATCGCTTCCGCTTCCTGCCGTCGGAAATCAGCCCGGAAAACGGCAGCCTGGTGCTCACCGCCGACAAGGCCCGCTTCGAAGACGAAATCCGCCGCAGCCGCCAGGACGAAAACGCCTGGCCCAAGCTTCACTACCTCTGGCCCCAGCACCCCGCCATCCAGTGGCTGGAAGACAAGCTGCTGGCCCAGGTAGCCCGCCACAGCGCCCCGGTGCTGGCGCTGCCGGACATGCCCCAGGTCAATGCCGCCCTGCAACCGGGCGAAGCCGTGTTCCTGGTCAGCGGGCTGATCCCCAACCGCAAGTCCCACCCGGTGATCTGGCAATGGTTCGCCATCCGCTGCCAGAACAACCGGGTGACCGACGTTCAGAGCGCCGAGGCGTGGCTCAAGCAGCTGCAGTTGGGCAGCAAGCTGCCCAATCGCGCTCAGCCGCTGGATATCAGCGCCCTCGAAGCCCTTCGCCAACCGGTGATCGATTCAGCCCAGCGGCAGATGGCGCAGCACCAGGCCGACTTTACCGCCGCCACCCGGCCGGAGCTGGACAGGCAGCTGGCCGAGCTCAAGGCCCTCCAGGAGCGTCAGGTCAACCAGCTGGAACGGCAGCTCGATCGCTCCTCCCAGGCCGAACACTTCAAGGCCAGCCGCCGGGAAGAGCGGCTGGGCCGCATCGAAAAGGTCTTCGATGACTACCGCGCCTGGGTGCAGGACACCCTCACCATCGAGCCGGTCCCGTTCATCCAGACCATCGCCGTGTTCACCCGGGAAGACGACTGACAGGCCCGGTCAGGGCAAAGGAGCAGAACCAGATGGCCGTTCAGGACACCGCCGCCACCTTCATCGGGCTAACCAACGACAACGAATTCTTCAGCGCTCACTACCTGGCGGAAGTCTTCCAGGGCGATTTCGCCGACACCATCAAGGAATGGGATGCACTCGAGGAGCAGGCGAAACAAGCGGGGAGTGACTACATCACCCCCCACCGCGCCCTGCGCAACCTCAACCAGAGCTACTTCGCCCTGCGCCACAGGCTCAAGAGCGAGCGCAGCGCCACCGAGCGCATCCGCCTGCAGCGAGACTTCTTCAAGGACCTCACCGCGGTGCTGGGCATCCCCTATCAGCCAGAAAACCGCGAGGCCGCCCCCAACACCGAACTGCCCGTGCTCAGCTCGCTGGGCGACCAGCTCTGGGTGTTAGGCGCGCTGGATGCGAATAACGAAGGGGAAGATCCGCTCTCCCTGGAGCTGCACAGCAACCAGTTCCTCGGCCCCGGCCCGCACCACGACAAGCTGAAGAACACCAGCTGGTACGGCATCCTCAACGACGCCGTGTTCCGGCAGTCGACGCCTTGCAACGAGAATCCGCCGCGCTGGGTCCTCTTGTTGAGCGATCGCCAGGGCATCCTGATCGATCGCTACAAGTGGTCCCAGAACCGCATGCTGCGCTTCGACTGGGAAGAGATCCTTGGCCGCCGCGACGACAAGACCCTCAAGGCCACCGCCGTGCTGCTGCACCGGGAAAGCCTGGCCCCCAGCGAGGGGCAGTGTCGGCTGGACAGCCTGGATGAAAACAGCCACAAGCACGCCTTCGCCGTCTCCGACGATCTGAAATACGCCCTGCGTCAGGCGATCGAGCTGCTGGGCAACGAGGCCGCCGAACAGCTCATCGAGCAGGCCCGCGAGCGCAAGGAAGGCATCTACAGCGGCCACAACGCCCTGGATGCCGACCAGCTCTCCAAGGAATGCCTGCGCACCATGTACCGCATTCTGTTCCTGTTCTACATCGAGGCCCGGCCGGAACTCGGCTACCTGCCCAGCAATGACGAAACCTGGCGCCAGGGCTACAGCCTGGATAGCCTGCGCGATCTGGAAAGCGTGCGCCTGACCACCGAAGAGAGCCGCCGCGGCCACTACTTTCACCACAGCCTGCAGCGCATGTTCGGCCTGATCTATCACGGCAACCAGGCCAGCCGCCAGGGCGACCAGCTGCACGCAAGCACCGCCAACGCCTTCACCCTGCAGGGCCTGGACAGCCACCTGTTCGACCCCGCCAAGACCCCGCTGCTCAACCGTGTCACCTTCAGCAATGACACCCTGCAGCAGGTGATCCAGAGCATGTCGCTCACCCGCCCCATCACCTCTGGGCGCGGAGGAAAGAAGCGCCGGGGTCGCGTCAGCTACACCCAGCTCGGCATCAACCAGCTCGGCGCCGTGTACGAAGCCCTGCTCAGCTACCGCGGCTTCTTCGCCACCGAAGACCTCTACGAGGTCGCCCCCAGGGGCCAGAACATCAACCCGGACGAACTCGATACCGGCTACTTCGTTACCCAACGCCAGCTGGACGAGTTCGATGAGAAAGAGCGCGTCTACGACAAGATCGATGGCAAGCTCAGCCTGCGCCTGCACCCCAAAGGCAAGTTCATCTACCGCATGGCGGGGCGTGACCGGGAGAAATCCGCCAGCTACTACACCCTGGAGGTGCTCACCAAGAGCCTGGTGAAGTACACCTTGAAGGAGCGCCTGACCGACGAGGTCACCGCAGACGAGATCCTGACGCTGACGGTGTGCGAGCCCGCCATGGGCAGCGCGGCGTTCCTGAACGAGGCCGTCAACCAGCTCGCCGAAGCCTACCTGACCCGCAAGCAGCAGGAGCAGGCCGAGCGCATCCCTCATGAGGATTACCAGCGCGAACTCCAGCGGGTAAAGATGCACATGGCCGACCACAACGTCTATGGCGTCGACCTCAACCCCATCGCCGTGGAACTGGCCGAGGTCTCGCTGTGGCTCAACGCCTTGAGCGGCGGCCACAACGTGCCCTGGTTCGGCTACCAGCTGTTCACCGGCAACAGCCTGATCGGCGCCCGCCGCGAGGTCTATCCGGTACGGGCGCTCAAGAAACAAGCCAAGGAGGGCTACTGGTTCAACCAGGCCCCGCGCCGCCTGCCACCTGAGACACTGCTGAGCCAACCGGCAGGCGCCCAGATGTCCGGGCGAGGGGAGGAGGGCGCCAGCGCGGGTCGTCGTCCCAATGAGATCTACCACTTCCTGCTCCCCGACCCCGGCATGGTCGGCTACAGCGACAAGGTCGCCAAGCAGCTGCGGCCAGGCGCTTTCAGAAAGATCAAGGACTGGAAAAAGGCCTTCTGCGCCCCGCTAGACGACAGCGAAATCAAGACCCTGCAACTGCTCAGCGACGCCGTCGACCGCCTGTGGCGCGAACACACCCAGATGCTCGCCCAGGACCGCAAGCGCACCACCGACAGCTACGGACTCTGGGGCCAGCAGGGCGGCGACGAATACCACACCAGCACCCGCGAAAAGGACGACATACGCACCGGCGGCATCTTCAACACCAACGCCCGCATCGCCTCACCCTATCGCCGCCTGAAGCTGGCCATGGACTACTGGTGTGCCCTCTGGTTCTGGCCGCTGGATAACGTCGACCAGCTGCCCGACCGTCAGAAGTGGCTGTTCGACCTCAACACCATCCTCAACAGCGCCGGCACCTTCGATTTTGCCCCGGAGCAGGAGAGCCTGCTGGAGGCCGGCGCCGATGACGCAAGCGCGGGGCAGGGCGATGACTTTGCCAAGCCCGTGGAAGACCTCTTCGCCGCCGATGACCCCCAGCAAACCTTACGTGCCGAAACCAGGCCCGAAACAAAAGCCGCCCGGGACGTCAGCAACCAGCGCGGCGAGCTCAACCTGGAAAAGCTGTTCAGGAATCCGTTCTTCAATACCCTGGCCATCGCCAACCAGCTCGGCGAACACTTTCGCTTCTTCCACTGGGAGCTGGCCTTCGCCGACCTCTTCGCCCAGCGGGGCGGTTTCGATATCACCTTGGGCAACCCGCCCTGGCGCAAGGTGGAGTGGCAGGAAGGCGGCGTACTGGGTGACCACAACCCGCGCTTTGTGCTGCATAACCTCAGCGCAACGCGCTTGGTGCAGGAGCGTGAAATCGCCTTCGAACGTAGCCCGGAACTGGAAAACGCCTGGTTTGCCGAACTGGCGGAAGCGGAAGGTTCACAAGCCTTCCTCAACGCCACACAGAACTACCCGCAGCTCAAGGGCGTGCAGACCAACCTCTATAAGTGCTTCCTGCCCCGGGCCTGGGCTAATGTGAACAGCCACGGTGTTAGTGGCTTTCTGCATCCTGAAGGGATCTACGACGATCCCAAGGGGGGAGGGTTCCGGAGTGAGCTTTATCCGAGGCTGCGCGCACTTCCAGTTCATCAACGAGACCAAGCTGTTCGCCGAGGTGCACAACCAGACGCTCTTCAGCATCAATGTCCACGGCCCGTGCAAAACCCCCGGGTTCAAGCACGTCTCGAACCTGTTTATACCCGGCACCATCGATATGTCGTTTGCCCATGATGGCAATGGCCAGGTGCCAGGCATCAAGGAGGAAATGGAGCTGCCGGATGGGCGGGTGAAGGTGAAATGGAACTTCGATGGCCACCGCGACCGCATTATCGAAATCGGCCAGCATGAACTGGCGCTATTCGCCCAGCTCTATGACGAAGCCGGCACCGATGCCCTGGAAGCCCGCCTGCCGGCCCTGCACGCCCGGCAGCTCACCAACGTACTGGAGAAATTCGCCGCCCAGCCCCGGCGGCTAGGCGACTTGAAAGGGCAGTATTTCTCTACGGTGATGTTTGACGAAACCTACGCCCAGCGCGACGGTACCATCAAGCGGGATACCCAGTTTCCGGAAGGCCCGGAGCAGTGGGTGCTCTCCGGTCCCCATTTCTTCGTCGGCAACCCGTTCTACAACACCCCGCGTGCGGTTTGCGACACCAACAAGGCCTACGACAAACTCGACCTGCAAACACTGCCGGATGACTACCTGCCGCGCACCAACTACGTACCTGCCTGCGAGCCTGCCACCTACCGCGACCGCACTCCGCGCGTGCCCTGGGTAGAAGAGGGCGAGCATCGGGTGCGGTTGGTGACGGAGTATTATCGGTTTGTGAACCGAAGAGATGTATCGCCATCATCTGAACACACGATGATTCCGGCGATTGTCCCACCGGGACCTCGGCACATTCTTACTGTCTTTGCTACAGCCTTTGATAACCAAGTAAAGATGCTGGATTTTACTGCAGTTTGCCTGAGCATGCCTGTTGATTTCTTTATAAAATCGACCGGGAAAGGGCATATCCTGCGTGAGTTGCTCGACCTGATCGCTATCCCTAAATTTGGATCAATGATACGAGGTGCTTTACATAGCCGTGTACTGGCGATAACCAGTCTCACAAGCCACTACGCCGACCTCTGGCAATCCAATTGGCAAGATAGCTTCCTTCAGCAGCAGTGGGCCGCCGCTGATCACGTCCCCGAGAGCGCCTTACCAAGGGGCTTTTTCGCCAACCTCATCCCCGAATGGCAGCGCCAAAATGCCTTGCGCAGTGACTACGCCCGCCGCCAGGCCTTGGTGGAAATCGACGTCCTCGTCGCCCGGGCGCTGGGCCTCACCCTGGAAGAGCTGCTGACGATCTACCGCGTCCAGTTCCCGGTGATGCGCCAGTATGAAGCCGACACCTGGTACGACCAGAACGGCCGTATCGTCTTCACCCCCAGCAAAGGCCTCGTCGGCGTCGGCCTGCCCCGCAAGGCCAAGCCCGCCGAGCTGAAGGAAGGTACCCACTACTCCATCGAATCCCCCGAGCGCACGGACTCTTCACGAAATTATGGCATCCCCCTCGGCTGGGAAGTCATCAAGGACATGCAGGAAGGCGTCGTGCGCAAAACCTATAAAGACGACACCCTCCCCGACGGCCCCTGGGAAACTACCGTGGAGTACAAGGCCCCGTTCTTCCGCCCGGATCGGGAGGAGGACTATCGGGTGGCGTGGGGGATTTTTGAGAATGAAAAGAATTTGGCATGAAGCCAAATGCCGTGGCCGCAAGAGCCACAGAATGTACGGCGCCATGATGGTGCCAATTAACGCAAAGGAAAAAAGGGAACATGAAAATGAAAATGCACAAGTTGACAACTGCTATCGCTACTCTGTCCATTATGACTGGGTGTGCCACAATCGTCGGCGATAAGGAACAGACGGTAACGATTAACAGCAGCCCGAGTACCGCCAATGTAATGATCACCGATGAGCGCAGCATGGAAGTGCACTCAAGTACTACACCTACTACAGTCCAGCTGCGTAAGTCAGATGGGAGCTACTTCGGCGGCAAGACCTACACTGTCGAGATTTCCAAGGATGGTTATGCAAGCCGCACCATGATGATTAACTCCAGCCCCAACGGTTGGTATATCGGCGGTAACCTGCTCTTCGGTGGCCTCATTGGATGGCTGATTGTCGATCCGCTTACCGGCGCCATGTACAACCTGACACCAGATTCAATTAACGCTTCACTTGGTGAAAGCGTCGCTTCCAACTCAGACGGAGTCTCAGAAATCACCTTGGTGCTTGTCGAGGATGTGCCTTCACACATGCGCGACAAGATGCAGTACCTCGGAAAGATCTGATCTTGCGCTGGCACCGCCTTCGGGTGGTGCTTTCCTGTAGCTAAAAGGGTTAGTAGCAGGATTTCAAGATTGGTGATACGAAGTTGCCAACAAATCAATAGAATAACCGTAGGGAATTTATACATGAATCCGTTGAAGACAATCGTCGCACTCGCTCTCCTCGTTGTCATGACGGGTTGCGCCTCGGTCAATATGGCGCCAAATCAAGAATCAACCCAAGCGAAAGAGTTTGTCTATCCAGAAGGAGGAAAGGCGGGCGTTTACGTTTTTAGGAAGGACTCCCCGTTTGGTGCTGCCTTGAAAAAGGATATCTGGATCAATGGCGAGTGTATCGGTGAAAGTGCCCGCGGGGTGTTCTTTTATCACCAGGTCGAAGGGGGGCAGGAGCATGAGGTCGCGACTGAGTCTGAGTTTTCACCCAACACCATGACTTTGTTCGCTGAGGCCGGAAATAACTACTTCATCGAGCAGTATATCCGGATGGGTGCCTTCGTCGGCGGTGCCAACATGCGACAGCACGAGGAAGAGAGCGGTATGCGGGAAGTGAACAAGCTTGACCTGGCCGCGGGCGGCAACTGTAGCCGCGAACTCTAGATGTGAAATGGGCGCCGCCATTGTGTGCGGCGCTTACGATGGCGGAGTGCGACATGAAGAAATACGAGGTCTACCACCACCCCGAAGACCGCCACGAAGCCGTCAAGCTGGGCTGGTCCTGGCCAGGCTTCTTCTTCGGACCCATCTGGGCCTTGGTCAAGAAGATGTGGGGCCTCGGTGCGGGCCTGCTGGTCGCCGTGATCGTACTTGCCATGTTTCCTGTCGACACCGGCATCGGTGCCCTGGCCGCACTGATTTCTCTCGGGGTCTATGTTGCCTGTGGCATCAACGGCAACCGCTGGCGAGAAAAGCACCTCGCCAACCGTGGCTATGATCATGTGGATACCGTCTCGGCATCGAATCCCGATGGGGCCGTTGCCCTCTACACAGAAAAACCACTTTAGGCTAATCGCAATGTGCTGTCAGTCTGATAAATCATCAAGGTCGTTTATCTAAGGAATGGTGGATGTCATTTTTTGGCGATTTAAAAAGAACCACAAAAGCGACTGTAGGAGCTGTCAGCAAGGGTGTCGAACTTCTGACCTTCGCGGCTGAAGAGATAGATAAAAGCGCCGGAGTTTTGGTCCTGAAGTCTGAATGCTATCGGCTCGAAGCTGAGCTGCGTAGCTTGAAAAGCCGTAATTTAAGTTTATCAGAGATCCGAGATGTTAGAGGAAAGCTAATCGAGGCATATCGGCTGGCTATTCCTGAGGTTGGCGACTTTGATCGTCGGAACATTGCTTCAAAGCTCGAAGCTATGCTTGTTGAGTCAGGTAGGGCTGAGATTGGATGTGTCGTTGATAGAATAAAGTTTAAAAGATATTCTCTCGAGACTGCATACAGCGGGTCACCGGCTTCGAAGATTCGTTCACTTAATGCGTTGAGGTTAGATTATTCTTTGCTCATTAGCCTGGCTGATAAGCTTTCCGATAAGGATTTGGTTTCAGATGCAAGAAAAAGGATCAGTGAAATCAATGCTGACGTGATTGAATTTGAGAAGTTGAGGTTTGAAATTACCACCGATGCTTATCGTGAAGGCCAGAAAAAAAGTGTGGTGAGAAAGTGCGATGGTGCGCCGCATGGATTATCTGAATTCTGGTATGAGTCTGGTCAGATATGGAAAAGAATGAACTACCAAAACGGACATCCAGAAGGGCGCTGCATTCTTTTCAGGAAAGATGGATCTGTTTTGATCGAAATAGATATAAACCAATCTGAATCCAAGATGGCTCAAAAGATATATTTGAGTGGAGGTGAGAAAATTCTCGATGGTATTCTTTCTCATGGAAGCGGCGAATTAAATGTCTGGTTGTGGAATGGCGTTTATGTTGGCCGTGCTGTCTATAAGGACGGCCGGATATCAAGGGCGTTATTTTTCGTTGGTGTTGTTTTAAGACCTAAGGTATGGGTTTCGTTATATTCTGCTTACAGGCGCAAAGAGGTCAGGATATTATTTGATGAAATGTTGGAAGCTGCAAATGAATACGCTCTTTTCGCTAATGACTTTGCAAAGTGATTCTAGATTTTATGAGCCTGAGGAGTTGAGATGAACCCCGCTATATTGCTTGAAGATTTCTTGAGAAGCCAGGAGGCACAGGGCGTGACCTTCCTGTTTTTCTGGCTGATCATAATTGCTTTTATAAGCGCCCTGTTTTTCTATCGTGCCGATCGAATGCGCGGTTTCACACACTATGCGCCTAATCTGCTGACATCACTTGGTATCCTGGGTACTTTTATCGGTATCGTGATCGGCCTTATGCATTTCAATCCTTCCGATATCGACAGTAGCATTTCACTTCTGCTCGGTGGCCTTCAAACGGCTTTCATGACCAGCTTGCTGGGCATGGCGGCCGCGATTGCCTACAAAGTGGTAACGACTAGTGTTCCTCTTATGCAACCGAAGACTGTCGAAGGCATTGGTCCTGATGAGGTAGGGCCAGAGGATATTCATGCCTCTCTTCAAGCCCAGTCAGCGAGCCTTGAAAAGCTGCGACATTCCATCGCCGGAGATGAAGATAGCTCGCTGTTGTCCCAATTAAAACTCCTCCGATCAGATAACCGTGATCTGGGAGACAAGCTTGGGATGATTGATGAGACAGGAAAGAAGCAGCTGGATGTAATGGTCGAGCTTCACAGGCACTCAGAGCAACAATCAGAGCGTTTTGAGCGTTTTACTCACGACCTTGAGCAGCAGCTCAAGGATTTTGCAGAAATGCTTTCTCGATCTGCTACTGAAACAGTTATCAATGCTCTGAAGGAAGTCATTGTTGATTTCAATAACAACCTTACGGAACAATTTGGTGATAACTTCAAGGCACTGGATGCTTCCGTCCAAAAGCTGGTTGAGTGGCAGGAGAATTACCGAGGTCAGCTTGCTGATATGAAGGACCAGTATGATCACGGTGTTCAGGCAATCACTCAGACTGAACAGTCGGTTGCCCACATCAGCGAGAAGGCAGGGTCCATTCCCGAGACCATGGGGGGACTGAAAACGCTTCTTGAGACCACTCACCATCAGCTCAATGAATTGACCAACCATCTTGAAGCGTTCAAGGGAATGAGAGATGCGGCTGTCGAAGCTGTGCCCATGATTCGTGAGCAGGTGGAGCATACCGTGCGTGATGTATCCGGTGCTGCACAGAGTGCAAGCGAACACTACAAGAAGCTTCTGGATGATTCAGATAACTATATTGAAGCTCATGATTCCATGCTCCAGGAGTTCCTCAAAAAGTTTCAGAGCACCACGCAGGAAGGTGTTGAAAAACTTAGTGATGATCTTTCAAGTAGTGCGAAGGATGCTGCAGAGAAGATTAGAGATGGAGCTGCCAAAGCTACTGAAGTCCTCATTCAGGGTTCCGAGTCAGTGAACCAAAACTTCGACAACGTAGCCCGCAGTCTAAACCAATCATCAGTTACTCTCGCTTCAACCTCTGAGCAAATAGCTGAGCAACTGGAAGAAGCCCTTAAGGACGTTAATAGCCATGTACGTAACATGGGTGAGACGTTGACCAAGGAAAGTCAATCGCTGAGTCAGACGCTTACTGATGCCGGCAAGCAGACAGAGCAGCATATTACCACTGTGCAATCTCAAGTGAATGAGAGTATTGAGCAGATGCAGCAACGGCTTGCGCGTTCAGTAGAAGAAATGACCAGCATGCAGACACGTCAGATGAATGAGGCCTTCCAGCAGATGGATGGTGTAATGCGTCAGGCAGTGAAACTTACCGGTGAAAGCGTCAACTCACAGCTTAAATCTATTGATGAAAGCATGCAGCAAGAACTGGAGCGTGTTTTGACAGAGATGGGACGTGCGTTGATTCAGATTTCAGGCCGTTTTACAAACGACTATCAGCGGCTGACTCAGCAGATGCACCAAGTTGTTCAATCGGCTAATAGCGAGCAGTACACCCGATGAGCCAGTTAAAACGTCTTTTTGGAAAAGGCCACGGTGGTGGCAGCGGTGATGAGCATCATTGGCTTTCAGTATCAGATCTGATGGCTGGATTGATGATGGTGTTCCTGTTCATATCCATCGCCTTGATGCGGCACGCACTACTGGAGCGTGATCGTATCAAGGAGGTTGCCGTGGCCTATCAGGAAAACCAGGTGGCTATTTATGATGCATTGATGGACGAGTTTCGAGATGACCTTGATGCTTGGGATGCCAATGTAGACGACGAAACACTGGCCTTTACATTTCAGTCGCCAGATGTGCTTTTTGCCACCGGTTCAGTAGCTCTTCGACCAAGATTCCAAGATATTCTTGGGAATTTCTTTCCCAGATATTTGAATATCCTCCTGGATTTTTCGGATTCAATAAACGAGGTGCGCATCGAGGGGCACACCAGTAGTGTATGGGCAGCTGGTTCGACAGATGCAGAAGCCTATTTTAACAATATGGAGCTTTCGCAGGGCAGGACTCGCTCAGTTCTTGATCATCTTTATAATCTCGAAAGAGTTTATGATCATCAAGGATGGGTGAAGTCGAATATTGCTGCTGTTGGGTTTTCATCTTCCCGAGTAATTCTGGATGAAGGCGGAGACGAAGATCCTGACCGGTCCAGGCGTGTGACTTTTAGGGTGATTACCAATGCTGAAACTCAAATTCGTCAGATTCTGGAAGGTACCTGATGAAGTTAAAGGTTGATCTCAGCGAACTCTTTGCTGCTGCTAATCGCATGGGGCCTCCGGTCGAGGATGAGTTTGTGCTCGATGTTGAGCGTGAGCCTTGGGAAGATAAACTTGTTGGCGATGGTATCGAGCTGGAAGATATTGGCGAGCTTGATGCTGAAGATGGACTGCTGTCTTATCGCGGAAGACAGGTTCTTCTCTATATTCAGGATCATGGCAGTAAAGTTCAGGAAGCCTTGCTTGATTCTGAGTCTGGTAAGAGATATCACGTATCCGAGTGCAGAACTATTCATGATATGAGGAATAAGGGGCGCTTTGAGAGATATGTGGTGACCAATGATATTTCGGGTGAGTTTCATATCACTGGCTATGACTATATGTCTCGTAAGCCTGTTGAGGGGAATGCAGCACTTAAGGTCTGCAAAAACTGTTTAAAATACCTTAATTACAAGGGTTATAGCAAGCCGGGTAATTATTCGGCTTTCATGAGCTTTGATCTTGACGAGTTCTTCCAGACTTATAGCTCATTCTTCTCCCACCATCCGCGCCGTAGAATGGGTGAAAAAGAGGGTTATACTCGCGACTGGGCTGAAATTTCTCGTTCGTATCGGCAGTCACGAAATTATAAATGCGAAAAATGTAGTGTCTCACTTATTAATCGCCCTCAACTACTCCATGTTCATCACGTCAATGGTGTTAAGAGCGATAATTGTCTAGATAATTTGAAGGCGTTATGTGCTGATTGCCACAGCAAAGAGGCCTTTCATGAAGGAATGTATGTTTCACACTCCGATCGTCAGGCGATAATGCGGCTTCGTCAAGAGCAGCACTTTGATGAGCCAGATAACTGGCAACAGGTCATGGAGTTGGCAGATTCAGGGCTCAGAGGATTTATTGAGCAGTGTCGCGCGGAGCGACTAACTATTCCTGAAGTAGGCCTTGATATTACTGACGTGAACGGTGAAGTTAAGGGTATGCTTGAGCTTGCCTGGAGGAAAAATATGGTTGGCATTGCTATTGATGAAGAAGATAGAAATTTTGCAATAACACAGGGCTGGAAGATTTTCAGTGTTCATGGCGCTATTGACAAGTTTCACCAAGTCAAGGAGGTTCTTTGAAAAGACCTTAACTCTTGGCACTGGCTTGGGGAACGGATAATCAGCTAGTAGATAATCAGCTAGTAGTTGTGACCGCATGGCGTCCGCACCTTGCCACCGAATACAGCACTGGAGCGTTGCGCTTTGCTGGGCTATTGTCTGTCATAGTAAACTAACCTGGCTTGACCAAGTGGGGGATGTGCAATGGAATCCGTCAATATCCATGAAGCCAAGACGCGGCTCTCGCAGCTGATCGCCCGCGCCCAGGAGGGTGAAGGCTTCATCATCGCCAAGGCGGGCAAACCGATGGTGCGTGTCACTCCCATCGATAGCCCGGAGCCTGGCCATCAGAAGCGCCTGGGGTTCCTGGCCGGACAGTTCAGCGTGCCGGATGATTTCGACCGGATGGCCGAGCAGGAAATCGCCAGCATGTTCGGAGCTTGAGGTGAACCTGCTCCTGGATACCCACCTCCTGTTATGGGCGGCCGCTGAGCCCGAGAAGCTATCGGCCGAAGCGGTGGTGTTGATCACCGATGACGATAACCGGCTCTATTTCAGCGCTGCCAGCCTCTGGGAGGTGGTGATCAAGAATGGCCTGCAGCGGCCAGACTTCCATGTCGATCCCCACCTGCTGAGGCGCGGCCTGATCGACAACGGTTACAGCGAGCTGAGCATCAGCGCCCAGCACACCCTGGGGATAGCGCACCTGCCACCTATTCATAAAGACCCCTTCGACAGGATCCTGGTCGCCCAGGCAGAAGCTGAGGGGCTTTTGCTACTGACGTCTGATGAGTGGGTGGCACAGTACCCCGGCCCCATTCGCCGCGTTTGATCCTTCGAAACCGATTTCAACAAGGACCGCTATGATCCCCGGCCTGCTAGCCAGCGAAGTCTCCGCGGCGCTACGCGAATTCATCGTCACCGGCTATGAAACCGAAACCGCGCCATTCAAGGGCGAGTTCCGCCGCCTGGTGGAGGAGCAGCAGGAGGGCGAGGCGTTCCTCAAGGGCCCTTACGTCTCTGTTGGACTGCCGTTTCTGACTGGCGCTGCCGGCCGGGATTTTTTCCCGAGCCTTGCGACAGAATTTCCGCCTTACGCCCATCAGGAACAGGCCTGGAAGCGGCTCGTTTCCAGCGGCCCGGCGGTGAATACCCTGGTGGCCACCGGTACCGGTTCTGGCAAGACGGAATGTTTCCTCTATCCGGTGCTGGACCACTGCCAGCGAGAGGGCGGCCCGGGTATCAAGGCGATCGTGATCTACCCCATGAACGCCCTGGCCACGGACCAGGCCAAGCGTTTCGCCGAGATCATTCACAGCCAGCCGGCGCTCAAGGGCCTCAGGGTGGGGCTGTTTGTGGGCGGCGATGCCGGTGGCAGCCAGACCATGGGACCGGGGCAGGTGATTACCGACAAGGCGGTGCTGCGCGAGAGCCCGCCGGATGTGCTGCTTACCAACTACAAGATGCTCGACTACCTGCTGATGCGCCCCAAGGATCAGTCGCTGTGGGCCCATAACGGGCCGCAGACCCTGCGCTATCTGGTGGTCGACGAGCTGCACACCTTCGATGGCGCTCAGGGCACCGATCTGTCTCTGCTGATTCGCCGCCTGCGCGCGCGTTTCGATATGACGCCGGATCAGCTGATCTGTGTAGGCACCTCCGCGACCCTCGGGGGAGAAGAGAGCATCAGCGGGCTGCTGCACTACGCCGGCGATATCTTCTCAAGCCCCTTCCGGCGCGATTCGGTGATCAGCGAACAGCGTCAGACCGATTCCGAGTTTCTCGACAACATCGCCTTCCTCTCGCCCAACCCCGAGGTCGGGCCAGAAGACCTCAGGGTCGCGCTGCGCGATGGCCTCTCGGCCTATCTGCACAAGGCCTATGAGCTTTACTTCAGCAAGCCGCCGGGTGACGACCTGATGACAGACTCCGGCCGCACTGCCCTGGGCCGGGAACTGAAGCAGCACGGGCAGCTGGCCAACCTGTTGCGCCAGCTCAAGCTGAGCCCGGGAACCCCGACGTTCCGCGATCTGGCCGAGCGGCTGGCCGCCCAGATTCCCTCTCGCTTGCAGCGTCAGCCCGAGCTCGCGCTGATCGCGCTGCTCTCCTTGATGGCCCACGCGCGGGATGCGGTGGGAAGGGCCTTCGTTCAGCTGCGCCTGCAGCTGTGGTCTCGGGAGCTGCGCCGCATCGTGGGCAGCCTGCGCGAGCCTGGTCCACTTGCAGTCCCCACGGAGGCGCTGGTAGAGGATGACTCGACTAGCCGCCCGCCGCCGCTGCTGTCGTTTGGTGATGACCAGCCGCCCAGGGATCAGCGCCTGGTTCGCCTGCCGCTGGTGCAGTGCCGGGAATGTCACGGCACGGCCTGGCTAACGCGCATGGAGATGAGTCATCCCACCGATCAGGTGGTGGAGACCGAGCTTCAGGCCATCTATTCGGCTTTCTTCGGCCACCAGCAGGAAACGACGCTGCTGCTGCCCTGGCAGCGGGGGGAAGCGCAGTCACCGGCAGGCATGCGGCTGGAGCACTTCCGGGTGTGTCGCGAGTGCGGCACCACCGCCGCGGTGGGGGGCGGTGCGGAGTGCAAGGGCTGCCAGGCCGGCGCTGATGCGCTGGTGCGGGTCAGCAAGCCTCATCAGCTCAAGGAGGTGAAGCGGGGCAGCGTCAACAAGGTGATTCACGAGCACGACTGCCCCTGGTGTTCGGCCCGCTCCGCCCTGGTGGTGTTCGGTGCCCGGGCGGCCAGCCTCAGCGCGGTGGCCATTCACCAGCTGTTCAGCAGCCGCGATAACGACGACCGCAAGCTGCTCACCTTCAGCGATTCCGTGCAGGATGCCACCCACCGTGCGGGTTTCTTCGCCGCACGCACCTGGCAGAACAATGTGCGCATGGCGCTGACGCAGCTGTTGGAGAGCAGCACGGAGCCGCTGCCCCTGCTCGAGCTGCCTGCGCGCTTCGAGGCCTGGTGGCTGAATGATCAGGCGAGTCAGGGGGGTGGGCAGCAAGGGAAAGGGCATCAGGGGCGCCTGACACTGCCGCAATACCTGCGCGAGTTCATGCCCCCGGACAAGCGCTACCGAGCCGATTTTGAATTCTTCGAGCAGTCCGGCGAGGTCGCAGAGCCGGCGCCACTGCTCAAGCTGATTCGCGAGCGGATGCTGTGGCAGGCCCTGGAGGATCTCGGCTGGCGATCCCAGGTGGGGCGTTCACTGAACCGGCTTGGTATCGCGGCCGTGGGATGGCCCCTGGAGCGGGCCAACCAGGCGGCCAACGCCTGGGCCAAGACGGTAGATAACACCCTGGGCTATCGCATTGATGCCGAACCGGCCAATGGCCTCATGCTCGGGTTGATGCAGCATCTGGTCGGCCTCGGGGCGTTTGGTCTGGATGATCTTGGCGCCTACCGCCAGAAGTTCGGAAAAACCTACCTGCTCACTTTCCTCAACTATGCGCCGCCCATCGGGCCCGCCTCGCCGCGTCCGAAGTTTCCCGCGTCGGCCAAGGGGGAGGGCTATGAGCCACTGAGCCATGCCAGTGCCACACAAGCATGGTATGAGCGCTGGCTAGCCTGCCTTAACCCCGCGGCGCTGATCGATCGCAAGCAACTCGAGCAGGGTAAGCGCTCCACGAACCCCATCTTCTGGAGCTGAGTAGCGTCGGGCAGACTGGTGTCCTCTGATGCATAGGAGGACGCCATGAACGAACTGACCTCGACGCAAGC
>NZ_JBPKAQ010000017.1:0-27662 GCF_051216275.1 Halomonas salsilacus
CCTGGACAAGGTGATTCGCACCATGCGCGATACCGGTGCCGACATGCAGGCCAAGTACAAGGAGACCTCCCGGGGCGGGCTCGCCGTCAACGCCATCGAGTGCTGAGGCATCTGCGGCGCCCGGCAGCCGATTGTCGCCACGGCTACCACTGCAGAAAGGCTGGCCCCCCCTCGGGAGCCAGCCTTTCTGATGTCAGGGCCATGGTGTCACATGCTTAGGAAAGCACTGACGGCTCAGCTTGCCAGATAGGCCAGGGCGCCCGCCGCCATGGCCTCGATGCCGGTTCGCAGTGTCACGGGGTTGCCCGGGAAGTAGTAGGGGGAGTGGGGCATCTCCAGCTGTCGCATCTTCTCTGCCACACTCGTTCCCGGCGTCTCCACCCAGCGTGATTCTGGCGTCGCGCCGATGAACCAGTAGACGCAGGGGATATCCTCTCCGCCGAAGCCACCGGCCTCGGCGTTGCCGAAGAACGGGAAGTCCTCGCTGCCGTTGAGCCGCGGCATGGCGTAGAGGCTGGCCTCACCGAAGTGCTCAGCGTGGGCGCGGCGCACCCGCTCCACTGCCGTGGCATCGTTGTGCAGGGAGATGGTCTCGTTGAGGACCCGGAACTCCGGAGGCGTCGGCGAACGCCCGGCCTCGCACTCGGCGCGGATGATACGCTCGATGGCGTCCACCACGCGGGTATGCAGGGTGTTGTCGAAGCTGCGGATGTTTATCTCCAGCTCCGCCGAATGCGGGATAATGTTGGCCTGGGTGCCGGCGTGCAGCTTGCCGACGGTGACCACTACGGTCTCCTCCGGCGGCACCTCGCGGGAGACAATGGTCTGCAGGCGGGTGACCACGTGGGCGGCGATCACCACCGGGTCCACCGCCTGGGCGGGCATGGAGCCGTGTCCGCCCGCCCCGTGAATTTTCACCGCCAGGTTGGTGCAGGCGGCCATGGCACCGCCGGCGATATGCCCGACGGTGCCCGCCAAGGCCGGCATGTTGTGCTGACCCAGGACCACGTCCGGTCGTGGGAAGCGCGTGTAGAGGCCGTCGTCGAGCATCGCCCGGGCGCCGCCGAAGATCTCTTCCGCCGGCTGGCAGATCAGCATCAGGGTGCCGGACCAGTGTGCCCTGACCCCCGCCATCACGGCGGCGGCGCCTACCACGCAGCTGCTGTGCAGATCGTGGCCACAGGCGTGCATCAGCGGCACCTCGTTGCCATCCTCGGCGACGGCGGTCTCGCGGCTGGCGAAGTCGAGCCCGGTCTCCTCCTTAATCGGCAGCGCGTCCATGTCGCCGCGAAGCATTACCGTAGGGCCCTCGCCGTTGCGCAGCAGGGCCACCACGCCGGTGCCGCCCACGCCGCGGGTCACCTCATAGCCGAGCTCCTCCAGGGCCTCGGCGAGTCGCGCGCTGGTCTTGTGCTCCTGAAAGGGCAGTTCGGGGGACTGATGCAGCTGTTGGTAGAGCGACTGGATATCGTCGAACGTTGCCTCTACCTGGGCGCCGATGGCGCCCTTGACATCGAAATGGTCGGTCTGGGTAGTCATGCGGGTCTCCAGGTGCGGGTCAGAGGGTGGATGATGCCGTTGCCGGCTGCGCCGGCTTGAACAGCATCTGCCAGACAGCGACCACGGCCACGTTGAGCAGCATGGCCCAGACGCCGGCGTGCCAGCCCAGCGGTGAGCTCCAGACGAAATCCATCAGCAGGTAGGCGAGGCTGCCCGCCAGGGCGCCGGCCATGACGCTGGCGCGACGCAGCCGCGGGAGGAACAGCGCGCCGAGGACCATCGGGAACAGTTGGACGATCAGCCCGTAGGCACCCAGCAGCAGCAGCACCAGCGAGGCGGGGTTGGCCAGGGCGAACAGGTAGGCGATCAGCGACAGGCCCAGCACGCTCCAGCGCGTCGCGCTCACGGTAGCCTTCTCGCTGGCCCCCTTCATCACGGTGGGGCCGACCACGTCACGCACCAGCACGATGGCGGCGGTATGGGCCAGGTTGGCGCCGGTAGACATGGCCGCCGCCAGGGCGCCGGAGAGCATCAGGCCGATGACCCAGGGCGAGAAGTTGGCCACGTCCATGACCATGCGCAGCAGCACAGTGTCGGAGCGCACCAGGGGCTCGTCGGCGAAGACCAGAATCCCGGCGAAGCCGATGAACAGCAGCGGCACCAGCAGGTAGGCATAGAGCGGATAGAAGACGCTGACCTTGCGCAGGGTCTTGCCGCTGTCGGCGGAGTAGAACTTCATGAAGAGATGCGGCCACATGGCGCCGCCGAAGGCGCTCACCAGCACCGCGGTGCTGAAGTAGCCCCAGTTCATGCCGGTGGCCCCGGGCATGGTCAGGTATTCGGGCATGGTCAGCTGGATCTGGCTGAACATCTCGCCGACCCCGCCATAGAGGCGTTCGGAGATCGACAGGCCCAGGAACCAGGCGATGGCGATCATCATGATGCCCTGGATAAGGTTGGTCCAGCCAATGCCGTTCAGGCCGCTGCAGAAGACGTAGGCGGCGACCACCACGAAGGCCAGCAGGGCGCCGAGCCAGAAGGGGATCAGGCCGTCGGTGGCGGCCTGGAACAGCAGGCCGGCGCCGGCGATCTGGATAGTCAGGTAGGGCACCAGGGCCAGCACGCCGATCACCCCGGCGAGGATGCCCAGCGGCTTGCTCTGGTAGTGGTCGGCGATCATGTCGCCCTGGGTCAGGTAGCCCTTCTGACGCCCGAGTTCCGCGACCCGCGGCCCCATGGCCCAGATGGTGATCGGCACCAGCGACAGGTAGGCCAGGATGTAGAACGCGGGCGCGCCGTGCTGGTAGCTCCAGCCCGGCGCCCCCAGGAAGGCGAAGGCGGAGAAGATCTCGGCGCCGAGAATGAAGAACAGGATCACCACGCCCACGTGGCGGCCGCCGGCAACATAGCCCTCCAGGCTGGAGTTCTCCTGGCCGCGGGCGCGCAGGCCCACCCAGAGCACCATGGCGAGGTAGGTCAGGGTGATGCCGATAACGATCAGTGAATCACTCATGGCGGCCACCTCCGTGACGAACCACGAAGGCCACCCACATGCCGGCAAACAGCACCAGCATCCACAGGATGTACCAGAAGAACAGGAAGGGGAGGCCGAGCACGGTGGGCTCGATGCGGTTGGCGATCAGGGCGCCGGGCCAGATCATGGCCAGGGTGCACAGCGCAAAGTGCAGCCCCGTCAGCAGGTGATAGTTCTTGGTCATGGGTCGTCCAGCTCGCGAAGCGAGTCTTGTTATGGGTTGTCCTCTCACTATGAAACAGCGATCCTGATAGCAAAAATATGGCTTTCGCATGGCTGGCATGCCATTTGGATATGGGCAGTCATGCAATGGAGAGCGTCAGCGTATCGAGGTAAACCATGGAGTTCCGTCAGATCAGCTATTTCGTGGCGGTGGTGGAGACAGGCTCGATCTCGGCGGCCAGCCGTCGCGTGCATATCGCCCAGCCGGCACTGACCCGTCAGATACGACTATTGGAGGAGGACCTGGGCACCCGGCTGCTGGAGCGACATGCCCGAGGCGTTCGCCTGACGGTTGCCGGCCGGGCGCTCTATGAGGACGCCGTCCAGCTGCTCGATGCCCGCACCCAGATCAGGACGCGGCTCGCGGCGCTGGGCAGCGGGGTGATCGGCAAACTCAGCCTGGGCATCACGGTGGCCCACCTGTGGGTCCCCGAGGTCGCCAGGTTGCTGGGCAGTTACCGGGAGCGCTATCCCCGGGTGGCCTTCGAGGTCTTTCCGCTGCTGTCGGGCCCCCAGCTCGACCGGCTGCGAGAGGGCACGCTGGATGCCGGCATCCTCTACCTCGACAGCGCCGAGCAACCCGGTCTCGAGACGCGACTGCTGCAACATGACCACCTGGTGCTGGCGGTGCCCGCGGCGTCGCCCTGGGCAGACGTGCCACCGCGCCAGCTGCAGGAACTCAAGGGTGCCGACTTCGTCTGGGGCTTCCGCAGCGCCTCGCCGGTCTACTACGATCGGGTAGTGGCCCACTTCGCCCGCCTGCAGTTCGAGCCGCGGGTGGTGCAGTACGGAGCCGACAACATCACCATCCTCAGCATGGTGGCTGCCGGCCTCGGCATCGCCATCGTGCCCGCCGCCAGCAGCTGGCACCCCATGCCGGGCATCCGCTTCCTGGGACTGGCCGAACTCGATGCCTGCGACATGCCGCTGTGGCTGGCCTGGCGGTCGGGCAATGACGCGCCCGCGCTGCATAACCTGGTGGCGCTGGTGGGTGATTGCTTCGGTGGGGAGGAGAAGCAGTGAACGGGGGCTGCGCTAGACTGGCAGCAGGTCGAAGTGGGTCAGCAGCCAGACCGTCAGGCTGATCGTCACGAAGGAGGCCAGGGTACTGGCCATCATGGCGGCGGCGCTGACGTCGCCCTGGCCATACTGCTTGCCGAACAGCGGGTAGACGCTGATCATCGGCGCGCAGGCGAACAGCAGGGCCCCGGCAATCAGCAGTGGGTCCGGGTCGGGCAGCAGCAGGAAGGCGGCCAGTACCGCCAGAGGGTGGAGCAGCAGCTTGCCCAGCACGACCTGGCCGACATCCTTGGCCATGCCGCGTGCCTTGAGCCCATGCAGCATGCCGCCGATGGTGAACAGCGCCGCGGGGCCGGCGGCCTCGGCGAGCATGCTGATGGCCTTGGCCAACGGGCCCGGCAGGCGCAGGCCGCTCAACGCGAGGATGATGCCGATGAGCAGGCCGATCAGCACCGGGTTGCGGGTCAGACGGGCGAAGGTCTGGCTCACCACCGAGCCCAGGCCGTTGCCGTTCTGGCGGCTGGCCTCGGCCAGGATCAGCGCCGCGGGGATGATGATCAGCGTCTCCACCACCATGTTCATCGCCATGAAGATGGCCGCCGGCGGGCCGATGGCCATCAGCGCCACCGGATAGCCGATGAAGCCGCTGTTGGAGGCGGACATCCCCAAGGCGTGAATGGCCCCGGCATCCAGGCCCTTGCCGCGCAGTCCCACGGAGAGCGCCAGGCCGATCGCGAAGACCGCCAGCGATCCAAGACCGTAGGCCAGCAGGTAGGTGGGGTTGAATACCTCCGCCAGCGGATGGTCCGTCAGGGCGCGGATGATCAGCGATGGCAGCGCCAGGTACATGACGAAGGTGCCCACGCCCTGCATGTTGTTGCGGCTCATCAGGCCGGAGCGGGCGGCAATGAAGCCGGCGCCGATCAGCAGGAAGATCGGCAGGGTGATGGCCAGTATCTCCAGCACGGTGTTGCCTTCCTTGGTGTGGTAGAGGAAATCAGCTGACGCTGGTGCGAATGAGTTGGGCCTTATCCTGCAGCAGGGGCAGGTAGTGCTCCGTCAGGGTGGCGTGGCTGATTCGCGCGGCATTGGTGCTGATATTGATGGCGCCCAGCAGCTTACCGTTGGCATCGAAGGCCGGCACCGCGATGGAGCGAAGGCCCGAGTCGAGCTCCTGGTCGGCGATGGCGTAGCCTTGCTGGCGCACCTTGAGGATGCACTCGCGCAGTTTGGCCTTGTCGGTGATGGTCTTGTCGGTATGCTTTTCCAACGCCACCCTCGCGAGCCAGGCATCCAGCTCGTCATCGGGCAGCTGGGCCAGCAGTACACGGCCCATGGAAGTATGCGCCGCCGGCAGGCGCGTCCCCACCGAGAGGGTGATGGCCATCAGGCGGTGGCGTGAGGAGGAGCGCGCCACATAGGTGACCTCGTCGCCGTCCAGCACTCCCAGGGAGGAGGACTCCCCCGATTCGCTGGTGATCTCCTCGAGCACCTGCTGGATCACGCTGCGGTAGTCGTTGGCGGAGAGGAAGGCGTAACCGAGCTGCAGCACCCTGGGTGCCAGCTCGAAATAGCGCTGCTGCTTGCGGACGTAGCCCAGGGCATGCAGGGTCAGCAAAAAGCGCCGGGCGCGGGCGCGGTTCATGCCGGTACGCGAGGCCACCTCGCTGAGCGTCATGCGCGGGTGCGCCTCGTCGAAGGCCAGGATCACCTCGAGCCCGCTGGCCAGGGCGGTGACGAAATCGCGGTTATCGGGCGCCAGTGCCTCATCCTGTTCTACGCTTGCCATCCTTCATGTCCTTGATTGATATCCTGGGTCGTGTTGCTCGACGGCTCGGCCCAATCTAGCATAGTGTTCGAATTGCGAACACTTGTACGACTTTTTGGCTAGCGTTCAGCTGGCCCCTGACTAGCCGGAGATCACCGATGCTCGCCGCCCTGATCCAGCACCCCTTCATGAGCCAGTCGGCGCTGGCCGAGTGCAACGCCGAGGCCATGGTCCAGGCCATGCTGGCCTTCGAGCTGGCCCTGGCCGAGGTGCAGGAGGTCCACGGTGCGGTGCCGGAGGGTGCCAGCCGTGAGATGCGTCACGTGCTCGATGCGTATGCCTTCGATGTCGACGCCATCGCCGCCGGTGTGGCCAGCGGCGGTAATGCGGCGATTCCCTTCGTCAAGCAGGGGCGCGCCGCCCTGCCCGATGCGCTCAAGCGCTTCTTCCACCAGGGGGCCACCAGCCAGGACGTTGTCGATTCGGCGCTGATGCTGCTGCTCATGCCGCGCCTGGCGGCCCTGGATGCCCTGCTGCTGGAGGGGGCCCTGGAGCAGGCCGCGGTGCTCCTTGAGGGGATGGAGGTGCATCCGGAGGCGATGCGCCGCAACCTGGCCACCACTGGCGGCGGGATCATGGCCGAGCCGGTGGCGAAGCTGCTGGCGCCGACCCTGGGGCCGGGCGCCGCCAAGCGCATCAGTGCCGAGGCCGCCGAGGCGGCGGGCCTGCACGGAATTCCCTACGCCTCAGCGCTCAATGCTCAATGCTCACCCCGAGGTGCAGGGCCGTTTGGACCCTGAGGCGGTGTCCCGGGTCACCGAGCTAGCATTATACCTTGGTAGTAGCCGGCATCAGCTGCAGCGCGCCCTGGCCTGGCTACAGGGCGAATAATTGCTTGGAAAATCGACTTCTTGTGGGGTCATTTGAGCAGGGGAGGCCGAGCTTTCCTTTCCAGGTTCACCAACATTTCCAAGTTCACCAGCATTCACTGACACGTTTCCTGCCTACTCCCACATACCTTCGATTATCCAGGCTATTGGCACTCCCCTTTACTCCAGTGTCGCCAGGGCGGCTTCCAGCGAAGCCTGCTGGCGACGCTCATATAGCGATATCTCGTCGGTGACCGGCGCTCCCAGCGCCGCCTCGAACTGGGCCTGGTTCGACTGGTTGGCATACTCGTCGCGCACGCAATCTCCCAGGTTGGATTGGAAGATGCCGGCGGCGCTGACGGGCAGAAAGTCTTCGTAGATCATCGGGCTGGCGATCAGGGCGCCGGCCTCGATTAACGTTTCGACGTCTGCCCCCGTGGCGACGGCCGCGGTGGGTATAGCAGCACGGTAGTGGTAGAAGGCCAGGCCTTCGCGACGCAGGGTGGCGTAATCGTCCGGGAATGCCTGGAAGACTTCGACGAGCCTAACTTGATGGGCCTCGTTGTCTGGTGCACTGCCCCGTTCCCGAGAGACAGCCAGCAAATGATCGTAGAGTTTACGCCCCTTTCGGGTGAGCGCCACGCCACGCTGCTCAATCTCGCCGAAGCGTGCGGAATGCTGGCCCTCCTCGTTGCCATCGAAGGAAATAGATTCTTCCAGCGCCTTGAAGCTGGTCTGGCGGAGCAGGATCGGGCATTGGCGCCGTGGGGGACCTTCGATGATCGCCTTGGGGTCGATGCCAGCCCGGTGCATGCGACGCTGGACTTCGTCTATATCGAGGGTGCGCGGAGTCAAATGGTTGATATGCGGACCGCGAAAGCAGACTACGTCGGCAATCAGCCGGTGCTCATTGCACAAAGCCTGGTAGGTGGCTAGGTCTACGGTGGCTTGCTGGTGCCAGCGGAAGGTCTCCAACGCCTCGGTCACAAAGCGGTGTGCCTGATCCGGGGTCAGCCCACCCTGGGACTCGGCGGTTTCGATCAGCTCGCGTGCCCCTAGGGTGAAGATAACGCGGGCGGCTAGGATCTCGGTGGCTCGCTCACGCAGTTTTCGGTTCTCGATAAGCTCAAGACGCAAGAGCGAGGTGAAAACTCGGAAAGGATTTTGCTTGAGCGCTGCGTCATTTACCGGGCGAAAGGCCGTCGAGTGTACCGGTACGCCGGCCATAGAGAGATCGTAGTAGCCCACCGGGTACATGCCCATCACCGCAAACATCCGGCGCATCATGTCCAGTTCCTGGGCAGTGCCCACACGTATGGCCCCGTGACGCTCGACATCAACGCGAGCTAGTTCTCCACTCCGCTCTAGTTCCGCCACGAGTGCCGGGTTGGCATCGAGGACCTCTCGGTTGATCGTCTCGACCAGTTTGATCAGGGTGCCGTACTGTGGCACTTCCTGGCGGTACATCTCGGACATGGAACGGGAAAATATGTCGCGAATCTGGTCCTTGGGAAACCACTGGCTCATTGCGCTTTCCTTGCAAGGGGGTGTCAGGGGCGAATAACCAACCGTTCAATATCCCTGGTTCCAGCATGGTGAGCAACCTGCGATGGCAACCTGCGATGGCAACCGGCCTGTGGCTTCCTCATTTACCATGGACTGGAGGGGGCGAGATCAGGGCAGCGTCCATTTCCCGATGTATAGCGCTGCCGGTGGTTGCGGCGCACTGCGCATTGGAGATGGTGCCGATTTCCTCTACGGTCTTCTGAGCCACTGGCTGCTCTTGCACCCGAGTAGTCAGGCGCCTCTTGTAATATTAATTATTTCTGTATTAATTAAATATTGCCAACTGACTCAATTGAGTGAAGCGGGAAAGGCGTGTATCAAGGAGAGGGTGAGAGGGAATGGTTCTCAGGAAGCGTAAGACTTAAGGCGTGTTCCTGCCCTCTAGACGACTACCGTACTCTGTGCATGAAATGCGAATATACGCACGCTTAGCGAACAAATTGGCGAGTGAAGGAGATAGACATGAAAAAACTGCTCAACGCGCTCTGCGTGGCTACCTGTAGCGGTGCCGTAGCACTGACCCTCTCCGTCTCCACCGCGCATGCCGAGGAGTGGCCCACGGGTGATGTGCGCTTGGTGGTGCCTTACGCGCCGGGCGGAACCACCGATGTGCTGTCGCGCCGTGTGGCAGATTTGCTGAAGGACGAACTCGACGCCAACGTCGTGGTGGAGAACCGCCCGGGTGCTGGCTCCACCGTGGCCACCGGCCGCCTTGCCCGAGGCGGCCGAGATGCCGATCACACCATCCTGATGGCCTCTCCCGGCCATACTATTGGGGCGGCTATCTATCCTGATCTCGCCTACGATCCCGTGGAAGATTTTGTGTTCATCCAGAACTTGATCGATATTCCCAATGTAATGGTGGTGCCCGCTGACAGCCCTTACAACAGTGTGCTGGAGTTCGTCGAAGCGGCCAAAGAGCAGACCATGACCTTCAGCCACAGTGGCGTGGGCAGCTCTATCCACATGTCCGGCGAACTGTTCAAGACACTGACCGATACCAACATGACGGCCGTGCCCTTCGCCGGCAGCGGTGCTGCCCTGCCGGCGCTGCTGGGTGGCGATGTGGACGTCTCCTTCGAGAATATGCCCACGGTGCTTTCGCACATCCAGTCCGGAAGCCTGAGGGCGCTGGCGGTCACCTCTGAAGAGCGCTCCCAGTTCCTTCCTGACGTGCCAACCCTCAAAGAGATCGGCGAGTACAACCTTGACCAGTTTGTCACCACCGCTTGGTTTGGCCTGATCGCTCACAACTCCTTTACTGAAGAGGCGACCGAGACCTTGCAGAAGGCCCTGCAGGAGGTGATGCAGCGCGAGGAGTTCCTGAGCTTTGTCGAGCAGTTGGGGGCAGAGTCGGGCACCATCGCCGGCGACGAGTTCAAGTCGTTCATCACCGAAGAGGTCGCGCGTTGGGATGAGGTTGCTGAGCAGGCCGGCATCCGTCAAGAGTAACGCCTTGGCCAATACGTAGCGTGATGAGGCGAGGGCTTTGGCTCTCGCCTCACTTGCTTTCCATGTCGAGAGGACATCCCCGATGACAAGATCTTATTCAACCGGCGGCACGCTGATCAAAGATCCGTGGGATGTGGTCGCTGGCGTGGTGTTGCTGGGCTTTTCATTGCTGCTGCTATTCTATCTGGTGCCGAACTATATCGGTGAGCCGCCCATCCTGCAGAACCCGATGATGTCGCCTCGCTGGCTGCCCAGGATCGTGGGCTGGCTAATTCTGGTGTTCGCGGTGATGTTGATTGTGCAAGGATTCTTGCCATCGAATGATGACGAAGAAAGCGGCCGGCGCTTCGAGCGGGGGCCGTGGCTGCGCTTCGCACTGATGGCACTGGCGCTGATTGTGTATGTCGGTCTCTTCGAGGTGCTTGGCGCAATTTTGAGCGGCATCCTGGCTACCTCCATCCTGTTCATAGCCCATCCTGTCCGGATCTGGTGGGTCTACAGCCTGGCTGTTGTGTTTCCTGTTGGTGTCTCGCTTCTATTTACCGAGGTCATGAATGTACCGCTGCCGTTGATGCCGTTCTGATGGGTCGGCACTCACTGAAGATCAGGTGACATATGGATAACTTTACGGAAGTGCTGCAGCTCTTCTTGGCCACGGAGAACTTCCTGGCGATAGCCATCGGAGTGGTAGTTGGCGTGACGGTCGGTTCCATTCCCGGCCTGACGGCGACCATGGCAGTGGCGCTGGCACTGCCCTTTACCTTCTCGATGCAGCCGGTGGCAGCCATCCTGCTGCTGGTGGGCATATACAAGGGTGGCATGTATGGCGGCTCGATCACTGCAATTTTGATTCGTACGCCGGGCTCGCCGGCCTCTGCCTGTACGCTGTTGGATGGTTATCCCATGGCGCAGCAGGGAGAGGCCAAGAAGGCGCTGAAGATGGCGCTTTACGCGTCGGTGATTGCCGATTTCATCTCCAATATTGCGCTTATCTTCTTTGCTGCATACTTGGCGAAAATCGCACTGAACTTCGGTGCGCCGGAGTTTTTTTGGCTTATCTGCTTCTCTCTGACCATTATCATTTCGTTGGCGAGCGGCTCGATGGTCAAGGGACTGTTGGCCGCACTTCTTGGCATACTTCTCTCATTAGTGGGACTTGATTCGGTATTCGGCTCGCAGCGACTGACGTTCGGAAACTACAACTTGATGGATAGCATTTCGTTCATACCTCTGCTGATCGGGCTATTCGCTATCCCGGAGATCGTCGAGTTCTACCGCAAGAAGATAGTTCCGCATCTGCGTGCCAAGGCCAGCGGAGCTGGTGTCTCATGGGCTGAACTCAAGGCCAGCCTCAAGAGCATCATTCGCGGCAGCCTCATCGGCGTGATTATCGGGGCTATTCCCGGCACCGGAGCCACTGCGGCAGCGTTCATTTCCTACAGTGATGCCAAGCGCCGCTCGCCCCACCCCGAGCGTTTCGGCAAGGGTGAAGTGGAAGGCGTGGCAGCCTCCGAGGCGGGAAACAACGGCGTCGCTGGAGCAACCATGATTCCACTGCTGTCTCTGGGAATTCCTGGTGACGTGATTACCGCCATCATCCTGGGTGCTTTCATGGTCCACGGATTGACGCCGGGCCCGATCCTGTTCCAGGAGAACCTGACACTGATCTATGCGCTCTTCCTCGGCATTATGCTCAGTTCGGTTATCCTGCTATTCGTGGGTACCGCCGCGATTCGCTATTTTTCGCTGATCGCGGACATTCCCAAGGCGATCCTGTTCCCGATTGTTTTGATGTTCTGTGTGTACGGGTCCTACGCCGTCAACAACGACACCTTCGACGTGTGGCTGATGTTGGCCTTCGGCCTGGTGGGCTATGTGTTTAACCGCACCGGTATTCCGGCGGCCCCCTTCCTGATCGGCTTCATTCTGGGCCCGATGTTTGAGGACAACCTGCGGCGCTCATTGCTGATCGGCTCTAACGATCTGTCGATCTTCGTGCGGGGGCCGATCACCTGGTTCTTTATCGCCTTGACAGTGGGCTCCATCCTGCTGGCCATCTATCGCTACTTTGCTGCCCGCCATCATGCAAAGGGCACAGTCGACAAGCCAAGGTAGGGCACGTCACGATTTGACTCGGGGTGTCTTCGACAACCCACGCAAGGCCAGGGAATGGGCAATGATGAGTCAGCCACGGCCCACGTGGTTGACTCGTTGTGATGACAGGGAGTGAGCCGCCCATGAGATCTACTAGAAGCGTGTCAGCTGCGGGTGTCTGGTCCAGCCGCCTGCTTGCTGTATCGGTCATACTGGCAGTGTGGAATGAGCTCACCGGATCGGCAACTGCCGCCTGCCTGGCGCTATCCATTGCTGTCACTGGGTTCGACCCTGTTTGGCATCGTGCTCAACTTCGGGGTGCTGAACCTGTTCATGTCGCGCTTTACTGGCATGACGGCGGGGCAGATCCGTCTTCGCTGGAACGCTGTCTTCCTTGTGGCCTCGCTGACGATGGCCGCCCTGCTCTTTCGACTGGCAAGCTGAATGAAGGAGCTGACAGGGGAGAGCGACGAATCAGCCGACGGTGACGCCGCCGCAGACAAATAAGGTCTGCCCGGTGATGAAGCCGCTGCGGGAGTCGCAGAAGAAGCTGACCGCTTGGGCGACGTCCTCTGGCTGTCCCATGCGCTGTACCGGAATGTTCTCGATGATGCGGCGTGCACGCTCGGAGTTGGGCGGGTTGTTTTCCCAGAAGGCGCTTGTGGCGATGGGGCCCGGTGCGACGCAGTTGACGGTAATGCCATCTGCGGCCAGCTCCAGCGACCAGGTGCGGGCCATGGATTGCAACGCTCCCTTCGTGGCGCTGTAGAGAGTGCGTGCCTCCTTACCCAGCACCACACGGCTGGCATTCATGACGATACGACCTTGCCCGCGCTCGCGCATGCCGGGCAGCAGGGCCTGGGTACACACCAGGGCGGAGCGTACGTTGAGGTGCATCAGTGGGTCGAAGTCCTCGACCCGAGTCTCGTCGAGCAGGGCCGGGCGCACGACGCCGACGTTGTTGACCAGACAGTCGACGTTGTGGTGCCGCGCAATCTTGTCGAGCACCTCGCGGGTCGCCTCCACCTCACCGAGGTCAACGCGGCGTGCATCGGCCTTGAGCGACTCGGATTCGGGCTCCTCGATATCCAGCACAATGGTGCGATAGCCGTCACGTTGCAGGCGCAGCGCGATGGCCTGGCCGATATTACGGGCTCCGCCGGTGACGACGGCACAGGGTTCAGACATTGTCAGGCCTTCTGGAGTGAGTGTGCGGTTTAGCACACGATGAAAGAGTCAACATTACGTACGCAATGTGTACACACGTTTGCTCAATTCTCCACTGTGCGCGCCTTATCACCGGAGACAATGCGACCTTTGTCGCCACGGCTCAGAACACAAACCGAAAGGAGAGTGCCATGCAAGATTCGTCTCATGTCGTGGTAGTTGGCGCCGGCACTATGGGGTCGAACCTGGCCCGGCTGATGATCACACGCGGGTTGCCTGTGACAGTTCTGGATATCGACCCTGACAGGCTGGCTCGCTGTCGTAAGGCCCTGGAGACCGCCGCGAGCCATGGTGGTGCTGTCCGCTTCGTCAGCGAGTGGGAGCAGGTTGACGATTTTGGCGCGGTGGTGGAGAGCGTGACCGAGAACCTTGATCTGAAATGCCGTGTGTTGAGTGAGGTGGAAACACATGCTCGCGACGGCACTCTAATCATGACCAACACCTCGGGGCTTTCCATCAATGTGTTGGCCGACTCCCTGGTTCACCCCGAGAGGTTTGTGGGCGCCCATTTTTTCAACCCCGCCGACGTAATTCCCGCCGTGGAGGTGGTGCCTGGGCGCTTCACTAATGCTGAGACTGTGGAACGGGTGTGCCAGTGGCTAAGGCGTCTGGGGAAACGGCCTGCGGTGCTCAAGCAGGAAGTTCCGGGGTTCGTAGCCAACCGTATCCAACACGCGTTGATGCGTGAGTGCCTGGCGTTGTTGGAACAGGGCGTGGTCGATGCCGAAGCGCTGGATGATATCGTGCGTTACTCCATCGGTATTCGCTTGGCTCTGAATGGGCCGCTGCGGCAGCGGGATCTCAACGGGTTGGATACTCATCTCAACATCGCGCGCTACCTCTATCCGGATCTGGAGAACAGCACCAGACCCTCTCCCGTGCTCGAGTCCCTGGTGGCCGAGGGGCGGCTGGGTCGTAAGAGTGGTCGGGGTTTTTATGAGTGGCCTCAAGGTGACGCCGAGGCCTATGACAGGCAGGAGCGCGAGTTGCTCGAGCGCCTTCTCTCCTTGATGGCGGGGACCGACTCTGACGTTATCCCAACAATATAGGTCGGGCGCTAACTCGGGGCCTACTTCAATTGGGTGTTTCGCTTTTACGCCGTGAGCCAATTATTCGCTGACGATCAATTTTAAATCAATTTGCTAATGTGGGGTGGTGTTGATGGGTGCGCTTACTGGCATTCGTGTGCTTGATTTGAGTCGGGTTCTGGCTGGCCCCTGGTGTAGTCAGGTGCTTGCTGATCTGGGAGCCGATGTCGTCAAGATAGAGCGAGTGGGTTCTGGTGATGATACCCGGGCCTGGGGCCCACCCTTCATGAAAAATGAGAAAGGAGTGAACTCGCAGGAGTCGTCGTATTATCAATCCACCAATCGCAACAAGCGCTCCGTGGCTGTCGATATTGCCAGTGAAAAAGGACAGGAGATCGTTCGTGCTCTGGCCGCTGAGAGTGATGTGCTGATCGAAAACTTCAAGGCGGGCTCCTTGAAGAAGTATGGACTGGATTACGAATCACTCTCCATCCTCAATCCGAGGCTAGTCTATTGTTCGATTACCGGCTTTGGTCAGACTGGCCCGCGTGCACAAGAACCAGGTTATGATTTTATCATCCAGGGAATGGGTGGGCTGATGAGTATCACCGGTGAACGTGATGGTGTGCCAGGCGGCGGTCCGCAGAAGGTGGGAGTTGCGGTGACTGACGTGATGACAGGGCTTTATTCTGTTATTGCCATTCAGGCAGCACTGCTGGCGCGGGAAAAGACGGGCAGGGGGCAGTATTGCGACATGGCGCTTCTGGACGTTCAGTTGGCAGCACTTGGAAATCAAAGCCAGAATTATCTCAGTACCGGTGTGCCCCCCGGTCGTTATGGCAATGCGCACGCGAACATTGTTCCCTATAATTCATTTCGTGCCTGTGATAAGGATTTTATTATCGCCTGCGGGAATGATGCGCAATTTGTAGCCCTTTGCAGCGCTATTGGTTTGTCAGAGCTTCCTGCAGATCCCAGGTTTTCCAGAAACGAGGATCGGGTCAGGAACAGGGAGGCCATTACGCAGATTCTTTCGGATCACTTCATGAGTGAAAATGCAGACGTGTGGGTGGAGCGGATCAGCAAGGTCAAGGTTCCGGTTGGTGTTATCAATGACATTGCCGATGCTTTGACAGAGCCCCAGGTGGATGCTCGTGGAATGCTGGTGAAAATTCCACATGCCATGAATCCAGAATTCAAAATGGTGGGCAGCCCAATACATCTTTCAGATACTCCTGTTGAATACAGGCGCCCAGCCCCACTGCTGGGTGAGGATACTGATACTGTTCTGTCTGAATACCTCGATCTCACCTTGGAGCAGTTATCTAAGCTTAAGAGTGAAGGGGTGGTGGGTTAGTCATCAGGTATTTAATGATTTGTTCTCACCGCTGAGGGTTGCTGCGTTACCGTAGCATCGTCTCGGCGATGATGAAGGCCCATGGCGAGGCGCTCATCCTGGTGCGGGCCCCTATGCATCAGGCGCTGCCGTTCACCTCGGGCCTCGTGGTGTCCCGTGTCACCGAGCCAGCATTATACCTTGGTAGTAGCCGGCATCAGCTGCAGCGCGCCCTGGCCTGGCTACAGGGCGAATAATTGCTTGGAAAATCGACTTCTTGCGGGGTCATGCGAGCAGGGAGGCCGAGCCTCCCCTTTTCCATGGGGGTTAGGAGCCAATTGACGACCGCGCGGGACGGGAGTAGATTGTTCGCATCACAAATCAATGTTCGACATGCGAACCCATCCGACCTTGTTGCCGGGAGGACGCCCCATGGCCCAGATCATCCGTATGGCCACCGGCGGCGTGGGACAGGATATTGCTACCTTGATTGAACGGGTACAACCGGAGAAAGACCATGGCATTTCTGACCATCAACGGACGCAGCGTCGCCTATCGGCTGCTCGGCAATGAAGCCAACCCCCTGGTGGTGCTGGCGCATCCGCTGGGCATGAGCCAGGCCGTATGGGACGACCTGCTTCCCCTACTGCTGCCGCGCTATCGAGTGCTTACCTGGGACCTGCCCGGCCACGGCGCCAGCCAGGCCTGGGGAGAAGGCCCGATTGCTCCGGCCGACCTGGCCGCAGATGCCCTGGCCCTGGTCGATCACGCCGCTGCCCCCCGCTTCCACTTCGCCGGCACTTCCATCGGCGGCGTGGTGGGTCAGCAGCTGATCAGCGAGCACGCCGAGCGCCTGCTCTCTGCCACCCTGACCAACACCGGGGCGGTGATTGGCAACGCCGAGCTGTGGAACACACGGGCTGGTCGCATTCGCCAGGAAGGGCTGGCGGCGATGTCCGCGGAGATCGTCCCGCGCTGGTTCGCCCCGGCCAGCTTCGCGGCTCAGCCGGCGCTCGAGGCGGGCTGGTGCATTCAGATGGGCCGGGGCGATGACGACTCCTACGCCAAGCTCTGCGAAATGCTGGGCAGCCACGCCTTCACCGGCAAACTCTCCGGCAAGCCGGTGAAGGTGCAGCTGATGGGTGGTAGCGAGGATCTGGCCACTCCGCCAGCAACGCTCGAGGCTCTCGCCGCCGAACTCGACGGCGCGCCCCTTGAGATCCTCGAGGGCGTCGGTCACGTGCCCTCGGTGGAGGTACCAGCGCTGTTCGCCGAGCAACTGCTGCACGTGATCGAGCAGGCCTAGGCGTTACGCCTGGACCCACACCACAAACAACTCAACCTGACGCGCTGCGGCGTGAAACGAGGTCACCATGTCCAACCCCTGCATCATTTGCGTTGCCATCACCGGCAGCCTGCCGCGCAAGGAAAACAACCCCGCGGTTCCCGTCACCATCGAGGAGCAGGTCGAAAGCACCCAGGCGGCGTTCGAGGCCGGTGCCACCATCGCCCACTGCCACGTGCGTAACGACGACCAGACGCCCAGCTCCGATCCGGAGAAGTTCGCCAGGCTGGTGGAAGGCCTGAAGAAGCACTGCCCGGGCATGGTCATTCAGCTCTCCACCGGCGGGCGCTCCGGTGCGGGCGAGGAGCGAGGCGGGATGCTGCCGCTCAGACCGGACATGGCCAGCCTTTCGGTGGGCTCCAACAACTTCCCCAACCGGGTCTACGAGAATTCGCCGCAGTTGGTTGAGTGGCTCGCCGAGGAGATGCTCAAGTACGACATCAAGCCCGAGATCGAGGCCTTCGACCTGTCGCACATCCACCAGGCGGTGGCCCTCTCCAAGCAGGGCAAGCTCAAGGCGCCGCTCTACGTGCAGTTCGTGATGGGCGTGAAGAACGCCATGCCGGTGGACAAGCCGACCTTCGACTTCTACATCGAGACCCTGAAGCGGCTGGCGCCGGATGCCCAGTGGTGCGGTGCCGGCATCGGTGCCAACCAGATCGTGCTCAACGAGTGGTCCATCGCCGCCGGTGGCCATACCCGTACCGGTCTCGAGGACAACATGCGCCTCGACCGCGACACCCTGGCCCCCTCCAATGCCGCCCTGGTCGAGCGCACGGTCGCCCTGTGCGAGAAGTACGAGCGCCCCGTGGCCACCTGGCAGCAGGCGCGGGAGATCCTCGGCCTCCAGGCGGTCTGAGGCCTCTTCCGGTATACCCTGAAGTCAAGCAATAAGCGCCGCCCTCAGCCACTGGGGGCGGCGCTTTGCTTGTCGATTATCAATGCAGCAGGAGGTGAAGCGTGACGATGACAGACAACGAACGTACGCCCGACCACGACGAGATTGTGCGCGTGGTGCAGGGCTATGTAGAAGGCTTTCAGGGCGGCATGATCAAACTCAGGGAGGCCTTCCACGAAGATGCCTGGATCCTGGCCCTGGATGCCGACGGGGCCTTCAGCAAGGATCTGGTCAGCGACCGTTTTGCGCGCTGGGCGGCAAGCCACCGGGCGGTGCGCGGGCGCATCATCCAGGTGACCCAGGCCGGCGAGGTGGCCAGCGTGCTGCTGGGCTTCGACAACACCGAGAACCTGGCGGACTCCTGGGTGGACGTGCTGGCCCTGATCAAGCTCGACGGCGTCTGGAAGATCACCCACAAGAGCGCCGTGCACAGCAGCCGGGCGGATTGGGCGAAGCCGCAGTAAGGCTGAAGTGGCGTTGGCCTGTCCGTCCGTCTGGCGCTACTCGGCAAACATCTCGAAGAGCCGGCCGCGCAGCCAGCGGTTGCCGGCATCCCGGTGGAAACGCCGGTGCCAGAAGAGGTTGATGGGAATCTCGGGAAAGGGCAGCGGATGCTTGTGCACCTTCAGCCTGAAGCGTTCCCGGGTGGCCTCGGCAAATTTGTCGGTGACCGTGACCACCAGATCGCTTTCGCTGATGATATAGGGCACGGCGGCAAAGTGGGGCAGCTGTAGCCTGATCGGGCGCTTGGCGCCCGCTCGGGCCAGCTCCTCCTCGACCATGCCGTGCCCGGTCCCCTTCGCCACCACCACGGCGTGGGTGGCGGCCATGAAGTCCTCCAGGCCAAACGCGCCCGCGGCCAGCGGGTGGTGCTGGCGCATGAGGCAGACATAGCGCTGCACGAACAGCCCCCGCTGATAGAAGCCGGCCCCCAGCTGGGGGATCAGGCCGATCGCCAGATCGATCTGCCCGTTCTCCATACCATGCTTGAGGTCCTCGTGGTGGCTGCGCAGGGTGCTGAGCCGGACGCCGGGTGCCTCCCTGGCAAGATATCCGAGCAGCCGAGGGAGAAATATGATCTCCCCGATATCGGTCATGGCCAGGTTGAAGGTGCGCTGGCTAGTGCCCGGGTCGAAGTCGTCGCGAAGGTTGAGGGTTTCATGCAGCCTGGCGAGGGCCTCGGCGACCCCCGGATGAAGCTGGCTGGCACGGGGTGTCGGCTGCAGGCCCCGCGAGGTGCGCTCGAACAGCTCGTCATCCAGCAGTTGGCGCAGCCGCTTCAGCGCATGGCTGACCGCCGGCTGGGTCACCCCGAGCTGGCCGGCGACACGCTGGGTGTTGCGCTCCCGGTAGAGCAGATCGAACACCACCAGCAGGTTCACATCGATCTCCGATAGCCGCAGCATGGCGGGATTTTTCCCTAACTGGTTGTAGGTAAATTGATATTACCTGGCTTCATTCATGTAATGAAGCAGGCTGAGTTGTGTGCATATCGCATCGCGCCTAGCCTGGGGTTCAAGCTGTCTTGCAGCATGACAATCACAATGTCCCTCACGGAGCGCGCCTCATCATGTCCAGCATCAATACCGCTTGCCCAACTTCTCCTCGCTTGACCGTCAGCATCGTCGGTGGCGGCATCGGCGGCGTGGCCCTGGCCGTCGCCCTGTCCCGGGATGCCGGCCTGGATGTCCAGGTCTTCGAGGCCGCAGCGCAGTTCTCAGAGATCGGCGCCGGGGTCTCTTTCGGCCCCAACGCCGTGCGGGCCATCTCCCTGCTGGGCCTGGAGGCACCCTATCGGCGCATCGCCGACGCCTCGCCGGCGCCCTTCGAGGACGTCTGGTTCGAGTGGCGGCGCGGCAGCGACGACGGCTACCTGACCGCCACCCTGGCCCCCGGCTGCGGCCAGTCCTCGGTTCACCGGGCCGACTTCCTGGATGCCATCGTCGCGCACCTGCCCGAGGGCATCGCCCACTTCGGCAAACGCTGCGTCGAGGTCACCCAGGATGGCGACAGCGCCACGGCACGCTTCGATGACGGAACCAGCTTCCGCGCCGATATCCTAATCGGCTTCGACGGCATCAAGTCGGCGGTTCGCGAGCATGTGCTGCCCCCGGTGCAGCACGGTGAGATCGCCCCGTTCTGGAGCGGTACCTACGCCTATCGCGGGATGATTCCCACCCAGCAGCTGGAGGCGGCCTTAGAGGCGCGGGGGGGCGACAGGCGCCTGGCCTTGGTGCCGCAGATGTACCTCGGTCGCGATCGCCACATCCTGACCTTCCCGGTCAAGCAGTCGCAGCTGATCAACATGGTGGCCTTCATCACCGACCGCTCTACGCCCCACCCCGAGCTTCCCGCCGGGGAGGAGTGGGTCCAGGCGGTGTCCCAGGCCGAGATGCTGAGCGTCTTCGAGGGCTGGGGAGCCGCGTCACAGGCCATTCTCGGCTGCATTGCCGAGCCGACCCGCTGGGCGCTGCATGAACTGCCGGAGCTGCCCCGCTACCACCGTGACCGGGTGCTGATCGTCGGCGATGCCGCCCATGCGCTGGTGCCCCACCAGGGCGCCGGTGCCGGCCAGGCGCTGGAAGACGCCTACGTGCTGGCCAGCCTGCTGACCGATGAGGCGTGTGACCGGGGTAACGCCGACCGGGTGCTGGGCGCCTTCGAGGCGGCACGCCACGCCCGGACCTGCAAGGTGCAGCGGACCTCGCACGAGGCGGGTGACGTCTATGAGTTCGCCGCTGCCGGCATCGGCGATGATGAGGCCCGGCTGATCGAGAATCTGGAGACGCGCTTCGACTGGCTGTGGAACCACGACCCGCACAGTGACGTTCAGGCCGCACGCCAGGTGCTCAATTGGGCTCCTGTGCCCCCCCACCGCTCGGCCTGATTGGGTCATGCCGACAAGCCCGCGACGGCCACGCCTGTGGCCGTCACGGTTTTGTCAGGTTCATCGCATCATCTGCACCAGCAGCAGCGAGATGCCGGGGAAGGCGATCAGCAGACCCAGCCTGACCAGGTCAGCACCGATGAAGGGCACCAGCCCCTTGTAGATGCTGACCAGCGGGACATGGGGCAGGCTGGCCTTGATCACGAAGACGTTCATGCCGATGGGCGGCGTTATCAGGGCGATTTCCGTTACCACCACCACGATGATCCCGAACCACACCAGGTCGAAGCCGCCCGCGGCCAGGGTTGGCACGAACAGTGGCACGCAGATCAGGATGATGGAGAGGGAATCCATCACGCAGCCCAGCACCAGAAACACCAGCAGGATGACCAGCAGCATCTGGTAGGGGCCAAGGCCCATGCCCTCGATCCCCAGGCGGATCCCTTCGCCCAGCCCGGAGAAGGAGATCAGGTGGGTGAAGAGCATGGCGCCGAACAGCACGGCATAGAGCATCACCGAGGTGGCAGCGGTCTCGACGAAGATACGCCGGAGCTGCTTGAGTCCGAGACGCCTCTGCAACAGGGCAATGATCAGGGCGAAGCCGGCCCCCATGCCGCCCGCCTCGGTGGGTGTGAACAGTCCCAGGTAGATGCCGCCGATGACCATGACGAAGAGCAGAGAGAAGGGCCAGACGCCCCGCAGCGAAGCCAGCCTCTCCTTCAGGGGCACGGATTCGCCACGCGGTGCGCTCTCAGGCCGCCAGCGCGCCACCAGCCAGACCACGACCAGGTAGAGGCCCAGCCCCAACAGCCCGGGAAGCACGCCGGCGATGAACAGGTGCCCGATATTGGTCTGGGTGAGAATGACGTAGATGATCAAGATGATGGAGGGCGGGATCAGGATCCCCAGGGAACCACCCGCGGCAATGGTTGCCGAGGCGAAGGAGTCCGAGTAGCCGTAGCGCTTCATGCTCGGGTAGGCCACCTTGGACATGGTGGCAGCCGTGGCCAGGCTGGAGCCGGAAACGGCGCTGAAACCGGCGCAGGTCATCATGGTCGAGAGTGCCAGGCCACCGCGGATCGACCCCAAGAAGGCATAGGCGGCGCGGAAGAGGTCATCGGCAATCCCGGAACGAGCCAGGACATTCCCCATCAGCACGAACATGGGGACCACGGCCATCTCATAGGAGAACACCGCCTGGGTGATGGTCAGCGAGACCATGGAGCGCGCTACGTCCCAGCTGACTATGTAGGTGAGCCCGCCGATCGAGACGGCCATCAGCGCAAAAGCCAGGGGAACGCGCAGGAAGGCCAGTAGCAGGACGCAGAGCAGGGCGATAGAGCCGACGATCATAGCGAATTCCCTTCCTCATCGTGGACGGAGGCCGTGGGGTCGAAGACAGAGGCTGGCAGCAGGGCGGCCAGCCCGGCCAGGAAGGCAGTAAAGGACATGAAGGCGTACATGTAGCTGCGCGGTATGTAGAGTGCCTGGCTCGCCTCATGGATCAGCACGGCCTGCTGGGCGGCCAGCAGGTACTGCCAGGCAATCAGGAAGAGGATCGCTGCCATGCCAACCGAGACCAGGGCATGCCACCAGCGCAGGTGGGGGGAGGAGAGCCAGCGGTCGAACAGGTCGACGACCAGATGCCCGCGGTCGGCGGTGACCAACGGCAGTCCACAGAAGATGATGATCACCATCAGGTGCTCGGTGATGTCGTGGGCGCCATAGATAGGGGTGCCGAACAGCCGGCGCCCCAGGACGTCGCAGAAGGTGAGGGCCACTATGGCAAGCAGTGCCGTGATCAGCACTGTTTCCACCCCCAGCCTCACGCGGTTGAGCGTGTGTCGCATGGGTATCTCCTGCCCCGCAGGGGCTGGCCGGGTTATTCGCTATCCAAGGCCTGGTAGCGGTTCTCGTAGAAGTCGACGATCGCCATGGGATCGTCGTAGCCCATCTCGCCCATGTCCTCCACCCAGGACGCCAACATCGCCTCGCGCACCTCGCGGGTCCTTTCGAGCAGCGCCTCCGAGGGCTCGTGGAACTGGTTGCCGGCCTCCCTCAGTTGCTCTTCCGCGGCCTGGTTCTGAGCGTGGAAACGCTCGCCCCAGAGGCGCGAGAGGTGCTCTCCGGAGACGCTCATGATCGCCTCCTGGTCCGCTTCGGACAGGGTGTTCCACTTGCGCTCATTCATGCCGATGAAGAAGCTGGCGTCGTAGAAGCCGCCGGGGAACAGCGTGTGGTGCGCAAGCTGGCTCTCCAGCCGGAAGGCGATCACCGACTCCAGCGGATGCAGGGAGCCATCGACCACCCCGCTTTCGAGCAGCTCGTAGCCGCGGGTGGCGGGCGCCGCCACGGGAACCGCGCCGAAGGCTTCCAGCAGTTCACGCTGGATGGGGCCACCCATCCGTAGCTTCTGATTGCGCAGGTCCTGGGGCTCCACCATCGGCTGGCGACTGTGGTGCAGCGCGCCACCGCCCAGCAGGCCGACACCCAGCAGCTTGACCCCGTCATAGGCGGGATCGTCGCTAAGGTGCGCTTCGATGGTTTCCCACAGGGCGACGGACGAGGCGACGGCATTGGAGCCGGTCAGCGGCATCTCCGAGAACCAGAGCGACTTGAAGCGAATCGGCTCGTAGGTGAAGTTGCTCCAGGTGATGTCCGCCACGCCCAGGCGCGCGAGCTCCCAGTGTTTCTCGGGGGCACCGACGGCGCTGGGCAGCATCCTGATGCGAACGCGTCCTTCGGTAGCCTCTTCAACCTCTTCGATCCAGGCGGCGAGAATGTCCGTGCTGATGAAGTGGTTGGGCGGTACCCAGTTGGAGAGGTTCAGGGTGGTCTGGGCATGGGTGACGGGTGAGTCAGAGAAGTAGCGTGATACCAGGCCCAGCCAGAAGGCCGCCGCGGGTGCCAGGCTCTCGTCATTGAAGTCGTAATGCGGGTTATGCACGCTGCATGGGCCGAGATGCCCCCCCTGGTCGTAGCCGTTGTCGCCATTACCGACCATGAGGTAGCAGCCGGGCACTCGCTCGAGGAAGAAGGCGCAATCCTCACTGGCGGTCAGCGGTGTGGCAGGGGTCTCGACCCGCTCGTCACCGAACAATTCACGCGCCGTATCGACGGCCAGCCGGGTCTCGACCGGCGCGTTGACCAGCACCGGATAGCCACGCTCGTAGGCCACGTCACCGCGGCAATCGAAGGCCTGGGCCTGGGCCAGGGCGACCGCGCGAATGCGCCGTTCCAGGGTGTCGCGCACCACGGGGTCGAGCGTCCTGACGCTCAGCTCGAGTTCGGCGGTTTCGGGGATGATGTTGTAGGAACTGCCGGCCTGCAGACGCCCCACGCTGATCACCGAGGCATGATGGGGGTCCACGTTGCGTCCGACGATGCTCTGCAGCGCCATAACCATTGAGGCAGCCGGCAGGGTCGGGTCCACGGCCAGCTGTGGCATGGCACCGTGTCCGCCCTTGCCGGTGAAGGTGACCGTGACCCTGTCCGACGAGGCCAGGAAGGCCCCCTCGCGGAAATAGAAGTGACCCGCCGGCAGGCCAGGCGCTGCTGTCGCGGGCACGCCTGGCCCTGTCCACCCTGGACAAGGCGAGGGACGAGATATGCTGGCTGAGGGGTGGGGCCGGCATTCAGGTCACGGCGGGGGTGACCCCGGCCATCGCCGCTACCATTCTGCTCAGCGTGCTCAACGCATTTCAGCGCGAGCAGCCGGATGCGAGCCTGACGCTGGTCGAAGGCATGCTGACCAATGTGCTGCCCGGGCTGATGGAAGGGCGGATCGATTTCGCCATTGCGGCTGCAGAACCGGATGGATTGCCCTACGAGATCGCCTTCGAACCCCTGGCGCAGATCATGGTTGAGCCGGCAGCGCGGATCGGCCACCCCCTGCTGGGGGCAACGACCTGGTCACAGATGTCGGAGGCTCGTTGGGTACTCAACCTCGCGACGGGCAGCATGGCTCACCAGATGGTCAGCTGGCTCGACCGCCAGGGCATCCACCTGTCACAGCCGGTGGTCAAGTGTGACTCCCCCGCGCTCATGACCGAAATGATGCGCCGCACCGACCTGGTCGGCTTCGGTCCCCGCACCCTCTTCCAGGATCTCCTCTTTGGTCAGGGGCTGGCCAGCTTCGAGTTGCTGCCTCCCTTTCCCCCTACCACCCTGGGTATGCTGAAGCTTCAGGGCGTCCCGCTGAATTCTGGTGCCCAGCGGCTGGCGACACTTTTCATTCGCCATATCACGCCGATGTCGCGTCAGGGATAGCGCCCGCTGCGGCGGTTCTCCACCAGCACCTTGAGGATGGCATTGGCCTCGCGCATGGTCGGCGAGGGTGCCTCGCCGCGGCGTCGGCTGCACAGCACCGGCGACGTCAGGGTCCTGTCGGCGAGGTAGACGAAGCTGACGCCGTCGCGACGCACGCGCTTGACCTGCTCAGGCACGAGGCTGATGCCGATCTCCGAGGCGACCAGGCCGAGCGCCGTCTGCAGCTCGTTGGCCTCCTGCACTACCTCCACCTTGAGTCCCTGGCGGCGGAACATGCCCAGCATGATATCGGCCATGCTGGGGCGGGGCTTGGCGGGGAAGAGGATCAGCGGGTAGCGGGCCAGTTCTTCAAGGGTGGGCGTGGTGCCCTCCAGGGGGTGGCCGCAGGGCACGGCGGCCATGATCGGCTCCTCGAACAGCACCTCCTGCTCCACCTCCGAGTCGTCGATCCTCATGCGCCCGAAACCCAGGTCGATGCGCCCGGCCTTGAGGGCCTGCACCTGCTGCACTGTGGTCAGCTCGGTCAGGGTCAGTTCGACATTATCCTTTTGTCGTAAATCGCGTACCAGCAGCGGCAGCTGCCCGTAGAACACCGACGGCACGAAGCCGATGCCGAACAGCTCGCGCTTGCTGCGGGCCATGCGGCGCGTCGCCTCCAGGGTGGCACCCACCTTCTCGAGGATCTGCAGGGCATGCTGCTGGAAGAACAGCCCCGTGGGGGTGAGGCGCAGGCCGCGGGAGCTTCTTTCGAAGAGTTCGGCCCCGACTTCCTGCTCCAGCTGCTTGATTTGCCGAGAAAGAGGCGGCTGTGACATGTGCAGCCGCTCGGCCGCGCTGGTGAGGTTGAGCTCCTCCGCAACCACGCAGAAGTACCTGAGATGACGCAGCTCCATGATACCTCCTGGGTATGGAAGGGCACCCAAACAATATTGGTTCGATCTTCCCGCTGCAATCAGACTGACATGCAATCACCACATTCCGCCCGCACCGGGAGCCGCCATGACCGCCACTATCCAGTCCATCGAGACGCTGCTGGTCGACCTGCCGACCATCCGTCCCCACAAGCTCTCCATGACCACCATGGCCTGCCAGACGATGGTCATCGTGCGCATGCGCCACAGCGATGGCATCGAGGGCCTGGGGGAGGGCACCACCATCGGTGGCCTGGCCTACGGTCCGGAGAGTCCCGAGAGCATCAAGTGCAATATCGACGCCTACCTGGCCCCGCTGCTGATCGGTCAGCCCTCCGGCAACGTCAACGCCCTGCGTGCCCTGCTCAACCGCCATGCCCGCGGCAACATGATCGCCAAGTCGGCGCTGGAAACCGCGCTGCTCGACGCCCAGGGAAAGCGCCTTGGGCTCAGCGTGGCCGAGCTGCTGGGCGGCGCCCGCCAGACCCACCTGCCGGTGCTCTGGACCCTGGCCAGCGGCGACACCACCAAGGACATCGAAGAGGCGCAGCTGCGCCTGGACGAGCGTCGCCACTGCGACTTCAAGCTGAAGATCGGCGCCAACCCGGTGAAACACGACGTGCGCCACGTGGCCGCCATCAAGGAGGCTCTGGGCGATCGCGCAAGCGTCAGAGTCGACGTCAACCAGGCCTGGGACGAGTCCACCGCCGTCTACGGCATCCAGGCCCTGCAGGACGCCGGCATCGAACTGATCGAGCAGGCCATCCCGGCCCGCGAGCATGCCGGCCTGATCCGCCTGGCCAACCGCTTCAACGTGCCGATGCTGGCCGATGAAGCGGTGCAGGACGCCCGCGACGGCCTCGACCTGGTGCGCGGCGGCTTCAGCGGCGCCTTCGCCCTGAAGATCGCCAAGTCCGGCGGCCTGCAGGGCGTGCTGGAACTGGCCCACGTGGCCCAGGCCGCGGGCATCGGCCTCTACGGCGGCACGCTGCTGGAGGGCACCATCGGCACCGCCGCCTCCCTGCATGCTTGGGCGACCCTGCCCGAGATGGCCTGGGGCACCGAGATGTTCGGCCCGTTGCTGCTCAAGGACGACATCGTCGTCGAGCCGCTTGCCTACACTGAATTTGGTGTCGACCTGCCGACCGGCCCGGGGCTTGGCATCACCCTGGATGAAGACAAGCTCGCGCACTATTCCCGCAAGAACTGAGTCCCCAAGAACTGAGTCCCGCAAGCACTGCAGTGTGCTAGCGCCAAGAGGAGAACGTCATGCTGTTTCACGTGGAAATGACCGTCAAACTGCCGCCGTCGATGCCGGCCGAGCAGGCCGCCGAGATCAAGGCGACCGAGAAGGCCTACTCCCAGGACCTGCAGCGCGCCGGCAAGTGGCGCCACCTGTGGCGCGTGGCCGGCAGCTACTCGAACGTCAGCATCTTCGACGTCGAGGACAATGCCGAGCTGCAGGAGCTGGTCAGCAACCTGCCCCTCTTTCCCTACATGGAGATCAGCGTCAAGCCGCTGTGTCGCCACCCGTCCTCCATCCGCGAGGACGACGCCTGAGTCACGGATGAGTCACGCCAGCGCCCGTCTTGAAACGGGCAAGAACAGAGAACCAAAGAGGATAACCCTATGACCGTTAAGATTTTTGACACCCCCGAGGTGCAGGACTTTCTGAAGACCGTCGCCGGCTTCGATCAGGAAGGGGGCAACGAGCGCGCCAAGCAGATCATGCACCG
>NZ_JBPKAQ010000018.1:0-4125 GCF_051216275.1 Halomonas salsilacus
ACCTTCTTCGGGACCTCCTTCTACACCCTTGACGTATCGGGCGAGGCGCCGCTGATCACCCGCAAGGTAGTGCAACTCAACAACGACTATATCCACCAGGTCATCGATATCTATCACATCTGATGGGTAGACGAAGACCCGGTGTCGGAGGAGAACGACCATGAGCTACACCATTGCCCTCAACTTCGAGGACGGCGTCACCCGCTTCATTGGCTGCAAGGAAGGTGAAACGGTTCTCGACGCCGCCTATCGCCAGAAGGTCAACCTGCCGATGGACTGTTCCGACGGCGTCTGTGGCACCTGCAAGGGCCACTGCGAGCAGGGCGAGTTCGACATGGGCGACGAATACATCGAGGACGCCCTGTCCGATGAGGAGGCCGCCGAAGGCATGGTGCTGACCTGCCAGATGGTGCCGTCCTCCGACTGCGTCATCCAGGTCCCTGTGGCCTCTAGCCTGTGCAAGACCCAGGTTGGCAAGGTCGAGGGCATGGTAGCCGCGGTCGAACAACTCTCAGAGGACAGCATCGAGCTAGTGGTGGATCTGGATGAAGGTGCCGCGATCGGCTTCCTGCCCGGCCAGTACGTGCATATCGACGTGCCGGGCACCGAGGCACATCGCTCCTACTCGTTCAGCTCCCTGCCGGGCGAGAAGCGGGCCACCTTCCTGATCCGCAATATCCCGGGCGGGGTGATGAGCGGTTATCTCGGCGAGCGGGCAGCGGCGGGCGACCGCCTGACCCTGACCGGCCCGCTGGGCAGCTTCTATCTCCGCGAGGTGGCACGCCCGGTGCTGATGCTGGCCGGTGGCACCGGCCTGGCGCCCTTCCTCTCCATGCTGGCCCAGTTAGCGGAGAAGGGATGCGAGGCGCCGATTCACCTGATCTACGGCGTCAACAAGGATGATCACCTGGTCAAGGTCGACGCCCTGGATGAGTTTTCGGCCAAGCTGCCCGGCTTCACCTACGCCACCGTGGTGGTGGACGAAGCCAGCGAGCATCCGCGCAAGGGCTACGTGACCCATCACATGGACCCCGAGGTCATGCACGACGGCGATGTCGACGTCTACCTGTGCGGTCCGCCTCCCATGGTCGACGCGGTGCTCAAGCACTTCGACGCCCAGGGCATCGTGCCGCAGAGTTTCCACTACGAGAAGTTTACGCCCAACGAGGCGGGGGTGAAGTCATGAACCGGACGCGTTTTGAAGGCAAGGTAGTGGTGGTGACCGGCGCCGCTCAGGGCATCGGCCAGCGGGTGGCGGAACAGGCCGGCGCCGAGGGCGCCCGCCTGGCTCTGGTGGACCGTGCCGACCTGATCCATGAGGTGGTGGCGGGGCTCTGCGAGCAGGGCGTGGACGCCATCGCGCTGCAGGCCGACCTGGAGACCTGGGATGACGCCTCGGACGTGATGGCCAAGACCGTCGAGCGCTTCGGCCGGATCGATATCCTGATCAACAACGTGGGCGGCGCGATCAACTTCAAGCCGTTCACCGAGTTCAGCGAAGCCGAGATCGCCGCCGAGGTGAACCGTTCGCTGATGCCCACCCTGTGGTGTTGCCGCGCCGCCCTGCCGACCCTGGTGGCGCAGGGCAGCGGGGTGATCGTCAACGTCTCCTCGGTGGCGACCCGTGGTATCCACCGGATTCCCTACTCGGCGGCCAAGGGTGGCGTCAATGCGCTGACCGAGTCCCTGGCCTTCGAATATGCCGAGCACGGCATCCGCGTAACGGCCGCCGGCATCGGCGGCACCGAGGCGCCACCGCGGAAGATCTCCCGCGGCACGCCCGAGCCGCGCAACGAGACGGAGCGGGCCTGGTTCCAGGCACATATCGACCAGACCAAGCAGAGCTGCCTGATGGGCCGCTACGGCACCCTGGACGAGATGGCCGCGCCGATCCTCTTCCTGGCTTCGGATGACGCCAGCTACATCACCGGCAGCGTGCTGCCGGTGGGCGGCGGCGACCAGGGCTAGCCAGCGTCGCGCTGGTTCGGCAAAGGCCGAACCAGCGCCTCCCGCTGCCCGCCATCGACACAATACCAACGACAACATACCCCCTGGAGCTCACCGTGAAGCACATCGAGAAGGGCGTCAGCCTCAGGCACGCGCCCAGAGACTTCATACGAGACCTCAACGTCGACAACGCCAGTACCGGCCTCGTGGCCGGCATCCTGGGGCTCAGCGTGGGGGTCGTGCATATCAGTGCCGGCACCGCCGCGGGCCTCGACTCCTCGTTNACGCGCCCAGAGACTTCATACGAGACCTCAACGTCGACAACGCCAGTACCGGCCTCGTGGCCGGCATCCTGGGGCTCAGCGTGGGGGTCGTGCATATCAGTGCCGGCACCGCCGCGGGCCTCGACTCCTCGTTCATCATGATCTGGGTCATCAGCTACCTGATGATCAACGGCCTGTTCGGCCTGCTGGTGCCGTCCTACTATCGGCTGCCGCTACCCATGGCCAATTCCATTCCCGGCGCGCTGATGTTCGCCGCGGTGATTCCCGTGGTGGGCCTGGAGGCGGCGCTGGGGGCGACCCTGATCGCCGGGGCCATCTCCCTGGTGGCTGGCCTGGCCGGCGTCATGGGCATCGTCATGCGCCTGATGCCCATGCCCATCGTCATGGGTATGGTCGGCGGCATGCTGCTCAGCTTTGGCCTCAACATGGTTCGGCCGCTGGAGAGTGCCATCGTGCCGGCAGCCATCATGATCCTGGCCTTCTTCGTCTCGGCGCGACTGCTCCGCAAGGTGCCGCCGCTGATCGTCTCCATGCTGGCGGGGATCCTCTACCTGGTCGCCACCGGCGTGGACCTGTCGGGTATCGAGGCCACCATCCGCTTCCCCGAGTTCATCCTCCCCCAGTTCACCCTGGCCGCGTTCCTGACCTACGGCCTGCCCCTGGCGATCATCCTGGTGGGCATGGAGACCCCGGCCGGCGTCGGCCTGGTGAAGGGGATGGGCTACAAGGAGGTGCCGGCCAACGGCATCACCGCCGTGGGGGGCATTGGCACCATGGTCTCCGCCTTCTTCAACCTGCACAGCACCTGCATCGCCGCCCCCATGACCGGCATCTGCTCCTCGCCGGAGGCGGGCACCCATGAGAAGCGCTGGGTGGCAGCGGTAGTCGCCGGCGCTATCTTCGTGGTCGCGGCACCCTTCTACGGCTATGTGGTAAGCCTGCTCGATGCCATGCCGCGCTACTTCATCACCATCATCGCCGGCCTGGCGCTGATGCGTGTGATCACCTCGGCCATGGCCATCGCCTTCTCCGGGAAGAAGCATGAGATGGGAGCGCTGTTCGCCTTCCTGATCGCCGCCTCGGGTCTCCAGATCCTGGGCATCGGCGCCACCTTCTGGGCCCTGGTGCTGGGCGTGGTGGTCTCGCTGATCTTCGAGACCAAGGACTTCGAGTTCGCCAGCAGCGCCCACCCCCTGAAGAAGCGAGTGGGTGAGTGAACAGGCAAGTGAGCCACCGTCACGGGGGCTGATCCCCCGTACCTGGCGACATGCGATAACCGCTATCCTCCTTGGCTCGTATCCGTTTCGGCGGTGCGGGCCTTTTTTGTGGCCTATCGTCGCCCTGCCCGGGGAGTACGTGCTCGATGCACACGTCATTATGCTTTTGTCGCACTCTCCCGCCCCCGCCGGGTTGACAGATCGTGATTTTCATCCCCGTCGGCGCCCTCCCGGCCCCGCCGATCCTGCCTCTTGGGCACGTTGCGCCACCGGGCACGGTGGTTTCGCGCAGTCTTACACCCTGCCGATGCCGTTCCGACATCGGCTCCTTTCGCTAAGATTCTGGAAATAATCGTATTTTCTCCACATGCCGGGGCAATTCGCCGAGCTGCCTTGTCGGCGCTGTCGATACCCCAAGGGTATGGCGGGGTACCCATTCGATATTGGTTGGGGCTTGCGGGGAGCGCCAGAATCATTCCGACATCCAGAAGAAGCGAGCGTCAACCGAAGCCTGTCTTCGGGGTCTCGGTCAGAGACAGCCGCTCACAACGACAACCAGTGGAGATGACCATGACCGTTAAGATTTTTGACACCCCCGAGGTGCAGGACTTTCTGAAGACCGTCGCCGGCTTCGATCAGGAAGGGGGCAACGAGCGCGCCAAGCAGATCATGCACCG
>NZ_JBPKAQ010000019.1:0-2634 GCF_051216275.1 Halomonas salsilacus
GGGACGTCTCATCTTGAAGGGGGCTTCCCGCTTAGATGCTTTCAGCGGTTATCCTGTCCGCACATAGCTACCCGGCAATGCCACTGGCGTGACAACCGGAACACCAGAGGTGCGTCCACTCCGGTCCTCTCGTACTAGGAGCAGCTCTTCTCAAACGTCCAACGCCCACGGCAGATAGGGACCGAACTGTCTCACGACGTTCTAAACCCAGCTCGCGTACCACTTTAAATGGCGAACAGCCATACCCTTGGGACCGACTTCAGCCCCAGGATGTGATGAGCCGACATCGAGGTGCCAAACACCGCCGTCGATGTGAACTCTTGGGCGGTATCAGCCTGTTATCCCCGGAGTACCTTTTATCCGTTGAGCGATGGCCCTTCCATACAGAACCACCGGATCACTAGAACCTGCTTTCGCACCTGCTCGACGTGTCTGTCTCGCAGTCAAGCACCCTTATGCTCTTGCACTCACTGCACGATTTCCAACCGTGCTGAGGGTACCTTCGTGCTCCTCCGTTACGCTTTGGGAGGAGACCGCCCCAGTCAAACTACCCACCACACACGGTCCTCGACCCGGATAACGGGCCTGAGTTAGAACGCCAATGATGCCAGGCTGGTATTTCAAGGGTGGCTCCACCCGAACTGGCGTCCGGGTTTCTTAGCCTCCCAGCTATCCTACACAAGCAACATCAGCGTCCAGTGTGAAGCTATAGTAAAGGTTCACGGGGTCTTTCCGTCTAGCCGCGGGTACACAGCATCTTCACTGCGATTTCAATTTCACTGAGTCTCGGGTGGAGACAGCGTGGCCATCATTACGCCATTCGTGCAGGTCGGAACTTACCCGACAAGGAATTTCGCTACCTTAGGACCGTTATAGTTACGGCCGCCGTTTACCGGGGCTTCGATCAGGAGCTTCGCTTGCGCTAACACCATCAATTAACCTTCCGGCACCGGGCAGGCGTCACACCCTATACGTCCGCTTGCGCGTTTGCAGAGTGCTGTGTTTTTAATAAACAGTTGCAGCCACCTGGTATCTTCGACCGGTTCATGCTCCGGGCGCGAGGCCCTTCACACTACGCCGGCGTGCCTTCTCCCGAAGTTACGGCACCATTTTGCCTAGTTCCTTCACCCGAGTTCTCTCAAGCGCCTGGGTATTCTCTACCTGACCACCTGTGTCGGTTTGGGGTACGGTCCCACTGCATCTGAAGCTTAGAGGCTTTTCCTGGAAGCGTGGCATCGATGACTTCCTGACCGTGGTCAGTTCGTCTCGCCTCTCGGCCTTGGGCTCCCGGATTTGCCTGAGCGCCCAGCCTACTGGCTTTCACCAGGACAACCAACGCCTGGCTCACCTAGCCTTCTTCGTCCCCCCATCGCAATACAGTGAGGTACGGGAATATTGACCCGTTTCCCATCGACTACGCCTTTCGGCCTCGCCTTAGGGGCCGACTCACTCTGCTCTGATTAGCATAGAACAGAAAACCTTGGTCTTCCGGCGGGGGAGTTTTTCACTCCCCTTGTCGTTACTCATGTCAGCATTCGCACTCGTGATACCTCCAGCAGACTTCTCAATCCACCTTCATCGGCTTACACGACGCTCCTCTACCGCTCATCCAAAGGATGAACCCGTAGCTTCGGTACCTGGTTTGAGCCCCGTTACATCTTCCGCGCAGGCCGACTCGACTAGTGAGCTATTACGCTTTCTTTAAAGGATGGCTGCTTCTAAGCCAACCTCCTAGCTGTCTGAGCCTTCCCACATCGTTTCCCACTTAACCAGGATTTCGGGACCTTAGCTGACGGTCTGGGTTGTTTCCCTTTTCACAACGGACGTTAGCACCCGCTGTGTGTCTCCCACGCTGCACTCACCGGTATTCGGAGTTTGCCTCGGGTTGGTAAGTCGGGATGACCCCCTAGCCGAAACAGTGCTCTACCCCCGGTGGTGATACGTGAGGCGCTACCTAAATAGCTTTCGAGGAGAACCAGCTATCTCCGGGCTTGATTAGCCTTTCACTCCGATCCACAAGTCATCCAAATCTTTTTCAACAGATCCTGGTTCGGTCCTCCAGTTGATGTTACTCAACCTTCAACCTGCTCATGGATAGATCGCCCGGTTTCGGGTCTATTTCCAGCGACTGGTCGCCCAGTTAAGACTCGGTTTCCCTACGCCTCCCCTAATCGGTTAAGCTCGCCACTGAAAATAAGTCGCTGACCCATTATACAAAAGGTACGCGGTCACAGAACATGTCTGCTCCCACTGCTTGTACGCACACGGTTTCAGGATCTATTTCACTCCCCTCTCCGGGGTTCTTTTCGCCTTTCCCTCACGGTACTGGTTCACTATCGGTCAGCCAGGAGTATTTAGCCTTGGAGGATGGTCCCCCCATGTTCAGTCAAGGTTTCTCGTGCCCCGACCTACTCGATTTCACAGGATCAGATTTTCGACTACGGGGCTATCACCCGCTATGGCCGTGCTTCCCAGCACGTTCGTCTAATCAGTCACCGGCTTAAGGGCTGGTCCCCGTTCGCTCGCCGCTACTGGGGGAATCTCGGTTGATTTCTTTTCCTCGGGGTACTTAGATGTTTCAGTTCCCCCGGTTCGCCTCCCACCACCTATGGATTCAGTGGGGGATACCCTGCT
>NZ_JBPKAQ010000002.1:0-447660 GCF_051216275.1 Halomonas salsilacus
CTTGCTGCTCGAAGCGACACAGGGTGGACTGGCTGGCCAGCACGCCGTCGGTATCGACGGCGGTCTGCAGGGCGATGTCGTGACGCAGCGCATGATGGTCGTTGAGGCCCTCGTAGCCCAGCGCCAGGCCGAACACGCGCTGTCGGACCAGGGTTTCCGTGCGGTGCTAGCAGCGCTGAGGGTCGCGTTCATCGCTCAGCCGGCGAGCGATAGCGCGGGTCAGGCCCATCTCGCGATCGAGCTGACGCAGCAGCAGGATGCCGCCGTCGGAAGTGACATCGCCGCCATCGAAGCGGGCGGTGATCTGACGGCCTTTGCAGCGTGGAAAGGAAGCGGAAGGAATGGTACATTTTGTCATGGCGGCTGAGGCGGTTGGTTCTGGTGTAGTAGCTTGAATCATAACCGATTTTCAGCCGATTTTTTCATGCCCGGTGCAATATCCGGGCTAAAAGTCCTCCGGTGGGCGGTCTTGAAGAACCTGGATAACGGCAACCTGACGGCCAGCCAGATCACCGCGCTTCATGAACTGGTGGCAGTCCAAGGGGCCACCGGCGACGCCTGGGTGATCAAGGAAAAGCTGCGCTGGATCCAGAAGGCTCCGACGCCGCGTGCCGCCCGGTGGCGCATCACGAACTACCTCAAGGTCATGCAGGCGACGGTCTCGGAGAAGCCTCTCCTGAAGCCGATGGGGAAGGCCCTGACGACGCTGGAGCGGCACGCCGAGCAGGTGGTAAGACGCTGGATCTCCGGCCTGACCAACGCACGCCTGGAGGGCATGTAAGGTCTGTTTAACGCGCCCCAATCACGCGCACGCGGCTACCGAAACGAGGCCAATTTCATCGCGATGATCTACCTGATTGGCAGCCCCGTGGGTCGGGTTCAGGATCAGGCCAAATCCACATGAAACGTCGAATAACCAAAAAAGCGCCGACGTTGGCGTTATTTCTTTGCACGCCCCTGCTGACTGACTAAACTTTTAACAGTAGGTCGTCAATTAGCCGGCTTGCTGAAGGAGATTGTCATTCCAGAGAATTATGCTCTCTTTTCGAGAAGAGCAGGGGTCGCTTTTCGGCTTCGATATGAAATCTCTAAGAATGGAAAACGCAATAATGAATAACGGCCACTGTCACGCATCAAGACGGTGACCTGCGTCGGGAAGGGAGGTTTGGAGAACGGTAGTAACTGCATCAAAAGAGACGTGGTCGACATTCAGTTAGATGGACACAGAGGATAACGTCATGGCCATGGCAAACAGCAACATGGATTACAATAACTGTGTTGCAAACTGTAAGAGTCTGTTCCCGAATAGCGAGGCCGCATTGGTCGCTTGCATCAATGGATGCGCCAAAGTGAATGCCCCGTCACAATACGGCGTTTCCGCCGTGGCCGATCAGCTCCAGGCGGAGATCCAGAAGCTAGGCAAGCGCGAATTCGTAAGGCATGTCAGGGTTGCCGCCAAGCGGGCTTTCGCCAGCCTGCCGGATGAAAGCGAAGTCGAGAAGCTCGACGCCGTGTCCCGGCAGTACATCGAGGGGGTTTCGTCCCTCATCGAGACCGGCTTGAAATGGTCCGACTCGGATGATGCGGCAATTGCTCGGTTTGCGCAGGATTTGGCCTGGGCCAAGCTGAGCACGGATATCGCTGTGTCCGCCATGGCACGCAAGGCGGGCGATGGCGGCGGAGGCACGGGGCCAACCTGTGTCACGCAGTGTGCCCAAGAATACGACAAGTGCGTCAGCGAGAACGGGTGCGATACCTCGGGGTGGATCTGTCTGTGCTGTTCCCCATGTAGCCTTCAATATATGGGCTGTGTCGCGAGGTGCGTCACGGTAGGTGGCGGGATAGGTGGTATCGTCATCGCCTGAGGCAATGTCCACTCTCGTGTCCGAACTCACATAGCGGCGGGTGAAGCTGGGATCGTGGCGCTAGGTGGCCTGGATCATGCGCGGCTCGTCGGGGTGGAGGCGATGGCGTCAGGGTACACCAGCACCGCCGGGGATGGGGGGCGGCGAAGCACAGCGGCTAGCTGCATCATGTTGCCTGGAAAACGACCAATTCAGTGCTGCAGTCACTGCAGGACGCCGTGTAGGTGCCACCGCGCTTACTGATCCTGACGTTTCTACTCCCACATGCCTGGCACGCTGTCTTCATCGAGGTGTTTGTCCCGCAGGCACGGCATTGCACATAGTAGCCAAATTTTCCATACCTACCCTCAAGGGCCGTTGATCCGTTGCAGTTTTTGCAGCACAGCCTCGTCTCGTTCACGTCGTCTGCCGGCTGCTCGCTGGTGGTAGGCTGCTGTTTCGGCTGCTCCACCTCCCTTGCCCAGGTAGGGTCAGCTGCCGGTGTCGCCGTTGCAACCGGTGCAATATCGGCCCTTGATACCTGCCGATTCTCCGCATCATGGTCCAGAAGGAAGCGCCCCATGGCGTTCATTTCACCCATCGAGAATTTGGGCTTCGTGCTGAGAATGGAGAGCGCGCCGGTGGAGCCGACGATCTTTCGCACGTGCTCGGCGATGAACTCTGATTTCACCACCACCTTGCCGATTGGCTTCGGCATATCCTCCCGATTCAGAATAGCGCTGCTGGACACGGCGCAAAGCACGTCCCAAGTCCGCCCGCGGACCCCGCCTTGAATTCCCAGCATCTTGCCGATGAAGCGCTCGGCGTTGTCGCGAAGCAGGTTCTTGAGCAGCGACTGCTGCAGTTCTGCCTGGCGAATCGGAGATGGCATCCCGGACCACTCACCGCGGTAGCTGCGGGACCACTCGCCCTGCGCATTGACGCGAACTTCACCATGAATGCTTTTCGATTCGATCACGATGAAGCCGTAGGGGTGAATCACCAGATGGTCGATCTGCGCATTCTCTTCGCCATGGCAGACCAGCAGGTCATTGATGATTAAAAACTGTTCATCATTCGCGTACTCTCGCCGCAGATAAAACGCAACATCTTGCTCCTGCTTATGCCCATAGTAGCCTCGCCTGTCATTCCCGGTGAAGGCGTCCTTCTCCTTGAGAATCATGCTTCCCTCGCGTTGTGCTCGGCAGTGCGCGCCCTTCGGCCCTTGCCATGTCTGAATTTTCGGCAACATTAGCACGCCATGTTTAAGGTTGCTCTACCCACTGGTCATCACGGCGTCGCCACCGCCGGCGAAGCCGGGGGCGGGATGAGAAGCGACGGCAGATAGGACGGCTCCGCGGCGAGGGTGGCGCGAAGCGCGACCCGAACACCAACGCAGCGCCGTGGCCGAGGCGTGGCCGGCTGGCCGTGGGTTGGGCGAGCCGCCACGCCCGAGGCCGCAAGCGTTGTGCACGGGCCAACGTCGGCAAGAACGTCATGCGAAGCGACGTGCCGCCTGGGGCGCACGGGGCCGGGGGTTGGGCGCGGTGTGACCCGGAGCGGCGCGAGCGGCGAAGTCTGGCGCCGACACGAGGTAGCATGGCGTCAGCCGTGCGGGCCTGGGGTTGGCCCCGGCGCGCAGCGCGGGGGGGATGGTGTCCACGACTGCTGGGTAAGATCACAGCGACCTGGGTCGCCCACCACCGTCGGATGCTGCGCACCTTGCATTCTGGTTCATATTTGGCTCAACTGGTTCCACTTCGCCCCTTCGGGAGAGAGAAGATGGGTCACCCTATCCGCGTCGCTTCGCCTTCTGAAATGAACGAAATCGCTGAGATCATGGACAAGGGTTTCGAAACGGATCCTACCGTCAATTGGGTGTTGACCGAACGGGATTTTATGACATCTCACTGTAAGTTCGTCGAGGTGTGCGCCAGGCCCGCGTTCAACGTTGGCGGAGTTCACGTCATCACCGATTTTTCCGGTGCCTCAATCTGGTATCCCCCCGGCGTCGGGCTCGATGAGGCCGAACTGGCGCGGGTCTTTGAGAATTTAGAACGACAGGATCGGATAGCATCCTTTTTTTCCCTTCTTGATGCATGTGCGGAGTTCAGGCCCGAAAAGCCCTATTGGGAACTTGAGTTACTTGCAGTTGATCCGGGACAGCAGAGACAGGGGCTCGGAGCAAAGTTGCTGGAGTATGGCTTGCAGAACTGTGATGGCGAACACGCCTTGGTCTACCTCGAGTCCAGCAATCCCGCCAATCTGTTGTTCTACCACCGCCATGGTTTCGAGCTTTTGGCGGAAGTTCAGTTGCCAGGAACGCCGAAACGTTTCCCGATGCTGCGTGCGGGCGGGTAGTCCACTTTGTGCGCATATCCGAAATTCGAGACCACGAAGTGAAGTGGACCCCTTCCTTCGGACCACCTGACAGGTCATCTAAGCTCTAATCAGTAGATCATAGGCGTCAGGCCGCCTGGGTCAGTGGTTGTTGGAAGTACATCTCATCGGGTGTCGCATCGTCCAACCCTTGATGGGGTCGCTCCTGGTTGTACCAGATAAAGTAGTCCCTCAGCTCTCGCTCCAGGTGGGCGCCATCCTTGAAGGCTTTCAGGTACACGCATTCGTGCTTCACGCTGCGCCAGAGCCGCTCCACGAAGATGTTGTCCCGGTAGCAGCCCTTGCCGTCCATGCTGATCTGAACCCCGTGAGCCTCCAGGACGCCGGTGAAAGCCTGGCTGGTGAACTGACACCCCTGATCCGAATTGAAGATCTCGGGTGGTCCATGGCGTGCCAGCGCCTCTTCCAAGGCATCGATACAGAAGTCCGTGTCCAGCGTGTTAGAGACCCGCCAGGACAGCACGCGGCGGCTGCCCCCAGTGTCAGGATGAGTGTCGTACCCTCTCTCTGATACCCTGTTCTTATAAACCGATCAGGGGGCGAAAGGAGACACTTATGCCTCGTTACTCCGAGGAGCGCCGACAAGCCGTGGTGGCCAAGCTGCTGCTTCTCCACAACCTGTCCCCGCAGGTGATTGCGGAGCAGGAAGGGATCACGCTGGGCACCGTCTACAAGTGGCGCAAGGAGGCCCAGGCCGAAGGGCGTTGCCTGCCTGATGCGCTGGAGATTCCACGCGCCGCGATCGTCGGCGCATCCGCCTGGGCGGCGGCAGAGGCATCCGTCGGTAGCGGAGTACGCAGGTAGCCAAATCGCGACATGGCGATGAGCTGCAGGCCCTCCCCTGCCAGCGGCTCGAGGGCATCCAGGCCCTGATCGAAGCCTCCGCCGGCGCCATGCACCACCAGCACCGGAATGCCCTCGCCGGCGACGGCATACTCGATCAGCCCGCAGGGGGTCTCGACCACCTGACTGCCGACGGTGATGCGTTCCCGAGCATGGCGGATATCACGTTGATAGAGGGCCGTGACGACCACCAGCGAGGCGACCAGCAGCAGACTGATCAGGATCGCCGCCGCGCGTCCGACGCCCAGCCCTCCCATCGGCTTCCTCCTGTCGACGCCTTCGGCCGGTTCATCGGCCATCGCCCTGCGTTGTCACTCTTCCGAGTGTAGGTGCCGTCTCGGAGACGGACACATAACCACCTGGAGGCAGGATTCGCTAGAGTGAAAGGGACGACGTTCCCATCGGGACGTGTGGTCTACGCGAGCACTGCCACCATGGCCATTCGGCACTTCCATGCCTTTGTTGCGCTCACCTTCGCCAACTCCTGGGGGCTTCCCGGCCTTGGCCTGCTCCTCTCTCGCCTGGTGCCGGGCTTTCCCTTCAGCCTCTACATGTACTCCCCGCTCTACTACGCGGGTGTCTGGGGGCAGCCCTGGCCGCGCTCCTGGTGCTGGGGTACGCCCAAGGACGCAGCGGCCTGGCTGCTTTTCTCAGACGACTTCTCGACTGGCGGTTCCCATTGCGCTGGTGGCTGTTCGCGCTGCTCGGGGTACCGCTGCTCTATTTTCTGGCCGCCGTGGGGCATTGGCTGACGGCCCCCCCGGTGCCATGACCGGCTGGAACCTGTCCGTGGCATATTTCCTTGGCTCCACTCTGGCCCGGGCCAGCGCCGGCCCGATGGAAGAGCTGGGATGGCGAGGCTTCGCCGTTCCCCTCTTGCAGCGCAGGCTACACCCCTGGACCGTGATTCTGGTCGTAACGGGGTTGCATAGTCTATGGCATGCCCCGTGTTCCTGATCGGCCAGTTCGCTCATTTCGGTAGCGAGCTCCCCTTTATCCTGGCGCTTCTCCGCTTCACCCTCCAGATCTTGGCCGTCACCGTAATCTTATCGATTGCCTATAACGCGACGTCTGGAAATTTCACCCTCGCGATGTTCATCCACCTGATGCTGAATCTCGCCTACCCGTGGAAGGGGGACTTGGACCTGTTCACCGGCCAGACCTTGATGCTGGGCCTCGCGGCGATGCTGATGGTCGCCCTGGTCGGCAAGCGCTGGTTGAACCCGACCCGGACAGCCACGGCCATCACCCCGGGGGTGCCGGAAGGCGGAGAGGGCCTGGCGGACCCCGGACGCGGCGCCTTGTCATGAGGGGCAACGCCAGACATGAACTTACGCTCGAGACTGATTCGACCAACCCGATAGCGCGAATCTAGCGGCGCCGCGGTTTCAGCCTTGTTGTAAGCTCAACATGAATGACCCGCCCTGGGAGTGACGCGATGGATTGCCGACGCCTACTGCTTCTCTTGTTGCTGTTGGGATTCACCCTCCTAGCCTGGGCGGAAAGCGAGAACCTGCCGTCTGGCCCCATACCGGTGGCGACGGCTGACGCCTCACGCGAGGATTCAACAGCGACCCCTTCATCCCTGACGACCCTGCTGGACGGTGCCTTGGGCAGCCTGCGGCAGGAACATGACCTGGCGGGGATCACGGTGGCGGTAGTGCGCGATGACGCCCTGCAGGTCCTGAGGGGCTATGGCCAGGCGGATCTGGCGACTGCCCGGCCGGTCGAGCCCGCCACGTCCCTGTTCCGGATCGGCTCCGTGTCCAAGACCTTCATCTGGACCGCCGTGATGCTGCTCGTCGAACGCGGGGAGCTGGATCTGGATACCGATGTCAACGCCTACCTGCACGAGGTTGAGGTCAATGAAGCCTTCGGAGAGCCGGTCACCCTGCGCCAATTGATGGCGCACCGTGCCGGCTTCGAGGACTCGCTGCAGCTGTTCACCGTGGCCGATGACGATCCGCGACCTCTGGCGGAGCTGCTGATCGCCCATCAGCCCAGGCGGATCTATCCGCCCGGCGTTCGGACCGCCTACTCGAACTGGGGAGCCGGGCTTGCCGCCCAAATCGTCGAGGATGCCGCCGGCCAGGCTTATAGGGAGTTCCTCCAGCAGGCACTGCTTACCCCCCTGGGCATGCAGCACACCACCTGGCAGGCACCGAGAAGCATGGAGGCGGCAAGCCGGGAGCGGCTCGCCACCGGCTATCGCCCCCGCCACGGCGGGCTCGGCCTGCAGGACTACCTGCAGCTCGGCGCCTACTGGCCGGTGGGAGGCATGGCCTCCACCGCCACGGACATGGCGCGCTGGATGCGCTTTCATCTCAATGGCGGCGAGCTCGACGGCATCCGGCTGCTGGCCCCGGATACCCATGCGCGGATGTGGCAGCGCGCCTACGACGACCGCCCCGACGCCGCCGATGTGGCACACGGCTGGCAGGACATGCCCTATCGCGGCCTGCGCACCCTGGGCCATGGTGGCGGCACCGCGGCCTTTCTGACCAACCTGGTGCTGGTTCCGGAGCTGGACCTGGGCGTGTTCGTGTCGCAGAACAGCGCCCACACCATGGTGCCAATCACCCAGCTGCCGACACTGCTGATCGACAGGTTGACGGGCATCGACCCTGTGCCGCTGTTCATCGACGACATCGACCCGGATGCGCTGGCCGAGCTGGCCGGCAGCTACCGGAACAACCGCCGCGTGTTCTCCACCTTTGCCGCCATGCTGGCTGCATTTAACGTCACCCGGCTGACGCCCGTATCGCACGAAAGCTTCGAACTCAGCCACCCCATGGAGGGCAGCGACTACTATCGCCGCCTCGACGGAGCCGCGGATGTCTTCGAGAACGCCAGTGGCGGGCGCGTCGCCATGGTGCGTGACGCCGATGGCGATGTGGTCGCGCTGGCCGACGCCATGGGGGTGCATACGCTGGAGCGGCTCGGCATCTGGGAGCATCCCAACACCTTGATGACGCTGGTGGGCCTTGCCAGCCTGCTCACGTTGACCACGCTACTCGGGGCCTGGCGGCGAATCGGTCGCGGCGGTGTCGGCACGCTGCCGGGGCGGGTTGCCGGCACCATCGGCATCACCGCTTGTGTCGCGCAGGGCCTGTTCATCGCCGCCGTGGTCGTGCTGGCCATGGGGTTGGCGGACTTCGACCTGAGCCGTCTGGTCGACCACTATCCGGCCACCGGGATGTTCCTGCTCCACTATGCCGGCTGGCTGGTAGGGGGTATTGCCCTGCTCATTCTGCTGGCGCTGTGGCCCGCCTGGATCGGCTCCGGCTGGAGCCTGTGGCGGCGGCTGCATTTCAGCCTGTTTGCGCTGGCCCTGCTGCTGGTTAGCCTGCAGCTGTGGCAGTGGCGGATCATTGGCGCTGACGTGATTTAACGGCCTCTTTTTCCTTCTTCATTCCTTCAACACCGAGGCCATCCAGCGGTCACGCAACGTGGCGGCACTGCCACCCCATGCCGGTCCCTACCCGGGCTGCTCACCGCTTCAGTGGTCGAACTCGTACTGCACATCCTCGATACGCCCCTTCCAGACCAACTGCAGGGTTCCACCGTCGTGCCAGCCCACTTCACCATAACGGGGGACGCGCATGCCCCCTCGGACCTGATAGTCCCGAAAGCGACCTTCCCAGGGGACTCTACGGTAGTCACCATCGAATCGTCCGAAGCGCCCGGGGCTGTAGATACCGATCACCTCGCCGGCGTCGTTGAAGCGAAATTCCAACGACACCGTCGCTCCCCTGTCGGTCAAGGTGGCCATCGCCGTGTGATCATCGATGGGGCGCCACATGACGCCGGCCCGAGGCAGCAGCGCGGTGGGGCACCAGACGGCCTCGGCCAGATAACGGTGCAAGGCGCCCGAATTCAGTGCCGGGTTACCGGCATCCGAGGCAACGGGCAAGGCAGACAGCAGGCTGACACGCCCCGCCCCCACGCCGTCGATGTAGCCATCCATCACACGCATGTGTGTCGCCAAGGGCATATCGACCCGGGCATTCCAGAGAAAGCCGACAGCAGGCGGCACAACGAGGTGACGTGCCGTGAATGGCAACCATCGCGCTGCTGTCGTACTGGTGCGCAGCACTCCCGCCTGTCGAATTCTCGCCGTCCTGATCTGCTTTCGCTGATTCATCAACACGTGCCTGAAGTAGCGAGCAACGGGGTCAGGAAGCTTGGAGAAGGAGGCACCATCGAACGCCCCAGTGTCCAGTCGGGATGCGCTCCGAATGAGTGCAGCTTCCATGCGCCTTGCCTGTGCCATGTCGCGTGCCCGACCGGCGCAGACCGCCCTGGCAGCCACCACAAAGATGACGCCGCTACCGATCAACAGCCACTGCACCACTGGTCAGCTTCCTCGCCACAATAAGACGATTCCCACCAGCCCCGCCACGATCAACGAGAGGTCCTGAGGCACACCCAGAAAGAAGGCGGCCTGAGCCCCAATGAAGCTCCAGAGTATGGGTACAAGGTGCGGGCTTCGTGGGTAGGGGGGCACAAGCAATGCCAGCATCCCTATCGTGAACAAGGTTGTCGGACAAGGCAGGCCGAAGGTCGGCAGGTACGGGTAAGCATGGCCCGCCGCCCAAGACCATGCCGGATAGATCACCAGCGAGAAGACAACCAGCAGAGCGCCAATCCATGACCGAATGCCCCCGCGCCATGCGAACCGGAGCCTTTGGTGAATGACTCCCTCCCACGCAAAAATTGCGGCACCGGCAAGCGAGATGACCGCGAATAGATAGGCCAGCGGGTTGATCGGCGAAAAGTACGCGTAATGATAGGCCACCGCGACCCATGCCCATAGCAATGCCAGCACCCCTGACACACCAGCCCCGCTCCAGCGGTGCGGTTTGATCACGAGTGCGATCGCGATAATCGCCAAGCCAATCAGCAATAGTTGCGCCGGCCAGACCGACTCATTGTAATCTCGAAACACGGCATAGAACGCTTCAACGGTAAACGGCAGCTGCATAATTCCACCTTGACTCACAACGCCACAGTGAATGGCCAGCACCGTTCCCAGGATGGCATTCAAGCCAACATAACCATCATCCGGCCTTATGAATGCGATTCATTTGTTCTCACGACCTCACCTTGACCAGCTCTTCCCACCGCGTCGTATATCTCGGTGTCCTCCGCTCACACCTTAACGCCCAGGCATTGCCATGTCTCGGTAAACCCAGTCTGACGGCATCGCGAACCAGCTCCCGGTTCAGCTTATCCACGGTGGCCATCAGCTGCAGGCCGCGCTGGCGGTCGGCCTCGCTCTGCGGGGTCTCGTCCTGGGAGAGCTGGCGATAGGCACCGGTCTACACGCCCGAAACGATGGGGCACAGCGTCAACAGATTGCGCGCAGCAAGAAGCTTCGGTCCATTGAAACGTCAGCAGCGATCGGCATTGACACGCCATGGGCAGGCTGGTTACCTTTCATGAAGCGCCGATTTGAACCATCAGCTTGCGGGCGCTCTACAAATGCAGCTAAAGCGACGCCTAAAGGCCCGCTTAGCTATGCAAGCGGGTTTTTTTGTTGTCCGGCCTTCGGGCCACCGCCGATTTAAGCACCAACTTGCGGGCGGGATAGAAATGCAGCTAAAGCGGCGTGCGACTCCACTCCCCTGGGTCAGCGCTTGCCGAATCACGCTTACCAAGGCACCACAGGGGTAATGGAGACCGATCATGACCCACCAAACCTACATCCGCAGCCACAACGCGGCTGCCGACGCCGCGTCACTTCCCAGTAGCCTGGCCGCCCTGCTCGCCCGGGACGACATCGTACGCCCGGAGCTGCGAAATGCCGCCATCCTCGGAGCGCAGCACGCATCACGAGGCAAGCGACATGTCGCCCGGGACCACCTCACGCTGGCGAGTAGGTCATGACCATGAACCTGCCACAGGAACTACTGTTCAGAACCCAGCACCTGGCAGATCTCGATGTTCTCCGCGGCATCGGCTACACGACGGCGGACGAGGCGGCCTTGGCGCATTTGCGCGCCATCCGGGCGAGTCCCTATCTCGGTCTGGAGAAGGCGTATCGAGATGCCCGCTACGGCGAGCGCGGCTTCCTCGAGGCGCTGTGCAGATGCGCGGGACTCGACCAGGCGGAATCCCTGACCGCCATCGAGGGTGTGGCCGAGCGACTCGCCGAGGACGGCGCCGCCTTTCGCCACTGGCTGTTCGCCGATACCGACTATGTGCGCGGCCCCGGCACGCCGATCTTCGCCATGGCCTTCACCGAACACTTCCGGCGCCTCAAGTTTCCCATCGGTTTCTGGCGGCTGCCCTGGGAGGAGCGACTGGCGATCGCCTGCCAGAAAACCCGCGACCACATGCAGGAGAGCGGCGGCAAGCTGGTCACCTGGGGCGTGATCAAGCGCTATCACTACTGCTTTGCTGAAAAGTGCAGCATCGTTATCTCGACGACGGGCGAGGTGATCGGCGAGCAGGAGGACTTCGACCCGCCCTGTGCCACCTTGAGGCTGGCTGATGATGACCGGAATCTCGGCGATCTCTTCGATAGGGAAGACTGAGTTTGCGTGGCCTTGCCTGCTGACTGGCAAGGCCCCCCACCGGGCCGAGCGAAGCCCTTTCCAACATCGACGACCTGCCTCAGGCTCGAGCAGTCATCAGTTCTTCCCATGGTGTCGTATACCTGGGCGACCGTCGCTCGCAGCGTAGCGCCCAGGCGTTACCCTTGCGCGGCAGTCCGAGACTCATGGTGATCTTCCCCTGCCCGCGGGTCAGCTTGTCCACGGTGGCCATCAGCCGCTGGCTGCGCTGGCGGTGGGCCTCGCTCTGCGGCGTCTCGTCCAGCGACAGCTGGCGGCAGGCATCGGCGCTGAGGTGCAGCAGCATCTGCTAGTAGTAGTTGCGCAGCTCCAGGCCCGAGCGGCCGGTGAGATCCGGCCAGCGGGCGCTGTTCTGGGTCATGAGGTGTCCTGATTGAGAATGTCGATGTAGGCCCGGTAGGCGTAGATCCGGTTGCGCTTCTGCCCGGTAAGCTCGTGGACGATGCCGAGCGTCTCCTCGAGGGGGGACAGCACACGGCCGACGGTGGCCGGTGTCAGTCCCGTGCGCTCGCTGAGGTGGGCGACATTGGCGATGGGCTGCTGGAAGAGGGCATCGAGCAGCAGCCCCGCCGAGCCAGCCTGGCGACCCAGCTCGCCGAGACGTGCCTTGTCCTGCTCGCGCAGCTGGTTGAGCCGCCGTGCCGTCGCTACCGCCTGGTTGGCGGTAGCGGTCACGGCATCCACGAAGAACAGCAGCCAGGCTTCCCAGTCACCGGTCACTCTCACCTGCTGAAGCCGCTCGTAGTAGGTCTGGCGGTGCTTCTTGAAGAACACCGACAGGTACAGCAGGGGCTCGTGAAGGATGCCCGCCTCGACCAGGATCAGGGGAATGAGCAGGCGTCCCAGGCGCCCGTTACCATCCAGGAACGGGTGAATGGTCTCGAACTGCACATGGGTCAGCGCGGCCTTGATCAACGGATCGGTGGCCTCGGGGAGGTCATTGATGAAGCGTTCCAGGGCCGACCAGCCGTCGGCGATGGATTGAGGCGGAGGGGGCACGAAGACCGCCTCATCGGGGCGGTGCCCCCCCAGCCACACCTGGCTGCTGCGAAACTCGCCCGGTCCGTAGTTGATACCACGCCCCGAGGTCATCAGCGCGGTATGCACCTCCATTACCAGCCGGTGGCTGATGGGAAAACCTTCGCGGATGCGTTGCATGCCCAGCGTCAGCGCGTTGACGTAACAGGAGACCTCCTGCACGTCATCCATGGGCACCCCGGGCATGCCCTCCATCTCGTAGAGCATCAGGTCACTGAGCGAGGATTGGGTGCCCTCGATCTGCGACGACATGACCGCTTCCTTGCGCACATAGCTGTAGAGGAAGAGCGAAGCGTCTGGCAGCAGGGTACTGATGGCATCCAGGCGTCCCAGCGCCAGCATCGCCTGGTTGATGCGGCCCTGCAGCTTGCCATCCAGCGCCAGGGGCGGCCGGGGCGGCAGCGGGTCGGGGATGAATGCCTGACAGCGCACGCCGCCGGCGATGCTGTCGACATAGTGGCCTGTGAGTCCACGATCCATGGGGCTCTACCTCACCGCTCGAAAGCGGGTCCGAGTAAAATAGCGTCACGCCTTATTTTAAGTCATGCCCGAAATTAAAATAAGGCTCGGCGTTATTTTAACTTCACCCCATCAGCAAGAAGCCCGGCACATGGCCGGGCTTCTCTCGGGACGGGGCGGACATTCAGCCGCGCCGGTCGTAGCCGTTATCGAGGAAGGGATAGTCGGTATAGCCCTTCTCGGCGCCGCCGTAGAAGGTGCTGTGGTCCGGCTCGGTGAGTGCCGCGCCAATGCGAAAGCGCTCGGGCAGGTCGGGGTTGGCGATGAACGGGCGGCCGAAGGCCACGGCATCGGCGGTGCCCTCCGCCAGGCGCTGCCGGGCGCGCTCCGCATCATAGCCGCCGCAGTAGATCAGGCCGCCGCTGAAGCAACGGCGCATCTCCTCCCGGAAACCTTCCGGGTAGGTGATGTCGGCACCCGCGAAGCCGGGCTCGTTGAAGTGGAGGTAGGCCAGGCCGCGCCGGTCGAGCTCGCCAGCCAGGTAGAAGGCCATTGCCTCGGGCTCGTCATCGGTCAGGCCAAAGAGTTCCAGAAAGGGCGTCAGGCGGATGCCGACCCGCTCGGCGCCGAACACCTCGACCACGGCATCGACCACCTCCAGCGGGAAGCGCGCGCGGTTCTCCAGCGAGCCGCCGTACTGGTCGGTGCGCTGGTTGGTGCCGGTGGCCAGGAACTGGTTGAGCAGGTAGGCGTTGGCCGCGTGCACCTCCACCATGTCGAAGCCCGCCCGCCTGGCGCGCTCGGCGGCCTGGCGGTAGTCCTCGACGATGCCGGGGATCTCGTCGGTCTGAAGCGCCCGCGGCGTGCTGGTGGGGTGCGGCCCCGCGGTGCCGTCCTCGAACTCGACGAAACACTCGGCGCCCTCGCCCTTGAGGGCGCTGGGCGCCACGGGCTGTTCGCCGTTGGGCTGCACCATCTCATGGGAGACGCGCCCCACGTGCCACAGCTGCAGCGCGATGCGCCCGCCCTTGGCGTGAACGGCCTCGACGACCTCCTTCCAGCCCGCTTCCTGGGCGTCGGTCCAGATGCCCGGGGTATAGGCGTAGCCGAGGGCCGTGGGCGAGATATTGGTGGCCTCGCTGATGATCAACCCGGCACTGGCACGCTGGCCGTAGTACGCCTGCTGAAGCTTGCCGGGTACGCTGTCCGGTGTGCGCGAGCGGGTCAGCGGCGCCATGATCACGCGGTTGGGCAGATTCAGGCTGCCAAGCTGTAACGGGGTCAAGAGCCCCGGGGTGAAGAGAGATGAGTCAGGCATCGAGACGCCTCCTGCTGAAGAAATGGATGTACGCGTTTGAAAATCAACGATCTACATTGTAAGCCTGTTAACGATACGTGTCAGGAAAAGTGGTGAATCGTCTGGATAGCCTGGGGCTATCCCTGTCTGAAGCGGGCCCGCGGGGCGCCCTGCCTTATCATCCTCCGCCTTCGGCAGGCCCTGCGGGCGTGATAGGCTTTTCTTCTCTGGTACCCCCACCGTCACCAAGGAATGCGCCATGACCGCCGCCGAGATGCTCGACCGCCTGGTGGGCTTCCCCACCGTCTCCCGGGAGTCCAATCTGGACCTGATCGCCTTCGTGGAGGGCCTGCTCGATAAGCACGGGGTCGCGCACTGGCGGGTGGAGAGCGACGACGGGCGCAAGGCCAACCTGCTGGCGCGCATCGGGCCGGATGAGGCCGGCGGCGTGGTGCTCTCGGGCCACACCGACGTGGTGCCGGTGGATGGCCAGCCCTGGTCCACCGACCCCTTTTCCCTGGTCGACAAGGGCGACGGGCGTCTCTACGGCCGGGGTACCTGCGACATGAAGGGCTTCATCGCCTGCGCCCTGGCCGAGGTGCCGCGCTGGGTGGATCTCGAGCTGAAGAAGCCCATCTGGCTCGCGCTCTCCTACGACGAGGAGATCGGCTGCATCGGCGCGCCGCGCATGATCGAACGGCTCATGGCTGAGCATCCGCTGCCCGCCGCGGTGATCGTCGGCGAACCGACCCTGATGCATCCGGTGGTGGCCCACAAGGGCGCCACCAACCTGCGCACCACCGTCACCGGTCGCGCCAGTCACTCCAGCCAGGTCAACCAGGGGGTCTCGGCGATCCACGTGGCAGCCCGGCTGGTTTCCTATATCGAGGAGGTGATGGCCGAGCTCAAGGCGGAGGGGCGCGTGGACGAAGCCTTCAACGTGGTGCACTCGAGCCTGCACGTGGGCAAGATCAGCGGCGGCACGGCGATCAACATCATGGCTCGGGAGTGCACCTTCGAGTGGGAGATCCGTCACCTGCCGTCGGATCGCTTCTCGGACCTGCTGGGCCGGGTCAACGACCGGGCGGCCAAGCTCGAGGCCGAGATGCGCAAGCGCGCGCCGGAGGCGTCCATCGTCACCGAGGCGCTCAACGAGACAGTGCCGGCCCTGGCCGACGACAACAACGCCGAGGTGCTCACCCTGTGCAATGCCCTGCTTGGCGAGCGCCCCGCCGGCGCGGTGGCCTACGCCACCGAGGCGGGCCAGTTCCAGCGCAAGGGGCTGCCGACGGTGATCTGCGGGCCGGGCAGCATCGGCCAGGCCCACCAGCCCGACGAATACATCGAGGGTGAGCAGCTCAAGGCCGCGGTGCGTTTCATGGTGGCGCTGGGCGAACGACTGTGCCACGACTAGACCCCGTCAAGGAGAGATCCATGCCCCGACTGCTGATCGTCAAGACCGGTGATGCCTTCCCCGAGGTGGTGGAGGCCCACGGCGACTTCGAGACGCTGTTCCAGCAGGCCCTGGCCCGCGCCGGCTTCTCGGCAACGGTGTTCGATGCCCGCCATGAGCCGCTGCCCGCCCTCGAGGAGATCGACGGCCTTTACATCACCGGCTCCCACGCCATGGTGAGGGACGCCGAGCCGTGGAGCGTGCAGTTCCATCCTGAGTTCACGGTCGAGGTGATGCGCGCCTACCTGACCCGCCAGGTGGCGGCGCTGCGCGACCAGGCCCAGGACCCGGAGGCGCTGATCGCGGGCGTCACCGCCACGCCGGAGGCGAGTTCTCTGCTGGCGCGCTTCGCCGAGGCGGTGGCCAGAAGCGACAAGACCGCCTGAGCGGCGAGTCTCGACACTCTCTTCATAAACAGCAGCGCCCCGCACCGTTTCCGGTGCGGGGCGCTGGGCGTTCAGGCCGGCGGCGAGGGCCGCCGAACTGTCAGGCGCTAACCATCAGGCGAGTGACGGACGACGAATCGGCGCGTCACCCTCCTCGCGACGACGGCGCGGGGCACGCTCGGGAGCACCGCCGTCTTCGCTGATCTCCAGGGCACGGCCGGCGACGCGAGCGCGGGCCATCTTGGCCAGGATGCTGGCCGGCAGGGAGCTGGGCAGTTCCACCACGGAGAAGGAGGTGCGGATATCGATGCGGCCGATACGGGCCCCTTCGATGCCGCCCTCGTTGGCCAGCGCCCCAACCAGCTGGCCGGGCTTGACGCCGTCCTTGTGACCCACGGCCACGCGGTAGCGGGTCATGCCTTCGCTGGGGCCGCGACTCTCGCGACGCGCCGGCTTGCCATCGCGGGAGTCGCGGTCGTTGCGGGTCTCCTTGCGTGGCGCCTGCATGCGGCCGATGGGGGACTCGTCGGCACGGGCCAGACGGGCGAAGGAACAGGCCAGCTCGATGGGGTCGTAACCCTCTTCGACCAGACGGCCGACCAGGGCACGCTGCTCCTCGGCACCGGCGGTCAGCGCGGCGATCACCTTCTGATGGAAGACCTCGTCGCGGTGAGCGCGGATGGCGGCCTCGTCAGGCACCTCCATCTCGCTGAGCTTCTGGCCGGTGGCCTGCTCGATCCAGCCCACCTTGCGGCCTTCACGGAAGCCGACGAAGGTGATCGAGATGCCGGTACGCCCGGCCCGGCCGGTGCGGCCGATGCGGTGGGTGTAGGCCTCGGCATCCTGGGGCAGGTCGTAGTTGAAGACGTGGGTGATGCGCGGCACGTCGAGGCCGCGGGCGGCCACGTCGGTGGCGATCAGCACGTCGACCTTGCCGCGCTTGAGGCGCTGAATGGTGCGCTCGCGCAGGCTCTGGTCCAGGTCACCGGAGAGGCTGGCCACGTTGACGCCGCGGGCGGAGAGCTGCTCCATCAGGGTGGTGCAGGCGGCCCGGGTGCGAACGAAGACGATGGCGCCGTCTACCGGCTCCACCTCGAGGATGCGCGACAGCGCCTCCAGCTTGGCACCGCCATCGACGCGCACCAGGCGCTGCTCGATGTTCTCGCCGGTGGTGGTGCCCGTCTCGATGGCCACCTTCACCGGGTCAACCAGGTAGCGGTTGACGATGCGCTCGATCTCGGTCGGCAGGGTCGCGGAGAAGAACACCCGCTGGGCGGTCTTGGGGGTATCGGCGACCACGCGCTTGACATCGTCGATGAAGCCCATGCGCAGCATCTCATCGGCTTCGTCGAGCACCAGGGAGGTGAGGCCGTCGAGCTTGAGGCTGCCGCGATCCAGGTGATCGATGACCCGGCCCGGAGTACCCACCACCACCTGGGCGCCGCGCTTCAGCGCGCCCAGCTGCTCGCGATACTCCTGGCCGCCACACAGGGTAGCGACTTCCAGGCCCTGGAGGTTCTGGCCATACTTGCTGAAGGAGACGGCCACCTGCTGAGCCAGCTCACGGGTCGGAGCCAGCACCAGCACCTGGGGCTCGCGGCGAGTCAGCTCGATGCGCGACAAGATCGGCAGAGCGAAGGCAGCTGTCTTGCCGGTGCCGGTCTGGGCCTGACCCAGCATGTCGCGACCTTCCAGCAGGGCCGGAATGGTCTGGATCTGGATCGGCGAGGGAATCTCGTAGCCCAGAGTCTTGACGGCAGAGAGAACGGCAGGCAACAGAGCGAGGTCGCCGAAGCTCGGCGAGGCGACAGAAGTCGAGGTCATCAATCACACCTTGGTAGGCCGGGATCACCGGCATAAATTCATTGGCGTCCCTGACGCGAACAATACGGTCAGGCGCGCTGAGCCCTCGAGGGGTCGCAGCACGGGACATCGGAGTCGGGGACGCCGGTCGCACCTAGCATCGGCTCCTTGCCATCGAGGATGGCGACCAGGAACCCTGTGGCGACCATTTGCGCCGATCTCGCCAGCGTGGCGGGATCTCGGTTGGCGCTCCATCTACACAATTCGAACGCTTGTGGCAGTCAGCGATGACGCTGGGCCTGGCGTTGCGGCGCCTATCCTGTGTTCGGTCGATGACCGGCAGCGATGGCGTCGTACATGATGGTGGGGTCAGCACATGCGAGGAAGGCGCATGCTACCATCGTCGCCCTCCCCTGGCCAGCCCTTTCGCCGGGGCCGCTCTTCTTTCCACTCCGTTACCGTCAAGGATACGCTCCATGCCGACGCTGTGGGTCGACGCCGATGCCTGCCCCAAGGTGGCACGCGATATCATCGTGCGCGCCGCCGAACGCACCTCGACCTCCGCCTGGTTCGTGGCCAACCACGCGGTACCGCTGCCCCGCTCACCGTGGGTGAACGCAATCGCGGTGAGCCAGGGCTTCGACGCCGCCGATGACGAGATCGTCGAGCGCATCGCGGCCGGCGACCTGCTGATCACCTCGGACCTGCCGCTGGCCATGGCGGCCATCGAACGCGGGGCGAAGGTGATGACCACCCGCGGCGAGGCGCTCAACGAGAACAATATCCGCGCCCGGGTGCAGATGAGAGACTTCATGGAGACGATGCGCGCCAGTGGCGAACACACCGGCGGCCCCAAGGGCTACACCGATGCGGATCGCCGCGAATTCGCCAATGCACTGGACCGGTGGCTGGCGAAAAACGGCTGAGCCATGGCGCTCGGCGCCCGGGGTTACCCCCTCTCGCGGATGCCCTGGCCCGGCAGGCGCTCGCGGTCGTGGGGGCGCTCCAGATCCAGCAGCGGGCCGTGGGGCACGATGCGGGTGGGGTTGATGTTGTCGTGGCTGTAGTAGTAGTGGCGCTTGATGTGGTCGAAGTCCACCGTCTCCGCGATGCCAGGCCACTGGTAGAGCTCACGCACGTAGTTGGAGAGGTTCGGGTAGTCCTCGATGCGCCGGAGGTTGCACTTGAAGTGGCCGTGGTAGACGGCGTCGAAGCGGATCAGGGTGGTGAACAGGCGGACATCGGCCTCGGTGAACCACTCACCGGACAGGTAGCGATGCTCCGCCAGGCGTGCCTCCATGCGGTCAAGTGCCTCGAACAGCGCCACCACGTGCTTCTCGTAGACTTTCTGCTCAGTGGCGAATCCCGACTTGTAGACGCCGTTGTTGATGTGCTCGTAGACGTCGTCGTTGACCGCATCGATGGTTTCGCGCAGGTCCTCGGGGTAGAAGTCCATGCGATTGCCGGTCAGCCCATCGAAGGCGCCGTTGAACATCCGCAGCAGCTCGGCCGACTCATTGTTGACGATGCGCCCCTGGGACTTGTCCCACAGGGCCGGCACCGTCACGCGCCCGGTGTAGTGGGAATCGGTCAAGGTATAGAGCTGGTGATGGAAGTCGACGCCGTTGATCGGGTCGCCGCTGGCGCCCTCGGCCACGTTGTAGGTCCAGCCTTCGTCGAGCATCAGCGGGCTGACATGGGACAGGCCAACGAGCTCCTCCAGCCCTTTGAGCTTGCGCAAGATCATGCCGCGGTGGGCCCAGGGGCAGGCCAGCGAGACATAGAGGTGATAGCGCCCTGCCTCGGCGGGCAGGCCCGGCTGGCCATCCGGACCTTCGCCGCCATCGCGAGTGATCCAGTCGCGCAACTGGGCGGATTCGCGCACGAACTCGCCGCCGTGCTTGTCGGTGTCATACCACTGGTCGTGCCACTTGCCGTCGATCAACAGGCCCATGGAATTTCTCCTTTGCTGGCGGCGGGACGCCGCCGGTTGGATAATTCACATCATCTTAGTGCGAAATCATCGACGCTTCAGCGCTTATTCTGAGCTCAATCTTTCGATAAAATTGGACATTCTTCGGGCGCACTGCCGCTTGCCTCCCTCAGCAGCACCTCGGCCATGGCCCGGGTGGCGGGGCCGGCACGGTCGCGGTCGCGGTGGATGAGCTGCACCGGGATCTCGCGCACGCCGCCGGCGGAGAGGGCCAAAGGCTTGAGCCGGCCCGCCGCCAGCGCGTCCTGGATGCGTGTCTCGGGCAGCCAGGCGAAACCCAGGCCGCGTTCCAGCATGTCGATGGAGGTCTCCAGGTGGCTCACGGTCCAGCGCTGCTCGGCCTTGAGCCAGCCGGCATCCATGGACTGGCGCAGCGCCGAGTCGCGCACCACCAGCTGGCGGTGCTGCACCAGATCGCGCAGGTCGAGGGCGCGCTCCAGGTGATGCAGGGGGTGATCGGGGTGGGCCACCGCCACGAAGCGCACCGTGACCAGCGGCTCACCCAGGAAGCCCTGGGCCGAGAGGCCGGAGATCACCAGGTCGGCGCTACCGTCGTAGAGCATTTCGATGCCGCCGTTGAGCACCGTCTCGTGGAGCTGGACCCGCACATAGGGATAAGCCTCGGAGAAGTCATCCAGGGCGCGGGCCAGGGCATCGGAAGGGAAGACCTGGTCCACGGCCAGCACCACTTCCGCCTCCAGCCCCTCGGCGAGCCGGCCGGCCACATCCTCCAGGGCGGCGGCACTCTCGATCAGCTGGCGGGCACGGCGCAACAGCAGCTCGCCGGCCTCGGTCAGGCGCACCTGCCGGCCGACGGGTTCCAGCACCTGCACACCGAGCAACTCCTCAAGCTTGTGCACCGCATGGTTGAGGGTGGAGGGGCTCTTGTGGATCGCCTCGGCGGCGCGGGCAAAGCCGCCGTGGTCGACCACCGCGGCCAGCATCTGCCATTGGGCGAGGGTGACGCGTGACATTTCGAACTCCTCGAATGAATGAAGCGAAACATTGCGCTTAAGTTTCGAAAAAATCGGCCTACAATGCCAGGCAAGAGTTCATGATGCATTTGTCACGCCCCGGAGGCTCCTGCCATGACGACACTTTCGCTTCGCCAGGTCGATCACCTGCAATCCAGCCAGCCCAGCCAGGACGGCGACGGCGTCAAGATCAAGCGGATCCATGATTTCGGCGGTGGCCTTGATCCCTTCCTGATGCTGGACGAGCTCGGCTCCGATCGGCCGAACGACTACATCGGCGGCTTTCCGCCCCACCCCCACCGCGGCATCCAGACCCTCACCTACGTACTCCACGGCGGCCTGACCCATGAGGACCATCTGGGTCACTCGAGCACGATCAATGCCGGCGACGCTCAGTGGATGCACACCGGGCGCGGTATTATCCATTCCGAGATGCCGCTCACCGACAGCCATGGCCTGCACGCCTTCCAGCTGTGGCTGAACCTGGCCGCCAGCGAGAAGATGAGCCCGGCAGACTATCGCGATGTGCGCGGCGGCGAGATGCCTCGCCTTGCCGGCGGCGGTGCCGAGCTGGTCGCCCTGGGCGGTCGCTGGAACCGTGACGACGGCGAGACCGCCGAGGGACCGCTCGATGCCCTGGCCGGCAACGGCAACGTGGCTCACGTGCGTCTCGAAGCGGGTGGCGAGCTGACGCTGCACACCGACGCCCCTACCCTGCTGGCCTATGTGTTCGAGGGGAAGTTGGCGGTGGGCGATGCCCTGGTGCCGGCGGGCCATCTTGCACGGCTGAGTGCGGGCGACCACCTGGCGCTGGCCAGCGCCACGGGAGGCCAGGCCCTGCTGCTGGCGGGCACGCCCCATGAGGAGCCCGTCGCCCACTACGGGCCCTTCGTGATGAACAGCCACGCGGAGCTCGAGCAGGCGTTGCGGGACTATCGCGACGGCACCCTCACCGACTGAGCCCGACTTCCGCGCCATGGGTCTTCCGTGCCCTGGGGTTGATTTCCTGAGTCTCCCGGGATTTAATAACACTTGGTAACAAATGGCCTTCATCTTGTCTCCCGCACGGCAAAAATTCCGGCGCGGGAGGTTTACTGTGAATATGTACAGGATAGGCAGGTCAAACTGCATGGGTTATGGTTCACGTGCCCTTTTATGTCTTTTCCATTATTCACTGGCCATTACCTATGTTGCGAATCCTTCATTCGCTGCCCCGCACGCACAAGTTGTTGCTGTTACCGGTTGCCACCATGGTTACCGTGCTGGGCGCACAGAAAATCGTCACTACCTACCAGGATGTCCAGCGCGAACACCACACGCTCGACACCGTGATCGTCCCCCTCGAGATGGATGCCAGCCCTGGCCTCCCCTCGCTCAGTTTCCAGCGCAGCCCCCTTGGGGATGCCATCGAGATCGCCAGCCAGGCGCTGGACGCCACTCGCCATCACCTCCCCCTGACAAAGCTCGCCGATAGCAAGGCCCTCGATCTTGACCTGATCGACAGCGCCTCGGCCGACGGCGACCTGCCCCTGGCGCTCACTCGGCCAGCCACCAGCCAGCCTGGGGCCGACGCCGCCGAAGAGGTGCTTGTCGGCCCCAGGCTCGACCAGGGCGCCATTCATATGGCGGTGGTGGTGGGCACCCTAGGCAGCGGCATGCTCGACCATGACGGTACCCTGATGGCCGATGCCACCTCCTATGAGCCCGTGCCGGATGAGGAGCTCGGGTTGTTCGAGGAGGGCCCCGTGATCCTCGAAAAGGAGATCGCCGCCACCAAGCCCTTCGTACCGGAGTGGCAGACCTACACCGTCAAGCAGGGCGATACCTTCGCGGTGATGGCCCAGAACCGCCTCGGTATGGGCTACAGCGACGTGATGCGGCTGCTCGACGAGCTGCCCGACAAGAATGCCCTGGCCCGCTGGCGGGCCGGCAACAGCTTCGACTACCAGCTCGACGAGGACGGCAAGCTGCTGACCCTGCGCATGATGCGCAACGCCCGCGACGGTTTCCTGGTGGAGCGCGAGGAACACGGCTTCGAGGTCGCCACCATCGAGCGCACCGGCGAGGCCTCCCAGCGTTTGTTTGCCGGCACCGTCAGCGGCAGCTTCACGCGCTCGGCGCAGGCCACCGGCCTCTCCAGCGTGGAGATCAGCGAGCTCTCCCGCGTGCTGGGCAAGAAACTCGACTTCCGCCGCGACACCCGTCGCGGCGATCGTTTCCAGGTGCTTGTGGAATCCGACATCATCGACGGCTCGAGCTTCGATCCGCGGGTGCTGGCCGTGCAGTACGAGGGGGAGCGCCTCGACCTGACCCTGGTGCGCAACGGCAGCGACAGCAACTTCTACACCCCCGATGGCGAAAGCCTCGACCCGGCCTTCAACCGCTACCCCTTCGAGGGCAGCTATCGGCTGAGCTCCGGCTTCAACCCGCGCCGCACCCACCCGGTCACCGGCCGCGTGAGCCCCCATCGCGGCACCGACTTCGCCATGCCCATCGGCACGCCGGTCGTGGCGCCGGCGGATGGCCGCGTGGAGAAGGTGGCCAACCACCCGACGGCCGGCCGCTATGTCGTGATTCGTCACGACAACGGCTACCAGACCCGCTACCTGCACCTCTCCCGCCCGCTGGTCAGCCGCGGTGATCGCGTGACCATGGGCGAGCGCATCGCGCTCTCCGGCAACACTGGCCGCAGCACCGGCCCGCACCTGCACTATGAGATCCTGGTGAACAACAGCCAGGTCAATGCGATGACCGTGTCCCTGCCCGAGAACAAGAGCCTCTCGGGCGACAACCTGGTGGCCTTCAAGCGCCAGGCCGAACCGCTGCTGGCTGCCCTGCAGAGCGGCGACACCGGCACGGTGGTGGCAAGCCGTCGAGGCGACGACGACGAGGGCTGAACCATCGTCTGACACCACCCAGCCCAGCGCCCCGCCTGACAGCGGGGCGCTGCGGTTAGGGCCCCTGCCAAGTCGCTGCTGACCTTCTCTCCAGGCACGGAGACACCGCTTGTCCTCGCCCCATATGCGCCACACCCAACCCGCTGCCCCGCCCGCGAACCGCCTGGCGGCCTTCTTCGGCGTCTTTCGCTACAGCCGCCGCGCGCTGGCCCTGGTCTGGCAGACCTCGCGGCCACTCACCGTGGGCCTGGCGCTGTGCACCCTGGTGGCGGGTGTGCTACCGGCAGTGGCGGCCTGGATCGGCCAGCTGATCGTCGACGCCGTGGTGGCGGCCATGGCCTACCACCGTGAGACCGGCGCCGCCCTCACCCTCGAGAGCACCTGGCCCGTGCTGCGCTATGTGCTGGCCGAGGCAGGGGTGATCGCCGCCATCGCCATGGCTCAGCGTGGCCTCTCGGCCCAGCAGTCACTGCTGCGTGCCCTGCTCGGCCAGAAGGTCAACGTGATGATCCTCGAGAAGGCCGGCACCCTGAGCCTGGCCCAGTTCGAGGACTCCGAGTTCTACGACAAGCTGACCCGCGCCCGCCGCGAGGCGTCGATCCGCCCGCTGGGGCTGGTCAACAAGACCTTCGGGCTCGCCCAGAATGGCATCTCGCTGATCAGCTTCGGGGTGCTGCTGGTGCAGTTCTCCCCCTGGGCCCTGCTGATCCTGGCCGTGGGCGCGCTGCCGGTCTTCCTCTCCGAGGCCAAGTTCTCCGGCGACGCCTTCCGGCTGTTCCGCTGGCGCTCTCCCCAGACCCGCATGCAGATGTACCTGGAGACGGTGCTGGCCCGAGAGGACAGCATCAAGGAGGTCAAGCTGTTCGGCCTGGAGCCGCTGCTGCTTGCGCGCTACCGGAAGATCTTCGACACCCTCTACGGCGAGGATCGCCGCCTGACGATTCGCCGCGAGAGCTGGGGCTTCGGCCTCGGGCTGCTCGGCACCCTGGCCTTCTACGTCGCCTATGCCTGGGTGGTGGTGGAAACCATCTCCGGCGGCCTGACCCTGGGCGAGATGACCATGTACCTGATGGTCTTCAAGCAGGGCCAGGCGGCGCTCTCGGCGAGCCTGACCTCGGTGAGCGGGATGTACGAGGACAACCTCTACCTCTCGAACCTCTACGAGTACCTGGAGCAGCCGGTGGCGGCCCAGGCCGGCACCCTGACCCAGGGCGCTCGCCCCGGCGATGGCATTCGCTTCGAGAATGTCGGCTTCACCTATCCCGGCGCCGAGACGCCGGCCCTCTTTGGCATCTCGCTGCACCTGCCCCCCGGCGAGAGCCTGGCACTGGTGGGCGCCAACGGCTCCGGCAAGACCACCCTGATCAAGCTGCTCACCCGGCTCTACGAACCCGGCGAGGGGCGTATCCTGCTCGACGGCAGCGACCTGCGCGAGTGGGACGTGCAGGCCCTGCGCCGACGAATCGGAGTGATCTTCCAGGACTTCGTGCGCTACCAGCTCAAGGTGGGCGAGAACCTGGGCGCCGGCGACGTGGCGGCCTTTGACGACGAGGCGCGCTGGCAGGAAGCGGCGCGGCGCGGCCTGGCCGATGACTTCATCGCCTCGATGCCCGGCGGCTACCACACCCAGCTGGGACGCTGGTTCAAGGGGGGCCAGGAACTCTCCGGCGGCCAGTGGCAGAAGATTGCCCTGTCCCGGGCTTACATGCGTGAGAGCGCCGACATCCTGGTGCTCGACGAACCCACCGCGGCCATGGACGCCGCCGCCGAAGCGGCGGTATTCGCCGACTTCCGCAAGCACAGCCACAACAAGATGACCATGCTGATCTCCCACCGCTTCTCCACGGTGCGCGCCGCCGACCAGATACTCGTCATCGACGGCGGCGAGATCCTCGAGCAGGGCAACCACGAGAGCCTGATGGCCGCCAACGGCCGCTATGCCCGGTTGTTCCGGCTGCAGGCGAAGGGGTATGAGTAGCGCCCGTCACGAGCTCATCAAAGCGCCAGCGGGCGATTGAGCGCCCGCAGCAGGTCGCCGTCGCGCTCGTAGATATCCGGGCGGAACACCAGTTGGCCATCCTCACCCGGGTGCACCGTCCAGTAGTGCAGGATCACTGGCATGGGGATGGCGAGCGGCACGTTGCGGGTCTGGCCGCTGGCGGTCAGCGCCCGCATGTTCTGGTCAGATCCGGTATCGTCGATCAGCAGCTGGGCGAACTCCAGCACGCCCTGCACGCGGATGCAGCCGGAGCTGAAGGCGCGCTGTTCCCGGGCGAATAGCCCCTGGGCCGGGGTGTCGTGCAGGTAAACCAGGTGGTCATTGGGGAAGCGGATCACTACCTGCCCCAGGGCATTATGTGGGCCCGGATCCTGGCGGATCATCACGTTGCCCGGGTTCCACCAGTCGATCTGCCACGGATCGAGCCGCTGCCCCGAGGGGCTGAGCACCCGCATGTTCTGGCGCTGGAGGTAGCTCGGGTCGCGGCGGATCGCCGGCAGCACGTCCTCGCGCAGGATGGTGGGGGGTACCGTCCAGGTGGGGTTGACGGTCATGTGGGTGATCTCGGAGCGCAGCGATGGGGTGCGTCGATAGGGTTGACCCACCACGATGCGCGAACGCCAGATCTCGCCGTTGGGGCGAAAGTAGCTGAGCCGGTAGCCGGCGATATCCACCAGCACGAAGGCCTCCGGCAGGCCGTTCAGCAGCCAGCGGGTACGCTCCAGATTGAGACGGATCTGATCGATGCGCGCCGCTACCGGCACGTTCAGGGCCGTGCGGGTCTGGGGCCCGACGATGCCATCCGCCTCCAGCAGATGGCGCCGCTGGAAGCGCTTCACCGCTGCCTCCAGAGGAGCATCGAAGCGCCGCGGATCGGGGGTCTCGAGCTCGGCACCCGGGAAGGCGCCAGGGTAGGCGGCCATCACCTCGAGCTCGCCTTCCATGGCCAGCCGCTCCCGAAGCCGGCCGACCGCCTCATCCACGTCGCCCTGACGCAGCACGCGCGGCTCCTCGGGGAGCATCGGCCAGCCTCCCACTCGCTCGATGTTGCGGTAGCGGGCCAGGCCGCTGCGCAGCCGCTCGTAGGGGGCATAGGCGGGGCGTGCCTCGCCGAAGACCTGCTCGAAGCGCTGGCCGTCCACGGCCCGGGAAATGCTCTCGAGATCGAGCTGCGCCGGCGCCACCGGGATCTCCCACTGGGGATCGACTCGGCGCGGGTCGAGCCGGCCACGCTGCAGGTGGCGCAGGGCGGTCAGCAGCAGCGTCGAGGTCTGCAGGTCGAAGCGCGCCTGCTCGGCCATCGCGGCACCCGCCTCGTGAAGTTGCCGATGCTCGGCCACCAGGCGGTCGGCCCGATAGTCGCGCGGGTCCAGGCCATCGCCCTCGAGGGTCTGAAGGGCTTCGGCGAAGGCCGCCACCTGCTGGTGCTCCGCCCAGGCCAGGCGATGATCACGGGCCGCGTAGAACCTGCCCAGTTCGGCATCTTCCTCGACCAACAGGCGGGCGATTTCCGCCTCCAGGCTGCCAAGCGAGACTTCGCGCGGCTGCTCAGCGCTGGCCGAGACGGATACCATCAGCGCCACGATGGCGAGGATGGCGACAAATGACCGCATGTTCGATTCCTTTATCGTTTAAGGCTAAATTGGCTTTCCTTGGCTCTCTCTCCATACTAGCCCCATGCGCGGGGACACAGGGAAGCAGGCCCCGCCTCACCTTTCCTGGCACCCGGCCAGTTACCGACTCTCAAGGTACCGTCTTCATGACCCGATCACTGCTCCCGTTTTCCCTGCTTGCCGGCTGCGCGTTGCTCGCTTCCGGTCAGGCTCATGCCGATACCCTCCTCGCCCAGGCTCTGCATTCCGAGGCACTCCACGGCCAGACCCTGAATCAGCGACTCACCCGCCTGGCACCCGGGGCCGACCCTCAGGTGCTGTCGCTGGCCGCCAATGCCCTGGCCTGTGCCGACCCGCACGCCGAGCGCCTGGCGGTCATCGACTACTCGCTGCCCTCCACCGAGCCGCGCCTGTGGGTCTTCGACCTGAACCGCGACGAGCTGATGTTCGAGGAACTGGTCTCCCACGGGCGCGGCTCCGGCGACGCCATGGCCACCACCTTCTCGAACATTCCGGAGAGCTACCAGTCGAGCCTGGGGCTGTTTCGCACCATGAACACCTACTACGGGCGCAACGGCTACTCGCTGCGCCTGGAGGGGCTCGAGAACGGTATCAACCACCTGGCCTACCAGCGCGCCATCGTCATCCATGGCGCCGACTACGTGAGCGAATCCTTCATCGAGCAGACCGGCCGCCTGGGCCGCAGCCACGGCTGCCCGGCGGTGCGCCAGGACGTCACCTACCCGCTGATCGACAGCATCAAGGAGGAGCAGTACCTCTTCGTCTACTACCCGGACCCGGAGTGGCTCGAGGGCTCCGCCTACCTGGCCTGCGACCGCGACGACCAACAACTGGCAATGCGCTGAGGCGAGCGGTTTCGGTTGCGTCTGTCTGGCCGAGGGTTATGCTGATGCCTTGTGCAGCGCACCAACGCCAAGGACAGGACACCCATGACCGACACCAAACGTATCGACCTGGCGCTTCAGGGCGGCGGCTCCCACGGCGCCTTCACCTGGGGCGTGATGGACCGACTGCTGGAAGACCCTCGCATCGAGATCGAGGGGATCAGCGGCACCAGCGCCGGGGCCATGAACGGCGTGGTGATGGCCGACGCCCTGACCCGCGGCGACCGTGACACCGCCCGCCAGGCGCTGCACGACTTCTGGGAAGCGGTCAGCCGCGCCGGCAGGTCCAGCCCCATCCAGCGCTCCCCGCTGGACAAGCTCATGGGCAACTGGAGCCTCGACCACTCGCCGGGCTATATCGCCATGGACCTGATGAGCCGACTGGTCTCGCCCTATCAGCTCAACCCTTTCGACCTCAATCCGCTACGCGATATCGTCAGCGAGAGGGTCGATTTCGAGCGGGTCCGCTGCTGCCCGGACCTCAAGCTGTTCGTCACCGCCACCAACGTGCGCAGCGGCAAGCAGCGCATCTTCACCCGCGAGGAGATGAGCGTGGATGCGGTGATGGCCTCGGCCTGCCTGCCCACGGTGTTCAAGGCGGTGGAGATCGACGGCGAGGCCTACTGGGACGGTGGCTACATGGGCAACCCCTCGCTGATGCCGCTGATGGAACACTGCGGCTCCCGGGACATCGTGGTCGTGCAGATCAACCCCATCTACCGCGAAGAGCTGCCCACCAGCGCCGCGGCGATCATGAACCGTCTCAACGAGATCACCTTCAACGCCGCCCTGATCAAGGAGGTGCGCATGATCGCCTTGGTCCAGCGCCTGCTCGGGGACCATGGCGTGGACATCGGATGCTTCGAAGGCACCCTCTTCCACCGCATCGCCGGGGACGACACCCTGGGCAAGCTCTCGGTCTCGAGCAAGCTCAACTCCGAGTGGCCCTTCCTCTGCTATCTGCGCGACGAGGGTCGGCGCACCGCCGAAGCGTGGCTGGCCGAGAATTTCGAGGAGCTGGGCAGCCGCTCCACTCTCGACGTGGAGAGCGTATACCGGGATACGGAGTAGCGCTCCGCTTGCGTTGACGCTTCGCTAAGCGCTCACCTTGCCGAAGTACCGCGAGCCATACCATGCTCGGCGTTAGGCGGGAACGCACCCTGAGCCCCGCTCGCTGTCGAATGTTTCAGGATGAGACCACCGGAGGGAGTAGAAGCGCTGAACGACACCGTCAGCGGCTGTCACCTTCCTGACATCGCGCGCTGACAGTGTCGACATCGGGACGTCATAAACGACGTCCGCTCGAGACAATCAGGAGAGCTGCGCCGATGGTACGCATCGACAAGAAGGCCACCCGCCTCTACGTGCTGGACACCAACGTCCTGCTGCACGACCCCGCCTCCCTCTATCAGTTCGACGAGCACGAAGTGGTCATCCCCATGACCGTGCTCGAGGAGCTGGACAAGCACAAGAACGGCGTCCGCGAGATCGCCCGCACCGCCCGCCAGGTCAGCCGCACCCTGTCCGACCTCACCGCCAACGTCGACCTCGAGCAGATTCGCAGCGGCATCCCCATTCCGCGCCTGAGCGGCCCCCCGGGGCGCCTGCGCCTGCTCTGCTACACCGACCTGAAGTCCCTGGAGCCGCTCGAAGAGACCCCCGACAACCGTATCCTCGCCGAGACCTGCCGGCTTCGCCAGGAGCGGCCGGACGCCTCGGTAATCCTGATCACCAAGGACATCAACCTGCGGGTCAAGGCCGCCGCCCTGGGCGTGCCGGTGGAGGACTACCTCAACGATCGCGCCTTCGACGACAGCGACGCCATGCTGGAGGGGGTGCGGGTCTACCCGGACGCCGGCAGCGAGCTGTGGAATGGCTTGGCGCTTGACGTCAGCGTCGAACGCGAGGGTCATCGGGTGATCTATCACCTTGGCGGCGAGATCCCCGCGGAGTGGCATCCGGGCATGCTGGTGGCGGACAGCGACAACGAGGGCGGCTTCGAGGCCATCGTTCGCGAGGCGAGCGGCCAGCAGGCCCGCCTCGAGCTGCTCACCAACTACCGCCACGGAGCCAGCGTCTGGGGCGTGCATGCCCACGACTGCCGGCAGAACTTCACCCTCAACCTGCTGATGGACGACGACATCGACCTGGTCACCATCGCCGGCAGCGCCGGCACCGGCAAGACCTTCATGACCCTGGCCGCCGCCTTCCAGCAGACCCTCGACACCAAGCGGTTCGAGCGCATCGTCTTCACCCGGGCGCCGATCTCCATGAGCGAGGACATCGGCTTTCTACCCGGCACCGAGGAGGAGAAGATGTCGCCCTGGATGGGCGCCTTCCACGACAACATGGACAACCTGCTGCGCGACGAGAACGGAGAGTCCAGTTGGGACAACGGCGCCACCCGCCAGCTGCTCGGCGCCCGGGTGCAGATCCGCTCACCCGGCTTCATGCGCGGGCGTACCCTCAACGACACCTTCCTGATCATCGACGAGGCCCAGAACTTCACCCCCAAGCAGCTCAAGTCCCTGGTCACCCGGGCCGGGCGCAACACCAAGATCGTCTGCCTGGGCAACGTCGGTCAGATCGACACCCCCTACCTGACCGCCAACACCTGCGGCATGGCGGCGCTGGTCCAGCGCTTCCGGGACTGGCCCCACGGCGGCCATATCACCCTGAAGAGCGTCGAGCGCTCGCGCCTGGCCCTGGCCGGCGAGGAACTGCTGTAGCCATTGCCGCAGGGCCGACGCCACCCTGACACCCGCCTGACGCCCCCACCCGGGACTGACACAAGCACCCAGGGGGCGTCAGGCGGCGCTGAACAGCAGCACCAGGGCGAGTCCCACGGCGACCGCCATCATCAGCACCGCGGCGTGGCGACGCAGCCACCTCTCGCCCCCTCCCAGCGCCTCCAGCGCCGAGGTGCCTGACCGCTCCAGCGCCACCCACCAGGCCACCCAGGCCGCCTTCGCCGCGGCCAGTCGCTCTAGCCAGGGCCAGGTGGCCACCCACAGGCGACTCAGGCCACTCGCCAGCGGCCACCACAGATCCCCCGGCGGCAGACGCCGCTTGGCCAGCCGCGGCAGCCGGTAGTGAACCAGCCCACCGCCCACCAGGGCCAGCGCCACCCCCAGCGGGGCCGGCCACCAGAGGCCGGCGAGCTCTGCGACTGGGGGTGCCTCCGGTCGCATGCCCAGTACCGGCAGCCACAACGGCAGCGTCAGGGCGCTGACCACCAGCAGCAGCCAGGCCAGCGGCATGGGGGCGCCAAGCGGCACCAGGCCGTCGTGGCGCGCCTGCCGCTCGCCCTGCCACTGGCACCACAGGGTGCGCGCCATCAGCGCCGTGGTGCCCACCGCCGCCAGGGAGAGCCAGGTCACCAGGCCCGAATGGCCGCCCTTGTAGAGTGCCGCCTTGAAGGCCCACTTGGTGGCCAGCCCCGAGCCCAGCACCCCCGCCAGTGACAGCGCCGGCAGCGCCAGCAGCAGGGCCAGCACCCAGGCGGGCAGCCGCGGCGGGTGCTCGCCGATGCCCACGCCGAGAAACAGCGCCCCCTTGGTCAGGCCATGATGGGCGGCGAACAGCACCACCGCCGGCGCCAGGGCCGCCCACAGCGCGGGGGCCACGAGGCCGGTTCCCACCAGGGCCGCGAGCATGCCCAGCTGGCTGACGCTGGAGTAGGCCAGCACCGCCTTGGGGTGGCGCTGCCAGACGCCCAGCAGCGCCGCGCCGAAGGCACCCACCAGGCCCACCAGCAGCATGGCGCGCCCCAGCCCGACGAAGGCCGCCTCGGCGGCGGGCTCCCCCAGCGGCAGGGTCGCCACCCAACCGACCACCCCGGCCTTGACCATGGCGCCGCTGAGCACGGCGCTGGCCGGCGTGGGGGCCACCGGGTGGGCCAGGGGTAGCCACAGGTGCAGGCCCGCCACGCCGGCCTTGACCCCGAAGCCGAGCCACAGCAGCAGGCCGATCCAGGCGCCGTGGGGAGCGGTGGCGAGCCCCTCGCGGAACTCGCCCAGGGTCAGGGCCCCCAGGGTGCCGGCGCCCCACAGCAGGCCGCCCAGGATCAGCCCTTCGCCAACTACCGCCATGATCAGGTAGGCGCGCCCACCGGTCAGGGCATCGCGGGTGCCGGAGTGGATCACCAGGCCGTAGGCGGCGAAGGTCATCACTGCGAAACCCAGGTAAAAGCTGGCGATATCCTCGGCCACCAGCAGCAGCAGGTTGCCGGAGAGGGTCAGCGGCCAGAGCACGGCGAAGCGCGAAAGCCGCGCCGCCGAGGCGTCGTTGCCGGCATTCGCGCGGTCACGCTCTCCCACCAGGTAGCCCCGGGCGTACCAGCCGGAAAGCAGCCACAGCAGCGCCGTGAACGCCAGCAGCACCCGGCGCGGCTCGTCCAGCACCCAGGCGCCGCCCAGCAGCCAGGCCGACAGCGACAGGCTGCCGTCGGGCCCCAGCAGCGCCAGCGCCAATGCCGGCAGTGGCGCCGTGGCCCACAGCGGATCGAGGGGGAATCGCATCTCGCCGCGCCCGGTCAGCGCGGCCATCAGCGGTTCGCGCAGCACCAGCACCAGTGGCCAGAGCAGCGCGGCGATCATCAGGACCACGAAGATCACCTGGCTCATGGCAGATACTCCAGGGTGGCCACCCGGGTCGCCCACTCAAGTGGGCTGTAGGGCATGCCCGCCAGCAGGCCCGCCATCACGCTGAACAGCGCCGTGGCCAGCGCTGGCAGCAGCAGCCAGGTGCTGGTCTCGAAGCGGCCGAGATGGCGCTCCTCCGGCCAGGTGCCTACGCCGTGGTCGGGGCCGGGGCAGAACCACAGGCGGTAGAGGATCGGCAGGAAATAAGCCGCGTTGAGCAGGCTGCTGACCACCAGCACGGCAATCACCCAGGGCATGCCCGCCTGCACCGCCCCGGTACCCAGGTACCACTTGCTGAGGAATCCCACCATCGGCGGCAGGCCGATCATGCCCAGCGCGCCCACGCTGAAGGCCAGGCTGGTGAGGGGCATGCGCCGCCCCGCTCCGTCGAGCTCATCGATGCGATGAATGCCGAGCTCCTCGGCATAGTTGCCGGCGCAGAAGAACAGGGTGATCTTCATCAACCCCTGGTGCAGCAGATGGGAGAGCGCGGCGATGGTGCCCAGCGGCCCGAACAGTCCGATGCCCAGAACCACATAGCTCACCTGGCTGACCGTGGAGAAGGCCAGCCGAGGCTTCAGCTCCTCCTGGGCCAGGGCGCGCAGCGAGGCATAGAGGATGGTCACGCTGGCGATGACGGCGAGCCCGGTGAGCAGCCCCAGCGCCTGGCTGAGATCCGCACCGTAGACGTCATAGACCAGCCGCACGATGCCGAAGGCGCCGGCCTTGACCACCGCGACCGCATGCAGCAGGGCGCTGACCGGCGCCGGCGCCACCATGGCCCGCGGCAGCCAGCCGTGCAACGGCACCAGCCCTGCCTTGACCCCGAAGCCGGCGATCAGTATCCAGAAGATGGCGATCAGGGCACCGTGATGCTCCGGCGCGAATTCGGCGAGGATCTCGCGCTGTCCGAAACGAATATCACCGGCCACGGTGTGCAGCGCCACCATCCCGATCATCAGGACGAGCCCCGCGGTGAGGGTGAAGCGCAGGTAGAGGGTGGCGGCGGCCAGCGCCTTCGGGGTGCCGCGGTGGGCCACCAGGGGATAGGTAGAAAGCGTCAGCAGCTCGTAGAAGATCAGGAAGGTGAAGAGGTTACCGGCCAGGCTGATGCCCAGGGTGCTGGCGACGCAGAGGCTGAAGAAGCCGAAGAAGCGGCGCCGGTTGGGAGAGTCCTCCAGGTAGCCGATGGCATAGATGGTGGTGAACAGCCACAGCAGCGAGGAGAGCCCGGCGAACATGATGCCCAGCGCATCGGCGCGCAGCACGAAGGAGAGCCCCTCCACCACCGGAAACTCCACGGAGTAGGCCTGGCCCTGGCTCAGCCCGCGCACCATCCAGGCCACCAGGCCGATCTTGAGCACCGCAGCGGCCAGGTTGAGCCCGGTACGGGCGCGGACGGCCCCCTCCGGCAGCAGGAAGATGATCGCCGCCGCCGCGAGCGAGGTGGCCAGGGTGGCGACCGGGAAGAAGGCGGCGCTCATGGCACCCCTCCCTGGCGCAGCAGCGCCAGCGGCCACTCCGCCACCAGGCCCAGGCCCACGGCGGCCAGGGCCAGCAGCAGCGGCACCAGGTCCATCCCCCTCGGCAGCGTCTTGAAGTCATGGCGCGGGGCCTCCTCCACGAAGGAGCAGCGCAGCACCCGGAACACATAGGCGGCGGTCAGCAGGGTGCCGAGCACCAGCACCACCACCCAGGGCCACTGGCCCGACTGCAGGGAGGCCTGCAGCAGCAGCCACTTGGCGGTGAACCCCGCGCTGGGCGGCAGGCCCATCAGGGTCACCGCGGCGATACCGAAGGTCATCAGCGACAGCGGCAGCCGACGGCTGGTGCCGGCCAGGTCGGCGAGGCGGCTGGCGCCGGTGGAGAGCATCAGGTTGCCGGCGGCCATGAACATCGCCGCCTTGGCCAGGGCGTGGCCGGCCAGCTGCAGCCAGGTGGCCTGCCAGGCCAGCGCGGCCACCGACGCCGCGGTGCCGGCCAGCAGCGGGAAGAGCAGCATCAGGTAGCCGAGCTGGCCCACCGTGGACCAGGCCACCACCTGCTTGAGCGAATCGGCCCGCCACGCCTTGAGCCCGCCCCACAGCACCGCTGCCGCGCCCAGCAGCCCCAGCGCTCCGGCCGCCATCTCGGCCTCCGGCAGCAGCAGGCGCCACAGGATAATCAGGATGAAGAAGGAGGCCTTCACCACCAGGGCGCCGTGCACCGCGCTGACCGGGGTCCAGGCGCTGGCGTGGACCGGCACCAGCCAGCCGTGCAGCGGGAAGATCGCCGCCTTGAGCAGCAGCCCTCCGGTCAGCAGCGCCATGGCGATGCGGGTGGTGGCATCGGGCTCGACCACCGCGGCCAGGCCGGCCAGTTCCAGGGTGTCCCAGGCGCCCAGCAGCAGCGCCACGCCCAGCAGCCAGGCCAGCGACCCCACCAGCGCATAGAGCAGGTAGCGCAGGCCGGCGCGAATCGCCTCGGCCTTGCCGGGCAGCAGCAGCATGCCCACCGCACACAGGCCCATCAGCTCCAGCCCCGCATAGAGCAGCAGCAGGTCCGCGGCCACCCAGATCACCCCCAGGGCAGACCCCAGCCCGCCCAGCAGCGGCCAGAGGCGAGCATGGGCGGCCTCGGTGGGCAGCGCCGCACGGCGGTGCCCCACGGCATAGGCGGTACTGGCCAGCAGCACCAACTGGGTCAGCAGCAACAGCAGGGCCGACAAGGCATCCAGCCGCCAGTGCAGCGAGAGCCCACCCAGCGCCAGGCTGCCGTGCAGTGCCCCCTCCCCCGCCCGGGGTAGCAGCCAAAGCGTCGCCAGCGGCAACCCCCCACCGGCCAGCACCACTCCGCGCATATGGCGAGGCGGCCTCCACCAGGCCAGCAACCCCAGCAGGAGCGGGGCCACCAGCATTAGCCACAGCAGCAGGTTGGCGGCTGACGTCATGGGCCGCCCTCGGGCTCGAGGGTCACGCTCCCCTCCAGGGCATGCAGGCGGCGTACCAGCATCACGCCCAGCACCGAGCCGACCAGCGCCACCGCCAGTCCCACCAGTATCAGACCCTGTACCTCCGGGCCAGTGCCGGCGAGTCCGACCAGCAGCAGGAAGACGCCGGATCCGAGCACGTTGAACGCCAGCAGGCGGCGCAGGAGGTGGCGATGGTGGGAGAAGGCCCATAGCCCCAGCGCCACTACCAGCAGCCCGACAGCCACCAGGGCAAGCTCGGTATCTCCGACGAACGACAGCCGCCCGGAATGCAGCAGCCCCACCAGCGCCAGCCCAGCAAGCACGAACCAAGCCAAGGCGGCCAGCCAGCGCACCACCGCCTCGCCGCCGCGGCGGGGCGCGGCGTCACGCGGCGGCAGGCGCGGCACGTCCCCTGCCCGGCCCAGTGCATGCAGCAGCGCGGCGCCGGTGAGCAGCGCCCCCAGCAGCGCCTCGACGGCGGCCAGCCAGGGGGCACTCAGCTGCCACCAGGTGAACGACATCATCAGGGCGAAGACGATGAATGCCAGGCAGGCACGGCGCAGATGCCGATCCAGCAGGCAGAGAAGTGCCAGTAGAATCAATGCGATTGAGGTCATGAACAGGATCCTGACCATTTCCCGGCGCGATTGCCAGGCCACACCCTCACGCTGGGTCAGCGTCACTGAAGGGCGAAGACAGGCCGTCGGCCCCGCAGATCCGGTTGCGCCCCTCATGCTTGGCCCGGTAGAGGGCTCGGTCGGCGTCGCCCAGGGCGATATCCAGACTGCCGTCGGGAGGGAGATTCGCCAGGCCCAGGCTGACCGTGAAGCGCAGGGACTCCCCCCCCTCCACCTCCAGGGTGATCGCCTCCACCGTCCGGCGCAGGCGCTCGAGAATGGCCCAGGCCTCGGCGAGCGAGGTGTCCACCAGCACCACCACAAACTCCTCGCCGCCGATGCGGGCGAACAGGTCGTAGGGGCGCAGGCACTCGCGGCAGGTCGCCGCGAAGACCTGCAGGGCAAGATCGCCGGCCGCGTGGCCGTGGGTATCATTGAGGGCCTTGAAGTGGTCGAGGTCGAGCATCGCCAGGGGCAGGGCCTCGCCGTGCCGCAGGGCGCGTGCCTGGACCGCCGCCCCCTGCTCGAAGAAGGCGCGGCGATTCAGCGCTCCGGTGAGCATGTCGGTGCTGACCAGCCGGCGGATCTTGGCTTCCTCGACCTTGCGCTCGGTAACCTGGACCAGCAGGCCGTCCCACAGGATGCTGCCGTCGCGGCGGCGCTGCGGCCGGGCACGGACCTCCACCCAGCGCAGGCCGTCCGGCAGGTCGAGGCGAAGCTCCAGCTGGCAGGGCGCCAGGCTCACCGCCGACTGGGCCAGGGCGATCTCGAGCCGCCGGCGATCCTCCTGCAGGATCAGCTCGAGCAGCCGCGCGGTATCCTCCATCGCCTGCTCCGGCGTCAGCCCCGCCAGCGTCTCGAGACCCTCGCTCGAGTAGAGCAGCTCCAGGTGCCCGGCGGCATTCTGGCACAGGCGAAAGATCGCCCCGGGCAGGCGCGAGACGGTGTCATCGAGCCTGGCCAGCAGCTGGCGGTCGTGGAGCTCCCGCTCGCGCATGCCGGTGACGTCGTACTGGATCACCAGCCGCCGCCAGGGCCCGCCGGGGCGCGCTTCCAGAGGCTGGATCATGGTGGTCTGGTGGCGCAACTCGCCGTTGGCGCGACGGCAGAGCAGCACGCCCCGCCAGGGCTGGCGGGTGGTGCGGCAGTGGTCCAGGGCGAGAGCGAAGCCGCCGTGCAGGGGGTCGGCATCCAGCGTCACCGCCCGCCGGCCAAGGAGCTGGTCGGGAGCATGGCCGGCATGCCGTTCAAACTCGGGATTGACCTGCAGCACCACGCCCTCATCATCGAGCAGCATGACCGCCCCCGGGTAGCGCTCCAGAAACAGCTCACCCAGGCCGGAAGCGACGCGCTCCTCACCGGCCCACCAGCGATGCCATGCCCGCCTGACTCTCTCCATGCTCAAGCCACGACACTCCTTGTGTCCAGTGGGAAAGAGCTCAGCGCGCCAGGCGCTGGCTCAGCCAATGGCCGATATCCGCCACCTGCTGGGGACAGACCGCGTGGGCCATGGGGTATTGGCGATAGTGGGCCGGATAGCCCAGCGACTTGACCCGCTCGAAGCCCGCCCGCCCCAGCGCCTCGGGCACCACCGGGTCGAAGCTGCCGTGGTGCACCTCGACGGGCAGCTCTCGATTGGCCTCCGCCAGCGCGATGCTCTCCGCGGTGGCAAAGTAGGTGGAGAGCGCCAGCAGCCCGCCCAGCGGCTGTTCGAAGGAGAGCGCGGCCTGGTAGGCCACGGCACCCCCCTGGGAGAAACCGGCCAGGATGATGCGACGGCTGTCGATGCCATGGTCGATCTGCTCGCGCACCAGGCCCTGGATGCGCTCGGCCGAGGCCATCAGCTGGGGCTCGTCGACACGGCGATCCAGACTCATCTCGAGGATGTCATACCAGGCGGGCATCACCATGCCGCCATTGATGGTCACCGGCAGTCGTGGCGCATGGGGCAGGATGAAGCGCACGCTGGCGTTTGCCGGCAGCGAGAGCGCCGGCACCAGGGGTTCGAAGTCGCTGCCGTCGGCGCCCAGGCCGTGGAGGATGAAGACGCAGGCGTCGGCGGGCTTGGCGCCCTTCGGGTCGATGATCAGCTCACCGGGTTGGCTCATGGGGTGGGTTCCGTTGGTCGGGGAAATCAGACTCGACACCCTACCGCAAAGCCCCCTCGACGGCGAGATGCCCCCTCGGACGAATCGAGGAAGCCGGCAGGTTCAGAAGGGCCAGACCAGCGGAATCAGCGTGAGCACCACGACGCCGGTGATCAGGTTGAGCAGCCCACCCACGCGCAGGAAGTCGCCGAAGCGATACCCGCCGGGTCCATGCACCATCAGGTTGGTCTGGTAGCCGATCGGCGTCAGGAAGCTCGCCGAGGCGGCGAACATCACCGCCACCACGAAGGGCATGGGGCTGACGCCGAGGCTCTCGGCGCTGGCCATCACCACCGGGAAGGTGATCACCGCGGCGGCATTGTTGGTGACCAGTTCGGTCAGCATCGCCACCAGCAGGTAGGCCCCGATCAGCAGCAGCAGCGGATTGCCATCGGCCAGCCCCAGGGCACCCCCGGCCAGGGCCGCGGCGGCCCCGGAGCTCTCCAGCGCCGCCCCCAGGCCGAAGGAGGCGGCAATGGTCAGCAGCACCTGGGTATCCAGCCCGCTCTTGGCCGCCCCGATCGAGCAGCAGCCGGTCAGCAGCACCAGGGCCGCCCCGAGCATGGCCGCGTTCAGCATGCTCATCACCCCGAGGCTCGCCAGGGCCACCACGCCGGCCAGGATGCTCCAGGCCAGCCAGGCCTTCTCGTGCACGGGGCGGGCGGCACCGTTGAGCTGGCTGATCAGCAGGAAGTCCCGCGACTGACGGTGGCGCTCGATGAAGGGCGGTCGCGCCTCCAGCAGCAGCACATCGGCGGGTTGCAGGCGCACCTGACCGAGGTTGCCGGCAACCCGCTCGCCGCCGCGACACACCGCCAGCACGGCGGCGCCGTAGAGGGTTCGGAAATGGCCGTCGCGGATGCGCTGGCCCACGAACTGGCACTGGTTGGAGACCACCGCCTCGACCAGGCGTCGCTCCTTGAAATCCTTCTCCAGGCTCGACTCGCCTTGGCGTGAGGGCATCAGGCCCCGCACCTGCTGCAGCTCCACCGCGCCCTCGCTGGTGCCGGCGAACACCAGGCGGTCACCGCCCTTGAGGCGTTCGCCGGGGCCGACCACGCTGACCACGTTGCCGTCGCGCTCGATCTCCACCAGGAACAGCTCCTGCAGGTGGCGCAGCCCCGCCTCCTCCACGCTGCGGTTGACCAGCGGCCCGGCCGGGTCGACCTCCATCTCGATGGTGAATTCCCGGGGATTCTCGAAGGCCGCCGCGGCGCCGCGCCGCGCCGGCAACAGCCGCGGGCCGAGCAGGATGAGATAGGCCAGGCCGATCACTGCCACCGGCACCCCCACCCAGGCGAGGTCGAAGAGCCCCATGGCAAGCTCCGGCGAGCGATCCACCAGCAGGCCGTGCACCACCAGGTTGGTGCTGGTGCCGAACAGGGTGATGGTGCCACCGAGGATGGAGGCGAAGCTGAGCGGCATCAGCAAGCGGTGGGCCGGCACTCGCACGCGTCGACTCCAGCTCAGCACCGCGGGAATGTAGGTGGCCACCACCGGGGTGTTGTTGAGAAAGCCGCTCAGCGAGGCCACCGGCAGCAGCAGGCGCAGCAGCGCCCCGGTCTCGTTTCGAGGCCGGCCGAGCACATGGCGGATGATCAGGTCGATGCCGCCGGTCTGGCGAATGGCGGTGACCAGCACGTACATGAAGGCCACGGTGAACAGCCCGGTACTCGAGAAACCGCCCAGGGCCTGGGAAGGCTCGATGATGCCAAGCGTCAGCAGCAGGATCACCGCGCCCATCAGCACCATATCGGGCCCGAGGCGGGAAAAGGCCATCAGCGGAAAGACGGCGATCACGACGGCCAGCGAGATCCAGGCGTCCAGGGGCATGGCGAGCATCCAGTCGACAACAGGACCCCATTGTGACGCCAGATGCGTATTCTAAAAAGTTCTTTGTGGAAATCTTTTTATGCAATTCAGCGCTATAAGACCCAACCTTACCGTACCGGACCAAAACCAGGAAGCGCTGTAACGTCCAAGAGGCCGTCGTGTATGGCGCCCACGCAAAAAGGCCCACACGAGGCGGGCCTTTCTGGTGACTCGACCGGGTTAGCGGAGGAGTCGCATCAGGGTCACATGGCGTTTAGCCGATGACCTTGATGTTGGAAGCCTGGAGGCCTTTCTTGCCCTGGGTGACGTCGAAGGAAACCTTCTGGCCGTCTTGCAGGGACTTGAAGCCTTCGGACTGAATCTCGGAGAAGTGAGCGAACAGGTCGTCACCGTTGTCGTCCGGAGAAATGAAGCCGAAGCCTTTGGTGTCGTTGAACCACTTGACGGTACCGGTAGCCATTATCGAATTCCTCTAATAGCGTTTTGATTTGCCGGGAAATACCCGAGTTACAGTGGGTAGAACAAGAAACTTTCACCGGGAAATCGATGCCAAGAGCGTTTCGATGACCACTTGCGATGTTCGACTTGCTAACCTACTGCGCACATCCTGCCCCCTTCACGGGTGCAGGTCAAATATTATTTGCCGTGGGTTTGCCGTAAGCGACCGGAATGTCACTCCCCGGCGAGAATCCAGGCCGCCGCCTTCTCGGCGACCATCAGGGTCGGCGAGTTGGTGTTGCCGCTGGTGATGGTGGGCATGATACCCGCATCCACCACCCGCAGCCCTGCCACTTTGCGAACACGCAGCCGGGAATCCACCACCGCCATGGGGTCGTCGTCACGCCCCATCTTCGTGGTGCCCACCGGATGGAAGATGGTAGTACCGATATCCCCCGCCAGGCGGGCCAGGTCATCGTCGCTCTGGTATTGCACACCGGGCTTGACCTCCTCCGGCGAGTACTTGGCGAAGGCGGGCTGCTCGGCGATGCACCGCGTGACCCTCAGCGAGTCTGCCGCCACCTGGCGATCCTCCGGCGTGCTCAGGTAGTTGGGTGAGATGGCGGGGGCCTGGCGCGGGTCGGCGCTCTTGATGCGCACCGTGCCGCGGCTGGTCGGGTTAAGGTTACACACGCTCGCCGTGATCGCCGGAAAGTCATGCAGCGGCTGACCGAAGGCCTCGAGGCTCAGCGGCTGGACGTGGTACTCGATATTGGGATGCTGGTATTCGTCGGAACTGCGCGTGAAGGCACACAGCTGAGAGGGCGCCATGCTCATGGGGCCTGAGCGCTTGAGCAGGTACTCGAGCCCGATACCGGCCTTGCCGACCAGGGAGTTGGCCATGGTGTTGAGGGTCTTGGCCCCCTTCACCTTGTAGACCGAGCGGATCTGCAGGTGATCCTGCAGGTTCTCGCCTACGCCGGGCAAGTCGGCCACCAGCGGGATGTCATGCTCGGCGAGCAGGTCCGCGGGGCCGATGCCCGAGAGCTGCAGCAGCTGGGGGGAGCCGATGGCGCCGGCGGCGAGAATCACCTCGCGCGCCGCCAGGGCCACCGTCTCCTGGCCGCCGCGCTCGAGGCGCACGCCGGTGCAGCGCGGTTCTCTACCCTGGCCCTGGCCGCCCTCGCCGGCTCGCTGCAGTTCGAGTCCCAGCACCTGGCTGGAGTGCCACAGGGTGAGGTTGTCGCGCTTCTCGACCCCACGCAGAAAGGCCTTGGCGGTGTTCCAGCGCCAGCCCTTGCGCTGGTTGACCTCGAAGTAGTCGACGCCCTCGTTGTCGCCGCGGTTGAAGTCCTGAGTCCGCGGGATGCCGGCCTCCACGGCCGCGGTGGCGAAGTCATCGAGCACCTGCCAGCTGAGGCGCTGCTTCTCTACCCGCCACTCCCCACCGCTGCCGTGGAAGTTACGGTGGGCAGCATCGGCCTTGCCGGGGGCATCCAGGCGGTGATGGTCCTCGTGCTTCATGAAGTCCGGCAGGCAGTTCTCCCAGCGCCAGGCGTCGTCGCCGGTGAGCTCGGCCCAGCCGTCATAGTCGCGGGCCTGACCGCGGATATAGAGCATGCCGTTGATGCTGGAGCAGCCGCCCAGGGTCTTGCCTCGCGGGTAGATCAGCGAGCGGCCGTTTAGCCCGGGGTCCGGCTCGGTGCGAAAGCACCAGTCGGTACGCGGATTGTCGATGCAGTAGAGGTAACCCACCGGGATATGGATCCAGTGGTAGTTGTCGCGGCCGCCCGCCTCGATCAGCAGCACCCGGTTGGCGGGATCCTTGCTGAGGCGGTTGGCTAGCAGGCAGCCGGCGGTGCCGGCGCCTACCACGATATAGTCGAACTCTTGCTGGTCCTGGAATTGTTCAGCCATGGCGTGCAACCTCCCTCTTACTTATGCGTCGGCATGGCGAACTCGGCCCCGGCGTTGATCGAATCGGACCAGCGCTGCATGATCGACTTCTGCTTGGTATAGAAGCGCACGCCCTCCTCGCCGTAGGCATGGGTGTCGCCGAACAGCGAGCGCTTCCAGCCGCCGAAGCCGTGCCAGGCCATGGGCACCGGGATCGGCACGTTGATGCCCACCATGCCCACCTGGATGCGGCGGCCGAACTCGCGGGCCACATGGCCGCTCTCGGTGAAGCAGCTCACGCCGTTGCCGAACTCGTGGTCGTTGATCAGCTGAATGGCAGTGGCGATATCGGGCACCCGCACGCAGACCAGCACCGGGCCGAAGATCTCTTCCTTGTAGATGGTCATCTCCGGGGTGACATGGTCGAACAGGGTGCCGCCCATCCAGAAGCCCTCGGCGCAGCCCTCACCGGTATCGGCGGCATCGAAGTCGCGGCCGTCCACCACGAGCGTGGCGCCCTCGCTCACGCCCTTGTCGATATAGCCGGTGATACGCTGGTGGGCCTGGGCGGTGACGATCGGGCCCATCTCGGCGTCGAGCTCCATGCCATTCTTGACCTTGAGCGCGCGGGCACGCTCGGCCAGCTGCGGCACCACCTGGTCGGCCACGTCGCCCACCAGCACCGCCACGCTGATCGCCATGCAGCGCTCGCCGGCAGAGCCGTAGGCGGCGCCGATCAGCGCATCCACGGCCTTGTCGAGGTCCGCATCGGGCATCACCACCATGTGGTTCTTGGCGCCGCCCAGGGCCTGGACCCGCTTGCCGTGACGGGCACCACGCTCGTAGATCAGGTTGGCGATGGGCGTGGAGCCGACAAACGACAGCGCCTTGACGTCGGGGTGGTCGAGGAGCGCCTCCACCGAGTCCTTGTCACCCTGCACCACGTTGAAGACACCATCGGGGAGCCCGGCCTGCTTGAGCAGGTCGGCGAGCAGCAGCGAGGCGCCAGGGTCCAGGGGGCTTGGCTTGAGGATGAAGCTGTTTCCGGCGGCGATGGCCACCGGGAACATCCACATCGGCACCATGACCGGGAAGTTGAACGGGGTGATGCCCGCCACCACGCCCAGCGGCTGGCGCACCGTCCAGTTGTCGATGCCGGTGCCGACCTGCTCGGTGTAGTCGCCCTTGAGCAGCTGCGGGATGCCGCAGGCGAACTCGACGATATCGATGCCGCGCGCGACCTCACCCTGGGCGTCGGTGAACACCTTGCCGTGCTCTTTGGTGATCGCCTCGGCCAGCTCATCCTTGTGCTCGTTGAGCAGCTGGAGGAACTTGAACATCACCCGGGCGCGACGGATCGGCGGCGTATCGGCCCAGGCCGGAAAGGCGGCCTGGGCCGCGGCTACGGCGGTGTCCACATCGGCCTGAGAGGCCAGCATCACCTGACCTGTGACCTCGCCGGTGGCCGGATTGAAGACGTCCTGGCTCAGGCCGGATTGACCGGCGGTCATTTGTCCATTGATATAATGCGGGATGCTAGTGGTGTTCATGGCGGCCTCGACTGCTTATCGCGTGCTGCGGTCCGGGAGTGCGCCATTCGATGATTTCATCAAGGCAGGCGCACGATGATGACTCACCAGACTAGCGCGATCCCCGCCAGGATCAATTGAGTAATTCAACATCACGATATAAATTAAGCTGATAACACCCCGCCGCGAGGCCAACCCCCATGCAGGACCTCCAGACCCTGCGCGCCTTCGTCACCGTGGCCCGGGAGGGCAGCGTCTCCCGTGCCGCCGAGCGCCTGCACCTGACCCAGCCGGCGGTCAGCCTCAAGCTCAAGCGGCTGCAGGAAGGACTGGAGCTGACGCTCTTCCGTCGCCGTCCCCAGGGGCTCGACCTCACCGAGGATGGCCAGGCGCTGCTGCCGGCCGCCGAGAAGGCCCTGGCGGCGGTAGCCGCCTTCGACCAGAGCGCCCGGGCGCTGCACAGCACCCTGCGCGGACGCCTGAAGATCGGCACCATCGTCGACCCGGAGTTCATCCGCCTGGGGGCCTTCCTGCACCGGCTGGTGGAGCGCGCCCCGCAGCTCGAGACCGAGCTTTCCCACGGGATGAGCGGCAGCGTGCTGGAGCGGGTGCGCCAAGGCGAACTGGACATTGGCTTCTTCCTCGCCCCGCCCGGCGAAGGGCCCGGCGGGGAGGCCCCAGAGGTCGCCCACCGCGAACTCACCCACTTCCACTACCATGTGATCGCCCCGGCTGGCTGGGGCAGCCGCCTCGCCGGCGCCGACTGGACGCGACTGGCCCGGCTGCCGTGGATCGTCACGCCGCCGGACTCCGTCCACCACCGGCTGCTGCACGGGGTGCTCGAGCCGCTGGGCCTCGTCCCCAATGGGGTCGCCCAGGTGGACCAGGAGGCCTGCATGCTCGATCTGGTGCGTGCCGGCGTGGGGCTGAGCCTCGCCCGGGACGCCCTGGCCATGGCCGAGCGCCAGGAGCGCGGGCTGGTGGTGGCCGAGGGGGTGCGACTGCCCTGCGCGCTCAGCTTCATCTGGCGGCGCGACCGCGGCGAAGAGGCGGTGATCGCCGAAGCGCTGGAAGTGCTCAACGGGGTCTGGGGAGCGCCGCCGACATGACAAGTCGCCTGAAGGGAATAGTGCGCTGATGGCCGAACTCTCGATCCTCCACCTGATCCTGATCGGACTGGTCTTCGTCTGGAGCGGCTTTGTCCGCACCAGCCTGGGGTTCGGCGGCGCCGTGCTGTCGCTCCCCTTCCTGCTGCTGTTGCATGACGAACCGCTGGTCTTCCTGCCGATCATCGCCATCCACCTGATGATCTTCTCGAGCTGGATCGCCTGGCGCGGCCACCGCCAGCTAGTGGCCGAGAACGGTGGCCGACCACCGGCCGAGAGCAACATCGACTGGGCCTATCTGGTTCGCGCCATGAAGGTGATGATCGTCCCCAAGCTGATCGGGGTGGTGGGGCTACTTACCCTTCCCGGCAACGTGATGACCAGCATCATCTTCGTGATCGTGCTGGTCTACGCAGTGGGCTATTTGTTCGACAAACCCTTTCGCAGCAACAACCGCTACCTGGATGCCCTGCTGCTGGCCCTGGGCGGCTACGTCAGCGGCGCCTCGCTGATCGGCGCGCCGCTGATCATCGCGGTATTTGCCACCCACGTGGCGGCCCACCAGCTGCGCGATACCCTCTTCGTGCTGTGGTTCATCCTGGTGCTGATCAAGATGATCTCCTTCGTGGTGGCCGGCGTCGACCTGCAACTTATCCACCAGCTGTGGCTGCTGCCCTGTGCGCTGGTCGGCCACCTGATCGGAGAACGCGCCCACCGCTATATGCTGGCCAGCCGCACCAACCTCTACTTCCGTGTCCTCGGTGCGGTGCTTATCCTGGTCAGCGTGGTGGGGTTGCTGGCGCCGACCGGGTAGGCCTATGAGGCCTGGTGGGAGGCCTCGTGGCGACGCTTGACCTCGTAGGCGATGGCCAGCAGCACGGTCACCAGGATCAGGATCAGCCCCAGCGCATTGACCGCCGGGGTCAGCCCGGTGCGCACCTTGGAGGCGATGTAGACGGTCAGGGTGGTGTCGTAGCCGACCACGAACAGGGTGGTGTTGTAGTTCTCGAAGGATTGCAGGAAGGCGATCACCGCCGCCGAGAGGATCGCCGGCTTCAGATAAGGCAGCAGGATGCGTCGGAACATCTGCCACTGGCTGGCGCCGAGGTCCAGGGCGGCGCGCTCCATGGTGCGGTCGAAGCGCTGCAGCCGCGCGGTGACCATCAGCATCACATAGGCGGCGATGAAGGTGGCCTGGCCCAGCACGGTGAGGAAAATGCCGCCGCTCACTCCCCACTGCCGCCAGAAGATCAGTGTGGAGATGCCGATAATCACGCCAGGGGTGAGCAGCGGCGAGAGGATCAGCGCATAGAGGAAGGGCTTGGCGCGGCTTGAGACGGTATTCAGGAACAGCGCGGTGGCGATCCCGATAGGTACGGCCACCACCAGCACGCCGGCGGCCACGATCAGGCTATTGGTCAGCGCCTGCCACATGCCGCCGTCCGCCCACAGCTCGCCGAACCAGCGCAGGGTGGTGCCGTCCCAGGGCGTCACCGTGGGGAAGCGACTGTCGTTGAAAGTCGCCGCCGACATGATCGCCAGCGGCAGGAACAGGTAGCCGAAGAAGACCACCACGTAGAACCGCAGCCCGAAGGCCATCAGCCGCTGCGAGGTCACGCCTGTCTCTCCATCATTTCGCGATGTCTCCCAGGCCCACCTTGAAGATCCGCATCACCAGCGACATGAATCCGATGCACAGCACCAGCAGCAGAAAGGCGTAGGCGGCCCCCTGGTTCCAGTTGCCACCCTCGAAGAACCAGTTGTAGATGATCTGAGTGAACCAGCGGCTGCCCGGCGAGCCGAGCAGCGCCGGCACCGCGTAGCTCCCCGCCGCCAGCATGAAGGTCATGATGCAGCCGGTGGCGATGCCCGGCTTGGCGTGGGGAATGACGATGCGCCAGTGGGTACGCACGGTCCCTGCCCCCAGGTCCCGCGCCGCCCGTACCTGGTTGTCGTCGAGGCTCTCGATGGCGTTGTAGACGGGAAAGACCATGAACAGGATGTAGGCATAGACCATGCCCACCATCACCCCGCCATCGCCGCTGAGGAAGCGGATCGGCCGGTCGATCAACCCCAGCATCATCAGCATCTCGTTGAGTGGCCCGCGGAACGACAGGATGATGAACCAGGAGTAGGTCCGCAGGATCTCGTTGATCCAGAACGGGATGATCAGCAGCAGCAGACACAGCGCCGCCTGCCGCGGCGTGGCCACCTTGGCCAGGTACCAGGCCAGCGGATAGCTCACCCCCAGGGTCAGCAGGGTCACCAGCACGCTCGACCAGAGCGTCTTGAAGAAGATGGCCCGGTGGATCTCGTTGTTGAACAGGGTGACGTAGTTGGCCAGGGTCAGACGATCGTCGGGGCCGCCCACCTGAGCCGGCAGCAGGTTGGGACGCAGCGAGTACTCGATCATTTGCAGCTGCGGCAGGGTCACCATCACGATCAGCCAGATCCCCAGCAGAGTCAGGATGGCCGCCGCCAGCGGTCCGCCGAAGCGAGCGCGCAGCTGCCTAAACATGGGCGCCTCCCGCCGCCGCGACCACCTCGCCGGTGGCCTCGTCGACCACCGGGCTGCCGTCCTGCGGCAGCACCACGGCATCCGCGGGGTCATACCCAAAGCGGATTCGCTGCCCCGGGGCCAGGGCTTCGGTATGCTGGCGCGAGAGCTCATGGCCGAGCTGAACCCGCAGCCGCTCGCCGGAGGCGTCGAGCCGTGTCTCGAGCATTACCCAGGCGCCCTCGAAGTGCACTGCCTCGACGGTCGCCGCAAGCGTCGGGCCACCATCGCCCTCGGCCAACGGCCGCAGGTGCTCGGGTCGCACATAGAGTGCCACCGCCTGGCCGTTGGCCAGCCGAACGTCCGGGCCGGCACGCCCGGCCAGCTCGCCCAGGCTCCCGCCATCCAGACGCACCCGCTCGCCCTCGCGATCGATCACCCTGGCCTCGAGCCGGTTGTTCTCGCCGACGAAGGCCGCCACGAAGCCGTTGGCAGGCTCGCGATAGAGCGTCATGGGGACATCCACCTGCTGGATGCGCCCCGCCGACATCACCGCCACCCGGTCGGACATGGTCAGCGCCTCGCCCTGGTCGTGGGTAATATAAATGAAGGTGATGCCGGTCTTGCGCTGAATGGCCTTGAGCTCGGCGCGCATGTGCTGGCGCAGCTTGAGGTCCAGGGCGGAGAGCGGCTCATCGAGGAGTAGCACCCTCGGTTCCACGGCCAGGGCCCGGGCGATAGCCACCCGCTGCTTCTGGCCGCCGGAGAGCTCGCCGATCCGCTTCGGCCCGCTGCCCTCAAGGGCCACCAGCGCCAGCAGCCGTTCGGAAGTTGCGCGGCGTGTCTTGCGGTCGACGCCGCGCACCTCCAGGCCGAACTCGATGTTCTCGAACACCGTCATCAGCGGGAATAGCGCCAGGTTCTGGAAGATCATCGCCGTGGGCCGACGATTCACCGGCACCCCGGCCACGGGGTCACCGCCGATGAACACCTGCCCCTCGCTGGGCGTCAGAAAGCCGCCGACGATGTTGAGCAAGGTAGTCTTGCCGCAGCCGGATGGGCCGAGGAAGCTGAAGAACTCCCCCGACTCGATGGCCAGCGACGTCCTCTCGATGGCGGTGAAGTCGCCGAAGCGCATCACCACCTCCTCCAGCCGGACGCTTCCGTCCATGGTCACCTCGAACTCGACGCTCCGCGATCAGGCAGAGAGGTAGCGGTCCTGGTACTCGTTGCGCAGTGCCACGTACCAGGGCTCCTGGATCGGCCACCACCAGAGGTTGGCCAGGTCCTGCTCGGTATAGGAGTCCGTGAAGAACCGTCGCGTCGCCTCCGGCAAGAGCTCTGTGGCGCCCTTGGCGGTGGAGTTGTAGCCGGTGGCCTCGACGAACATCGCCCCGGCCTCGGGGGTGTAGTACCAGTTGATCAGGTCGTAGGCGGCATCCGGATTGCGGGCGTTGCGCGGGATCACGAAACCCTCCATCCACGCCAGGGCCCCCTCCTTCGGCGCGCCATAGGCGATGTCTTCGCCCTCCTGCTGCAGGCGGAAGGCGGTGGAGTCCCAGGTCTGGCCGATGATCGCCCCGTTGGTGCGGAAGGCCGCCTGGGCCTCGTTCTCGGTGTCCCAGAACTGCACGAGCATCTGCTTGTGCTTGACCGCCTCCTCGACGATGACGTCGAAGTTGGCCCGCATCGCCTCCTCGCTCTGGTAGGAGTCGAGCAGCGGGAAGGGCAGCCTGCCCTCGTGCTCCAGCCAAAGGCCGATACCGACCAGCGCGGAGTGGCCACGCACGGTGACACCCTGGCCGTGTTCGGGGTTCCACAGGTCCGCATAGCTGAGGTTGGCGCGGTCGACATCGGCAAAACGGCGATGCCAGGTAATCGCCTCGGTGCCCCAGTCGCTGGGGGCGAAGTATCGCTTGCCGTCCACCACGCCACCCACCTCGGACCCCTGGATGGCACTCTCCAGGGCGCCGCTCCAGTTGATGCGCGACTCGTCCAGGGGCTGGATCAGGTTGTAGTCCAGGTAGCCCGGCACCCGGTCCACGGTGGGCATGATCACGTCGAAGCCGCTGCCGTCACTGGCGCGCAGCGAGTTCATCAGCTCGTCGTTGGTGCCATAGGGGGTGAAGGTGGCAGGGATGCCGGTCTTCTCGGTGAAGTCCTCCAGCATCCGGTCCGTGAAGTAGCCCGCCCAGGCATAGATGCGCAGGGGCTCCCGTGCCATCGCCCGGTTGATGTAGAAGGAGGACGGCAGGGTAGCGGCGGCCCCGGCGGCCAGGGATCCCTGCAGGAAGCGGCGACGCGTGATCGACATGACGAGATTCTCCATGAAGGTAGGGAGCTAAGGCTGCCACAAGCCGGCAGACCCTTGCCGTTATCGCGCGGCAGGATGTCAGCTGGATGACACTGCCCGTCCACTGCCTAACCCTAGAGCATCCCCCCGGACCCTTCCGGAAATTCTTCAACTAAACGGCCGGCCCTCAGAGGGACAACCGCGAGGCGGTCATGACCTTCTCCGTGGCGCAGCCAACGGCGTCACATCACCGGCACGCCGGTGACCCAGACGTGCAGGTGGAAGGCAAACAGGTAGTAGGCGACCAGGCCGACCACCACCGTGATGGCGGTACGCGCCATGCTCGGGGTCTGCACCGCGGGCGCCGGGCGGCGACGCGCGGAGCGGAAGTCGAACACCGCCCAGAGCAGGAAGGCGCCGAAGAAGACGATATCGCCCAGCCGGCCGTTGGCCAGCAGGTGGGCGAAGGCCCATATCTTCACGGCGATGATCATCGGATGCCCCAGCTTCACCTTGAGGTGGTTGCCCGGCACATAGGCGGCCACCAGCAGGATGAACGCCGGGATCATCAACAGCGACACGGCATGACGCAGCCCCACCGGCGGGAACCACACCCAGGTGGGGTCGAGACGCATCTGGCCATAGCCCCAGATCGCCAGCGCCAGGCCGATGATCGAGACCACCGAGTAGGCGGCCTTCCAGGGCAGCTCGCCCAGGCGCCTGATCTGGGCGCTGCGCCAGTCGTCGGCGACGATGCGCACCGAGTGCACCCCCAGAAAGATCAGCAGGCCGAGAATCATCACGGTCATGAGAGGAACTCCATCAGTAGAAAGTGAACAGGCCGCCAGCCTACCGCACCCGCATGACGGCGTCGCGCACGTCGGCAACGTCCTTCGACTTTCTCTGCCCTTCGACTTTCTCCGCCGAGGGACGCATCATGGGGAATTCCCTCCACCACCGGCTGCACGACCACCATGGCCCTGGACACCACCGCCCTCAACCGCCAGATGACCCACTTCGACGGCCACGACGAGATCTGGCTGTTCGGCTACGGCTCGCTGATCTGGAAGGTGGACTTTCCCTACCTGGAACGACGCCCCGCCGTCATCCACGGATGGTCGCGGCGCTTCTGGCAGGGCTCCCACGACCACCGCGGCACCCCGGAGGCGCCGGGGCGGGTCGCCACCCTAGTGCGCGAGCCGGGCGCGGTCTGCCACGGCATGGCCTACCGGATCACCCCCGAGGTGCTCGCGCCCCTGGATGTGCGCGAGAAGAACGGCTACCTGCGCGAGGTGGTGGCGCTGCACTTCAATGATGGCGACAGCGCCGAGGGGCTGATCTATCTCGCCACCGAGGAGAACGCCGCCTTCCTCGGCGACGCCCCGCTGGAGGCCATCGCCGCACAGATCGCCCGCGCCCACGGCCCCAGCGGCCCCAACCGCGACTACCTGCTCAACCTGGCCGAGGCACTGCGCGAACTCGAGGTGGACGACCCCCACGTGTTCGCCCTGGCCCGGCACCTGTCCTGATACGCCCGATCCACAGCCGGGTGTTTCTGCCCGACGCCCGGGTGGCCAGTGGCTGACGGCGGCAAGCCGGCACCCGAGCCATGCCGAGGGAAGGTGTCACTCAGCGGGTCTGGCGCAGCGTCGCCTGGGTGATATTGCTGCCGGGGGGCACGCTGCGCGTGAGCCAGACGTTGCCACCGATGATCGACCCCCGGCCGATGGTGATGCGGCCGAGCACCGTGGCACCGGCGTAGATGACCACGTCGTCCTCGACGACGGGGTGACGGGCCTCGCCCTTCTTCAATCCTCCCTCGTCGTCCTCGCTGAACCTGACCGCGCCCAGCGTCACGGCCTGATAGAGCCGCACACGGTCACCGATCACCGCGGTCTCACCGATCACGACACCGGTGCCATGGTCGATGAAGAACTGGCGGCCAATGGTGGCGCCGGGATGGATGTCGATCCCGGTCACCGAGTGGGCCTTCTCCGACACGATGCGGGCGATGATCGGCAACCCCGACCGATAGAAGACGCTGGCGATGCGGTGGTGAATCACCGCGAAGATCCCCGGATAGCAGAGCAGGATCTCGTCGACACAGGTGGCGGCTGGGTCGCCCCGGTAGGCCGCGACCACGTCCTGGTCCAGTTGACGGCGCAGTTCGGGCAGCAACAGCGCGAAGGCCCGCACCAGCCCACGGGCCTCCTGATCATGGTCAGCCGGAGAGACGCCCTGGAGCCGATAGTTGAGCTCCAGCTTGACCTGCCCGTGAAGCATCGTGAGGGCATGGCCGAGCCGATGGCCCACATAGTAGTCCTCGCTCTCCTTGCTCAGGTCAGAGGGCCCCAGGCGCATGGGGAAGAGGATGCCGCAGAGGTCGTCGACCACCTCATGAACGGCGTGAAGCGCCGGGAGCTCCCGGCTGCCCAGGTCGCGCTCTCGCCCCTGCTGTTCCCGCCACTCATGGCGTACCTGCCGCAGTTCCGCCACCACACTGTCCAGCGGCCAATCCGCCGCTCTGTCCTGGGAAGGGTTGTCGTTCACCGCGAACTACCTCTGTCGTCGAGACCGGAATGCCATGTTACCTCATCGGCCAGTCGGCTCCGACGGTGCGCCGCGCTGCCTCGGCGCTCACCGCGTCGTCCACCCTGGCCGACTGCCAAGGAGGGCGAAGTCAGAAGAACGAGACCAGCATGCCCAGCAGGGCACAGCCGCCCAGCACCTTGAGCATGTCGACCTTGAACCGGAAGATCGCCAGCAGCGCCCCCGCGGACAGCAGCAGGGCGAAGAGATCCAGCGTGGTGACATCGGGCAGCAGCAGGCGGATGCCGAACCCGCGCCACTCGGTGATCTCGGCGAAGATCACATGCAGCCCGAACCATACCGCCAGGTTGAGGATCACCCCGACCACCGCGGCGGTGATCGCCGCCATGGCGCCGCTCAGGGCGCGGTTGTCACGCAGGCGCTCCATGTAGGGCGCGCCGAGGAAGATCCACAGGAAGCAGGGCACGAAGGTGACCCAGGTGGTGAGCACGGCGGCCAGGATTGCCGCCAGCATGGGGTCGAGCCCGACCGCCTCGCGATAGGCGCCCATGAACCCGACGAACTGCACCACCTGAATCAGCGGCCCGGGGGTGGTTTCCGCCATGCCCAGGCCATCGAGCATTTCCCCCGGCGCCAGCCAGCCGTAATGCTGCACCGCCTCCTGGGCCACGTAGCTGAGCACGGCGTAGGCGCCGCCGAAGGTGACCACGGCCATCTTGCTGAAGAAGGTGGCGATCTGGCTGAAGACGTGGTCGCCCCCCAGGGCCAGGATCAACAGCAATACCGGGGTCAACCACAGCAGCAGGAAGATCACAGCGATGCGCAGCGACCAGCCAGGATCGGGGCGCGCATGGGCCGGCAACCCCTCGCCGAGCAGCGAGTCGCGATCGGCCAGGCCCGAGACCTCGTCGGCCCCATGGCCCCCCCCGACCCGAAAGGCCGCGACGCCCTGGCGGCCACCCCAGTAACCGAACACGCCCGCCGAGAGGATGATCAGCGGAAAGGCGATATCGAGAAAGAAGATGGCGACGAAGGCGGCCGCCGCCAGGCCCAGCATGACGCGGTTTCTGAGGGCGCGTTTGCCGATGCGCACCACCGCATTGAGCACGATGGCCAGCACCGCGGCCTTGAGGCCGAAGAACAGCCCTTCGACGATGCCCACGCTGCCCAGCACCGCATAGAGAACGCTCAGCACCAGAATGGCCAGGAAGCCCGGCAGCACGAAGAGGCTGCCGGCGACCAGCCCGCCTTTGGTGCGATGCATCAGCCAGCCGATGTAGATCGCCAGCTGCTGGGCCTCGGGTCCGGGCAGCAGCATGCAGTAGTTGAGCGCGTGCAGGAACCGCTTCTCGCCGATCCAGCGTTTCTCCTCGACGAGGATGCGGTGCATGACGGCGATCTGCCCGGCGGGCCCACCGAAGCTCAGCAGGGCGATGCGCAGCCAGACGCGCACGGCCTCGCCGAAGGGAATCCGAGGGGGCAAGGGCATCGACATAGGGGATCTCCACGCAGACCAAAAAACGCCAACCCGGCGTCTGCGGGTTGGCGTGACAGGATAGCGCAATGACATGACAGTCACTCGCGGAGGACGATCAGGCAGGACGGCTCACCCTGGCGATGGCCATCCGCGGACCCCCATCAGTCGGCCTCTCTGGCCTGGCGTTCAAGCTCCGTGACCACCTCGGCGGGCAGCGCCAGGGCCTGGCCGAGCTGGTCGAGCCAGGCCCGCTCCATGGGGTGCTGCTCGTCGACCACCGCCACGCTGATCAGGTACATCTCCCGGGCCGCCTGGGGGGAATCGACCCGAGCAGCCAGGGCGCTGGCATCGAGCGGCGCCTTGAGCTGACGCTCCACCCAGGCGTGCAGTTCCTGATCCGCCCCCAGGGCATCGATCTGACCCGAGATAAGCTCGCGTTCCTGATCATCGATATGGCCATCCGCGCGGGCCGCCATGATCACCGCCTGCAAGAGCTCCAGGCTGCGCTCCTCGAGGGCCTGGCCGCCCAGACGCTCCACCGGCGCCCCCTCGGCGGACGCCTCACCGCCCTGGCCGCGGGCAGTGGCGCCGGAAGGGTCGCGGGCATTGACGCGGGCAGTGGCGCGGGAAAGGTCACGGGAATCGTCGCGGGAATCGTCACGGGAACTGGCTTGAGCGTTCTGCCAGGCCTTCCAGGCCATCATGCCCACGCTGGCGATGGCGCCGTACTTCATCGCCTTGCCCCCCGCCTTGCGCCCACTGCCGGAGCCCAGCAGCAACCCCAGGGCACCGCCGCCCAGCAGGCTCTTGACGTCCACGCCCGAGCCACCGCCCTGCCCCGAAGCGCCACCACCGCCGCCCAGCTGGCGGGAGAGGCCGCCCAGCACCCCCTTGATATCCAGGCCAGCACCGCCCCGCCCGCCCGTGTTGCCGGATTGGCCACCCGATTGGCCGGCCGCCTGCTGCATCAGCTGCTCCAGAATCTTGCTGGCATTCATCATGTTTTCCTCATGAAAACCATCAGGGCAGAAGGATCTGCCTGGGTTAACTCTACTCCAGCCACCGGGTTGCGACATCGGCCGCGCCATCAGCCTTTTACATGGACTTTGGCATCAGCGTTGACCTCAGCTTCGACAGCAGCAGGGCAACGTCGCATCATGGCTGCCACACCAGAAACACCGGAGCCGCCCCGCCATGAGCGTCACCCTCGCTGACATCCGCGCCGCCGCCGCCCGCATTGCCGGAAGCGTCGAGCGCACCCCCTGCCTGCACTCTCACACCCTGTCGCGCATCACCGGCTGCGAGCTGTACATCAAGTTCGAGAACCACCAGTTCACCGCCGCCTTCAAGGAGCGCGGTGCGCTCAACCACCTGCTGAGCCTCAGCGCGGCGGAGCGTGCCCGCGGCGTCATCGCCATGTCCGCCGGCAACCACGCCCAGGCGGTGGCCTACCACGCCGCCCGGCTCGGTATCCGCGCCACCATCGTCATGCCCCGCCACACCCCCAACCTCAAGGTGCGCAACACCCGCGAACTGGGCGCCGAGGTGCACCTGGAGGGCGAAGGCGTGGCCGAGGCCGGCGAGGTCGCCCACCGCCTGGCCGAAGCCCACGACCTGGTGTTCGTGCACCCCTACGACGACGAACGCATCATCGCCGGGCAAGGCACCATCGCGCTGGAGATGCTCGAGGAGGCCCCGGACCTCGACGCCCTGGTGATCCCCATCGGCGGCGGCGGACTGATCGCCGGCAACGCCATCGCCGCCACCGCGCTCAAGCCGAGCATCGAGGTGATCGGCGTGCAGACCACGCGCTTCCCCGCCATGAAGCAGGCCCTGGCCGGCGAGCCGATCCAGTGTGGCCACGCCACCCTGGCCGAGGGCATCGCGGTCAGGCAGCCCGGGCGGCTCACCCTGCCCATCGTGCGCGAGCGGGTGCGCGACATCGTGCTAGTGGACGAACCCGAGATCGAGCGCGCCATCCTGCTGCTGCTGGAGATCGAGAAGACGGTGGCCGAGGGCGCCGGCGCCGCCGGGCTCGCCGCGGTGCTGGCCGACCCCGAGCGCTACCGCGGCCGCCGGGTGGGCTTGATCCTGTGCGGCGGCAACATCGACATGCTGGCCCTCGCCTCGGTGATCCAGCGCGGCCTGGTGCGCACCGCCCGCATCGTGCGGGTGCGGGTGGCGATTCCCGACGTGCCCGGCGCCCTGGCCGAGCTGACCCGGCTGCTCGCCGACCAGCGCGCCAACGTGATCCAGATCGCCCACCAGCGCACCTTCACCGACCTCGCGTTGCGCGCCACCGAGGTTGAGGCGACCCTCGAGACCCTGGGCGGCGAGCACACCCGCGAGGTGATCGCGGCGCTGCGCGCCGAGGGCTACGACCCGGTGCTGCCGGCCAACGAGGTGCACCCGGACGAGCGCTGGTCCACCCGCACCCCGGTCTAGCCCAGCGCCGCCGCCCGCGCCTTACGGCTTTCTGCGCGTAGCGCCCTCAGGTCAGCAGGCGTATCCTATTGGCCTCCGAAACATCGTAACGATCCTCACCGATCGATCACCATGAACAGGGAACCGGCATGACCCAGAAGATTCGCGTCGACGCCCCTCTCGTCATCCTCCACGGCGACGAGATGGCCCAGGTAGCCTTCGAGAAGATCCTCGATACCTTCGTGACCTCACGACTGGAGATTCCGCTGGTGGAGATCGACCTCTCCGCCGAGAATCGCCTGGTCACCAACGGCCAGGTGATCGTCGACGCCATCGAGGCGCTCAAGGAACACGGCGTCGGCATCAAGAATGCCGGCATGACGGTCAATCGCACCCAGCTCGGCGAGATGCTCGCCAAGCACCCCGAGCTCGACGTCACCCGCCTGCACCCGCTGGCCACCAAGTCCCCCAACGGCGCCATCCGCAAGGGCATCGGCGGCAACATCACCCGCGAGGACATCGAATTTCGCAACCTCAAGGTCTCGCGCCCGGAGTGGATCGGCCGCGATATCGAGGTGGACACCATGGAGACCGGCGGCATCAAGGAGAGCTTCAACGAGCTCTCCCGGGCCACCGGCGTGGTCAAGCTGATGTTCGTGGGCGAGAGCGGTGACCCGGTGGAGCTGCACCGCCGCGAGGTCAACAAGGGCGACCCCTGGCTGCTGGCCACCAACGACGTGGAGGACGTCAAGGCCTGGGCCCACCGCTTCTTCCAGCGCGCCATCGACGAGAAGCGCGACATCTACCTGGGCCTCAAGGACACCGTGATCGCCGGCTACGACGGCGTGATGCGCGCCGCCATTGAAGACATCTTCGAGAGCGACTACCGCGAGCAGGTGGAATCGCTGGGGCTCCACTACCACTACGAGCTGATCGACGCCCAGGCCGCGCGCCTCGTCGCCAACCCGCCGGAGCGAGCCCTGTGGGGCGTGCCGGACAACACCACCGGCCGCAAGCTCTTCAAGCTGGTGGAAGAGCTCAAGCGCTACGGCATTCCCGCCCGCAAGGCCCAGGTCTCCATCTCGCGCATGAGCGCCGGCGGCGGCGACCAGTACGGCAGCTTCAACGCCCCCGCCAGTGAAGACGGCATCCTCAAGGTGATCGTCGATGGCGAGGAGAAGCACGCGCGACGGGTCAAGAAGGGCGACGCCATCCTGCTGATGTCCAACGACCAGGCGGCGATCAAGGACTGGGTGCTGCAGGTGTTCCGCGACGCCTCGCGCAAGGACAAGGAAGTCTACTTCGGCCTCAAGCGCGAGTACATGGAATACGACGAGGTGTTCAGCACGGCGATCACCGACGTGCGCCGAGAGCTCGCCGAGACCGGCACCCCGCCGCCCTCCTTCATGATCATGCGGCCCTCCAGCCAGCTCACCAAGATGATCACCGACCCGCCCCGCAACGCCCTCTACCCGGCCCAGAACCTGGACGGCGACATCTTCTCCGATATCTCCGCGGCCCTCGGCGGCAGCCTGGCCACCGCCAGCTCGATCATCGAGAGCAAGGACGGCACCATGCTGTTCGAGGCGCCCCACGGCACCGCCCACGATCTCTACCTCACCTACCTGGAGACCGACGGCAAGCAGGCGCACTTCAACTCCTCCGCCCTGCTGTTCGCCGTGGCCAACGCCCTGGAGACCCTGGGCGAGCGCGAGGCCAACGACGCCCTGATCGACTACGCCCTCTCCCTCAAGGCGGCGCTGATCGACACCGTGGGCGCCGGCATCATCACCGGCGACCTCAAGGGCAAGACCAACGACCCGGCAAGCGAGACCCTGGTCGACATGAACGGCTTCCTCGACGCCGTGGCCAGCCGGCTGTAACCCACTCTCGCCACACCGACACCCCCGGGGCCTGCCTGCGCGCAGGCCCCGCGGCGTTGGCGCTCTCGCCTCTTGTGCCCGGAACGCCGATACTGCAGGCAGGACACCCGCCACCGGAGCCACCCCCATGAGCGAACACGAACGCACCATCATGGCCGTCGACGATCAGGGCCGAGAGGTGATGATCGACATCCAGATCAGCGTGAAGGAGCTCGGCGAGCTCACCCCCGCCGGCCCGGTCAGCGGCGAGCCCGCCCTGCGCACCCGCGAGGGGCACCCGGTGACCTACCTGGGCGGCGGCGAGTTCTCCGTCACCCTGCCCGGCGATGAGACCGACCTCATCGTGCGCACCGACGACCCCGATTTCACCTGAGCCTTTGAGGGCTCTGCGATCATGGTACCGTGAAGCGCTGACGGAGCGCGTCTGGCCCATGCTCAGGCCTCCGAGGGGGGGACATGACGAACAGGTTCAGGATCTGGTTGATCGCCGTTGCCGCAGGGGCTGTGCTGACCACGGTGGTGGCGTTCCTGATCTACGCCAACGCCGTACCCGCCCCCATGCGGGTCTCCGAGCCGATTTCCTCTATTCCGGCCATTGATTCCGAAGCGTTTCGCCACCTGCAGTCGGTCGTCCTGGGGAGCACCGCCACCCCGGGGAACCGCATCGATATCCTCGAGAATGGCGAAGAGATCTTTGAGGCCAAGCTGCAGGCCATCAACCAGGCCACCCGAAGCATTACCTTCGAGACCTTCGAATTCTGGGGTGAGGAGATCGCCGGCGATTTTGCCGAGGCGCTGGCCAACGCCGCGCAGCGCGGGGTCGCCGTTCACGCGATCTTCGACCATGTCGGCTCCGTGAAGGCGAGCCGTGACACCTTTCGCCGGATGGAAGACGCCGGCGTGGACGTGGTGCGCTGGCGGTCACCCACCTGGTACCAGCTGTCTCGTTTCAACCACCGCACACACCGCAAGCTGCTGATCGTGGACGGCACGATCGGCTTCACCGGCGGGGCCAACGTGGCCGACCCCTGGCAGGGCAATCCCGACAGCGGCGGCTATCGCGACAACCACTATCGCTTCGAAGGCCCGGTGGTCGCCCACCTCCAGCACTCCTTCATGATCAACTGGCTCGATGCCACCAATCAGCTACTGTATTCGACGAAATACTTGCCCAAGCTCGAAGCGCGGGGCGAGCTTGGTGTCAAGGTGGTCGACGGGTCACCGCGCGAGGGGACGCAGCGCATCAGGCTGGCGTTGCTCCTGGCCATCGCCGGCGCGCGCGACAGCATCCGCCTGGCCACGCCGTACTTCTACCCCGATGACATGATCCTGGAGGCGTTGATCGACGCCCGTGAGCGTGGCGTCAGCGTGGATCTGCTGCTGCCTGCCGAAGGGTATTACAGCACCCTCGTGAGGGAGGCCTCGAGGAATCGCTGGGGCCCGCTGCTCGAGTCCGGTGTGAACATCCATGAATATCAGCCATCGAAGTACCACGCCAAGCTCTACCTGATCGATGACTACTGGGTCTCCATCGGCTCGTCCAACCTCGACAACCGCTCCTTCCGGCTCAATGACGAAACCAACGTCATCATCATGGATGGCGACCTGGCGGCGACGTTGACCTCGATGTACGACCTCGACCTCGAACAGACCAAGGCCTACGACCTGGACGCCTGGAACAACCGCCCCCTGACACGGCGCCTGCTGGGGTGGATGGCCATGACCATCGGCTGGCATCTCTGACGGTGGCGGCGCGCTTCTGCCCAACAAAGGCGGGGGACAATGGGGGCAGGCCCCCATCCTCCCTTCCGGCGGTGACACCAGGCGCGGCGGGATCAGCGGCGCCGACGCCCCAGGTCGATGTCGTTGCGATCGGTGGCGGCCCCGGCGGCGGCACCCAGGCCCCCACCGATCACCGCCCCCTTGCTGATGCTGCCGCCGGTCATGGCCGCAGTCCCGGCGCCGGCGGCCGCGCCCAGGCCGGCGCCACTCAGCGCGCGCTCCCCCGTAGTGGTACCGCAGCCGGTGAGCCCCAGGGCCAGTACGCCGGTCAGCAGGCCGATAGATAGCATTCGCATGTCATGTCCCTCCCAACAAGGTTAATCGTGTTCCCTCACCCAGTTCGATCTCGTGGGCTGCCTACCTTATACCGCCCCCACCGGAAAACGGCTCTACCCTCGGCTCATGATCCACGCTCTTTGAGAATTTCAGGCTCCGGAGTAGCGAGTTGGCGACAGGGGCGGAAGGGGTCCACTTCACCGAGCACCGAGCACCGAGCACCGACCCAAAAAAAACGCGCCCGGTTTGGGAATGGGGACGGGGGACGAAGGAATCGCAGAAAAGCGCGTGCAAGCCCCTCTTCCCCCAGCGCCGGCAGGCCGCATGCAGGGCGATCGTCAGCGTCCATTTCGCCAATGGCCTGTTCATGAGCAACAATGGCGATGAGTTCGCCCTCTCCCCGCTGTCCTGACGCACGCCAACACCACTCTGGAGGAATAACCCGATGATCATTCGACATGCCAACGAGCGCGGCTACGCCGACCACGGCTGGCTCAAGTCTCGCCACACCTTCTCGTTTGCCGACTACTTCGACCCGGCCCACATGGGCTTTCGTGCGCTGCGCGTGATCAACGAGGATCGCGTTCAGGGCGGCCAGGGCTTCGGCACCCACCCCCACCGGGACATGGAGATCCTCTCCTACGTGCTGGAGGGCGAGATGGCCCACAAGGACAGCCTGGGCAACGGGGCGATCATGCGCCCCGGCGATGTGCAGCGCATGTCGGCCGGCACCGGCGTTCGGCACAGCGAGTTCAACAACGCCCCGGACCGGGAGCTGCACTTCCTGCAGATCTGGATCGAGCCGATGCAGCGCGGCATTCCCCCCAGCTACGAACAGAAGGCCTTCCCCGTGGAGCAGCGCCAGGGGCAGTGGCGGCTGGTGGTCTCCCAGGAAGGGCGCGATGGCTCGGTGAGCGTGAACCAGGACGTCAACCTCTACGCCGGGCGGTTCGATGCCGGCGAGCAGGCACCGACGCCCCCGGTGCGCCATGCCTGGCTGCACCTGGTGCGTGGCGAGGCACGGGTCAACGGGCAGCGGCTCTCGGCCGGCGACGCCGCCGCCTTCGAGCCGGGGGAGCCCATCGACGCGGTCGGCGTGAAGGACGTGGAGATCCTGCTCTTCGACCTGGCCTGAGGGTTCTTCCCCTCCCCGATTACCCCTGCTGCTCAAGCCACCCGGCGGTGTCGGTGACCTCGGCATAGGCGAAGGCGAGGCCGGCCATGAAGGCCGCATGCACCTGGGCCGCCGGCACCGTCACCCCATTGAATGCCTGGTCGTGGGTCGCGCAGGCGTCCTGCAGCACCGTGACCGCATAGCCGAGATCCGACGCGGCGCGGGTCGCGGCATCGATGCACATATGGCTCATGGCGCCGGTGATGACGAGACGCTCGATGCCTCTTTCCTGAAGGTGCTCGTGCAGCGAGGTACCCAGGAAGGCGTTGACGCTGTTCTTGAGGATCACGGCTTCGCTGGGGGCGTCCTTTGGCGCCATGGAGGCGTGAATGCGCGCCCCGTCGCTGCCGGGCACGAAGAACGGCGCCTCCTCCGAGGGGAACTCGTGACGCACATGCACGATGGGCAGCGACTGCTCGCGGAACCACCCGAGCACGCGGGCGGCCTTCTCGGCGGCCGGTTCGATGCCCACCAGCGGCCACTTGCCGGCCGGAAAATAGTCGTTCTGCAGATCCACGATGACCAGGGCGGTGGTGCTCATGCGGCGTGTCTCCTTGAAGGCGGTAGCCCGCATCATGACAGGCATCGCCCCTCGCCCACCAGCACCGCCTTGCCGCTCACCCGGATGACGCCCTTCAGGGCGACGCGCAGGCCGAATACAGCGCTAACGATAGCGCCAGGGCAGGGAACCCATCGGGGAGTTGCGTGCAAACGTCAACCATCACCGCCGCCTCATCGATGCCGGCGGTAAAGGCGCGTTATGCAAAGGGCGTCAAGAAAGGAACGTTAAGGAGGGATCGTCAAGAGAGAAACGTCAAGCAAGGAACGTGACGAAGGCAACGTTATAACAAGCGCTGCAAGAAGATCGAGTGGCAGCCGATCAAGGCTAGTCAAATAGACGACCCGTCAAGACGTGAGCGCTGATGCCAGTGCGGCGGCGCTGAATGATGCGCTCTGCAGCTGAACAGCCAAGCACCATCCGAAACGCAAAAACGCCAGCGGCCGGCATCTCTGCCGACCGCTGTGTGGTCTTCAGGCTAGGTGGGGAATGAGAAACTGTTCCCGATTAGCCCATCCGTTTAGCCTTTATTTCAGGCTAGTATGTGTACACGATTAATTTGCAGGCACATTTCCTACGGTAGTTTGACCACCTTCACAGGCATCGGGACGTGCTGCGGAATTATTATCGACGACGTCAGTACCATCATCCTGCTCACCGAGGGTAGTATAGCAAGCCCAACCATCAGCATTTGAACGAGCCAGCCAAATCCCGTCGTCATCAGTAAACACTGAATCGTCACCACTGAATGTATAAACTATAACGGGCTCCGTACCGTCAGCCGGGAGTCCATTAACTACAGTGATATTACCATACTCATGCGCTGAAACTTGAGCCGCATCGTCGCCAGTAACATTAGTTAAGCCAAGGGAAGCAGGTGAAACGACCTGGCTTCTTAAAACGAGATCTTCAGCTATAGTTTGAACGCCGCGAATAGTTGAAAGTGCAGTTGCAGCCTGAGAACGGGCAATATATCCCTGATACCTCGGAATCGCGATCGCCGCCAGGATACCGATGATCGCCACGACGATCAGCAGTTCGATCAGGGTAAAACCACCCTGAGTATTCTTCATTCTCGTCATAACGCCTTGTGTCTTCATTGTTGTGCCCCTTGAATTCTTGTCCGCCCCGGCAGGTTTCTGCCCCTGCGGCTATGCCCTAGCTTGGCTGCCAAACGCCGCCACGCTGCCTTTTCTTAGCGGAGTATCAGCTTGATGGTACTCCTGAGCATTACCTTACGTTACGGTTTGTAATCCTGCAAGCGCCGCGTTCACCTTTTTGCACGTTCGCCTGCGCCGCTCACCGGCGGGGAGCCTCCACCCACAAAAAAGCCCCACGCCCTTTATCCTTGGGGCGTGGGGCGTGGTGTCTGGTGGGCCCAGTAGGACTTGAACCTACGACCAAGGGATTATGAGTCCCCTGCTCTAACCAGCTGAGCTATAGGCCCTTTCAGAAAGGTGCGCCAGGGCGCCGGCGTATGATAGCGAATGGCGATGAGGGTGGCCATAGCCCGCCGGCTCTCGCAACGATCAGGGCGCTGCTCGTGGCGCTGTACAGGGCATTGCCCGTTGCATTGCCCGTTGCATTGCCCGTTGCATTGCCCGTTGCGCTGAACTGGGCACTGCCCGTTGCACTGGCCGCTGCCCCGCCCGGGGCACTTACTGGCCCGGCCGCGGTCTTCCATGGGCCCGCCCCTTCTGGAGATCCGCCGGTGCCCCTTCGCGCTCTTTCTCGTCCGTTCGTCCCTTTTCGTACCCGCTCGTCCGTGCTCGGCGCTGCTCGGGTCGCCCTGCTGGCTCGGCTCCCGGCGGCGCTGCTGGTTGCGCTCCTGGCTACACTGCCCGCGGCGGCGGCCTGGGAGCTGGACCCGGCCCAGTCGCGGGTGGCCGCCACCGTGATCCAGATGTCCCCCGAGGGCCCCATCCCCCGCCAGCACGAGGTGCGTCGGCTCTCCGGCGCCGCCGAGGCGGACGGCACCCTGGTGCTGCCGCTGCGCCTGGCCCAGAGCGACGTGGTCGAACGCCTGGGGCCGCTGCCGCCCTGGCTCTCAGGCCTCACCGAGCGGCCCCTGGCCACCGTGACCACTCGATTTCCGCCCCAGCGCCTGGCGCGGCTGGCGGTGGGCGAATCCCTGGTGGAGGTGCTCACCCTCTCGGTGCAGAGCGGCAACAGCACCCGCAGCGAGCCCCTGGCGGTGCGCTTCACCCGGGAATCGCCGGCGCGGGTGCGGGTCACCAACGCCGAGCGGGTGGCGCTGGATGGCCGCGAGCTGATGGCCGACCCGACCCTGCGCTCGGTCATGCTGCTGCTCGGCTACGAGCAGATCGGCGACGAGGTGCCCGTCACGCTGGACGCCGTGCTGATTCGCCGCTGACGGGAGGCGGCGACGGGTGCCGGGCCGTTGAACGCTGTCATGCCAGCCGAAACAGCGGCCACAGCCCGAACCACAGCACATAGCCGAGCGAGACGGCCATCAGGCCATCGATGCGCCCGGGCGGGCGGGCCGATTGAAGGTGCCGGGTCAACCGCCACGCCAGCCAGGCGCCGTGGGGCACGACCACCAGGGCGATGCCCCCGTAGGCGCCCGCTGCCAGGCCCGTCAGCGACCAGGCCAGCGCACAGGCGGTGGCAAGCAGGGTGAAAACGAGCGCGACCCACACGGCGCCCCGGTGCCCCAGCCGCACCGCCAGGGTGCGCTTGCCGACGTCGGCATCGGCCTCGAGATCGGGAAGGCCCGACAGGGTGATGGAGGGGAGGATCGCCAGCAGCAGCGGCAGGCTCAACAGCCACGGCAGCGGATCGCGCCAGCCCCCGCCGAGAAACACGAAGCCGCACAGCAGCACGCCGATGCTGTGGGTGACGGCGACATCCAGCTCGCCCAGGCCGCGATAGCTGAGCATCAACGGCGGCAAGGTATAGCCAAGGGCCAGGACCGCCAGCACCCCCAGCACGCCGATCACCGCCGCCGGGGACACCGCTGCCACGCCTAGCAGCCAGGCGGTGCTGCCCACCAGGCCCAGCAGGGCGACGATGATCCCGGCCTTGACCTCCCGCAGGCTCAGCACGCCCTCCACCAGCACTCGCGAACCGCCGGTGAAGGTGCTGAAGAAGCGGTTGGCGCGATCGGTGCGCAGGTCGACCACCTCGTTGATCAGTACGGTGGCCACCTCCAGCAGGAACAGGCAGAGGTAGCCGAGCCAGAACACCGGGTTGCCGAACACGCCCCCGCCCGGCGAGGCGGCCAGGCCGCCCACCGCATAGGCCACCCAGGTCATGGGGTAGAACTGCAGGCGCAGGGCGCGCAGCCAGGCGCCGGTCTTGTGCGTGAGCCGTTCCCTCGGGGTGATCCGGCCTCGCGCCAGCTCACGCCCCAGGCGGTTGGCGCGCGCGAGCCAGGCCTGGCGCTGCGCCAGGCTGGCCTCCTTGACCGACCCCAAGGCGAGCGAGCGCACCGGGCGCACGCCGCAGAAGCCCAGGGTCGCCCGGGCCATGGCATTCCTGCCCGGCTCGCGATAGAGCAGCCGGTGAATCAGCGGCGGGGTGTCCATGGTGGTGATCAGCTGCGCCGAGCGGCCGTTCAGCAACCCCTGATAGCCGATCCCTCCTTCGCAGGTGCTGAACGCGAACCCCGGGGCCATGAGACGGTCCAGGAAGCCCTTGAGCAGCGCGGGGACCGACCCCCACCAGGTGGGGTAGACGAACACCAGATGCTCCGCCCAGGCAACGAGTTCCCGCGCCCGTGAGAGGTCGGCCTCAAGGGGTTGATCGTTGGGCGACGACGTGTGGAGATGCGGATCGAACGCCAGGGTCGCGAGATCCAGCCGCTGCAGCTGCGCTCCCGCCGCCAGGGCGCCCTCGCCGTAGGCATCCGCCAGGGCGCCGCAGAGACTGTCGGTTCGCGGGTGCCCCAGGATGACCAGCACCTTGATCGGCGGCCGAGCCGGTTCCCCTTCGGCGGCGGGCGCGCCGTTCTTCCTGAACGTTGTCATGGTTTAGTGTCACCCCGTTGTCGTGTCTTCGCATCGTCTTTCGAAGAGACGCGAGGAGCATGGCTGTCATCGAGCAGGGCGCCGGTTGAGTGCCATCGCCCGAGCCCCCCCCCCGACCCCGCTGGCGTCCGAATCCGTGGCGACGATGACCCCTCCGCCGTGGCCCAACGCATCACTGCGCCTTGAATGTAACAAATCGTGTACTATTGTTACTAAAGGTCGGTATACGTAAGCGTATGGTGAGTATGGCCAGGGCGCCTGTCACCGCCACCTGGACGCAGGTTTCGTCGAACCGGAGGGACTCATGATCATTCATCGCACCGCCAGAAAAATGTTCAACGCCTTGCTGGGCGGCCACCCGGCCAGCGCGGAAGGACGGGCAATCGCCGTCGTGCAACGCCAGCCAGACGAGGGGCCCATGAGCGTCATCCATGCCGCCAATGCCCGTCGAGATGCCGAATACCTGGCCCGGCGCAATGGCCTCAAGGAGCCTCTTCTTCAGCTCTGGAAGGTCAACTGACGCGACCCGGCCATGACAGGGTGGTCCTATGGGAGCGCTCCCATGGGACCGCTCCCACAGGACCACTTCAGTATGTCGCGGGCCCCATCTGACCCACTGCCTCGTCGGCGCTCAGTGCCCCGGTCTGCACCCGCCACTGGGCGGCGTAGCGGCCATCGGCCTCGAGCAGCGTCCCGTGGGTGCCGCGCTCCACCACCCGGCCGCCCTCGATCACCACGATCTCGTCGGCGTGGACGATGGTGGAGAGGCGGTGGGCGATCATGATCACGGTGCGGCCGTGGGCGATCTTGCGCAGCGAGCGCTGGATGGCGGCCTCGGTCTCGTTGTCCACGGCGCTGGTGGCCTCGTCAAGCACCAGGATCGGCGGGTCCTTGAGCAGCGCCCGGGCCAGCGAGAGCCGCTGACGCTGGCCGCCGGAGAGGCGCACGCCGCGCTCGCCCACCGGGGTGTCGAGCCCCTGGGGCAGCGCCTGAATGAACGCCCAGGCCTCGGCGGTTCTCGCCGCCTCGATCACCTCGGCCTCGCTGGCCTCCGGCCGGCCGTAGGCGATGTTGTCGCGCACGCTGCCCTCGAACAGGTAGACGTCCTGGCTGACCAGGCCGATGGCGCCGCGCAGCGAGGCGAGGCTCACCTCACTGATGGGCTGGCCGTCGATCAGCACCCGCCCCGCGCTGGGGTCGTAGAAGCGCAGCAGCAGCTTGACCAGGGTCGATTTGCCGGAGCCGGTGGCGCCCACCAGGGCCAGGGTATTGCCGGCCGGCACCCGCAGGCTCACGTTGTCCACGCCGACACCGCTCGTCGCGTAGCGAAAGCTCACCCCCTCGACGCTCACCTCGCCGCGCACCGGTGCTTTCAAGGGCGCATCGTGGTTGTCGCGCACGGTGATCGGCACCGCCAGCAGGTCGAGGATGCGCCGGGTGCTGGCCATGGCGCGCTCGAAGAGATCGATCACCTCGGCCAGCCCCGTCAGCGGCCAGAGCAGCCGCTGGGTGAGGAACACCAGCACGCCGTAGGCGCCCACGTTGAGATCGCCGCGCAGCGCCAGCATGCCCCCCACGGTGAAGGTGGCCAGGAAGCCGGCGAGGATCGCCATGCGGATCACCGGGATGAAGGCGGAGCTGACCCGGATGGCGCGGCGGTTGGCCTCCACGTAGGCCTCGCTCACCTCCCGCAGGCGGGCCGCCTCCCGGGCCTCGCTGGTGAAGCTCTTGATGGTGGCGATGCCGGCCAGGTTGTTGGAGAGCCGGCTGGCGAGGTCGCCCACCTTCTCGCGCACGTCGGCGTAGAGGGGGCCGGCCTTGCGCTGGAAGAAGAAGGCGCCCCAGATGATCAGCGGAATCGGCGTGAAGGCGAGCAGCGCAATCAAGGGCGAGATGACGAAGAACACCGCCCCCACCGCCACCACGGTCACCCCCACCTGGATCAGCGAGTTGGCGCCGCCGTCGAGGAAGCGTTCGAGCTGGTTGACGTCGTCGTTCATGGTGGCCACCAGCTGCCCCGAGCTTCGCGACTCGAAGTAGGCCATGTCCAGGCGCTGGGCGTGCTCGTAGGTATCCAGGCGCATGTCGGCCTGGAGGCGCTGGGCGAGGTTGCGCCACAGGATCTTGTAGAGGTACTCGAAGATCGACTCGCCGGCCCAGATGAAGAAGGTCAGGATCGCCAGAACATAGATCTGCTCCTGGGGCGTGTCGAAGCCCAGCCGCGCGACGAAGCTGCGCTCCTGGTTCACCACCACGTCGATGGCCACGCCGATCAGGATCTCCGGGGCGATATCGAAGAGCTTGTTGATGATCGAGCACGTGGTAGCGGCGATGATGCGCCGCCGGTAGCCGCGGGCGTAGCGCAGCAGGCGCACCAGCGCCTGGAAGCTGTTGGGTGAGCCGGGCTTGGGTGAGGCGGGCTTGGGTGAGGCCGCCGCGGGTGGGGAGGCGTTCGTCATGGAGGTTCCTTGAGCCTAGCAAACGGTGCTTAGCCAGCGAAGCATAGCCGAGGGCGCTTGCCAGCACACCCGGCGATTCAGGACAATGGCGCGCCCCGAGCCCCCGAGGACCTCTCCATGATCGCCGAACTCTTCGCCGTGATGGCACCGGTGCTGACTGGCGCCGGCCTGGGCTACACCTGGATCCGCCTGGGCCATCCCTACCCGGTGGAGTTCGTCACCCGGCTGGTCTTCAACATCGGCACCCCGGCGCTGATCATCGCCTCGCTGGCCAACGCCGAGATCGACGCCGGCAGCGTCGGGCGCACCATGCTCGCCGCGGCCCTGGTGATGATCGCCATGGCCGCCGCGACGCTGCCCATGGCGCGCCTGCTGGGCCGCGACTGGCGGGTGCTCCTGGCGCCCATGATGTACCCCAACACCGGCAACATGGGGCTGCCGGTGGTGCTCTACGCCTTCGGCAGCGCCGGCTTCGCCTTCGGCATCACGGTGATGGTCACCGTCTCGCTGTTCCAGTTTACCGTGGGCTCGGTCATGGCAAGCCAAGGCAAGGCGCTCAGGACCCTGGCGCGCACCCCCACCGTCTACGCCATCGTGATCTCGCTGGCCCTGCTGCTCACCGAGACCTCGCTGCCGCGCTGGCTGAACAACAGCGTCGACCTGATCTCCGGCTTCACCGTGCCGCTGATGCTGATCACCCTGGGGGTGTCGCTGGCCAGCATCCAGGTCCGCAGCCTCAAGTCCGGGGTCGGCTTCAGCCTGCTGCGCATTCCGGTGGCGGCGGGGCTGGCCTGGGGCATCGGCACCCTGTTGGGCCTGCCGCCCCTGGCCCAGGGCATCCTGGTGCTGCAGATGAGCATGCCGGTGGCGGTGTTCAACTACCTGTTCGCCCAGAAGGCCGGCCGCGAGCCGGAGTACACCGCCAGCCTGGTGTTCTGCTCGACCCTGATGTCGCTGCTCTATCTGCCGCTGCTGCTGATCTGGCTGATGTAGCCGGAAGCGTCGCCTTATAGCGTCGCCTTTATAGCGTCGTCTTATAGAGACAGGGAACACCCCCGCCCCCGAAAAGTCCCTATGCTGGTAGGTGAGAACGCATGAACCTATCGATGACGACATCGCAATGACCAGGGGGAACATGGAATGCCTGCCTATCCGAGAAGACTTCCCGCCGCCCTGCTGCTGGGGGGCCTGGCCATCGGCGGCCAGGCGCTGGCCGCCGAGAGGATGCCCGAGACGATGCCCGAGACAATCGACGAACGGATCGACACCGCCCACCACGACCTGCGCCTGGAGCGCGTGGCCACGGGGCTCGAGCACCCCTGGGCGGTGGCCCAGCTGCCCGACGGCAGCTTCCTGGTCAGTGAGCGCCCCGGCCGCCTGGCCCATATCGGCGAGGCGGGCGAGATCACCCACCTGGGCGGCGTGCCCGAGGTCAACGCCCGCGGCCAGGGCGGCCTGCTCGACGTGGTGCTGCATCCCGACTATGGCCAGGCGGGTGGCGAGCACGACTGGGTCTACGTCACCTGGAGCCAGGCCGGCAGCGGCGGCACCGCCACCACCCTCTCCCGGGCCCGCCTGGAGGGCGACGCCCTGGTGAACGTCGAGGAACTCTTCGTCCAGGACCGGTTCTCCGGCCCCGGCCGCCACTACGGCTCGCGCCTGGCCTGGCTGCCGGATGGCACCCTGCTGATGAGCATCGGCGACCGCGGCAGCCACCCGCCCCGCGCCCAGGACAAGGGCGACCACGCCGGCAGCGTGCTGCGCCTCACCGAGACCGGCGAGGCGGCAGACGACAACCCCTTCCTGGATGACGCCGGTGCCCTGGACGCGCTGTTCAGCATCGGCAACCGCAACATCCAGGGCATGACCGTGGCCGCCGACGGCCGCGCCTGGGCCACCGAGCACGGCCCCCTGGGCGGCGACGAGCTCAACCTCATCGTGGGGGGCGAGAACTACGGCTGGCCCGAGGTGAGCCTGGGCGTGGACTACTCCACCCGCCGGCCCATCGGCGCGGACGCCCTGCCCGGCATGCGCGACGCCCAGTACATCTTCGAGGGCCGCTTCGCCCCCTCCGGCCTGGCCGAGGTGAGAAGCGAGCAGTTCCCGGAATGGGAAGGCAACCTGCTGGCCGGCGGCCTGCGCAGTGAGCGGCTCGAGCGCCTGGTGCTGGACGGCGACGCCGTGGCCGAGAGCGAGGTGATCCTCGACGGCGAGATCGGACGCATCCGCGACGTGCGCCAGGGCCGCGACGGCGCCCTCTACCTGCTCGACGACGACGCCCGCGGCAGCCTCTATCGGCTGGTGCCGGCGGATTGACAGTATGTCGGGCAAGCGCCGGGCAAGCGTCCGGCCTCCCCGCCTCCCTGCGCCTCTCCGGCCCCGCCATCGGCGGGGCCGGCCTGCGCCAGCCACGGGACTTTGCATGCGACTGCGCAACCTCATCATCCTCACCGTCATCGGGCCGCTGTTCCTGAGCCTGGTGGTCTTCAGTCTGGTGGCCATCCACTCGCTGGAGGACAACGTCCGGACCAAGCTGCAGACCGAGGTCCAGATCATCACCCACGCCATCGGCACCTCGCTGGGCTACGCCATGGCCCGCGAATCGTCGGAGTCGCTGGAGGAGTCGCTGCACGCGGCCTTCTCCTTCCACCGCATCTATGGTGCCTATGTGTTCGACCTCGAGGGCCGCGAGACCTATGGCCTGGGGCTCGGCGAGACGCTCTTCGAGCCCGAGGAGATCCGCGAGGTGGTCACGGCCGGGGAGCCCACCGGCGACTATCGTCAGCACGATGGGTGGACCTACTACTCGGCGCTGATGCCGCTGACCACCCCGGACGGCGAGGTACGCGGGGTGCTGCAGGTCAACCGCCTCAACACCGGCATCGAGAACTACACCGGTTTTTTGACCCGGGTGGCCGGCCTGGCCTTCCTGTTCGGCTCCGCCGGTATCGTGCTGGGCATCTGGTGGGGTTTCAGGCGCCATATCGAGCGCCCCATCAACCGCCTGCTGGAGGTGATGGCCCGGGTCGAGGGCGGCGACCGCGAGCAGCGCGCCGCGGCCCGGGGCCCCGAGGAGTACCGCCGCCTGGCGGTGGCCCTCAACGGCATGCTCGACGCCATGGCCGAGAAGGACGCCAACATCGAGGCGCGACGCCTCAACGAAATCGCCCTGGAGAAGCGCCTGCGCAAGTCTCGCAAGCTCGCCGAGCTGGGGGTGCTGGCCGCCGGGGTGGCCCACGAGATCGGCGCACCGCTCACGGTGATCAATGGCCAGGCCCAGCGCCTGGCCCGCCGCGAGGTGATCGGCGACGACGAGCGACGCCGCCTCGGGCGCATCCGCGGCGAGGTGGCGCGCATCGTCGCGATCGTTCGCCAGCTGATGGAGCTGGGCCGGCGCCATAACGTCGAGAAGGAGTGGGTGGGGCTGGAGCTCCTGCTGGAGGGCGCCCGCGAGCTGGTGGAGGAAGAGCTGGAGCAGCATGGCACCCGGCTTCAGGCCGAGTTGCCCGCCCCGCCCCCGCGGCTGCTGGCCAACGGCCAGCAGCTGACCCAGGTACTCACCAACCTGCTGCGCAACGCCGCCCAGGCCGAGGGCACCCGCTGCGTGCGGCTGCGCGCCGAGACCCGCGGCGGCCAGCTGCAGCTGTGGCTGGAGGATGACGGCAACGGCATCCGCGAGGCCGACAAGCCCCGGGTCTTCGACCCCTTCTTCACCACCAAGCCGGTGGGCCAGGGCAGCGGCCTGGGGCTCTCCATGGTCCACCGCATCATCAACGACCACGGCGGGACCATCGGTGTCTTCGACAGCGAGCTCGGTGGCGCCGGGTTCGCCATCACCCTTCCGTTGGACGACACTCTGGAAGGCGCCGACACCGCCCGCCATGGACCGCGAGGATGCCAACCGTGACACGAAAGGACGCCGTGCCTGCCTGCCCCATCCTGGTCGTCGAGGACGACCCCGCCATCCTGGAACTGCTCGAGGAGGAGCTTCAGGAGGCCGGCCACGCCACCCTGGGGGCGGCCAGCGCCGAGGAGGCCATCGCCATCCTCAGCCACACCCCGGTGGCCATGGTGATCAGCGACGTGCGCCTGCCCGGCATGAGCGGCCTGGCGCTGCTGGAGCAGCTGCGCGGCGAGGGCAGCGCGCTGGGCTTCATCGTCATCACCGCCTTCGGCACCATCGACCAGGCGGTGGAGGCCCTCAAGCTCGGTGCCGATGACTTCCTGACCAAGCCGCTGGACCTGGAGACCGTCCGGGAGGCGGTCTACCGGGTGCTGGAGCACCGCCGGCTGGCCGAGCGCTTCCGTCAGGACGGGTCGCCCGGCCACTTCCACGGCATCATCGGCGAGAGCGAGCCGATGCAGGCGCTGTTCCACGATGCCGCCCGCCTGGCGAAGAGCGACGCGCCGATCCTGGTGCTGGGGGAGAGCGGCACCGGCAAGGAGCTGCTGGCCCGGGCGATCCACGCCGAGAGCCCCCGCTCCGGTGGCCCGTTCGTGGCGGTCAACTGCGCCAGCATCCCGGCCGAGCTGATGGAGAGCGAGTTCTTCGGCCACGTGAAGGGGGCCTTCACCGGGGCCAGCGATCACCGCCAGGGGCTGTTCCAGTCGGCCCGGGGCGGCAGCCTGTTCCTCGACGAAATCGGCGAGATGCTGCCGGGGCTGCAGGCCAAGCTGCTGCGCGCCCTGCAGGAGAAGACCGTGCGGCCGGTAGGCGGCGAGAAAGAGGAGCCGGTGGACGTGCGGATCATCGCCGCTACCCACCGCGACCTGGGACAGGAGATCGAGGCCGGCCAGTTCCGCAGCGACCTCTTCTACCGACTGGAGACCTTCTCGCTGCGCCTCCCGCCGCTGCGCGAGCGCGAAGGCGATCTGGAGCGGCTGATCACGGCGCTGATCGACAAGCACGCCGACGCCCAGGAGAAGCCCATCGAGGGCATCGAGCCCGCCGCCCTCCAGGCGCTGCTCGCCTACGCCTATCCGGGCAACGTGCGCGAGCTGGAGAACGCCATCATGCGCACGGTGACCCTCGCCGACGCCGGCGAGATCCGCCACGCCGACCTGCCCGAGCGCCTGCGCGAGCAGGCCGAGGCATCACGCCGCGAGAGCGGCGACGAACTGGCCGGCCGCCTGGTCACCGGCGTCTCGACCCATGCCCCGACCCAGGCCTGGCCCCGGCTGGAGGAGGTCGAGAACCGCTATATCCGCAAGGTGCTCGAGGCCACCGGGGGCAACAAGCGCCGCACCGCCGAGATCCTGGGCATCGCCCGACGCACCCTCTATCGGCGCCTCGACGACGATTGATTCTACCCTGTGCGACGCGCCCCTCGAGCAGCCAAAAAAAACCCCTGCACCTGGCAGGGGCTGAAAAGCGCGGTCTGGTCCTGGATGCCGAGGGATGGCGAACGCATCGACCGGCCGCGCCAGGGAACACCGTAGAAACTGCATCATTCACAAGATGGACCGGCGTGACGTTCAGAATCGACGTTCAGAAACGTCAGGCCGGTAGGACAGGAAACAGCGATCCATCAAAGGCTGCCGCGTTCCTCATCCTCTTCCATCTCGTCCATCATCGGCTCCTGGTTATCCATGGGATCCATGGGCTCCTCGCTCATGGCGGGGTCCTGGTCCATGCCCGGCTCATCGCCCATCGCCGGCTCATCGCCCATCGCCGGCTCATCGCCCATCGGCGCTTCCTGGACCGGCTGGTCCATGGGGGGATCTTCCGGCTCCATGGGCGGCAACTCGTCGTCATTATTGCCGCAGCCGGCCAGGGCCAGGCTGCCCAATGACAGGGCCGCGATGGCGACAAGCGCCTTGAGGCGACGATGACGGGGCATGTGTTGGGTATCTTCGGACATTCGCTCGTTCTCCTTTTCGAGGGATGCTGTCCAAGATGCTGCAGTTAGCATGCCACCCGGGGCGCAAGCGAAAATTAGTAATTCAGATCATATAATTACAAAAACGAGAGGCAATGGCGCACGACGCCATCAGACGCGCCAGGGTGTAGCAGAGTGGCACATGAGACAGGGATGACCCGGATCGATTCGGCAATATCACCCTGTTCGTGTATCGTTGCTGTCCAAGAAAAGTTGTCCAAGAAAAGTTGTCCAGGAAAAGTTATCCAAAAAAACCGCCAGCATCGCATCGGCGGGTCGTTGTCTACGCTAAGGGCGCGGCCCCCGCCGCCTAGCCTCGCCCTCATCAGGAGATAACACGATGTATCACAAGATCATGGTGCCGATCGATCTCGCCCATATCGAGGTCATCGAGCCGACGCTGCAGACCGTGGCCGACCTGGCGCGGCACTACGACGCCGAGGTGTGCTACGTCGGCGTGACCTCCAGCGCACCGGGTAGCGTCGCCCGCACGCCGGAGCAGTTTGCTCAGAAGCTGGAAGCCTTCGCCCAGAAGCGCGCCGAGGTGCATGGCCAGCCGGTGAGCATCCATACCATCGTCAGCCCCGACCCCATCGCCGATCTCGACGACGACCTGATCGAGGCGATCAAGGAGGTCGGCGCCGACCTGGTGGTGATGCCCACCCACCCGCCCAAGCACCTGGACGTGATCATGCCGTCCCATGGTGGCAAGGTGGCGACCCACACCGATGTCTCGGTGTTCCTGGTACGCCCGAGCAAGACCTGAACCGGCCACAACGCATTCACCCCAAGACGCCAAGCAAGGGAGAGAGCCATTATGGCCAACGACGAGAACCCCAACGAGAAGCCCCAGGCTTCCGAGGGTATTCCCGCCCCGGAGGGGGCGGCGAACCTCATTGATACCGACTATGTGATCGGTCAGGACAACATCACCGCCTCCCCCATGGGGATCGACGTGGACCTGCACGGCAAGGTCTTCATGTTCTCCGCGATCGTGATCCTGCTGTTCGTGATCCTGACGCTGGCCTTGCAGGATCAGATGGAGCCGATCTTCAACAACACGTTCAGCTTCCTGACCACCCACCTGGGCTGGGTCTTCCTGCTCGGGGCGAATGTGTTTGTCTTGCTCGCGATCGTGCTGATCTTCACCCCGCTGGGCAAGGTGCGTATCGGCGGCGCCGACGCCACGCCTGACTTCGGCTACGCCGGCTGGTTCTCCATGCTGTTCGCCGCCGGCATGGGCATCGGCCTGATGTTCTACGGGGTGTCGGAACCGCTGGGCCACTACGGCACCGCCTTAGGTGGCATCAGCCTGGGCGAGGATGGCCTGCGTACCGACTGGGCCCCGCTGGGCGGTGCCGAGGGTGACCAGGCCGGCGCCATCGCGCTGGGGATGTCCGCCACCATCTTCCACTGGGGCTTTCACCCCTGGGGGGCCTACGCCATCGTCGGCCTGTCGCTGGCGATCTTCGCCTACAACAAGGGCCTGCCCTTGACCATGCGCTCGATCTTCTACCCGATCCTGGGGGAGCGCATCTGGGGCTGGCCGGGGCACGTGATCGACATCCTCGCAGTCTTCGCCACCCTGTTTGGCCTGACCACCTCGCTGGGCATCGGCGCCACCCAGGCGGCCGGGGGCCTCGAGTACCTGTTCGGCATCCCCACCGGCGACACCACCCTGGTGCTGCTGATCCTGGGCATCACGCTGGTGGCCCTGGGGTCCATCATGCTCGGCGTCGACAAGGGCGTGCAGCGCCTCTCCCAGCTGAACATGGTGCTCGCCCTCATGCTGTTGCTGTTCGTGATTCTCGTCGGCCCGACGCTGCTGATCGCCACCGGCGTAGTCGAGAACCTGATCGGCTACGTGACCCACCTGCCGGCGCTCTCCATGCCGTTCGGGCGCGAGGACGCCAACTTCAGCCAGGGCTGGACGGCCTTCTACTGGGCCTGGTGGATCGCCTGGTCGCCGTTTGTCGGCATGTTCATCGCCCGGGTCAGCCGCGGACGCACCGTGCGTGAGTTCCTGATCTCCGTGCTGGTGGTGCCGACCCTGGCCTCGGTGGTGTGGATGACCGCCTTCGGCACCACGGCCATCGACCAGGTGGTCAGTTCGGGCATCACCGAGGTTCAGGACGCGGCCCTGGAACTGCAGCTCTTCACCATGCTGGAGTACCTGCCGCTGACCGCCATCACCTCCTTCGTCGGGATCACGCTGGTGATCGTGTTCTTCATCACCTCGTCGGACTCCGGGTCGCTGGTGATCGATTCCATCACCGCCGGCGGCAAGGTGGACGCACCCAAGCCCCAGCGCATCTTCTGGGCGCTGATCGAGGGGGCGCTGGCCATCGCCCTGCTGCTGGGTGGCGGTCTCGCCGCCCTGCAGACGGCGGCCTTGACCACCGGCCTGCCCTTCACGCTGGTGCTGCTGGTGGGCTGCTACGCCATCGTCAAGGGGCTGATGAGCGAGCCGAAGGCGAAGTGAAACCGAACCCGACACATTCGGTGTGACAGTCAAGAGGGCGGCCAGTGGCCGCCCTCCTTGGTTCAGCATTCACATTCAGCGTTCAGCGTTCAGCGTTCAGCGTTCAGTTTTCAGTTTTCAGTACTCAGCTCCACAGTTCGCTCACGGGTGTCTCGGAGGAGTAGCGGCCGGCCACCTGGGCCTGCAGCAGCTCGGCGGTGGCCAGGGCGTCCACCACGGCATGGTGGCCCTGGTAGGCGGGCAGGCCGTAGCGCTCCCGGCTGTTGTGCAAGCGGATCGAGACCGGCGGGCGGCCCATCCAGCGGCGCAGGCGGGCCCACGGCGACTGGCGGTGCAGCCGCGCCTCCAGCGACATGGTGTCGATCAGCGGAAAGCGCAGCCCCTCCCCCAGCCGGGCCTGGATGCCGGTGTCCAGGAAGGGGCGCTCGATCTGGCGATAGTGCACCACCACGACCCGCCCCCTCAGCAGCTCGAGCAGCTCGGGCAGGATCTCGGCGAGATCGGGGGCGTGCTCCACCTCGGCGTGGGTGATGCGGTGCAGGATCACCGACTGCTCGGTGAGCTCGCGAGCCGGCTTGAGTACCCAGTAGCGCCGCTCGCGCAGCGGGATGCGCGACAGGCTGAAGGGCACCACCCCGACGCTGACGATGGCGTGGCGGCGCGGGTCCAGCCCGGTGGTCTCGATGTCCAGGGCGACCAGGGGCACCTCACCGATGGGGGTGGCCGGTTCGGGACAGCCCGCGGCGAAATAGGCCTTGAGCAGCGGGTGCCGGACCCGGGCGGCGCGGTCGGCCAGGTACTCGGGCCAGCCGGGGGCCTGCTGCCGCGTCGTGGCAGGCAGCCGAATCACCGGGGCCCTCGCGGGCGGCGAGCCGCGGCGGCCGGGACCGGATAGCGGAACTTGAGAAACTTCTGGGCGTTGCTGAGCACCTGGAAGGCGTCCTTGAGGGTGTGGCGCTCGGTGTCGCTGATATTCTCCGGCTCGATGGTGTTGTCCGGGGTGCGCTCGTGCTGCAGGTCGATCACCTGGTGGTGGATGCGCGCCATGGAGAGAAACTCCAGGGCGTAGCGCAGCTTGTCGCTGACCCCCTGCGCCAGCAGCTGGGTGCGGTCGATGTCATCCAGGCGCGCGAAGCTGTTCTGGGCCCGGGAGCCGCAGGCCAGCGCGTGGACCCGGATCAGCTCGGTGAGCGGCGCGGTGCCGCGGCGCTTGAGGTTGATGGTGTTGTTCTGCTTGCCATCCTTTTCCATCACGAAGGTGCGGAAGAACCCCAGCGGCGGCGTGCGGTTCAGGGCGTTGCGGGCCATGGCGGCCAGGAACAGCGCGCTCTGCGGGGCCTGTTCGGCCACCAGGTCCTGGAGCTGCTCGACGTAGACGTTCTCGCCGTAGACGGCGTCGAGGTCGAAGAAGATCGAGCTGTGCAGCAGTCGCTCCGGGGTCGGGTCGCGGATCCAGTCCCGGAAGTAGCCCTTCCACACGGCGAGCGGCTGCCGCCAGCGCGGGTTGGTGGCCATGATGTCCCCGCTGCAGTAGGTATAGCCGCAGGCGTGCAGGCCATCGCTGACGATCTTCGCCATCTCCCGGAAATAGGCGTCGTGGGCCTCGGGGTCGAAGGCGTCATCCAGCACCAGGGCGTTGTCCTGGTCGGTGACCAGGCTCTGCTCGTTGCGCGCCATGGAGCCCATGGCCATGAAGCAGTAGGGAACCGGCGGTGGACCCAGCGCCTCCTCGGCCAGTTCCAGCAGGCGGCGGGTGAAGCTGCGGCCGATGGTGGAGAGGGCGCTGCCGATCATGCGGGAGTCGGCGCCATCCTCCACCATGCGCACGAAGGCGGCACGCACGTCCGGCGCCAGCTTGGCCAGGCCTTCGGCCGAGGACTGATTGAAGATGTTGCTGACCAGGTAGAGGCTGGAGTGGGTCTCGTAGCGAATGATATCGGAGAGGTGCACGATGCCCACCGGACGGCGGCGGTGCATCACCGGCAGGTGGTGGATGTTGTTGCGCAGCATGGTGAGCATCGCCTCGTGCACCGACTCGTCGGACTGGATCGCCACCAGCCGGTCGCCCACGATCTCCCCCACCGGGGTGCCGGGTTCGCGTCCCTCGGCCACCAGGCGGCGGAAGTCGCTGTCGGTGAGGATGCCACGCACCTGCCAGGCGCGCTCCTCGCTGTCGCGGAAGGTATAGCGGGGGGTGTCGCCGGGGGCATCCAGCACCAGCACCGCCGAGGCGCCGGAGTCGCTGATCTGGCGCGCGGCCTCCTGCACCGTGGTGCTCGCTTCGACCATCACCGGGTAGCGGGTCAGCAGCTTGCGCACCCGGGTGATCATCATGTCGTTCTGCTTCTTCTGGTGCTCGACCGCAGATTCGAGGCGCGGACGCTCCAGCTCCACGAAGTCGGCGAAGTGCTCGTCCTTCTCACAGAGGCGCTGGAAGAGCGTATCCGGGAGGAAGTAGATCAGGCTGTCCTCCAGGGCACGCACGGGATAACGGACACGATGGTTCCGCAGCAGGCTGAAGTGGCCGAAGATATCGCCTTCACCGCGGCGATCATAGAGGTCGCCGTTGCGTCGATAGACCTCCACGGCCCCGCTGCGGATGAAGCCGAGCTCGTGAATCTCTTCATCGAGCAACAGGATGTCGCTGCCGGCCCGATAGTAGGCGACCTCCACCTGGCCCGCGATCTCGTCGAGCAGGTCGTCGGAGAGGGCATCGAAGGGCGCAAAGCGGCCCATGTGCTGGCGGATGTCCAGCAGTTCCACTTCCATCGGTCACGCTCCCTTCCGGCGGGCCATCTGGGCCAAGTCTGGGAGTTCGGCGGTGCCCTGTAAAGCCGGCCCGGAGCGGCGCCTCGACGGCCACGGACAGCAGCGACCCGCGCCTACGCAAACGGCCACCCCGAAGGGTGGCCGTTTGCGCTGCCGATGTGAGTCGGCATGGGATCAGGTCTGTCTTAGGATCAGGACTGTCTTACGACTGAACCCTCCTTACGACTGAACCATCTCCTGGATGCGCTGCATCAGCTCGGGGTCCTGCTGGATGGCCTGGCCGATGGCGTTGAAGGTATCCACATCGAGTCCGCTGTCCTCGACCACTTCCACCATCCTGTCATTGGCTTCCATGCGGACTTCCTGCTGGGTCGCCTCGTCCTCGGCGGCGTGCAGGCGCTCGGTGTAATCCTGGGAGAGCACGGCAATCTCTTGAGAGGCATCGGCAAACTGCTGAAGCTGATCATCGGAGAAGTCCATGGCCGGAGCGGCGGCCTGGGGCTGCTCGGGGGCGGCCGCCGGGTCCTGCTGGGCGTGGGCGGTGGCGGACATCAGGCCGGCGCTGAGCAGGGCGGCAGAAAAGAGAGCGGTGATTCGATTCATGAATTCCTCCAATGGAAATGAGAACCCCGACGGGGCATTGCGTACAGGTGGCAACTGTGACGGCCGTAAGCCGGCAGTGTTCAGAATTTTCATGTAAAAATTCGAAACATGAAGTATTCACAACGCTACATTCGTCAGCAAAGAGAGACGCCCTGAGCGACCACTCCGCCAGGCGGCCCGGCATCAGCGCCCTCCGGGAATCCCAGGGGCATGGTAATGACTTTCATTTCCTCATGGAGGCTGAGCCATCCTCTCGGGGACTAGGCGAAACTCGAGCGGCACAGTATGGTCTGTGGCACCCCAACCCCCGACATGGACGTTTTACATGCCCCCCGCTCCTGCTTCTCGCGCCGCCAGCCTGTGGCTCGCTGCCATGCCACTGTTGTTCGTGGCGCTGTGGAGCACCGGCTTCATCGGTGCCAAGTTCGGCCTGCCCTACGCCGAGCCCTTCACCTTCCTGTTCATCCGCTTCGCCTTGACCCTGGCGCTGCTCATTCCGCTGGCCCACTGGCTCTCCGGCGAGTGGCCCCGGGGGGCCCGGCTGTGGGGACATATCGCCGTCTCCGGCCTGCTGGTGCACGGCGGCTATCTGGGCGGGGTCTTCTACGGCATCTACCTGGGCATGCCCGCGGGGCTCGCCTCGCTGCTGGTGGGGCTGCAACCGCTGCTGACGGCCGGGCTCGCCGGTCCGCTGCTGGGGGAACGGCTGGGAGGTCGCCAGTGGTTGGGGCTGGTGCTGGGGCTGGTCGGCGTGGTCCTGGTGCTGGGTGGCAAGCTGGACCCGGGCGAGGCGCTGTTCCAGGGCTTCGGCGTCGGGGCCCTGCTGGCCATCCTGGTGGCCCTGGTCGGCATCTCCTGCGGCACCCTCTACCAGAAGCGCCACTGCACCGGCATGCCGCTGCTCTCGGGCACCGTCGTGCAGTACCTGGCCGCGGGCGCGCTGCTCGGGCTGGGCGCCCTGCTCTTCGAGGAGCGCAGCGTGGACTGGACGCCCACCTTCGCGCTCACCCTGGGCTGGCTGGTACTGGTGCTCTCCATCGCCGCCATCCTGTTGCTGATGGCGCTGATCAAGCGCGGCGAGGCCTCCCGGGTCGCGAGCCTCTTCTACCTGGTGCCGCCGGTCACCGCCCTGCAGGCCTGGTGGCTGTTCGACGAGGCCCTGCCACCCATCTCGCTCATCGGCATGGCCATCGCCATCGCCGGCGTGGTGCTGGTGGTCCGGGGCAAGCCGCCCACCAGGACCTGAACCGAGGCGCCCCCGCTGACGCCGAAGGCGCTGGCGAACTCGGCGGAACTGGACCACTATCGTTGTGGATGACGACATAAAAGGTCTATGAATACCGGGGCGACACACACGATGAAGCCAACGACAACGCGCCGCCGGTTCCTGTCAAATTCGGGTTGGGCCGGGATGGGTCTTCTGCTGTTTTCTTTCACCACGATCGGTGTTGCCGGCACCCGGCCGGCGCCCCCCAGCGTCAAGCCCGGCGATTCTGCGCCGGTCATGCGCCAGGGCTGGCTGCTCAATCAAGACGATCTCTGATGTACATTCCCTTCGAGGCACTCGGTAAACCGGGTGACGAGGTGGATGTCTGCCTTATCGGAGGCGGTGCCGCCGGTGTGACCATGGCCGTCAAGCTGGCGCGTCAGGGCCATCGTGTCCTGCTGTGCGAAGGTGGCGACCAGACCTTTAGCGAGCGCTCACAGGCGCTCTACGAAGGCCAGGTGCAAGGTGACCCCTACCCCGCCTTGGAAGACACGCGGCTTCGCTACCTGGGGGGCTCGACGAACCATTGGGGGGGCATCAGTCGCCCGCTGGACCGCTATGATTTCGCGGCGAAGCCTGCCGCTCCCGACACGGCATGGCCGATCGAGCGGGAGACACTCGATCCGTACTACGCCGAAGCCGCCGACATTCTCGACCTGCAGCCCATCCCACCGGACCAGGACATTGCCGAGGCGAGCCTGAAGCGGATTCACTTCTCCCGTGGCCAACCGATGCGAGTCACGAAGAAATATTCGTCGGACATTAACGATTTACCCACCTTGAAGTGCTGTCTGTCGGCTAATCTGTTCGGCCTTGAAACCCAGGAAGGCAGGATAAAGAGCGCCACCTTCAGGAACTACCGGGGCAGCTTTCGCCGGGTACGGGCACGCTACTTCGTGCTGGCATGCGGGGGTATCGAGAATTCGCGACTGCTGCTGTGGTGCAATCGACAGACACAAGAGCGCCTGATCCCGCAACCCGCCACGCTCGGCCGCTACTGGATGGAGCATCCCCATGCCACGGTCGGGCACGCACTGATCCTCGACCCTGCCCCGCTGGACCTGGTGGATCACCCTACTGTCTTCCTGTCGCCGACCGCCGAGGCCATCACCAAGCACGGCATCCTCAATTGCGGACTGCGTCTGCACCGTATGGACGACGTGGTGACCCAGCGGTTGATCGATGACCTCTCGACCCTTGCGCCGTCACTGGCGCGCCGCTTCGACGCCCTGAACCGTCAAGGCCAGGGGGTCTATAGTCTGTTGCTGCGTGCCGCCTGGGAACAGGAGCCCCGCCTCGAAAACCGTATCGAACTGACCCGCGAGGTCGACAGCATCGGCATGCCACGCGCCAGGCTGGTCTGGCGTCAATCGACGCTGGACTTGCACACCATCCGCGACAGCACATTGCTGTTCGGTAATTATCTGCGCAACCACGACATTGGGCGTCTCCAGCTCGCCGACTGGCTGACCACCGCACCCATACGCCCACCGGCCGAGGGGGAGTTGGCCGGGCGCCATCACATGGGCGGCACCCGCATGAGCCATTCCCCCGAGCACGGCATCGTCGATCGAGACTGCCGGGTTTTCGCTCAGGACAACCTGTATATCGCCGGTTCCAGCGTGTTTCCCAGTGGCGGGCATGCCAACCCGACACTGACCCTGGTGCAGCTGGCGATACGTCTGGCCGCTCACCTGGAAGGACGGCTCAGCCGACAGGCCGCGTACTTGAACTCGGGAATCTTGCCGTAGGGGTCAAGCGCCGGGTTGGTCAGCAGGTTGGCCGCCGCCTCCACGTAGGCGAAGGGCACGAAGACCATGCCATCCGGCATGCCTGGATCGACCCGGGCCGCCAGGGTGATCTCGCCGCGGCGGGTCACGATGGTGATCGCCTCCCCCGGGACCACGCCGAGGCGGTTGAGCTCCCCGGGCGAGAGGCTGGCCACCGCCTCGGGCTCCAGGGCATCCAGCACCGTAGCACGCCGCGTCATGGCACCGGTGTGCCAGTGCTCCAGCTGCCGACCGGTGGTGAGCACCGTCGGGTAGTCGGCATCCACCGGCTCGTCCGGCGGCAGTGGCCGAGTCGGGGCGAACCTCGCCCGCCCACCGGCTCGGGGGAAGGCGTCGCTGAACACCACGTCCTGGCCCGGGGCATCATCGGCAGGACAGGGATAGGTCACCGACCCCTCCCGCGCCAGGCGCTCCCAGGAGATGTGATCCAGGGAGTGCATGCCTCGCTTCATCTCGGCGAAGACCTCGCGGGGATGGGCGTAGTCCCAGGCCAGGCCGAAGCGCCGGGCGATCTCCTGAATGATCCACCAGTCCGGCTTGGCCTCCCCCGGCGGCGCCACGGCGGCGCGGCCCAGCTGAACCTGTCGGTTGGTATTGGTCACCGTGCCCTCCTTCTCCGGCCAGGCGGTGGCCGGCAGGATGACATCGGCGAACTGGGCGGTCTCGGTGACGAACAGGTCCTGCACGACAAGGTGCTCCAGCGCGGCCAGCGCCTGGCGAGCGTGGTGGAGGTCCGGGTCGGACATGGCCGGATTCTCGCCGAGGATGTACATCCCGCGGATCTGGCCGGCCAGGATGGCGTCCATGATCTCCACCACGGTGAGCCCCGGCTCGGGGTCGAGCTCGGCGTTCCACAGCTCCTCGAAGGCAGCGCGCAGCTGGGCATCGCCCACCGGCTGGTAGTCGGGCAGCACCATGGGAATCAGGCCGGCGTCCGAGGCGCCCTGGACGTTGTTCTGGCCGCGCAGCGGGTGCAGGCCGGTGCCCGGGCGTCCGGTCTGGCCGCAGGCCAGCGCCAGGGAGATCAGGCAGCGGGCGTTGTCGGTGCCGTGCACGTGCTGGGAGATGCCCATGCCCCAGAAGATCATTGCCCGCTCGGCGGTGGCGTAGGCCCGGGCTATCTCGCGGATGGTGTCGGGTGCCACGCCGCAGAGCCCGCTCATCGCCTCGGGGGTCATGTCCACCACGCCGGCCTTGAGGGCCGCGAAGCCCTCGGTGTGGGCATCGATGTAGGCCGTGTCATACAGCCCCTCGCTGACGATGACGTTGAGCATGGCGTTGTAGAGCGCCACGTCGCCGCCGGGGGCGAAGCGCAGGCTACGCCAGGCGTAGGCGTCCAGCGCCTGGCCACGAGGGTCGAGGATGATCAGCTTGGTGCCGTTCCTCGCCGCCTGCTTGAAGTAGGTGGCCGCCACCGGGTGGTTGATCGCCGGGTTGCAGCCGGTGAGGATCACCACGTCGGCCTGCAGCGCCTGCATGAAGGAGGCCGTCACCGCGCCGGAGCCCAGGCACTCCATGAGGGCGGCCACGGAGCTGGCGTGGCAGAGCCGGGTGCAGTGGTCGACGTGGTTGGAGCCGAAGCCTACGCGCACCAGCTTCTGGAACAGCCAGGCCTCCTCGTTGGAGCACTTGGCGCTGCCGAAGCCGGCCAGCGCCCCGGGCCCATGGGCCGCCTTGAGATCGACGAGCCCACCCGCGGCCAGTTCCAGCGCCTCCTCCCAGCTGGCCTCGCGAAAGTGGGTCAGGGGGCTGGCCGGATCAAAGTCGGGGTCGAGCCCCTTGGGCACCCCCTCGCGGCGGATCAGCGGCCGGGTCAGCCGCGCCGGATGGTTGGGGTAGTCGAAGCCGAAGCGCCCCTTCACGCACAGGCGATTCTCGTTGGAGGGGCCATCCCGGCCCTCGACGAAAAGGATGCGTTCGCCTTGTTCGGGGTCGTCCTTCACGTGGTAGGTGAGCTGGCAGCCCACGCCGCAGTAGGGGCAGACGGAATCCACGCGGCGGTCGGCTATCTTCGAGTCGCCTCGACCTTGCGCGTCGATCAGGGTGGCCGGCATCAGCGCCCCGGTGGGGCAGGCCTGGACGCACTCGCCGCAGGCCACGCAGGTGCTGTCACCCATGGGGTCGTCGAAGTCGAAGACCACCTTGGAGGCCGCGCCGCGATGGGCCAGGCCGATGACGTCATTGCCCTGGACCTCGCGACAGGCGCGCACGCAGAGGCCGCATTCGATGCAGGCGTCGAGGTCGACGTTCATCGCCGGGTGGGAGGCATCCTGGAAGCGCTGGTGGTCGCGGGGTCGCACATGGTGCACCGTGGGCGCGGCGCGTTCGGCCCGCGCTGGTAGCCGCTCGCGCTGTGCCGTGGCATCGATGGCGAGCCCATCGGCCATGGCCCAGAAGTGGCTGGACCGGTCCGGGCTCGCCCCGCGCTCGGGCTGGTCGGCAAGCAGCAGTTCCATGACACCTTCACGCGACTCGCGGGCCCGCGCGGAGCTCGCGCTCTTCACCACCATGCCGGGCGTCGCCTCGCGGATACAGCTCGCGGCCAGCACCCGCTCGCCCTCGATCTCCACCATGCAGGCGCGGCAGTTGCCATCGGCCCGGTAGCCGGGGGCGTCCTTGAAGCACAGATGCGGAATGGTCTCGCCGGCACGCTTGGCCACCTGCCAGAGGGTCTCGCCCGGCCGGGCGCTCACGTCGACGCCGTCCAGGGTCAGGGTAAAGGTCTTGGCTTGCGGGGTCTGCATGGGTTGCCTCCCTACCCTTTCACGATGAGATTCTGGGCGGCGAGCTCGCCGCGGAAGTCGCGCAGCAGGCTCAGCACCGGATTGGGGGCCGCCTGGCCCAGGCCGCAGATGGAGGCGTCCATCATCACCCGGGAGAGCCGTTCGAGCTGCTCGGTGTCCCACGCGTCGCGTTCGAGCAGAGCCAGCATCTTCTCGGTGCCCACCCGGCACGGCGTGCACTGGCCGCAGGATTCATCGGCGAAGAAGGCCAGCAGGTTGGTCGCCACGGCACGCAGATCGTCACGGTCGGAGAGCACGATGATCGCCGCCGACCCGATGAAGCAGCCGTGCTCCTGCAGGGTGTCGAAGTCCAGCGGGATGTCGGCCCTGCTGGCCGGCAGGATGCCGCCGGAGGCGCCGCCGGGCAGGTAGCCGGCAAGGCGGTGGCCCTCGGCCATGCCGCCGCAATGTTCTTCCAGCAGCTCGGCGAGGGTGATGCCGGCGGGAGCCAGATGCACCCCGGGGCGCGCGACTCGGCCGGAGACCGAGAAGCTGCGCAGCCCCTTTCGCCCGTGGCGCCCCTGGCCGGCGAACCAGTCGGCGCCCTTCTCGTGGATCACCGGAATCCAGTAGACGGTCTCGACGTTGTTGACCAGGGTCGGCCGGCCGAAGAGCCCCCGCTGTGCCACGAAGGGGGGGCGATGGCGCGGCTTGCCGGGCTTGCCCTCCAGGGACTCGATCAGCGCCGACTCCTCGCCACAGATATAGGCGCCGGCGCCGCGGCGCAGGACCACGAAGCCGGACGCGACCAGGCCCGCGGCCTCGAGCTCGTCGATCGCCTCGCGCAGCACCCGGTGCAGGCCGGGGTACTCGTCGCGCAGGTAGACATAGAGCGCGCAGGCCTCCACCGCCCAGGCGCCGACCAGGGCGCCCTCCAGGAAGCGATGCGGCTCGCGCTCGAGATAGTAGCGGTCCTTGAAGGTGCCGGGCTCGCCCTCGTCGGCGTTGATCACCGCATAGCGGGGACCGGGCTCGGCGCGTACCGCCTGCCACTTGCGGAAGGTGGGGAAGCCGGCCCCGCCCAGGCCGCGCAGGCCTGAATGCTCCAGTGTCTCGGTCAGCGCTTCGACGGTGACGGCGCCCGCGCGGCACTCGGCCAGCAGCCGGTAGCCGCCCTCTGCGCGGTAGTCGACCAGGCGCTGCCAGAGGATCGCCTCGGGATGGAAGTGCCCGGTATCCACCACCGCCTCGACCCCCTCCGGGGTGGCGTAGAGCAGGTGGTGATGGCCCACCTCCACCACCGGGGCGGTCTCGCAACGCCCCATGCAGGGGGCACGCACCACCCGCACCGCCTCGGGGTCGAGGCCCGCCGCAAGCCGCTCGCGCAGGGCCTCGGCGCCGGCGAGCTGGCAGGAGAGTGAGTCGCAGACCCGCACGGTGACCTCCGGCGGCGGCGCCTCACCGTCATGGACCACATCGAAGTGGGCGTAAAAGGTGGCGGTCTCGTAGATGGCCGCCATGGGCAGGTTCATGTAGGCGGCCAGCGCCCGCAGCTCCACCATGGAGAGGTGGCCGTGGGTGTCCTGGAGGCGGTGCAGGTGCTCGATCAGCCGGTCGCGGCGGCGCAGGCTCGGGGCCTCGCGCTCGTCGCCCAGCAGCACGCGCAGGGCGGCCAGGGCCACCGGCGCCAGTTCACGGCCGCGGGGCTTGCCGCGGAAGGGGCGCTTGGGTGTGACGGTCGATTCGGTCATGGCACACGGCTCCCGGATTGGGTGGGCGAGCGGGGCTAGAGTCTTTCAAGATAGGCCGCCCCGCCCAGGTTGTTCATCTGCTGACGGATCCAGGCACTGCGCCGCTCCACGTGGGGGCCGGGGCGCGCCGCATCCCAGCTTCGCGGGTTGGGCAGGATGGCCGCCAGGCGGCTGGCCTGGGTGGCGCTGAGCTGGTCTGCCGGGACACCGAAGTAGTGCTGGGCGGCCGCCTCCAGGCCGAACACGCCGCTGTCCCACTCGGCGATATTGAGATAGACCTCGAGGATGCGCTGCTTGGGCCACAGCGCCTCGATCAGCAGGGTGAACCAGGCCTCCAGCCCCTTGCGCGTCCAGCTGCGCCCGGTCCACAGGAAGAGGTTCTTGGCGGTCTGCTGGCTTAGGGTGCTGGCCCCCCGCAGGCGCCCGCCGGCGCGGTTGGACGCCCAGGCGCGGCGCATCTCCACCAGGTCGAAGCCGCGATGCTCGGGAAAGCGCTGGTCCTCGGCGGCGATCACCGCCAGCTTGGCGTGGTCGGCGAGCTCCCCCCAGGGGCGCCACTGATGGCGAAGTTCGATGGGCTCCCGGGCGATCCAGGACTGCACCTTGCGCTCCACCATCACCATGGAACCGAACACCGGCGCCTGGCGGAACAGCAGCACCAGCAGCACCGAGAGCACCACGAAGCCCAGCAGCGTGCGCCACAGCCAGCCCCACAGGCGGCGCCCCCATGCCTTGATGGTCACCCTTCCCCCTGTCGCTCGACCCACTGTCACTCGCCCCCGCGAACCCGACGCTGAGCCGCCAGTATACGGGCTCGTTCGGCGGCACGGGAGGCGAGAGGCCGGCGCTGACTCAACGGGCTAGCCTCACCGCGCGCAAGCCTCAACGCGCTAGCGCTTCTTGTGCAGGCGTTCGGCGTGATAGCGCAGGTGGTCCTCGATGAAGGAGGCGATGAAGAAGTAGCTGTGATCGTAGCCTGGCTGACGACGCAGGGTCAGCGGGTGGTTGTGCTCGGCGCACACCGCCTCCAGCCGCTCGGGCCTGAGCTGCTCCTCGAGGAAGTCATCGGCCTCGCCCTGGTCGATGAACAGCGGCTGGCTGGAGGCACCGCGGGCCACCAGCTCGCAGGCGTCGTACTGGGTCCACTTGCCACGATCCTCACCCAGGTAACCCTCGAAAGCCTTCTGGCCCCAGGGGCACTCCGATGGATTGACGATGGGCGAGAAGGCCGACACCGAGCGGTAGTGGCCGGGCCGCCGCAGGGCCATCACCAGCGCACCGTGGCCGCCCATGGAGTGGCCGCTGATCGACTCGCGGCCGTTCACCGGAAAATGCTGACGCACCACCGAGGGAAGCTCCTCGGTGACGTAGTCGTACATGCGGTAGTGCTTCTTCCAGGGCTCCCGGGTGGCGTTGACGTAGAAGCCGGCGCCGCTGCCAAAGTCGTAGCTGTCGTGCTCGCCGGGCAGGTCGGTGCCCCGCGGGCTGGTGTCGGGGCAGAGGATGGCGATGCCCAGCTCCGCGGCCAGGCGGTGGGCACCCGCCTTCTGCATGAAGTTTTCATCCGTGCAGGTCAGCCCGGAGAGCCACCAGAGCAGCGGCACCCGCTCGGTCTCGGCCTGGGGCGGCAGGTAGATGGCGAAGACCATCTCGCAGTCCAGCGCCCTGGAGCGATGGCGGTAGCGCTTGTGCCAGCCGCCGAAGCTCTTGTTGGCCGATACCAGCTCGAGGTTCTCGGTCATGCTCATAACGATCTCCAGACGCTCCAGTGTTGACCCCTTCGCGCACCACGCAGCGTCGGGCGTGAGTCAAAAGCGGCGCGGGTTAATAGTGAAGCACGGTGCGGATGCTCTTGCCGGCATGCAGCAGGTCGAAGGCCTCGTTGATCTGCTCGAACGGCATGTCGTGGGTGATGAAGTCATCGATGTTGATCTCGCCGTTCATGTACTGCTCCACGTAGCCCGGCAGCTCCGTGCGCCCCTTGACGCCGCCGAAGGCGGAGCCCTTCCACACCCGGCCGGTGACAAGCTGGAACGGGCGGGTGGAGATCTCCTCGCCGGCCCCGGCCACGCCGATGATGACCGACTCGCCCCAGCCCTTGTGGCAGCATTCCAGTGCCGAGCGCATGACGTTGACGTTGCCGATGCACTCGAAGGAGTAGTCGACGCCGCCGTCGGTCAGGTCGACGATCACCTCCTGGATGGGATCACTGTAATCCTTGGGGTTGACGAACTCGGTGGCACCGAACTGCTCGGCGAGCGTGAATTTCTCCGGGTTGACGTCGATGGCGATAATGCGTGACGCCTTGGCCATGACGGCACCCTGGATCACGGCGAGGCCGATGGCGCCGAGGCCGAAGACGGCCACGGTCGAGCCCGGCTCCACCTTGGCGGTGTTCATTACCGCGCCGATACCGGTGGTCACGCCGCAGCCAAGCAGACAGATCTTGTCCAGCGGCGCCTCCCTGGAGACCACCGCCAGGGAGACCTCGGGCAGCACGGTGTACTCGCTGAACGTGGAGGTGCCCATGTAGTGATGCAGCATCTTGCCGTCCAGCGAGAAGCGACTGGTGCCGTCGGGCATCAGCCCCTTGCCCTGGGTCGCGCGCACCGCACCACACAGGTTGGTCTTGCCGGAGAGGCAGAACTTGCACTTGCCGCATTCTGCCGTATAGAGCGGAATGACATGGTCCCCGGGGCGCACGCTGGTGACCCCCTCACCCACCTCCTGGACAATCCCGGCCCCCTCGTGGCCCAGCACCGCCGGGAAATTGCCCTCCGGGTCGGCGCCGGAAAGGGTGAAGGCGTCGGTGTGGCAGACGCTGGTGGCGACAATCTTCACCAGCACCTCGCCGGCCTTTGGGCCCTCGACGTCGATCTCGGCGAGTTCCAGCGGCTTACCTGGCTCCAGGGCGACAGCGGCACGTGATTTCATGGCGATATCCTCGTTGACGATGGACAGAAGGTGGAATCAGTGTAGGCAAAGGTCTGTCTTGGGATAAACTGCATTAAAGACATGACATTATTGCTCATCAACAACAATCCTTCCTCACGAGGTGGCCATGCAACGCTGGGACAGGGTAGAGGCGTTCGTCGAGGTGGTGCGGCTGGGTACCTTCGCCGCCGCCGCTCGACACCTCAAGGTGTCCAATTCCCATGTCAGCCGACTGGTCAGCCAGCTGGAGGCCCAGTTGGGAACCACCCTGCTCTACCGCACCACCCGACAGATTCGGCTGACCGATGCCGGGGCCCTCTACTACGAGCACTGCCACCACCTGTTCGACGGCCTGCGGGATGCCGAAGCCGCCATCAACGACCTGCAGGCGCAACCTCGCGGCGTCCTCAAGCTGACCTCCGCGACCACCTTCGGCGAGCGTTTCGTGGCGCCGCTGATCAATGATTTCATGCGGCTCAACCCGCAGCTCGAGGTGCGGTTACACTTCACCAACCGCCAGGTGGATATCATCAACGAGGGCTACGACATCGCCATCCGCATGGGCACGCTGAAGGATTCGACGCTGATCGCCCGTCGGCTCTGCGAACGCCACGAGTATGTCGTCGGCTCCCCGGACTACTTCGCCCGCGTTCCGGTGCCGCATACCCTCTCGGAGCTCTCCCGGCATCGCTGTCTGGTCGGCTCCCGGGACCAATGGCGGTTCGACATACACGGCGTCCGTCGCGAGGTGCGCGTCGAGGGCCCCTGGGAGGGCAACTCCGGCCCCGCCCTGCTCGATGCGGCCCTCAAGGGCCTGGGACTGGCCCAGCTTCCCGACTACTACGTGGATCCCCACCTCGCCAGCGGCGAGCTGATCTCGGTGCTCGATACCTACCGGCATGACGATACCGCGGTCTGGGCCGTCTATCCTCGCCACCGTCACCGCTCACCCAAGGTCTACCGGTTCATCGACTACCTGGTGGAGCATATCGAGGAGCTGCTTCCGGTGCGCCGAAACGCCAAGCCGCATCAGAAAACCTCATCAAGGGCCGACACGGTGGAAAAAACCGGCAAGGTGCCATAGCTTGAAGAGGTATCGACACTGGAGCTTCACCATTACTCCCCGAGGTCCCGATGAAGCGCACCATGTTCCCGTCGGGCGCTGCCCGCTCAGCCGCCCTCCCCCTGCTGGCTCTCTTCCTGTTCGGCAGCCCCCTCGTCCTGGCCAACGACTCTTCCAAGGGCAATCCCACGGACTCTCCCAAGAGCAATACCACGGACTATCCCACGGAGAGCCGGGTCGATTATGTAATAGGCTGCATGGCCGCCAATGGCAACGCCTACCTGACCATGCAGAAGTGCGCCTGCAGCATCGATGTGATCGCCGAACACCTCAGCTACGAGACCTATGAACAGGTCGCCACGGTGCTGAGCATGCAGGACCAGCGAGGCGAGTTGGGCGTGCTGTTCCGAACCGAGCGCGGCATGCAGGACCAGCTGCGGGCACTGCACCAGGCCCAGGCCGATGCCAATCTGCGCTGCTTCTGACGCCCGTGGCTCAGCGACCCTTGCCCTCATCTCGCCACCGGCTCCTGACTGGCGTGGCACTCGCCGCGGTCCTGGCGTCCGCACTCTCTGCGGCCCTGGCCTCGCCGCCCACGACGGCCAGTGACCCCGACCGCATCCAGGGGGAGCGGCTGTTTCGCAGCCAGTGCGTCGGCTGCCACAGTCTGGCGCCCGGCGTGCATATCGCGGGGCCAAGCCTGAACGGCCTGATCGGACGCCCGGCAGGCAGCCTGGAGAATTTCGGCTACTCGCCAGTCCTGGAGGCTGCCGATTTCGTCTGGGATGCCGAGACCCTCGATGCCTTCCTGGCCGGCCCGGCCGACTTCCTGCCCGGCAACCGCATGGTGCTGTGGGGGCTCACCGAGGGGCCGCGCCGACAGATCATCCGCTATCTCGACGCCCTCGCGGCCGACGCCAAGCCCTGAGCCCACAACGATCCGCGTTCAGTCGCCGCCGCCCTTGCGCGCCATCAACCCGCGGGAGGGGTTGTAGCCGAGGATCGCCAGCGCCAGCAATACCAGAGCCACCGCTACGCTGATCAGGATCGCCTCCGGGTTCACGCGCTCATACAGGGCGAAGCGGATCATCTCCACCGCCTGGGTGAAGGGATTCAAGGCGGCGATCTGGTAGACCAGATAGCTACCCTCGCGGATGCGCCACAGCGGATAGAGCGCCGAGGAGAGGAAGAACATCGGGAAGATCACGAAATTCATGATCCCGGCAAAGTTCTCCAGCTGGCGCACGAAGGTCGAGAGCAGCAGGCCCAGGGCACCGACCATGAAGCCGGTGACCAGCAGCGCCGGCAGAATCCACAGATAGCCCATCGACGGCGCCTGGATGCCATACCACCAGGCGATGGCCAGGAACACATAGACCTGCACCACCGAGACCAGGGTGCTGGCCAGCAGCTTGCAGACCAGCAGGTACCAACGCGGGAAGGGGCTGACCAGCAGCACCCGCATGCTGCCCATCTCGCGGTCGTAGACCATGGAAAGCGAGCTCTGCATGCCATTGAACAGCTGGATCATGCCCACCAACCCCGGCACGATGTAGACCTCGTAGAGGATGTAGGTCTGGTAGGGCTCGGTCATGGCCACGCCCAGCGCCATGCGAAAGCCGGCGGCGAACACGAACAGCCAGACCAGCGGCCGCACCAGGGCGGCGAGGAAGCGGCTGCGCTGGTGCAGGAAGCGCAGCAGTTCGCGCCCCACCACGCCGCGCAGGCAGTGCCACCAGGGCATCAGTCGCATGCGACCTCCTCGTCCCCGACCAGGAGATCGAAGGCCTCGCCCAGGGTGGCGACGCCGAACCGAGCGGTGAGCGTCTGCGTCGTGCCGTCGGCCAGCAGCCGCCCGCGGTGCAGCACCAGCACTCGATCGCCGGGGCGCACCTCGTCGATCAGGTGGGTCGCCCAGAGCACCGCCACGCCCTCCTCGACGCAGAGTCGATGGGCATGCTCGACCAGGTCACGCCGGGAGGCGATGTCGAGCCCCACGGTGGGTTCGTCGAGGAGCAGCAGCCGCGGCGCATGGAGCAGGCCCCGGGCGATCTCCACGCGGCGGCGCTGCCCTCCCGAGAGCTGCCGCACCCGGACCCGCCGGCGATCGGCGAGCCCTACCCGGGCCAGCTGGACCTCGCCGCGCCGGCGGGCCTCACCGGGCCCCATGCCGTGCAGGGCCGCATGGTAGGCGAGGTTCTGGGCCACGCTGAGATCCAGATCCAGGGTCGGCTGCTGGAAGACCACCCCGATGCGGGCGTGGGCCTGCACCGACTGGCGCCTCACATCGAAGCCACCGATGCGGATCTCGCCCTGGCGTCGGTCGTGCAGCCGAGTAATCAGCGAGAAGAGCGTGGTCTTGCCGGCGCCGTTGGGGCCCAGCAGCACGACGAACTCCCCGGCCGCGATGGCCAGGGAAATCGCGTCCAGCACAGGACTGCCGCCATAGGCGAAGCTCAGGTCGCGGATTTCGAGGGCCGACTCGCCCCCGTCCCCGGCGGTCACGTCACTCACGGCTCGACGATCACCCCCCAGGGGAAGCGCCCCACCGGGATCGAGCGGATCGCCCGCAGACCATCGACCTCGATCACGGTGACATCGCCGCTCACGCCGTTGGTGGTGTAAAGGCGGCTCTCGTCGCCGTTGAGGGCCAGGTGCCAGACCCGCTGCCCCACCAGGAGGTAGTCGAGCACCTCGTAGGTCTGCTGGTCCACCACCGCCACCCGGTTGGAGGGCCCCAGCGCCACGAAGGCGTAGCGTCCGTCGGAAGTCAGGGCGATCCCCACCGCCTGAACGGTCTCCCGGGGTACGCCCGGCACGTCGAAGCGCAGGGTGTGCTTGACGTCGAAGGTCTCCTCCATGTCGAGGATCGACACCGTGCCGGCGATCTCCGCCGAGACCCAGGCCTCGCGGCCATCGTGGGTGAATTCGGCGTGCCGCGGTCGCGCCCCCACCAGGCGATGGTGAACCGCTTCCATGGACTCGGCATCAATGATGTGGGCCATGTTGGAGGTCTCGGTGGTAGCAATCAGCCAGCGGCCGTCGGGACTGATGCCGAGCCCCTCGGGCTCCACGCCCACGGGAATCTCGGTGACCAGGGTGCGGGCCTCGTAGTCGAGCACCGAGACGATATTGTCGTCCTCGTTGGAGACGTAGATGTAGGGGCGGTTGGGGTCGACGCGGATCACCTCGGGGTCTTCGCCGGAGGCCTGGCTGCGCACCACCTGGAGGCTCTCCAGGTCGATCATGTCGATGGCCTCGTCATCGCCCACCGCCACGAACAGCTCGCTGCCGTCGCTGCTGAAGGCCATGGAGCGCGGCCGACGACCGACGCTGATGGTCTCCACCACCTCGAGGCTGGCACCGTCGATTACCGAGATGGTGTTGTCCTTCTCGTTGGAGACGAAGATGCGCTCGGCCTGGGCTGCCAGGGGCAGTGCCAGCAGGCCGCCCAGGGTCAACCCGAGCAGGGCATGCCGGGAAGCGGGGATCCAGCCCCGCGGAGTCAGAAGCGACATGATGATTCCCCCTCATCGGCGCCGAGTGTATCGAGTGGTGTGCGAGGATGCAGATAGCCCTCCTGGGGCGAGACAGATGCCACCATGCGCGGGCCGGTGATCAGGATCGGCTGGCGCAGCTGGTGGTTCCAGGTGCGATAGCTGACCGGAAAGCCGAGGTAGCCGGCCAGTTCGAACTCCTCACCGAGCATGTACTCGAGGACTGTTTCTCGTTCGACGGAGCCGGTTCGGGCCGCCGCCTCGCCCAGCGAGCGCACGGCGAGCCAGGCGCCGAAGTCACGAGGGGTCATCCAGCGGTCGGCCAGCTTCTCGAAGCGGCGCTGCAGCTGCACTGCCCCCCAGGATTCATGGGCGCGATGCCAGGAAGTGGCGATCAGCCCCTGGGTGCCCACCACCGGGCGCGGCGTCCAGGTCTGGAAGGGGAAGTACTCACCGAAATAGTCGGTCTCGTCGGCGATCACCAGGACGTCGTGCTCCGGGAAGTCCTGCACGAACACCGGGATCTCGCGCTGGATGGCGTGGAAGCCCCCCTCGGCGCGACGCGCCATGGGGTCATGGGGCCACATCTTGTCGCCGACGATACGATGGCCGTAGCGCTCGGCCGAGGCGCGCAGGGTCTCGGCCAGCAGGCGATCCTCGTCGGTATTGCCGTAGACCAGCGCCCAGCGCTCCCACTGCTTGTAGCCGAGGAACTGGGCCAGGGCATCGGCCAGCATCCGTCGGCTCGGCGTGGTGTGGTAGAGGTTGGGGTGACAGGACTCACGGCGCAGCGCGTCATCCGGTGCCCAGGCGTTGAACACCACGCGATCGCCCAGGGCGGGGTGGGCCATCAGCTCCTGCAGCGCTTCGGCAGGCAGGCCGCTGATGATCCAGTCGGCCCCCTGATCGATCAGGCCCTGCAGCGCCTCGCCGACGTCACCACCATCGGCGACCTCGGCCTCGTGCAGCAAGAACTCCTGATCCAGAAACTGCGCCGTGGCATTGTTGTCGTTGATCCCCAGTCGAGTCCCCTGGCGCCCCTCGTCGTCGAGCACCGGGGCCAGTACCGAGAGCGGTTCCTGATCATCCGGCCGCTCCATGCCCAGGTAGCCGAGGGTGATGGTCGCCGGGGCGTCGGCCGGCAGCGTGGCCGACCAGCCCAGGCCGATGATGACCCCTCCCACCGCCAACCAGCGTGGCAGAAGAAATCGTGGCAAGGTTTTCATGCGTTCTCCTCAGGCAGCCGGGGCTGCCGCTATCCATGATCTTGTTGTTATCGTCGGACTCACCGTCGTGACGGCAAGCGTCTGCCGCGGCCGGCATGCCCGCTAGGGCATTCGCTCCATGATCACTCGCACCATGAGGCCGAGTGTCTCCTCCAGCAGGTAGGGCTGCTCGCACATGGCCGGCAGCGTCTGCTGGCGCATCTGGAAGGTGCGCTGCTCCCAGAACAGCGCTTCCGAGAGTCGCTCGATGTCCTCCGGATCCGCTCCCTCATCGGCGCGCAGCGCCTCGAGTTCATTCACCATGGCGGAAATCGTGTCGAGCCGGGCCACCTGGGCACGGGCCGACTGACGAACGGCATCGATGGCCCGGCCGCGCTGGCGGTCGGTGAGCTCGAAGAGCCCGGCGAACAGCAGCGTGAGCCGCCGCTCGGCCTCATCATCGTCCAGGGAGGCCACGAACCCACGCACCCGCTCGAGGGCCTGGGCGTTGGGGGTGTCGCGAGACGTGGCGAAGCGCGCCACTCGGCCGACCTCTTCGTCCTCCCACCAGCGCTTCTCCAGCTCATCCAGGGAGGGCCCCGTCCAGATGGTGCCCCAGGCCAGTTCGGGGATCAGGCGCTGCACGCAGGGCCAGTCGGGAGGCCCCGCCGCCGCACGCTGGGCCTCGACCCGCGGACTCCCGGAGAGCAGCAGGCCCGCGCCGAAGGTCACGATCAGCAGCGGGACCGCAAGCCTGGAGGTGGGGATGGGCCGCCTCATGATCCACCTCCATCGGGACCGGAAAGGGGCTGGCCACGCCGGTCGAGCAGCGGCACCCCGTACTCCGCCAGGATGGCGTGGATCTCGTCCTGGCGACGGTCGATGAAATCGTTGATCCAGTCCTTCCAGTGTGGCTCACCCTGGCGGATGCCCATGGAGATGCGGTAGTCCAGCCGCGCACCGGAATCGTCATCGACCAGCGGAATGACCCTGAGCGGTGGAGTTGCGCGGGCGGCATAGTAGCCCGCCAGGGGGCCCCAAAGCACAGCCGCCTCGGTACGGCCGGCCACCACGTCCTCGATGGCATCGCGAACCGGGGCCCGGACCCGAGTGTCGACCATCAGCGGATAGCTCTGGATGATGGCGCCGGTGCGGCGCAGGGGGACCAGGGGCGGCGTCTCGGTCACCACGCCGATGCGCCGACCCTGCAACGCCGGATCCGTCAGACGGCTGGCCTCGAGCTCGGAGTCTTCAGGCACCACCAGGGCATAGACCGAGCGATAGACCTCGTTGGTGTTCTGCACGAACCCATAGCCGGCCACGGCGCCGATCATGACGTCGCAAACCCTCAGCTCCAGGGTATTACGCACGAACCCCATCACCTGAGGCGACCAGACGTAGTCCAGGGGCACGCCCAGGTCCTCGGCCATCAGTTCGGCGATACGGTTCTCGAAGCCCTCACCGGCCTCGTTGCTGAAGGGGAGGTTGTTGCCATCGGCGCAGACCCGCAGCACCTCGCGCTCCAGGCGTTCTGGCAGGTCGGCCACCGCCGGGGCACCGGCGCAGCCGATGAGAAAAGCGACCAGCAGCGGCCACCGTCGCAGCATTCCTTCACACATGCGTCCTCCGATCCCGGAAAGGAAAACCAGGCCGTGTGTCGCTAGCCCTCGGCTCTACTCATCATCGTTGCTATCGACGTTGTCTGCCTCCTCCTGCATCGACTCGATGATCCGGGGGCGGCCTCGGCCCAGGCCACCCTCGCCGCGGGCACGCATGTAGCTGAAGATATAGGGAATATTGCGCATGACGTAGGGGTCGTCGGCAAAGGAGGGCATGACCTGGCCCGGCTGCACCTGACGCCCCGCCGCCACGGTGCCGGCGAACTCCGCCCAACCGCGGCGCTCCGCGGCGCGAATCAGGCTAGGGGCGAACGAGGAGCCCAGACCGTCCGGGCCATGGCAGGCCATGCAGGCACGGGTGTAGACGAGATAGCCCTCGTAGGTGTTGGGATCGACCTTGCCATCCTCGACCCTGTAATCACCGGGTCTGTAGGGTGCCTCCCCCAGTTCCTTCGCCACCGCAGGGGAGACAAGGAGCAGCCCCAGCAGAACGACCAGCAGTGGATGGCAGTGAGTGCGCTGGAATAACGTCATTCAGCGTTACCTTCTCGTAGCACCGGGGTCTTGCCCCGGGATCGAATAGGACGACGGGGCACGGGCGACCGCTCGTGCCCCGTCGGGCGGGCTTGGGACGTCGCTCAATCCGGCAGGGCGAAGACCGTCAGCACCCCGCCGAGGTTGGTGTACTCGCTGATGCCAGCGAAGGCACTCACGGCACCCAGGCCCTCCTCGGGATCCTCCAGCCCTGCCGCCAGGCCGATCCCTGCCCAGCCGCCGACCCCGGAGAGCACGGCCACGTACTGCTTGCCCTCATACTGGAAGGTGTTCACGTTGCCGATGACCCCTGAGGGGGTCTTGAAGCGCCACAGCTCCTCGCCGTTCTCGATGTCCACCGCCTTCACATGGCCCTCGAGGGTGCCGTAGAAGGCGAGGTCGCCGGCCGTGGCCAGGGCGCCGCTCCACACCGCGAAGCGCTCATCCACCTCCCAGACCACTTCACCGGCCACCGGATCCCAGGCGATGAAGCTGCCCATGCGGCCTTCCATGCCACCGTTTTCCACCGGCGCCGGCATCATGGTCAGGGTCGCTCCCACATAGGGCTGGCCCGCCACGTAGTCGGTCTCGTAGGGCTCATAGTTCATGCAGATCCGGTTGATCCCGGCATAGAGGAGTCCGGTCTTCGGCGAGTAGGCACTCGGCTGCATGTTCTTGGCGCCCATGGCGGTGGGGCAAATGTCGGTGGTGTTGACGTTCACCCCCTGGCGGTAGGTGCTGTATTCCTCGTTGACGTTGGGGCGGCCGGTCTCCATGTCGTAGCTGTCGGCCCAGTTGGTCTCGGCGGCGAACTTCTCGGCCACCAGCAGTTCACCGGTCTCGCGATCCAGCAGGAAGCCGAAGCCTGTGCGGTCGATGATTGCCAGCCCCTTGCGCTGCTCGCCGTCGAATTCGACGTCGATCAGCTGGTTCTCGTTGACCCCGTCATAGTCCCACTCGTCGAAGGGCACCTTCTGGTAGACCCACTTGGTCGAGCCATCGTTGGGGTCACGGGCGAAGACGGTGATCGCCCACTTGTTGTCGGCCGGCTCGCCATCCTTGGTACGCTGTTCGGGGTTCCAGGTCCCCGGGTTGCCGGTGCCGTAGTAGATCAGGTCGAGATCGGGATCATAGGTGACCCAGCCCCAGGGGGCCCCGCCACCGCGCTCCCACTCTCCCTCGGGCCAGGTGGAGACCCCCAGGTCGGCCTCGCCGATAGGCTCGCCCATCATCAGGGTGGTGTCCGGGTCGAGCAGCACCTCGTCATCGGACCCCTGCGAGTAGCCGCGCCAGGCCATCTCACCGGTCTCGACGTCGTAGGCGGTGATGTGGCCACGGATCCCGAATTCGCCGCCGCTGATGCCCACGATGACCTTGTCATGGACCACCAGCGGCGACATGGTATTGGTCTCACCGACGGTGTGGTCCCCGTTACTGACGTCCCAGAGCAGCTCGCCGGTCTCGGCATCCAGCGCGATCAGGGTATTGTCGGCCTGGCCGAGGAAGAGCCGCCCATCGGCATAGGCCAACCCCCTGTTGACCGTATCGCAGCACATCACGGGAATGACCCGGGAGTCCTGGTCGGGTTCATAGCTCCAGACGATGCGCCCCTCATCCTCCAGATCGAGGGCGAATACCTTGTTGGGGAACGGCGTATGGATGTAAAGACGCCCGTCGCCGACGTAGAGAGGGCCGCCCTCGTGGCCGCGCAGGACACCGGTGGAGAACTGCCACACCGATCGCAGCTCATTGACGTTGTCGCGATTGATCTGGTCCAGCTGGCTGTAGCGGTTGCCCTGGTAGTTGCCTAGCTGGGTAGGCCAGTATTCAGGGTTTTCCTGCAAATCAAGGAGGTTCTGATTGGCGTGGACAATGGCTGCCGAGAGCAACCCGGCAGCCGCTGCCGTGTAGAGGATGGGACGAAACATGGCGTGTCTCCGAACGTCGCGCTGAAAGGCGTGCCAGGGTTGTGCACACCTGATTTATGGTTGTTGTCCTGATTCGGCGTTGACAGTAGAAGGTCTAGCACATCTTTCGGTGCCACCCGCCCTGGCGGGCGGAAATACGCTCTCCCTTGGCGCAAAAGACTTTTGCCTCTCGGCAACAGTGGCGCCGAATCCCTGCCGAGGCGCATGGCGACGGGGCACCGCCTCCCTCCCCGGACATCGATACCCGCCTGCTTTCCGAGGTATGCGACCTTGGTCGCAAGGCAGATTCCGCCGGGCATGCTTGACTGAGAGGTGCAGTCTGGCAAGAACCGATCAACTACCCGTGATCAACTACTCGCGATCAACTACCCGTGGAGGTACGCCCATGTGGACCAAGCCCGCCTATCAGGACATTCGCCTCGGCTTCGAGGTAACGCTGTACATTTCCAATCGCTGACCTCTACCTTGAGGCGGTACCGATACGGCTGACGTTGCCTGAGAGGACGTCGGCCTTTTCTTTGCCTTGGTGCCAGCAGGGCGAACCGGACTTGGGGAGAGTGACATGCAGGTACTGGTGCTTGGCGCTGCGGCGGGGGGGGGCTTCCCGCAATGGAACTGCAATTGCCGGCTCTGCCTGGGTGTACGCAGTGGCGAGCTAGCAGCCAGGCCGCGTACCCAGTCCTCGATCGCCATCAGCAGCGATGGCGAGCGCTGGCTGCTCTGCAATGCCTCGCCCGACATCCGCGCCCAGCTGGCCGCGACCCCCGAGTTGCACCCGAGGCGGGCTCCCCGGGACAGCGGCGTCGCCGCCGTTTTGCTGGTCGACGGCCAGATCGATCACGTGACGGGGCTGCTGTCGCTGCGCGAGGGATGCCCGCTCGACGTCTGGTGCACGCCCAACGTTCACCAGGACCTGAGCAGCGGCTTCCCGCTCTTCCCGATGCTCGAGCACTGGCAGGGCGGCCTGACCTGGCAGCGCATCGGGATCGATGACGACAATCTGGAGGCCAGCTTCGAGGTCCCGGCCTGCCCGGGCCTGCACTTCACCGCCGTGGCCCTGACCAGCAATGCCCCGCCCTACTCGCCTCGGCGGGGGGCGCCCACACCGGGCGACAATATCGGCCTGCTGATCGAGGACAGGCAGCGGGGCTCCCACCTCTTCTATGCCCCCGGCCTGGGCAAGCTGGATGACCGGGTCCGCGGCTACCTGGCCCGGGCCGACTGCGTGCTGGTCGACGGGACACTGTGGCTCGACGACGAGCTGATCCGTGCCGGTGTCGGCAGCGCCACCGGGCGCGACATGGGGCATCTGGCGCTGGCCGGCGAGGGCGGGCTGATGGAAGAGTTGAACGCCTTACCTGCGACCACCCGACGGGTGCTGATCCATATCAACAACACCAACCCGATCCTCGATGAGCACTCCGAGGAGCATGCCACCCTGACCGCGGCGGGCATCGAGGTGTCCCACGACGGCATGCGCCTGGAGGTGTGAACCCTTCGGTTGTCCGCGCCGTCTCACGCAGCAAGGGGCCTGACGTGGTCAGGCCCAGCAAGAGGAGTCCCGCATGACTCGCATCGCGTCGACCACGATGGCCTCGCAGGAAGACGCCATGAGCCCGTCAGCCTTTCGCGAGGCCCTGATGGCCAAGGGTGCCTACTACCATATCCACCACCCCTATCAGATCGACATGGCCGAGGGACACGCCAGCCCGGAACAGCTGCGAGGCTGGGTGGCCAACCGCTTCTACTACCAGATCAACATTCCCCAGAAGGATGCCGCCCTGCTGGCCAACTGCCCCGACGCCGGCTTCCGGCGGCGATGGATCCAGCGCCTGCTCGACCACGACGGCCATGACGCCGACGGCGGCGGCATCGAGGCCTGGCTGACCCTGGGCGAGGCGGTGGGCCTGAGTCGAGAAGCGCTGTGGTCTCAGGAGCATGTCCTGCCGGGGGTGCGTTTCGCGGTGGACGCCTACGTCAACTTCGTGCGTCGCGCGGACTGGCGCGAGGCGGCGATCTCCTCGCTCACCGAGCTCTTCGCCCCGGAGGCCCATCGCAGCCGCCTGGCCACCTGGCCGACCCACTACCCCTGGATCGACGCGTCGGGCTACGGCTATTTTCGCAAGCGCCTCACCGAGGCAAGACGAGACGTGGAACACGGGCTAGAGATCGCCCTGGCCGTCTGCACCACCCTCGAGGCACAGCGGCAGGCCCTGGAGATCCTGCAGTTCAAGCTCGACGTGCTGTGGTCGATGCTCGACGCCATGACGCTGGCCTACCAGCTCGACCGACCGCCCTACCACACCGTCACCGACCAGCGGGTCTACCACCGGGGGCTGTCATGATGGGGGCCCTCATCCACGGCACCAGCGTCTGTCGCCTGCGCCCGGGTTGGCGTCTCCAGTGGGAGGAGGCTCAGCAGCGCCATGTGCTGCTCTATCCCGAGGGCATGGTGCAACTCAATGACACCGCCGGCGCCATCCTCGGCGAGCTCGATGGCCAACGCGACATGGATGCAGTGATTCGCCAGCTCGAGGCACGCTTTCCCCAGGCACCGGCCGGGGCGATCGCCGATGACGTGCGGGATTTTCTCGTCGACGCCTCGCAACAGGGATGGATCCAGCATGACTGATCGTACCGACATCGCTGCCGCCAGCGGCCATACCGGCGCCCCGTTCTGGCTGCTCGCCGAACTCACCTACCGCTGCCCGCTGCAGTGCGCCTACTGCTCCAACCCCCTGGACTTCGCCGGAGTCGGGGCGGAACTGACCACCGACGAGTGGTTCGACACCCTGGCTCAGGCCCGCAAGATGGGCGCCGTACAGCTGGGCTTCTCCGGTGGCGAACCCTTGGTGCGCCGGGACCTCGAGCAGCTGGTGGCCGAGGCGCACCGACTGGGTTTCTACACCAACCTGATCACCTCGGCGCTGGGCCTCGACGAGGCACGCATCCTGGCGCTGCGCGAGGCCGGGCTCGACCACATCCAGATCAGCCTGCAGGCCTCCGACCCCGACGTCGCCGCGGCAGTGGCGGGCTCCTCGAAGGCCCACGCCCGCAAGCTGGCCATGGCCCGGGCGGTCAAGGCGGCCGGCTACCCCATGGTGCTCAACGTGGTCCTGCACCGCCACAACATCGACCAGCTCGACGCCATCATCGCCCTGTGCGACGAACTCGGCGCCGATGCCGTGGAGCTGGCCAACTGCCAGCTCTACGGCTGGGCGCACCTCAATCGTGCGGGGCTGCTGCCGAGCCGCGAACAGCTAGAGGCCGCCGAGGCGACCACCCTTCGCTGGCGGGCGAAGCTTGCCGAGCGGGGACGCGAGATGCGTCTGCTGTTCGTGGTGCCCGACTACTATGGTGATCGACCCAAGGCGTGCATGGGCGGCTGGGGCTCGATCTTCATGACCGTGGCCCCGGATGGCGCCGTGCTGCCCTGCCACAGCGCCCGGATGCTGCCGATGGCCTTTCCCAGCGTGCGCGACCGGCCCCTGTACGAGATCTGGTACGAGAGCGAGGCCTTCAACCGCTACCGCGGCGATGCCTGGATGCAGGAACCCTGCAGCAGTTGCGACGAACGCCACCGGGACGTCGGCGGCTGCCGCTGCCAGGCCTTCCTGCTGACCGGCGACCCCGCCGCCACCGACCCGGTGTGCGCGCTGTCACCGGATCATCACCTAATCGAGGCGGCCCGCCGCGAGGCCGCCGGCATCGGCGGTACGGCCGGTGAGCTGACGCCGCGCAATGTCCACGAGTCCCGGATCTTCTGCCGGTCATGAGCGAGGCGGTATCAACCGGCGCCTCGGACAAGGCCCTGCTGGAGGCCGGGCTGCCCCTCGGCAGCCGGTGTGCCATTCACCGACTGTCCAACGGTCTGCGGATCGTGGCGGCAGAGGTTCCCGAGGCTCGGCAGCTGCGTCTGGTAGGTGCGGTCGGCGTCGGCTACCTCGACGAGCCCACCGGTTGCCGCGGCCTGGCCCACCTGCTCGAACACGGGCTCTTTCTGGGCTCCGCCGATTCCCCCGCCGAAGGCGAGTTCGTCGCCTGGGTCGGCGAGCAGGGTGGCCGCTACAACGCCCACACCGACGAAGGGGTCACCGACGTCCACCTCCACCTGCCGCCGGAGGCCGCCGACGAGGGACTGCGGCGCCTCATCGACCTGCTGGCCCATCCGCGCCTCGATGCCGAACGCCTCGCCCGGGAGGTCGGCGTCCTCGACGCGGAATTCCGGGCGCGGCTGGCCGACCCTGCCCTGCACCGCCTCGCCGCCCTGGGTCGGTTCTTCCGTCCCGATCACCCTGCCCGGCTCTGTCATGCCGGCCACCGTGGCACCCTCGGCGGCTCGCCCGAAGCGCTGGCGGCCAGGCTGGACGTCTTCCACCGCCGCCACTATCGCACCGAACGGATGGCCCTGGCGACGCTGGGCCCGCTGCCGCTGGAGGAGCAGCTCGCCCTGCTGGAACGCCACGGCACCCGGCTTCCCTCGGGGGGCAGTGACCCCGTCCCGGCCGCCTGGCGCTGGAGCTACCCCGGCGCGCTGGCCTGGTGCCCACCCGCACCAACACCTCCAGGGGCCGGCACGACGCTGGAGCTGATCTGGCCGCTTCCCGACGCGGTAGCCAGGACCTACCGCCGCCAACTCATGGCCCTGACTGCACGGCTGGCCAATGGCCACCTGGCGGCCAGGCTTCAGGCCACGGCCGCCCTGCATGACCTCATTATCGATACGGCCCCCGAGGGTACCGGCCCCGCCCTGGCCCTGCGTCTGGCACTGGAGGAGCCGGCTCCCGACCTGTCTGACTTGTTGGCCGTCTGCCGCCAGGCCCCGACACAGTGCCTGGCGGGTCCACTCCCCCCACCGCCAGCTCCGCCCATCGACCTGGATGCCTGGCCGCGGCACCAGGCGTGCCGGCTCGCCGTCGATGCCGCCTCGCCAGCCGACGAACCGCCACTGGCCCACTGGCTGGCCGGTGACCGCTGCCGTGTCCTGTGGCGGTGCGAACCGCAAACGAATGCCTCCTGGTCGACGCTTGGCGAGACGGGGACCTGCTGGCGGCCTCTCTCCCTCCCTTCTTCCCTGCCTTCTTCCCTGCCTTCCTCTTCTGCCGAGGCCGACCCGCCACGGCGCCCTCCCCCGCCCCTCCACCTATCGCCCGAACCGGCGCCCGCCGGGGGCCCCACCCCGGGATGCCTTCGCCGTGACACCCGTCTCACGCTCTGGTGGGGCGGGCCGGCCTGGCCGCACCCCACGGAGCAAGCGAGTTGGTGCCTGGGCTGGACCGCCGACCCTGCCGGCCACGAGGCCCGGCTTCGGCGCTGGCACCGACACACCCTGACGCTGCGCCAGGCCGCCGCTTCCCGAGGATTCACCCTGGACCTGGCCTCGGATGCCGGAGGCGACTGGCTCATGGCCCAGGGCGATCCTCGACGAATCGCCTCCCTGGTGGAGCAGGCGATCGCCGCCTGGACGACGGACCCCGCCGATCGCCGCGCGACCTCGCCGGCGGAAGGCCTGCTCGCCACGACCCTGCTGCTGCAACTGGAGAGCGGCTCTGTTCACAGGGATGCGCGCCCACGCCTGCTCGGCTGGGCCAGCGGCAAGCTCGGCCCACAGGAGGTCGCGCGGGATGCAGAGCGCTTCGCTGATACCCTGGCAGCGCCTGCCGATCTCTCCCCCGCGCCTGCCCCCGCCACTGCGGAGGCGATCGGCGAGACCTGGCTGCCCCCCCAGGGCGAGGAGCGCGCGGTGATGCTGGAGGTGAGGGGAGTCGATACCAGCCCACGGACCCGCTGGGTGCTGAAGCTGTTGGCCACCTGCCACGACGCCGCCTTCCATCACGAGATGCGCCAGCGCCACGGCTTCGGCTACGTGGCGGCGGTGCGCTACCGAGAGGCCGCTGGCTGGCCCAGGCTGGGCTATGTGGTGCAGTCCCCATGGGCCAGCGTGGCCGAGCTGAATCGGGCGATCGACGACTTCCTGCTCCGGCAGGGCGAGCCACTGGCCCGGCTCGACGAGGCCGGACTGGCACGCCTCAAGCGCGGCCTGCTGGCTCGGCATGGCGCACCCGAGACTCGCCGGGAAGCCATCGAGCGCACCTGGCAGGCCCTGCGCCATCACCACGTCAGCGCAGAGCCAACAGGATGGATGGCCCCCTGGGAAGCGGAGCTTGTGGTGCTGGAGGGGCTCGGCGTCGACGACCTGGCCATGACGGCCGGCGCCCTGGCCGACGCAACGCTGTCCCGTCACTGGTGGTACCACACGCCGGCCACCTCGCCATTGCCATGCAGGAACGCACTAGTGTCGTTGGGGCATAATCTCCCCTCGCGACGCCACCTAGACTGACAGCAGTGCACGCCCCGGTTCCCTGGAGCCGATGCGATAATAACAATCGTCACGAGAGGTGAATGATCATGCTGACACGACTGACGCTGAATGAGGAGCGCAAGCCCATGAGCCTGATGGATACCCTGAAGCGCTGGTTCGGGGGCGAGAGCGCCTCCCCCACCCCAGCGAGCCAGCCCAGGGAGGCCACGGCCAGACCCTCCGCCGTCGCAAGCGCCCAGGCCCCATCGAGCGGCGGCATACGGATTCACCCGGCCGTGGACGGTGGCGTGAAGGCCGGAAGCGACACCTTCAACGGCGGCACCCTGCACTGCCACTGCACCGACAAGCGGGCCGAGGTGACCATCGAGGCGCAGTGCGCCCACAACCATGTGTGCGGCTGCACCAAGTGCTGGAAGCCGGATGGTGCCCTCTTCTCGATGGTCGCCGTGGTCCCCCGCGACAAGCTCAAGGTGACCGCCAACGAGGACAAGCTGGAGGTCGTCGACGCCTCGGCCGCCATCCAGCGCCATGCCTGCAAGGGATGCGGGGTGCACATGTTCGGCCGCATCGAGAATACCGACCACCCCTTCCACGGCCTGGACTTCGTCCATACCGAACTCTCCGACGATACCGGCTGGGCAGCGCCGGAGTTTGCGGCCTTCGTGTCATCGATCATCGAGTCCGGCGCCAACCCGGACAACATGGACAAGGTACGCGGCAAACTGAAGGAGTTGAACCTGGAGCCCTATGACTGCCTCTCGCCGCCCCTGATGGATGCCATCGCCATCCATACGGCCAAGGCCAAGGGCATCCTCTAGGTCCAGCCAGACCGAAAGCCCAGGCTGATGACAGGCTGACAAAGTGAAGGCGCCCCGAGGGGCGCCTTCACTTTTCGGATTGCCAATATCCCGAGCAACCTGGCGGGTTACTTGAAGTTCTTGCGGTAGGACTTGAGGATCTCGCCGACGATGCCGCTGCGGAAGCTCAGCACGCAGACCACGAAGATCACCCCGAGGATCGGCCCCACCCAGTTGCCCAGCGGCGACTGCGCCAGCAGGTGCTGCAGGCTGACCACGATGCCGGCACCGACTACCGGGCCGAACAGCGTGCCCACCCCGCCCAGCAGGGTCATCAGGATCACCTCGCCGGACATGTGCCAGTGGGCGTCGGTCAGCGAGGCCAGCTGGAACACCACCGTCTTGGTGGAGCCGGCCAGGCCGGCCAGGCCCGCGGAGAGGACGAAGGCCACCCACTTGTAGGCGTCGACGTTGTAGCCCAGCGACACCGCCCGCGGCTCGTTCTCGCGGATCGCCTTGAGCACCTGGCCATAGGGCGAATGCACGGCACGCTGGATGATCGCGAAGCCGATCAGGAAGATGGCAAACACGAAGTAGTACATCGCCAGGTTGCTGCGCAGGCTGATGACGCCGAACAGGTCACCCCGCGGCACCCCGTGCAGGCCGTCCTCGCCGCCGGTGAAGGGCGACTGGACGTAGAGGAAGAACACCAGCTGGGCCAGCGCCAGGGTCACCATGGCGAAGTAGATGCCCTGACGACGAATCGACAGAGCGCCGAACACCGCCCCCAGCGCCACCGCGACCAGGGTGCCGGCGATGATGCCCAGCTCCGGGGTCAGCGCCGGGTGGCTGGCCAGCAGGTAGCCGGTGATGTAGCCACCGGTGGCCAGGAAGGCGGCGTGCCCGAAGGAGAGCAGCCCCGCGTAGCCGAGCAGCAGGTTGAAGGAGCAGGCGAACAGCGCGAAGCACAGCACCTTCATCAGGAACACCGGATAGGCCATGAAGGGCGCCACCAGGCCGATGGCGATCAGCACCAGGTAGAGAACGTTGCGGCGCCTATCGGCGCGGCGCTGGCGCTTCATGGAGGGGGTCAGTGTCTGTGTCTGGGTCACGGACATGGTCATGCCTCCTTGCCGAACAGGCCGGCGGGTCGAATCAGCAGCACCAGGATCATCACCAGAAAGATCACGGTGTTGGCCGCCTCGGGGTAGTACACCTTGGTGAGGCCCTCGATCAGCCCCATGGCCAGGCCGGTGAGCACGGCGCCAAGGATCGAGCCCATGCCGCCGATCACCACCACGGCGAAGACCACGATCAACAGGTTGGAGCCCATGGTCGGCGACACCGGGTAGAGCGGCGCGGCCAGCACCCCGGCGAAGGCGGCCAGGGCCACGCCAAAGCCATAGGTGAGGGTGATCAGCAGTGGCACGTTGACGCCGAAGGCCTGCATCAGCGCCGGGTTCTCGGTGCCGGCGCGCAGGTAGGCTCCGAGCCGGGTGCGCTCGATCATGAACCAGGTGAACACGCAGACCACGATGGCCGCCGCCAGCACGAAGGCCCGATACGTCGGCAGGAACATGAAGCCCAGCTGGAAGCCCCCCTGCAGCAGTTCGGGGGTTGGGTAGCGCGCCCCGGAGACGCCGAAGAAGTTGACCAGGGTGCCCTCGAAGATCAGTGCCAGACCGAAGGTCAGCAGCAGGCCGTAGAGGTGATCCAGGTGGGCGATGCGGCGCAGCATGAACCGCTCGAGCAGCATGCCGAACACGCCGACGAAGAGCGGTGCCAGCAGCAGCGCCGCCCAGTAGTTGATGCCCAGGTAGCGCATGCCGAGCAGGGTAGCGAAGGCCCCCAGCATGTACATGGCGCCGTGGGCGAAGTTGACGATCTTCAGCAGGCCGAAGATCACCGCCAGGCCCAGGCTGAGCAGGGCGTAGAAGGCGCCGTTGATCAGACCCAGCAGCAGCTGGCCGAGGAATACCGCCGCCGGCACCCCGAATATCATCGTCATGTCAGGAATCTCCCGTCAGAGGGGGCGGCGGCTTGCGCCGCCGCCGGTCTTGCTCGCTTCAGTTCTGCACCAGCTTGCACTGGCTCTCGGAGAGCGGACGGAACGCCTCCTCGGCGGGAATGGTGGCGAGGATCTCGTAGAGGTCCCACTCATGCTCGGAGTCTTCGGGCGACTTCACCTGGGCCAGGAACATGTCGTGGACCATGCGGCCATCTTCGCGAACCCGGCCGTTGCGGGAGAAGAAGTCGTTGATCGGTTTCTCACCCAGGGCGGCGCGCACCGCCACCGGATCGTCGCTGCCCAGCTCGGCCACGGTCTGCAGATAGTGCATGGTGCTGGAGTAGATGCCGGCCTGAACCATGGTCGGCATGCGGCCCACTCGCTCGTAGTAGCGCTCGGCCCACTCGCGGGACTCGTCGTCCATGTTCCAGTACCAGCCGGTGGTCAGCAGCAGGCCCTGGGTCGTTTCCAGACCCATGGCATAGACATCGTTCAAAAACACCAGCAGGCCGGCGAGTTGCTGCCCTGCCTGGACCACGCCGAACTGGCTGGCGGTGTTGATGGCGTTGACGGTGTCGGCACCGGCATTGGCCAGGCCGATGATCTTGGCCCCGGAGCCCTGGGCCTGGAGGATGTAGGAGGAGAAGTCATCGGTGGGGAACGGATGACGCACGCCGCCGACGATCTCGCCGCCGCTCTCCTCCACCACCCGGGTCACGTCACCTTCGAGGGCATGGCCAAAGGCGTAGTCGGCGGTGAGCATGAACCAGGTGTCGCCGCCCTGGTCGACGATCGCCTTGGCGGTGCCGTTGGCCAGCGGGTAGGTGTCATAGACCCAGTGGATATGATTGGGGGTGCAGTGCTCGTTAGTGATGCTGGAAGCGGCGGAGCCGGAGATGATGCCCAGGCCGTTGTTCTCCTCGATCACTCGGGTGGCCGCGATGACCACCGAGGAAGCCACCATGCCGGAGACCAGGTCGACGTTGCGGGTGTCGAACCATTCCCGCACGGTGTTGGCGCCCACATCGGCGCTGTTGCGGTCGTCGGCGCTGAAGACCTGGATCGGCGCGCCGTTGATGCTGCCGCCCATGTCCTCCACGGCCATGTTGAGGGCTTCCAGCCCACCGGGGCCGGCCAGGTCGCGGTAGGTACCGGACATGTCGGCCAGGTAGCCGATGCGGATCTCGCCGTCGCTGATCTCGGCCTGGACGGTGGTGGCCATGGCGGCGGTGGCGGCCAGGGCGACGGCGGTGGTAAGGCTCTTCTTGATGAAGGTCATGTGGCTCTCCTCTGCCCCGAAGCGGGGCTCTTGTTGTTGTTGCGACTGATGTTGCGTCTGTTGTGGCAACGATGATTGTGGCTGTTGCTGCGACGTCTGTAGCGTTTATTTGCGTTGTAAAGGCCTGCCGCGGCGCCGGTTCACACGCCCAGCAAGGTATGCAGGTGCTCGCGCTTGCCGGGCAGCTCCGCCGCCGAGATCTCCTCGACGATCAGACCGTGGTCCATCACGAAGTGGCGGTCGGCCAGCGGGGCCGCGAAGCGGAAGTTCTGCTCCACCAGCACGATGGTCATGCCGCGCTCCTTGAGCTTCACCAGCACCTGGCCCAGCGCCTGGACGATGACCGGCGCCAGCCCCTCGGTGATCTCGTCGAGCAGCAACAGCCGCGCCCCGGTGCGCAGGATCCGCGCCATGGCCAGCATCTGCTGCTCGCCCCCGGAGAGCCGCATGCCCGGGCTGCGCCGCCGCTCGTAGAGGTTGGGGAACATCGCGTAGATTTCGTCGATCGACATCCCGCCGGAGCGCACCGTGGGCGGCAACAACAGGTTCTCCTCGACGTCGAGGCTGGCGAAGATGCCGCGCTCCTCGGGGCAGTAGCCGATGCCCAGCCGCGGGATGCGGTGGGGCTTCATGTCGAGGGTCTCGTTGCCGTTGATCATGATCGAGCCGGTGCGACGGCCGACCATGTTCATGATCGCCTTGAGGGTGGTGCTGCGACCGGCGCCATTGCGCCCGAGCAGGGTGACCAGTTCGCCGCGCTTCACGTTGAAGTCGACGCCGTGGAGGATGTGGGACTCGCCGTAGAAGGCGTGCAGGTCACTGACCCGCAGCATCTCGGCGCCATCGTGGTTCGGGGACTCGAGCGCGCGCTCGTCGCGCGCCGCCGTTGCCTGGTTCATGCGCTGGCCTCCTCTTCCGCTTCGCTGCCCATGTAGGCCTCCTTGACCCGCGGGTCGGCGGAGACCGTGGCGTAGTCGCCCTCGGCCAGCACCGCGCCGCGGGCCAGCACGGTGATGCGGTCGCACAGCCGGCTGACCACGCTGAGGTTGTGCTCCACCATCAGCACGGTGCGCCCCTTGGCGACCCGGCGGATCAACTCGACGATGCGGTCGACGTCCTCGGCGCCCATGCCCTGGGTCGGCTCGTCGAGCAGCATCATGGTGGGGTCCATGGCCAGGGTGGTGGCGACCTCCAGGGCGCGCTTGCGGCCGTAGGGCATCTCCACGGTGAGCACGTCGGCGTACTCGCGCAGGCCCACCTCCTCGAGCAGTTCGATGGCGCGGTCGTTGAGGTGATCGAGGCTGCGTTCGGACTTCCAGAAGTGGAAGGAGGTGCCCATCGGGCGCTGCAGCGCCACGCGCACGTTCTCCATGGCGGTCATGTGGGCGAACACCGCCGAGATCTGGAAGGAGCGCACCAGCCCCAGGCGGGCGATCTCGTTGGCCTTCATGCCGGTGATCGGCTTGCCGCGGTAGAGGATCTCGCCGCGGGTGGGCGGCAGGAACTTGGTGAGCAGGTTGAAGACCGTGGTCTTGCCGGCCCCGTTGGGGCCGATCAGGGCGTGGATGTGCCCCTCCTGAACCTGCAGGTTGACATCGTCCACGGCGGTGAAGCCGCGGAATTCCTTGGTCAACCCCCGAGTTTCCAGAATGAAGTTCTGGGTCATGTGACGTCCTCTCAGGATCGCGTGAGCGATCCGCCGTTGGTGCTGTCGTCGTTGTTGTATGCCGTTGTCGTTGTTCTGGCCATCTCGGCATCGGACTGGCCGGGCACCCATGCTTGCGAGGCTAACCGGCACTTTACGTTAACGTAAGGTAGAGGACTCGGCGCGGCTCGGCAATAGCCCGAAGGGCCTGACTCGACCAATGGCGTAGGACTCGACTTTTCAATAGCTTGGTAACAAATAATTTGCCCGGGCAAGGTGCCGTGCCCAGCACGGAACACTGGGTACGACGCACTTCCGATGAGCAGGAAGGGACGCTGCACGTATGAGCGGCTGACGAGGTGTTGACGACTGCGACGCAGGTCACTGTAGTCCAATAAATGAATGGTTATTCATGATTAATGAGCAGGCGTTCACTTTTGGTGCCGAGAGCAGAGGCCTGAACAACATCTGCGGCTCATGCTCACATCCACTGAAAGAGGACTCCACATGCTTCCCAGGCCTTGCAGCACCACGCCGCCGCCATCACCCGGCATCGCCACCCGCATAAGAGGGGCCGTCACGCTGACGGACAGGGCCCTTGAAGGGGGAGAGTGAATCATGCACTCCGTCCTGGTGGCGGCTCCGGTGAGCGCCTCAGTGGCAGTGCTCTTCGCCGGTGCGCCGCTGCTGCCCACCTATACGCTGGTGTTCATGCCTGCCCTGGGCAGATTCATCGTCGCAGCCAATCTCGTGCTGAGCCACTGGGTGCTCCCGGCAATGGACTTCAGCTATCTGGAGACCGACCGAGGCAGGCGTCTCCGTGGGACTGATCTACCGCTACTTCGGCAACAAGCTGGACCTCGTCCAGGCGGTGATCGTTGACGTGCTCGACGACGTCGCGTCGCGTCTTGGCCGTCGCCTTCGAGGCCTACTGCCGGATCATCGACGAGCGCAGGGATGCCACCGCGCTCTCCGGAATCATCGTCCCGGAGCATCGTGCCAAATACGCCGACCTGCTGGATGGGCTCGCCTGAGCGGACGGCAGCCTTGAAAAACAACGAATGTCACAAAATGACGGGCGAGGCCGCCGGCCAGGCTAGAGCTCGGGCAGGCAGACGGGTAGAATGACATGCATAGCTGCATGTTCATCCTGAAATCGAGTCGCCCATGCCCCCACTTCCGCCTCCCGGCCACCCCTGGCCGATCAGCTTCACCGCGACCTGCATACGCGCCACGCTCTATATCCTGTTCATTGCGGGCCTGGCCCAGGGCGCCTTCATCGAGGCGCTGCACTACCCGGAGGTGCGCTTCTCCGAGTACGGCTTCACCGAACTCGCCCAGAGTGCCGTACTGCTCAGCGCTTCGCTGCTGCTGCTCTATACCCGCCAGGTGCTCAAGGTACTGCCCACGGTTACCCTGCTGATGTTCGGATTCGTGTTCGCCTCTCTGATCCGCGAGCAGGACTACTTTCTGGACACCTGGGTGGCGCGCCACACCTGGAAGGTGCTGGTCACTCTGGTGATTGTGCCGGTGCTGTTCTGGGTGATCCGCGAACGCAGGCGCTTCGTCGAAGAGTTCGCGAGCTACGCCAACAGCTTCTCCTTCGGCTTCTTCGCCGCCGGGGTGCTGGTGACCTACGTCTTCTCGCGCCTCTACGGCCGCGGCGACTTCTGGGAAGCCGTGCTTCAGGAGCACTACGTGCGCACCTTCAAGGACGCCGCGGAAGAAGTGGTGGAGCTGCTCGGCTATGCGCTGATCCTGATCGCGGTGATCGAGCTGACCCTGCTGGCCCGCCGCTGGGCCCGGGCGCGACGCGCCGGCTGAGCCAGCCGGGCGTCGCTCACCCGCGTTTATCGCCCAGCAAAAAGCCCCCGCAGGCAGTGCTGAACGTTCGGGGTGCAGTTCAGCAGCCTGCGGGGGCTATTCATTTTCCCGAACCGATGCTCGACTCGGGGCTGCTCGCCGTGACTATTCGTCCAGGGACTACTCGTCGTCCAGGGGCTACTAGACGCCCAGGGGCTACTAGACGTCCAGGGGCTACTAGACGTCCAGGGGCTACTAGACGTCCAGGGGCTACTCGTCCAGGAAGGAGCGCAGCGGCTCGGAGCGGCTAGGATGGCGCAGCTTGCGCAGCGCCTTGGCCTCGATCTGACGGATCCGCTCGCGGGTGACATCGAACTGCTTGCCGACCTCCTCGAGGGTGTGGTCGGTGTTCATGTCGATGCCGAAGCGCATGCGCAGCACCTTGGCTTCACGGGCGGTGAGACCGCCGAGCACGTTGCGTGTCGCCTCGATCAGCCCCTCGCCGGTGGCGGAATCAATGGGCAGGATCATGGTGCCGTCCTCGATGAAGTCACCCAGGTGCGAGTCGTCGTCGTCACCGATGGGGGTCTCCATGGAGATCGGCTCCTTGGCGATCTTGAGCACCTTGCGCACCTTGTCCTCGGGCATCTCGAGACGCTCGCCCAGCTCCTCGGGGGTGGGCTCGCGGCCCATCTCCTGAAGCATCTGCCGGGAAACCCGGTTGAGCTTGTTGATGGTCTCGATCATGTGCACCGGAATACGGATGGTGCGCGCCTGGTCGGCGATGGAGCGGGTGATCGCCTGACGGATCCACCAGGTGGCGTAGGTGGAGAACTTGTAGCCACGGCGATATTCGAACTTGTCCACCGCCTTCATCAGGCCGATGTTGCCCTCCTGGATCAGATCCAGGAACTGCAGGCCACGGTTGGTGTACTTCTTGGCGATGGAGATCACCAGGCGCAGGTTGGCCTCGACCATCTCCTTCTTGGCGCGGCGTGCCTTGGCCTCGCCAATGGAGAGGCGGCGATTGACCTCCTTGATCTCCTGCACCGGCAGGCGAACCATCGCCTCCTCGAAGGCGATCTTGCGCTGGGCACGCTGGATATCCGTGCGCAGCGGTGCCAGGCGGTCGACGTACTTCGGGAACTCCTTGCCGAAGGCGTCGAGCCACTCGGGGTCGGCCTCGCTGCCCGGGAAGGCCTTGATGAAGGTCTTACGGGGAATCCGCGCCTTCTTGACGCACAGCTGCATGACCGCCTTTTCCTGGGCGCGCACCTGCTCGACGCTGATGCGCACCTGGTTCACCAGGCGCTCGAAGTGCTTGGGCACCAGCTTGATCGGCGAGAACAGCTCGGCCAGCCGCGCCAGCTCCTCCTGGGCCTCCTTGGCATGTCGGCCATGAGCCTCGATAGCGGCCTGAACGACGGCGTTCTGCTCACGAATCTGCTCGAAGCGGGCGCGGGCCTCCTCGGGATCTGGGCCGCCGGTGGTCTCCTCCTCGGCCTCGCCATCCTCATCGTCATCATCGCTCTCGTCGTGGGGCTCCTCCTCGGGAACCTCCGCCTCGGCCACGCCGGGAATGCCTTCGTCGGGGTCGATGAAGCCGGAGAAGAGATCGGACAGGCGGCCAGGAGCCTCCTCGTCCTGGGTGGTGTCGTAGGCATCGAGGATCGATTCGACCGCGCCGGGCAGATAGGCCAGCGCGGACATCACCTCGCGGGTCCCCTCCTCGATGCGCTTGGCGATCAGGATCTCACCCTCGCGGGTCAGCAGCTCCACGGTCCCCATCTCGCGCATGTACATGCGCACCGGGTCGGTGGTTCGGCCCACGTCGCTCTCCACCGCCGCCAGCGCCGCCACGGCCTCCTCGGCGGCGGACTCGTCGGTGGAGTGATCCGACATCATCAGGGTATCTTCATCGGGAGCTTCCTCGACGACGCTAATACCCATGTCGTTGATCATGCCGATGATGTCTTCCACCTGATCGGGGTCGGCGATATCCTCGGGTAGATGATCGTTGACCTCGGCATAGGTCAGGTAGCCCTGTTCCTTGCCGCGCGCGATCAACTCCTTCAGACGTGACTGCTGCTGCGCATTTCCAGCCATAGAAACCCTATCTCGACGAAGAAGAATGAAGCACCTGAAGCGCTCGGTGGAGAAAACTCGTGAAGCCGAGCAGTATAGCGCCAAAACGCCACTTTCTGCCAGTTTGCTCTATTTGCGCGGTCAATCAGGTGTGTTAGGTTGTCAGGTTGCGCCATTTTTTGGGCGGTCTCTCCTATGTGGTGATGGTAGGAGAAAAATCAACCCCTGCGCCAACCGGAATGATGGTGTAAATAATGGTAGTTGACCTTGCGGTCAGCCATGCAGTTCAGTGAGCAGGGCCATCAGCCGCTGCTTCTCTTCCCGTGACAATCGCTCGCCGACCCGCTCTCTGGCCAACAACGCATCGATCTCCTCCTGGGGAGACCGCCGCTGCCGGGTACGGCGAAAGTGCGCGACCAGCCCCTCCAGTTCAGCGCCGCGCGCTTCCTTCGGAATCAGCAGCTCGCGGCGGGCCAGACCCGCCAGACGCTCGCCCTCGGCGCTGCCATGGAAGTGGGCCAGCAGCACCTGGGCGCTGCGGTAGCGCCCCGCTCTCAGCAGACGGATCACCTCGCGGCACAGGCGCCCGTCGGGGTCGTCCTCCGGGCACCAACCATCCTCCTCAGGCAGCTGCCCCACCAGCGCCGGCTCATGCACCAGCAGCTGCAGGGCTCGGGCCGCCAGGCTCAGCGCGCCCCCGGAGCGGGCCGCCGGCGCCGCGCGTTCTCCCAGTGGCGGTGCCGTCTGGGGCATGTCGGCGGACTGAGCCGCCCCGTCGCTGCCGGCCATGTCCCGGCCAGGCGCGAATTCGACAGCGGCCGACCGGGCCCGCGCCAGCAGGGCGCTGAAGTCTGCCGTCTCGACGCCGGTGCGTCGCGAGAGCTCACTGAGCATCAGCGACTTCAGCACGCCCTCCGGCAGCCGACCCAGCGCCGCCAGCACCTGGCTGGCGAAGCGCTCGCGATCCTCGATGCGCGCCAAATCGCGCCCCGCGGCCGCCTGATCGAAGAGAAACTCCGACAGCGGATTGGCGCAGGTGATGCGGTCCTGAAAGGCCTCAGCCCCCTCGCGACGCACCAGGGTGTCCGGATCCTCGCCCTCGGGCAGGAACAGGAAACGCACCTGGCGACCGTCGATCATCAGCGGCAGCACCGTCTCCAGGGCGCGTGACGCCGCCTGGCGCCCGGCGCGGTCGCCATCGAAGCAGAACACCACCTCGCTCACCACGCGGAACAGCCGTGTCAGGTGCTCCTCGCTGGTCGAGGTGCCCAGGGTGGCCACCGCATTGCGGATGCCGAACTGGGCCAGGGCCACGACGTCCGTGTAGCCCTCGACGATCACCACCCGCTCCAGGCGATGGTCCGCCTGGCGGGCTTCAAAGAGGCCGTAGAGCTCGCGGCCCTTGTGGAACACCGGGGTCTCGGGCGAGTTGAGGTACTTGGGCTTGGCATCACCCAGCACCCGGCCGCCGAAGGCGATGGTGCGCCCCTTGACGTCGCGAATCGGAAAAATCACCCGGTCGCGGAAGCGATCGTAGGTGCGCCCGCTCTCCTCGCGGTGCACCAGCAGGCCATACTCCACCTGCACTGCCTCGCCGATGCCGCGCTCGGTGAGGTGACACTTGAGCGCCTCCCAGTCATTCGGGGCGTAGCCGATGCCGAAGGTCTGCTGCACCTCCGGGGCGAGGCCGCGACGCTCCAGATACTCCCGGGCACCCTGCCCCTCGGGCATCTTCAGCCGCTCGCGGAAGAAGCTGGCGGCCAGCTCGAGGAGATTGACTCCCTCCTTGCGCTTGCGTTCCCGGGCCTGGGCCCGCGGGTCATCGGCGCCCTCGCGCGGCACCTCAAGACCCAGCCGCCCGGCCAGCTGCTCCACCGCCTCGGGGAAACGCAGCTTGTCGTACTCCATCAGGAAGCCAAGGGCGTTGCCGTGGGCGTTGCAACCGAAGCAGTGGTAGAACTGCTTGTCGGCGCTGACGGTGAACGAGGGCGTCTTCTCCTGATGGAAGGGGCACAGCCCGGAATAGTTGCGACCGGCCTTCTTCAGCTTGACCCGTTCGCCCACCACCTCGACTACGTCGATGCGGGCCAGCAGGTCATCGAGGAAGCGCTGGGGAATCTGTCCTGCCATGGAATCGGATCACCTCGACGAGCCGCGATGCGATCGCTGCAGGGTGCAGGCACCGGTGGGATGCCGACGCCCCGGAAAAACAAGCGGCCACCGGATGGCGGCCGCTTGGCATCCTCCTGAGACGGCCGGGGCCGAAGCCCCGACTATCTCCAGCACGGATCAATAGAGCCGTTCGAAGCGCTTGCGCTCACGCTGAAGCTTCTTGGCGTGACGCTTGACGGCAGCCGCCGCCTTGCGCTTGCGCTCTGCAGTGGGCTTCTCGTAGGACTCGCGACGACGTACTTCGGAGAGAACACCAGCTTTTTCGCAAGAACGCTTGAAGCGACGCAGGGCGACGTCAAACGGCTCGTTATCACGTACTTTGACAGAAGGCATTAAGCACTCACCTACCTTAGGTAACTAGAGTTCGGTTAGTACGCACACCCCTGTGGGTGGCAGCTTTCGCGACGAAAAAGACGCCCGGAACGCAGCAAGGCGAGCCGGAAGGCAGAGACGGTCGCAGGAGTTCGCCACCTGGGTGCACGACCCAGTATTGCAGCGCACAGTAGTCTAGTCGCGCCCCTTATCCTTTGCAAATGCTTTCCCCCCCCAAACCACGTAGAATACCGGCCTGTTCTGCACAACCGAGCCGACACCATGCGCGTACTGGGCATCGAGACCTCCTGCGACGAAACCGGCGTCGCCCTCTTCGACACCGAGCGCGGCCTCGTGGCCGACGCCCTCTACAGCCAGATCGCCATGCACGCCGAATACGGCGGGGTGGTGCCGGAGCTGGCCTCCCGGGACCACACCCGTCGCCTGCTGCCGCTGATCCAGCAGGTGCTCGACGAGGCCGGACTGTCCCGCGCAGCGCTCGACGCCATCGCCTACACCGCGGGGCCCGGCCTGGTGGGTGCCCTCATGGTGGGCGCCGCCACCGCCCACGGCATGGCTCGCGCCCTGGGCATTCCGGTCCTCGGCGTCCACCACATGGAGGGCCACCTGCTGGCCCCCATGCTGGAGGAGGAGCGCCCCGACTTTCCCTTCGTGGCCCTGCTGGTCTCCGGCGGCCACACCCAACTGGTCGAGGTGCGCGGCCTGGGGCACTACACCCTGCTCGGCGAATCCGTGGACGACGCCGCCGGCGAGGCCTTCGACAAGGCTGCCAAGATGCTCGGCCTGGACTACCCGGGAGGCCCCCATGTGGCAAAGCTCGCCGGGAGCGGTGATCCGACGCGCTTCCGCTTTCCGCGGCCGATGACCGACCGTCCGGGGCTCGACTTCAGCTTCTCCGGCCTCAAGACCCACACCCTCACCGCCATCCGAGCCCTGGAGACGCAGGGCGCCCTGGACGATCGGGCCCGCGCCGACGTAGCCCGGGCCTTCGAGGAGGCGGTGGTGGATAGCCTGGTGATCAAATGCCGCCGCGCCCTGGACCAGACCGGCCTCAAGCGCCTGGTGGTGGCCGGCGGAGTCAGCGCCAACGTGCGCCTGCGCGAGCGGCTCGAGCGCGAGTGCGCCAAGCGCGACACCCGGGCCTATTACCCTCGAGGGCGCTTCTGCACCGACAACGGTGCGATGATCGCCTATGTGGGCGCCCAGCGCCTGCTGGCCGGCGAACAGGACGAAATCGGCGTGATGAAGGCGGTGCCACGCTGGCCAATGGATACCCTGGAGGCGCCGAATCAAGGCTGAGCCGGCCCCCTGCTTCGTTGTCCGGCCTCGCCTGCTCTCTTACTGACAGCTCACAAGCTACAGCCCCGGCTCATCGCCGCAGCCAAGGCGCTGGATATTGAACACGTGGCGCACCAGCACCAGCAGCGTGAAGGCGATCACCACGAGGACATAGTCCGGGGCGAGCCACAGGCTGGCCAGGGGCGCGGCGGCGGCGCTGGCCAGCGAGGCCACGGCGGCGGTGCGCACCCGCCAGGCGAGCAGCGCCCAGAGCAGGGCACACACCAGCGCCACCCCGGGGGTCAGCACCAGCATCACCCCGAAGGCGCTGGCCACCGCCTTGCCGCCGCGAAAGCGGTGCCAGGCCGGGTAGCTGTGGCCCAGCAGCACCGCCAGGCCCACAAGCCCCTGGGCCCAGGGCGGCAGCCCCAGCCGGATCGCCAGCACCAGCACGGGCATGCCCTTGGCGGCATCCACCAGCAGGGTGGCCAGCGCCAGGCGACGCCCGTGGAGTCTGAGCACGTTGGAGAAACCGGGATTGAAGGAGCCTGCCAGACGCGGGTCGCCGACGCCGGCCAGCCGACAGACGGTCAGGGCACCCAGCCAACTGCCGCTGAGATAGCCCAGCGCCACCAGCGGTGGCAACAGGGCCACCAGCGGCAGCAACAGGGTAGATGGCGCCTCCATGACCGGCCTCCCGAAAAGCAACAGGCCCCATTCTGCCAGGCGCACCGAAGCGCGCCCAGCGCCGGCGGTGTTCGCCGGACGGTGGCTGGCGTACAATCCCGCCACGCCTGTCCCGGCCGGTTCGACGGCTGCGGCACTCACTCTCTGACTGCGGAAGAACCCTCACACCATGGATCTCGTGCTGATCGAGTCCCTCGGCGTCGACACCGTCATCGGGGTCTACGACTGGGAGCGCACCATCACCCAGCGCCTGGTGCTCGACCTGGCGCTGGCCACCGACGTCCGCCCGGCGGCGGCCGACGACGACATCGCCCTGACGCTGGACTATGCCGACATCAGCGAGCGCATCGAGGCCTTCGCCGCCGCCCACGACTTCGCCCTGGTGGAGACCTTCGCCGAGCGGCTGGCCGACACCCTGCGCGAGGAGTTCGGTATTGCCTGGCTGCGACTGACCGTGCGCAAGCCCGGTGCGGTGCCCGCGGCGGCGGCCGTTGGCGTGCAGATCGAGCGCGGCGCCCGCCCGGGAGCGGCGTGATGGCCCTGGTCACGGTGAGCATCGGCAGCAACATCGAGCGCGACCGCCATGTGCGCGCCTGCCTGGACGGCCTGGCGGACACCTTTGGGACGCTTCTGATCTCGCGGGTGTTCGAGAGCGAGCCGGTGGGCTTCGAGGATGGGCGCAACTTCTACAACCTGGTGACCGCCTTCGAGAGCGACTGGTCGGTAGGCGAGCTGCAGGCCTGGTGCAAGGCACTGGAGTTCGCCAACGGCCGACGCAAGGACAGCCCCAAGTTCAGCCCGCGCACCCTGGACATCGACCTGCTGACCGTGGGCGAGCGCACCGGGGAGCACGACGGCGTCGCCCTGCCCCGGGACGAGATTCATCATCACGCCTTCGTGCTCCAGCCCATGGCCGAACTGCTGCCCGATGGCCGCCACCCCGAGAGCGGCGAGACCTATGCGGCGCTGTGGGCCGACTTCGACTCCGGTGGCCAGCGCCTCTGGGCGGTGGACTTCACCTGGGCCGGGCGGGTGATCTCCCGGGCCGACTGAATCGACTCGACACGCCTCAGGGTGCCGGGGGCGCCAGCGCCGCCTCGATGACCTCGCACCGTCGCCGAGCCAGCTCCTCGCCCAGTTCGCGCCCCTGGAACCCCTCCCCCACCAGCGTCTTCGGCAGCACCTGGGCGGCGAGCCGCCAGGCCAGCGCCAGGTCGTCGGCCAGGGCCGGCGCCTCCAGGCTCACCAGGCTCACCAGCGGCGCCACCCGCTCGCTGCGGCGCCAGGCATCGATGCCGTCCAGCCAGGCCAGGAGCCGCTCGGCCGTCAGCTTCCCTGCCCCGGCTTCCCGGCACAGCTGGCGGGTCAGGGCCGCCTGCCGGGCCAGGGCGGCATGGGCCCTGGGCAGCCGCAGCCGCTCCGCCAGGGCGGCCCGCGGCGCCTCGTCCAGATGCTCCACCAGCCGCGCCCAGCGCCAGCGCACCCGCGCCTCGCCGTCGAGCTCTTCCGGCAGGCAGTGCAGCCGGCCCAGGGCCTCGTCCAGGGCCTCGGGATCGGCGGCCAGCTCCGGCATCAATACCGCCAGGGCGCCGCAGTCGGCCAGGGTCTGGAAGTAGACCTCCGGCCAGGGCTCGCCGAGCGCCTTCTCGGTTTCGGTCCAGACGCGCTCGGCCACCAGGTGGCCGATCTCGCCGCTCACCACCAGTTCGTGCATCAGCGCCCGGGTCTCCACGGCGATAGTGAAGCCGAGACCGGCGTAGCGGGCCAGGAAGCGCGCGGCGCGCAACACCCGCAGCGGGTCCTCGACGAAGGCCGACGAGACATGGCGCAGCACCCGCACCTCCAGGTCGGCCAGGCCGCCATAGGGGTCGATCAGTTCGCCCTCGGGGGTCTCGGCCATGGCGTTGAGGGTCAGGTCGCGGCGCGCCAGGTCCTCCTCCAGGGTCACCTCGGGGCTGGCGTGCACCACGAAACCGGTGTAGCCATGGCCTGCCTTGCGCTCGGTGCGGGCCAGGGCGTACTCCTCGTGGCTCTCGGGATGCAGAAAGACCGGGAAGTCGCGCCCCACCGGCTTGAAGCCGCGACGGCGCATTTCTTCGGGCGTGGCCCCCACGACCACCCAGTCGTGGTCGTAGACCGGCCAGCCCAGCCGCGCATCGCGTACCGCCCCACCCACGCAGTAGACCTTCAGGCCCTCCACGGCGGGATCCCGTGTCGCGCTCACGGGTCAGGCCTCCACGCGATCGGGGTGGCGTCGCTGCCACTCGGTGAAGCCGCCGTCGAGGCTGTAGACCTCGACCAGACCCTGCCCCGCCAGCCAGGCAGCGGCCTGCTGGCTGGAGTGGCCGTGATAGCAGACCACCACCACCGGCCGCTCGACCGGCGTCTCGTCGAGGAAGGTACCGACGCTGTCGTTGTCGAGACGCCGGCTGCCGGGGATCCGGCCCTGGGCATAGCTCATGGGGTCGCGGATATCGACCAGGGCCGCCTCGCGGCCCTCATCGAGCCAGGCCTGAAGGGTCGGGATGTCGAGGTGCTGAAAACTCATGGTGGCCTCTCGCGTCAGGGAATTCGTGGCCGGGAAGTGGTCGCCGTCAGCGCCGGTGGCTGGGAACGCTTGTGCGCTGGCCGCTCTCGAGGGCCAGCGCGGTGAGCGTGCCGCCCCACACGCAGCCGGTATCCAGGGCCTGGGCGTTGACGCGACTGTCCGGGGTCGCCCCCTGCAGGGCCGCCCAGTGGCCGAACAGCAGCCGGGCGTCGTCGGCGCGAGGGTACTGGAACCAGGGAGCGAAACCCGGCGGCGCGCTGTCGAGCCCCTCCTTGGCGGCGAAGTCGAGGCGACCCTCCGCGTCGATGAAGCGCATCCGGGTAAAGACGTTGACGATGGCACGCAGCCGGTCGATGCCGTCGAGATCGTCGCTCCACAACATGGGCGCGTTCCCGTACATCCGCTCCAGGAAGGTGCCGGCACGCTCGCTGCCGAGCACCGCCTCGACCTCGCCGGCAAGCCGGGCGGCCTGGTCCAGCGACCACCGGGGCAGCAGGCCGGCATGGGTCATCAGGGTGTCGTGGCCCAGCGTCTCGCGCACCAGCAGCGGCTGCGACTGCAGCCAGTCCAGCAGCGCCTCGCGATCCGGGGCGACGAGAATGGTGCCCAGGGTGTCCTTGCGGTTCAGCGCCGCACCGCCACGGGCCACCGCCAGCAGGTGCAGGTCGTGGTTGCCAAGCACCGTCACCGCGGCAGCGCCCAGCGCCTTGACCTCGCGCAGGCACTCCAGCGACCCCGGGCCGCGATTGACCAGGTCGCCGGCCAGCCACAGCCGGTCCCGGCGAGGGTCGAAGTCGAGGGCCTCGAGCAGCTCGACGAACTCGGCGTGGCAGCCCTGGAGGTCGCCGATGGCGTAGGTGGTCATGGGCTCTCCTGGTTTCTGTGTCTGACTTCGAGCAAAGGGAATTCAGTGCACCTGGTTGGGGCCGGCCAGGCGGAAGGGGGCGATGGCCACCTCGAAGGGACGCTGGGAGGCGGTGTCCACGCAGGTGTAGTCGCCCTCCATCACCCCCACCGGGCCATCAAGAATCGCCCGGCTGGTGTAGCGGAACTGCTGCCCCGGCCCGATCATCGGCTGCTGCCCCACCACCCCCTTGCCACGCACCTCCTGCACCTTGCCGCTGCCCTGGGTGATCTTCCAGTGGCGGGCCATCAGCTGGATGCTGTGGCGGGAGGCGTTGTGCACCGTCACCGTGTAGCTGAACACGTAGCGGTCCTCGGTCGGCGCGGACTCCTCCTCGCGGAATTCGGGTTCGACCTCGACCCTGACCTGGCCCTGCAGGGCCTCCGGCAGCATGGGGCTCATTGCGACATCTCCTCACCATCTCGGTCGCCGCTGGCGGCCAGGTGGTTGGCGATATGCACGAACTCCTCCACCGTGAGGGTCTGGGGGCGGCGGGCGGGATCGATGCCCAGCGTCTCGAGCTCGTCTGCCGCGATGCGCCCCTTGAGGTTGTTGCGCAGGGTCTTGCGGCGCTGGCCGAAGGCCTCGCGCACAAGGGTGAAGAGCAGCGTCTCATCGACTGCCGGGTGCGGCAGCACGGCGTGGGGCGTCAAGCGCACGATGGCGGAATCCACCTTGGGCTGTGGCACGAAGGCCTCCGGCGGCACCATGAACAGCGACTCCACTTGGCAGCGGTACTGGGCCATCACCGACAGCCGCCCCCAGTCGGGGCCGCCCGGCGCAGCGGCCAGGCGCTCCACCACCTCCTTCTGCAGCATGAAGTGCATGTCGGCGATGGCGTCGCCCGCCTGGAGCAGGTGGGCAATCAGCGGGGTGGAGATGTTGTAGGGCAGGTTGCCCACCACCCGCAGCGGCTCGCCCTCGCCGCGCAGGGCGCGAAAGTCGAACTTGAGGGCGTCGCCCTCGTGGATCACGAAGTTGGGAAAGTTGAAGAACTGCACCCGTAGCCCTGGGATGAGATCCCGGTCGAGCTCGATCACCTCGAGATGCCCGTCGGAGGCCTCCAGCAACGGCTCGGTGAGTGCGCCCTGGCCGGGGCCGATCTCGACCAGGCGCTCGCCGGGACGCGGCCCGATGGCGCGCACGATACGCGAGATGATGCCGCGGTCACGCAGGAAGTTCTGGCCGAAGCGCTTGCGAGCCCGGTGAGCCGGGGGTCGAGATGACATTCAGGGGTGTCCTTCTATCGCTATTTGATGATGCTGCGGCTGGCCATCTGGGCGGCCAGGGCCACGGCGACCCGCAGGCTACCGGGGTCGGCGCGGCCGCTGCCGGCCAGGTCCAGGGCGGTGCCGTGGTCCACCGAGGTGCGCACGAAGGGCAACCCCAGGGTGATATTGGCCGCGCTGCCGAAGCCGGCGTACTTGAGCACCGGCAGGCCCTGGTCATGATACATGGCCAGCACGGCATCGACCCCCTCGAGGTGACGCGGCGTGAACAGGGTATCGGCGGGCAGTGGGCCATCAAGCCGCAGGCCCTCGGCGCGCAGCGCCGCCAGCGCCGGCTCGATCACCTCGAGTTCCTCGCGGCCCAGGTGGCCGCCCTCCCCGGCGTGGGGGTTGAGCCCGCACACGGCGATGCGCGGCGCGGCCAGGCCATACCATCGTTTCAGGTCGCCCGCAAGGATGCGCAGCACCCGCGTCAGGCGCTCGCCGGTGATGGCGTCGGCCACCTCGCGCAGCGGCAGGTGGGTGGTGGCCAACGCCACCCGCAGCGCCGGCGAACCCCGCCAGCCGGGGCGGGAGGCGTGCAGGGCGCAATCGGTGGCGAGCATCATCACCACCTCCTCCACGCCGCAGGCGTCGCGCAGGTACTCCGTGTGCCCCGTGAAGCCCGCGTGCCCCGCGTCGAGGATCACCCCCTTGTGCAGCGGCGCGGTGACCATGCCGGCGGCGTAGCCGGCACGGCTGGCGGCGATCGCCACGTCGAGGGTCTCGAGCACGTAGTCGGCGTTGGCCGCGGCAAGCACGCCGGTGCGAGACGGCGCACGCAGCGCCACCGGCCACACTGGCAGGCGCCCGGGGGTGGCGTCGGGCACCACCTGGCCGGGCGAGCGCTCGACCAGTTCGAGGTCGATGCCCAGGTCGGCGGCTCGCTGGGCCAGCAGCCCGGGATCGCCCACCGCGACGATCCGCACGCCCGCCACCGGTGCCATCGCCAGCATGGCGACGAGCTCCGGCCCGATGCCGGCGGGCTCACCGGTGGTGAGCGCCAGCAGCGGGGGCTCGGCGTCAGACATCAGCGGCCGTCGAGCCGGTTGTCGACGAAGGCCTCGGAGCGGATCTCCTGCAGCCAGACCTCCAGCTCCTCGTTGGCCCGCCGCTGGAACAGCGTCTGCTGGGCCTGCTGGCGGCTGGCACCCTCCTGCTCCATGAAGCGCTCCACCTCCCGCTCAGGGAGGTTCACCCGGCTGCCCACGCGGTTCTGCTGCAACTGACGCAGCACCAGCTCGCGGCGGATCTCCTCGCGCACGGTGGACAGCGCCAGACCGTCGGCCTCCAGGGCATCGGCGAACTGCTCCAGACTCATGCCGTTGCTCTCGGCGATGGCTCGCACCTGGCGGTTGAGCTCGGTGTCATCGATGGAGAGCCCGGCCTCCCGGGCCATCTGCAACTGGATCTCCTCCAGGATCATCTGCTCGAGAAGCTGCTCGCGCAGTACCCGATCCGTTGGGAGGTCGATCTGCTGGGCGGTGAGCTGGCTGCGGGTCTGGATCACCCGCTCCTCCAGTTCGCTCGCCATGATGGCGTCCTGATTGACCACGGCCACGATGCGATCCAGCGCCTGGCGCTGCACGGACTGGAACTGCTGGGCCTGGACGCTCAGCGGCACGGCGGCGAGGCCCAGCGCCAGGGCCAGGCCGGCGGCCATCAGGTGAGTGCGCCGGCGGCTGACTGTCTGCTTGTGTTTCATCTTTCCTCTCTGGAAGTTGGCAACGGCGGGAAGACGCCGGCTCAGAAGGCGGTGGAGCGATAGCCCGGGATGGCCTCCTCGAAATAGCTGTCTGCCTCGCGGCCCACGCCGCCGAGGCCCTTGAACACGAAGCGCAGGAAGATACCGCGATCGGTGAAGTCGTCCTCCACCCGGGCCGTGTCGTTGTCGTCGATCCACTCCCGCCAGACCAGCTGCAGACCATAGCAGCAGTCGTTCCACTGCACACCCGCCAGCTGCTCCAGGGAGCGGTCGTTGGTGTTGTCGTAGAGGAACCGGCCGATCAGGTCGACGCGGCGGTTGGCCTTCCAGGCCAACGACAGGTCGAACTCCTCGCGGTTGAAGTCCCGGAACTCATCGTCTCCCGGCTCCACCGAGGGATCGAAGCCTTGGAGCTCCCAGCGGTAGCCGAGGTTCAACGCGTGACCCGCCGGGGAACGGTACTGCAGGTCCAGGGAGGTGCGCTCGGTCTGCTCGAGGTTGTCGTCGTAGAGCCACTGCCAGCGGGTGCGCCAGCGGTCCGTGACCTGCCAGTCGGCGCGGGCCACCAGGGGAGAGCGGTTGCGGGTGGCCCGATACCAGCCCGGGAAGTCGCGGTCGCGATCGGGTATCACATCGGGATCGCCCGCCATGTCGATGGAGCGATCCTCGAAGTAGTAGGCCTGGCCAAGGCCCACGGCGAGGCGCTGGCGGCCCCGCGCGTCCTCCAGCAGCCGCGAATCGACGCCCAGGGAGAGGCGGTTGAGGTCGCCGACCCGGTCGCTGCCCGAGAAGCGGTACGGCGACCACAGCTGGCCCCAGGAGAAGGCGCGCTCGCTGGTATCGAAGTCGGGGAAGTCGCTCTGATCCCGTGCCGGCACGTAGGCATAGTTGGCACGGGGCTCCAGGGTCTGGCGGTAGCCGCGCCCGCCGAGTGCCAGCTCGCGCTCGAAGACCAGGCCGCCGTCGAGGGAGGCCACCGGCACCTCGCGGGTCAGGGAGGTGTCGCGGTCGGTGTCACGGTCGCCGTAGTCGAGCTCGTAGGCGGTGGCCTGCCACTCAAGGCGCGGCTCCAGGTGGCCCCAGCTCTCGTCGAAGCGCCAGCCCACCGCCGGGGAGAGATGCAGCCGCGAGCCCACTGCAGACTCGCGCAGCGGCACCCGGTTCTCGTCCACGTCGCGCCAGAAGTAGCTGTAGTTGGAGCCCCACTGCTGGTAGAGGCCGCCCTGGTTCCAGCGCGCAGTGGCGGAGAGACTCGGCAACCGGTAGAAGGGCTTGTCGCGGTCGGCCAGGGGGTCGTCGAGCCTCTGGAAGCCCTGGGCCCGGGCATCGAGGCGCCAGACATCGCCTCGGTAGTCGATCTGGGCCAGGCGCGGCATGGCGGCGGTGTTCTGCTCGGCGAAGTCGCTGCCGAAGTCGTCGAAGTAGCGCCCGTCGCTGGCCGCCCCGTAGCGCAGCTGGTAGCGGCTGCGCGGGTTGAGGGTGCCGGCGTGGCGGTAGTCGACATACCAGCGATCCTCCCCCTCGAAGCGCCGGGCGACATCGTTGGGGTTGTCGCTGGAACCGCCGTCGTCGCTCTCCAGGAAGGCCCCCTCGATCTGGCCGGCGTCGCTGGGCAGCAGATAGCGATACTCGCCGCCCAGCAGCAGGCCGCGGTCGGTGATCCAGCGCGGGGTGAGGGTGGCGTCCTGGTCGGGGGCAATGTTCCAGTAGAAGGGCTGGGCGTAGTCCAGGGCGTCGCTGGAGAGCCCCACGGCCGGCCACAGGAAGCCGGTGTGGCGGCGGTCGTCGATGGGAAAGCGCACCCAGGGCCAGTAGAAGACGGGCACCGGGCCCACCTCGAGCCGCGCATGGCGGGCAGTGCCGAACCCGCTCTCGCGGTCGAGCACCACGTCGCCCCCCACCAGCCGCCAGAGATTGTCGCCCGGATCGCAGGTGGTGAAGCTCGCCGAGGTGAGCCGGTAACGACCGTCCTCCAGGCGCTCGAGCTGCACGGCATCGCCGCGCAGGTGGCGGTCGTGGACCACGTAGTGGGCGTTGTCGATGCGCGCGGCATCGCTGACCAGCGAGAGCTCGGCGGCGTCGCCGCGCACCAGCAGGTTCTGGTCGCGCAGCGCCAGGGGACCCTCGGCGAAGGCACGCTCGCGTGAGCCGGGCACCCGCACCTTGGGGGTCTCGAGTTGGGCGGTGTCGCGGCGCAGGACCACCTCGCCGAGCAGGATCGTCTCGCCATCCTCGCCGTAGCGGGCGCTGTCCGACTCGCTGGCCACCCGCCCCGGAGACGGCTCGGCAAGGCGATAGTCGGGCATCACGTAGATGCCGCGGCACAGGGCGCCGGCGGGACGGTCGTCGCCCCAGGGGCGGAAGTCCAGCGACACGGCGGGCAGGGAAGCGGGCGAGGCCGCCGCATAGTGAGCGCTGGCCAGGCTCAGGGTCGCCAGGCCGGCCAGGGCCGTCCATGAGAATCGCTTGCCCATGTTCCTCGATGTCCTTGGCGGGGTGAATCGGTATTATACAGGCCGCACCGCGCCTGTGCTGCCGGCGGGCCACGAAGCGCTCAGCATGCGGCGCGCCCCGGCGGCCGTCAACCGAGGTGCCGCCGGAACCTTTCACACCACTCAGGGAGCCAGCCCACCATGTCCGACGCCGCCCCTTCGCGCCTCGACCTGCTCCGCCAGTGGGTCGCCGAGCGCCACGGCCTACCCTGCCAGGCGGTCGACCTGCGCCTGGCCGCCGGCGACGCCAGCTTTCGGCGCTACTACCGCCTGCGGCTGCCAAGCGGCGACACCCGTATGCTGATGGACGCACCGCCGGCGCAGGAGGACAGCTGTCCCTTCGTGACCATCGCCCGGCGCTGGGCCGCCGCCGGCCTGCCGGTGCCGGCTCTCCACGGGGTGGACCTGGCCCAGGGGTTCCTGGAGCTCGACGACCTGGGCGATATCCCCCTGCAGAGCTGCTTCGGCCGCGAGGGCGACGGCACCACCCTGGACTGGCACGAGCGCGCCATCGCCCTGATCCATGAGCTTCAGAATCGCGCCGGCCCCGTCGAGCTCCCCCCCTTCGATGCCGACCTGCTGGGCCGCGAGCTCGACCTCTTCCCCGAGTGGTGTCTGGGCGAGTGGCTGGAGATGGACACACCACCGGGCTGGGAAGCCCTGCGCGAGGCGCTGATCGTCTCGGCCCTGGAGCAGCCGGTGGTCACCGTGCACCGCGACTTTGACGCCATGAACTTGATGGTGCAGGAGGGCACCCTGCACCTGATCGACTTTCAGGACGCCGTGGCCGGCCCGATCAGCTACGACCTGATCTCGCTGCTGCGCGGGCGCTACTGCCGCTTCGACGCCACCCGCTTCGCGGCCTGGGTGGAGGCCTTCCGAGCGCGCGCCCAGGCCGAGGGGCGCCTGCCCGCCAGGGTGGACGCGGCCGGCTTCCTGGCCCAGGCCCAGGCCATGGCCGCCCAACGCTCGCTGAAGGTGCTGGGGATCTTCTGCCGGCTGACCCTGCGCGACGCCAAATCAGGCTACTTGGCGCGCTTGCCCCACTTCCTCGCCCACCTGGAGGAGAGCCTGGCGGGACTTCCCGGCCACGAGGCCTTCGAAGCGTGGCTGACCGGGACCCTGCGCCCGGCCCTGCTGGCACGGCTGGGAGAGACGCCATGAGGGCGATGATCCTTGCCGCGGGACTCGGCACCCGCATGCGCCCACTGACCGATCGCTGTCCCAAACCGCTGCTGCCGGTGGCCGGCCAGCCGCTGATCGTCCACCACCTGGCGCGGCTGCACCAGGCCGGCATCACGGAGGTGGTGATAAACGTCAGCTACCGGGCCGAACAGATCATCGCCGCCCTGGGTGACGGGGCCGACTACGGGGTACGCATCGCCTGGAGCCGTGAAGAGACGCCGCTGGAGACCGGCGGCGGCATGCGCCAGGCGTTGGGGCTCCTGGGCGGGGCGCCCTTCCTGCTGATCAACGGCGATGTCTGGTGCGACCTGGACCCGACCCGTCTGGCGCTTGGCGACGGCGACCTGGCGCAGCTCGCGCTGGTAGACAACCCCGACCACCACCCGGTCGGCGACTTCCACCTGGCCCATGACGGCCGGGTCCATGCCGAGGGCGAGCCCCGTCTCACCTTTGCCGGCATCAGCCTGGTCGACCCGGCGCTGGTGGCCGCTGAACCCCAAGGCGCCTTCGCCCTGGCGCCGCTGCTGCGCCGTGCCATGAAGGATGGCCGCGTGGGCGGCCACCACCACCGCGGCCAGTGGGTCGATGTGGGCACCCCCGAGCGGCTGGCCGAGCTCGACCGACGCCTGCGGGACTGAGGCCCCTCAACGGGAGTGCTATGCTGCCCGCCATTGACCCCCATCAGAGAAGGAACCCCGCATCATGAAAGCCACTGTGAAATGGACCGACGGTCGTCAGTTCGTCACCGAGAGCGGCAGCGGCCACAGCGTGGTGATCGACGGCCCGCCCGACCACGGCGGGCGCAACACCGGCCCGCGTCCCATGGAGATGATGCTGATGGGCCTGGGCGCCTGCACTTCCTTCGACGTATTGGAGATTCTCGAGAAGTCCCGGGCCCCGATAACCGACTGCGTGGCCAGCCTCGAGGCGGAGCGCGCAGACAGCACCCCCAGCGTGTTCACAAAGATCCACGTGCACTTCACCGTGACCGGCAAGGGGCTGAAGGAGAAGCAAGTGGCGCGGGCCGTGGAGCTCTCCGCGGAGAAGTACTGCAGCGCCTCGATCATGCTGGTGAAGGGCGGCGTCGACATCACCCACTCCTTCACCATCGTCGAGGAATAAGGGGGGCTCAGACCCGGTAGACGCTACTGGTCATCACCTTGGACATCAGCCTCATGCCGAACTTGACCGGGGCGGGGAAACGGGCCCCGCCGGCCTCCAGCGCCAGCTGGGCGTGGTGGGCCTCGTCGATGGCCATCTGGCGCAGCACCGCCCGGGAGCGCCGATCCCCGGCCGGCAGCTTGGCCAGATGATCCTCCAGGTGGCGACCCACCTGCTCCTCCGTGGCGGCCACGAAGCCGAGGCTCATGCGGTCGCCCACGGCACCGGCCACGGCACCGATGCCGAAGGAGGCGGCGTAGAAAAGCGGGTTGAGCAGGCTTGGCCGGTCGTGCAACTCCTCGAGGCGCTCGTCACACCAGGCCAGGTGATCGATCTCCTCCTGGGCCGCCTCCTCCATCTGGCCGCGCACATCGGGCAGCTTCGCGGTCAGCCCCTGGCCCTGGTAGAGCGCCTGGGCACACACCTCACCGGTGTGGTTGATGCGCATCAGCCCGGCCGAATGGCGGCGCTCCTCCGCCTCCATGGGTTCATCGTGAACCTCGGGCGTGGCCGGGGACGGTCGCGACGCCTGGGCGGCATGGGGCACCAGGGTGCGCAGCACGGTATCGAACTGGTGGATCAAGTTGTCGCTTCGGGAGAGATTGCGGCTCATGTCGACCTCGTCGCGCCTCGGTCCAAAATGGATGGCCCATTGTAGACGAGGGCCCTTATTACCAGAAGCGTCACCCGAAACGAGCGACGCCACCTTGCGGTGGCGTCGGAAGAAACTGCACCCGATGCGTCGAGCGCTTGAGCTCGCGCGGTTGCCCGCAAGGAGACGGCTAGCCAGCCGGCCAAGTGAAGCGTCGACCGCCCATCAGGTGCATATGGATATGGTAGACCGTCTGGCCGCCATCGTCATTGCAGTTCATCACCACCCGGTAGCCCTCCTCGGCGAAGCCGCGCTCACGGGCTAGCCTGGCGGCCAGGATGGGCAGTCGACCGACCAGGGCCCGATCGCTCTCCTCGAGGTCGTTGAGGGTCGCGACATGGCGCTTGGGGATGACCAGCAGATGGATCGGCGCCTGGGGAGCGATGTCCTCGAAGGCCAGCACCTCGTCGTCCTCATAGACGATCTCGGCCGGGATCTCGTGGTTGATGATCTGGCAGAACAGGCAAGCCATGGGGTCTCTCCTTGGTCGGGGCTCGACGTTTTCGGGGCTCGACGTTTTCCGTGCTTATGGTCTTCGAGGCCTAGCGGAAGCGCCGCTGGGCCAGCAAATGGCGCACCAGCGGTGCGAGGATCAGTTCCATGGCCAGCGACACCCGCGACCCTGGCACCACCAGGGTATGAGGCCGGCTCATGAAGGCATCCGGGATCATCGCCAGCAGGTAGGGAAAGTCCACGGTGGCCGGTTCCCGGAAGCGGATCACCGCGAAGGATTCGGCGTCAGAGGGGATGTCCTGCACCTCGAAGGGGTTGGAGGTATCTACCGTGGGCACCCGCTGGAAGTTGATGTGGGTGCGCGAGAACTGCGGCTGTATGTAACGCACATAGTCGTCCATGCGCCCGAGGATGGTGTCGATCACCGCCTCCTGGGAGTGGCCGCGCAGCTTGGTGTCGCGCACGATCTTCTGGATCCACTCCAGATTGATGGTGGGCGCCACCCCCACCAACAGGTCCACGTGGCGGGCGATGTCGTGCTCGGGTGTTACCAGGCCACCGTGCAGACCCTCGTAGAAGAGCAGGTCGGTGCCGTAGGGCAGCGGCTGCCACTCGGTGAAGGTGCCGACTCGATAGCCGGCCTCGATCATCTGCTTGTCCTCGGCGTGGATGTAGTGACGATAGGTGCCACTGCCCTGCTCGCCGTACTCCAGGAACAGCGCCTCGAGTTCATCGAGCAGGTTGGCCTCCACGGCGAAGTGGGAGAGCTCATCCTTGCGCTCCGGCTCCTCGCGGAAGATCCGCGCCAGCTCCTCCCGGGTGTAGCGGTGAAAGGCGTCGCCGTCGACGAGGGCGGCGTGTACGTCCTCGCGGGCGAACATGCGCTCGAAGCTACGCTTGACCGTGGTGGTGCCGGCGCCGGAGGAGCCGGTCACGGCGATGATCGGATACTCGCGGGACATCAGGCGCCCCCTGCTCCGGCAAGCGCCGCCGCCACGGCCTCGGGTACCGCCACCGTGCGCCCGGCCGCCGGGTCGATCAGCACCACGTTCAGCCGGGCGGTGGCCACGGGCCGACCGCCCTCGGCGTGGCAGACGCGGTGGTAGACGGTGATCGAGCGCCCCCCGGGAGCCGGAATCGCCGTCTCCACCACCAGGGCATCGGGCCAGCGTGCCTCAGACTGGTACTGCACGGCGAGATCCGCCACCACGCTGGGGTAGCCGCCCAGGTCCCACTCGGTGAGCCCCAGGGCACCGAAGGCCTGGATGCGCGCCTCATGAAGCAGCGACACCAGGGTGTCATGGCCCAGGTGGCGGCCGTAGTTCATATCGGTGACGCGCACCGTCAACGGATGGCGGTGCACGATATCCGCCTCGGGAAACTCGAGCCTGACACGTTCCATGCTTGACTCCTTAAACACGCTCCCGGGCGATGGCCCGGTAGGCGATATCGCGACGACACAGCACGCCTTCCCAGTGGATGGCGTCGACGCCCCGATAGGCCTGCTCGGCGGCGGCCGCGACGCCCTCGCCCAGGGCGGTGACGCAGAGCACGCGCCCACCGGCGGTGACCAGCTGACGGCCTTGATCGACTGTGCCGGCATGGAACACCTTGCACCCGGTGGCCTCGGCGGCCTCGATGCCCTCGATGGGGTCATGCTTGCGGTAGCTGCCGGGATAGCCGCCGGCAGCCAGCACCACGCCCACCGCGGCGCGCGGATCCCAGTCGCAGGTCTTGTCCGCGAGCTTGCCGGTGGCGCCGGCCAGGCAGAGCTCGGCCAGGTCGGAGGTGAGGCGCAGCATGATCGGCTGGGTCTCGGGGTCGCCGAAGCGGCAGTTGTACTCGATTACCCTGGGGTTGCCCTCGGCGTCGATCATCAGGCCGGCGTAGAGGAAGCCGGTGTAGGGGTGGCCCTCCTCGGCCATGCCACGCACCGTGGGCAGGATGACCCGCTCCATGATCCGGGCGTGCACCTCGTCGGTGACCACCGGCGCCGGGGAGTAGGCGCCCATGCCGCCGGTGTTGGGACCGGTATCGCCCTCGCCCACCCGCTTGTGGTCCTGGCTGGTGGCCATGGGCAGTACGGTCTCGCCATCCACCATGACGATGAAGCTGGCCTCCTCGCCGTCGAGGAACTCCTCGATGACCACCCGGGCGCCGGCGTCGCCGAAGGCGTTGGCCTCGAGCATGTCGCGCACCCCCGCCTCGGCCTGGTCGAGGGTCATGGCCACGATCACACCCTTGCCGGCGGCCAGGCCGTCGGCCTTGATCACGATGGGGGGGCCCTGCTCAGCGAGATACTCGAGGGCCGGGGCCACCTCGGTGAAGGTACGATAATCGCCGGTGGGAATGGCGTGGCGGGCGAGGAAGTCCTTGGTGAAGGACTTGGAGCCCTCCAGCTGGGCGGCGCCGGCGGAGGGGCCGAAGATCGCCAGGCCCGCCGCGCGAAAGCGGTCCACCACGCCGGCCACCAGCGGCGCCTCCGGGCCGACGATGGTCAGGTCGATGCCCTCGTCGTGGGCGAAGGCCACCAGGCCGTCGAGGTCATCCACCGCGATATCGACGTTGGCCAGGCCCGGCTCCCGGGCGGTGCCGGCATTGCCGGGTGCCACGAAGACCTGCGCCACCAGGGGCGACTGGGCGACCTTCCAGGCCAGGGCATGTTCGCGGCCACCGCCGCCGATGATCAACACCTTCATCCATTACACCTTGTTCAACAAACCGGAAGCGGGCGATTCGGGACGATGGCCGACGGCGGCCCCGCCCGATACCCGACGGCGATCTCCCGTCGGGCCACGCGAAAATGTCGCGGGATTATGTCAGAAAGCGGTGAGCCCCGCCCTCCCCCTGCCGGTCGCTTCACGACTTATCGTCGTCGTCCGGGCTGCCGGCCTGGCCGATGGTCTTCTGCCAGAACTTCATGTTCTCTTCGGCCAGCTCGCGCATCAGCTCTATCGGGGTGTGGCGCATGGCCTGCTGCCACTGATCCTTCACGCGCTTCTGCTGCTCCAGCATCAGCTGGGTACCCTGCTCCAGATAGCGCGCCAGGGGCAGCGGCTGGGTCATGTCGTAGACGCGGATGAACTGTGCCAGCAGGTCGTTGGAAAACACCTCCGCATCGCCGTCGGCCTGCTCCTGCTCGATGATGATCGACAGCAGGATGGTGCGCGTCAGGTCCTCACCGCTCTTGGCGTCCTCGACCCGGAACGGCACCTCGTCGAGGATCAGCTTGCGCAGATCCTCGAGGGTCACATAGCGACTCTGTTCGGTATCATAGAGCCTGCGGTTGGCATACTTGCGAATCACGCGCACGGCGCTGCTCCTCGGTCGATGTGGGGGCATCTGCCCCTGTACGGCTATTGTGCACCGCGACACCATCCATGCAAGGCATAGTCGCCAACGCGAGGCCCCGATGAACCTGATCCTGCTTGCTCCGGAGGATATCGAGCACCACCGCCTGGCCCGAGTGACCGACTCGCGCCGGCTGCGTCACCTGCGCGAGGTGCACCGCGCCGCACCCGGTGACCGCCTCACCCTTGGTGTCATGGGCAGCGGCATCGGCCAGGGGACCCTGCTCACCCTGGACGACCGGGAGGCCACCTTCGCGCTGGAAGCGCTCGACCAGCCGCCGCCCCCGGCTCTGCCGGTCCACCTGGTGCTGGCCCTGCCACGACCGCGCATGCTGGCGAGAAGCCTGGAGCATGTCACCGCCCAGGGCGTGAAGTCGATCACCCTGCTGCACACCCGCCGAGTTGAGAAGAGCTACTGGCAGTCGCCGGAGCTTGATGCGGAGAAGATCCATCAGCACCTGGTGCTGGGCCTGGAGCAGGCCCGCGACACCCTGCTGCCGACGGTCACCCTGGAGAAGGGCTTCCGGCCCTTCGTGGAGGACCGCCTGTCCGACCTGCTCGCGGGCCGGCGAGGCCTGCTGGCCCATCCGGGCATGACCAACGCCTGTCCGCGGGGGATTGATGACCCCACCCTGTTGCTGGTGGGGCCGGAGGGGGGCTTCATTCCCTGGGAAGTGGAGAAGCTGCTCGAGGCGGGCTGCGAGGGGATACACCTGGGGCCGCGAATCCTGCGGGTGGAGACCGCGGTCACCGCCCTGCTGGCGCGGCTGTTCTGAGACGGGGCGCCTACGACTCAGCCGTCGTGGCCCTCGCTCAACTCGTCTGGCTCATGTTCACGAAGCCGTGACGCCTCGTTGCACTCCGGTTGCTGCAGGAAGGTCTCGCGCACGTCCAGCAGCCCAAGGTGGGAGAGAGTGCGCCGGCCCAGCAGCAGCGGATAGTTCATCTCCTCGCGATCACGCAGGCTGAACTGCTCCTCATAGACGGTATCGCCCAGGCAGACCTTCATCAGTACCACCGGGCGCTCATCGCGGCCTCCCGCCCCGCGCACGCGCAGATCGCGATAGAGCGGCAGCTCGAGCTTCTCGGAGAAGGACTCGCCGCTGGCGGTGTCCTCCAGCTTGAGACGGAAGCGCACCCACTCCTCACCCTCATGCTCGAAGGACTCGATATCCCGGGCATCCAGCGACGAGGTGAGCGCCCCGCTGTCCAGCTTGGCCTTGACCGCCACGCCCCAGGGCTCGATGGTGGCGCGCTCCACCCAGCCGAACACCTTGTCGGCGAGCGCGGTGGGGGCGGCGCCGACCAGCAGGAACCCCGCCAACAGCATCAATGGACCAGCAGCTCGTTTCATCTTCTTTCTCCCTTGGGTAAGCCCTTGAAGGAACCTCACCGGGTCAGGCGCTCCAGCAGGCTCAGCGTCGCGAAGCCATCAGGCGCCGTACCGATGGAGCGCTGGTAGTCACGCAGGCCACGGCGGGTGTTGGGACCCATGATGCCGTCCGGGGTTCCCACCTCAAAGCCGCGGGCGTTGAGCGAGCGCTGCATCTCGCGCACCTGGGCCCGGCTGAGCGGCTGCTCGTCCCGGGGCCAGTCGCCGCGAATGCCCCCGCGGCCGGCGATCTCGTTGGCCAGGGTGCCCACCGCCAGGGCATAGCTGGTGGCATTGTTGTAGCGCAGGATCGACCGATAGTTGGGGCCCACCAGAAAGGCCGGCCCGCGGGCACCCGCCGGAACGATTACCGAGGCGGCGTCGAAGTCGGGCAACGGGCCGCCGCCGAGGGGACGCACACCCAACTCGCCCCACTCCCGCGCACTGCGCCGGGTGGCGAGCTCCGCCTGGGCGTAGTCGAAGCCGTCGGGAATCACGACCTCCACGCCCCAGGGCTCGCCGGCGCGCCAGTTGGCCTTGGCCAGGTAGTTGGCGGTGGACGCCATGACGTCCGGAATGCTGCCCCATATGTCGCGGCGCCCGTCGCCGTCACCGTCAACGGCGTAGGCCTCGAAGCTCGAGGGGATGAACTGGGTATGGCCCATGGCGCCGGCCCAGGAGCCGATCATGCGATCCGGGGCGATGTCACCCGCCTCGATGATGCGCAGGGCGGCGAGCAGTTCGCCGCGGGCGAAATCGCTACGGCGGCCCTCGAAGGCCAGGGTCGCCAGCGCCTCCAGGGTGGAGAAGCTGCCGAAATTGCCGCCGTAGTTGCTCTCGATGCCCCAGATCGCTACCACCACCTCGGCGGGTACCCCGTAGCGCTGCTCCATGCGGCGCGCGGTGTCGCGGTGCTCGGCCAGCTTGGCGCGCCCCTGGGTGACTCGCTGGGCGGAGACGGCGCTATCCAGGTACTGCCAGATGGGGCGCACGAACTCCGGCTGGGAGCGGTCGAGCTCGATCACCCGCGGGCGATAGCGAACGTCGTCCAGTGCGCGGGCCAGGGTCGCCTCGGAGATTCCCTCGCGGCGCGCATCCCGGCGGAACTGGGCCAGCCAGGCGTCGAAATTGGCGGGGGGGGCCGGTTCGGCCGCGGCGGCGCTGGTACCGGCCGGGGAGGTCGCCGCCGTCTGGCTCGGCTCCGTGGCGGGTTCATCCGCCGCCCTGGCGTCTTGGGACGGGCCGCTCTGGCAGCCGGCCAGCAGGCCCAGCAGCAGGCCGAGGGTTAGGGTCCGTTTCATCACTCTTGCGCGCTCCTTGGCGGGTGTCAGAGGGGATCATCGCGCAGAATCGGCGGCACCACCAGCCCCGCTACCCGCCGGCGAGGCGCCAGATCACCAGGGCATGGCAGGCCACCACCACCACCGTCAACAGGGTACGCAGCGACTGATACCAGCCCGGCAGCAGCTCACGGCTCGCCTTGCCGCACTCGTACAGCCGCACCAGCAGGAAGCCGGCGATCAATACCCAGGCCCCGATGACAGGATGCAACAACAGCGCCGGCCAGGCGAACAGGCTGGGCACCATGCTGAGGGCCAGCCGGGCCCGGAAGCCGGGGCTGTCGTCCGACTCCAGAGACATCGCCACGCCCCACTGCACCCCGCCCAGGAAGGAGAGGATCACCGCGCTGTAATAGAGGAAGGCCGGGATGGCGATGACCTGCCAGGCCACCGGTGCCAGCCAGGCCGCCCCCGCCAGCGCCAGGAACGGAGTCAGGCCGGCGAGACCGAGGCCCCAGGGCAGTCGAGCAAGGGAAGCGGCCGTCATGGCGTCTCCTGGTGGTGTTCTTTAACCACCGACCAGGGTCGGTGGCGAGCGCTCCCGGGGGGCAGCTTGGCGAGGTGGGGGAGCCAGTGCGACACGTAGCTCCCCTCGGGGTCGTAGCGCTCGGCCTGCCACAGCACATCGAAGCGGTGCCCTCGGGGGTCACGACCGACGCCGGCCACATAGCGCCAGTTGCCCCAGTTGCTGGCCACATCAAAATCGAGCAGCGCGTGCTCGAACCAGGCCGCCCCCAGCCGCCAGTCACCCCCCAGTTCATGCACCAGGTAGCTCGCCACGTTCTGGCGAGCCCGGTTGGAGAGCCAGCCGGTGGCGGCGAGCTCCCGCATCGCCGCGTCGATGAAGGGCAGGCCGGTGCGTCCCTCGCACCAGGCCCGGAAGGGCTCGTCGGCTGGCACAAGCCGTCGCGCGCCGAACAGCGCCGCCCCCTCCTGGCGCGCCGCCCAGTGGAAGTAGTCACGCCACAGCAGTTCGAAGATGACCCAGTCGCTAGACTCACTGGCACCGTGCTCGGCCTCCCAGGCGCGCACCGCATCGTGCACCTGGCGTGCCGACAGGCAGCCATGGGCCAGCCAGGGCGAGAACCGGGTGGAGAAGTCGGCGCCTAGCAGGCCGTTGCGGGTCTGCTTGTAGCGCGCAACGGCGCCGGTCTGCCACAGGTAGTGCTCGAGACGGGCAAGCCCCTGGGCCTCGCCGCCGGCAAAGCGGAAACTGGCGCGATCATCGCACGCCCAGCGGGCCGCCAGGCTGCAAACCTTGCCCAGGGCCGGAAACCCGCGGGGGGCGGCCTCGGGCCAGGGCGGCAGGGTCACTGGCGCCGGCGTGGCCCCAGGCACCACGGCGTCACGCTCCACCCTGCGACGAAAGGCCGAGAAGCTTCTCGGCAAGGCGGCCACCGACATCGGCAGGCGGGCCTCGTCGTACAGCAGTCCGCCATCGGATTGCCACAGCTCCACCCCCTCCCCCAGCCGTTCGGCCAGCCGCGCCGAGGCCTGGGCCTCGTCCCAGCCGGCCTCGCGACGCACCCGCACCTGGCTCGCCCCATGGCGGGCGGCGAGGTCGGCGACCACCGTTACCGGGTCACCGACCCGCACCAGCAGATCGCTGCCGCGCCGGAGCAGCTCACCGCGCAGGGTGATCAGACTCTCCCACAGGAAACGAAGCCGGGCGGGGCCGATGCGCGGGACGTCGAGCCCGGGCAGTGGCGACAGCCAGGCGCGATCGAGCACATGAACGCAGAGCAGATGCTCGGGCGGGGACTCGAACTGGAACATCGGGTTATCGGCCAGGCGCAGGTCGTGGCGCAGCCAGAGGAGCGTCAGGCTCATGGGGCGCTCTCCCGGCACTGGGTATCGCAACGGGCTTCGCGACGGGCCTCGCGTCGGCAGCGCTCGCTGCAGTAGCGCACCTCATCCCAGCAGCGCGCCCACTTGCGCCGCCAGGCAAAGGGTCGTTGGCAGTGGCCGCAGGGCTTGCTGGGCAGGTGAGGTTTGAGATGCACGGTGTCGCCCCGATATCATGGACAGATCATGATTATCGTACAATAAATGTATAACTTAAAGCTCCGATGCTTACCGCCCCATCACGGCAGAAGGCCGCCCGGAGGCGGCCTTCAACGGACAGATGACACGAGGGGTCAGGAGGGGTCGGTCTCCTTCGGCTCGCGCCGGGCGTTGGCCTCGGTCTCGTGACCGCTCTTGAGCTCATGGGTGAGTGGATCATAGTTGGGTCGCAGCTCATCCTTGACCGTTCCGCTCCACAGCTTGGAGCCCACGAAGTAGCCGGCCCGACCGATCACATGGGCCGCCACCGGAGCCGTCATCAGGATGAACACGATGATGGCGAAGGCACGCGCCGCTACCCCCACCTCGGCGAAGTGCATCGCCACCGCCAGCATGATCAGGATCACCCCGAGGGCCGCGGCCTTGGTGGTCGCATGCATGCGGGTCAGCAGGTCCGGCAGGCGCAGGATACCCAGCGACGCCAGCAGCATCAGCAGCGCACCAAAAATGACCAGGGTGCCCTTGATGAACTCAATCATCGCGCGGTCCTCCACGTTCCAGGAAGCGGGCGAAACCGATGGCGGCCAGGAACCCCATCAGGGCGATGACGATGGCGGCATCGATGAAGCTCGAGACGTCGGACTTGATGGCATAGACCCCCACCAGGCCCACCACGATGCTGGCGAAGAGCTCCAGGGCCACCACCCGGTCGGGCAGGCTCGGCCCGCGCACCACGCGCACGAAGCACAGGATCAGCGCCAGGCTCATGATGACCTGGCTGATCAGGATCACGGTATCCATGTCGGCACCTCACGGCCAGGCTCAGCGAAACAGTTCCAGGGCACGGTGTTCCATTTCCTTGAGGTTGCGGCGCAGTTCCTCCTCATCGTCGAGGAACATGGCGTGAATGTAGAGCACCTTGCGGTCATCGGAGACGTCCAGGCTCAGGGTGCCGGGGGTCAGGGAGATCAGGTTGGCGACCATGGTGATTTCCAGCTCGGTTCGCGCCTCCAGAGGCATGGCGATCACTCCGGGCTTCATGTGCCAGGGCGGTGTGAGGATGTCGAAGCCCACCTTGAGGTTGGCCATCAGCAGCTCCTTGATGAAGAAGCCGATGAAACCCAGGATCCGCGGAATACGCCCCGGATAGCCCTTGAGGGACTCCACCTGGGGCTCAATCAGCAGCAGGGCGATGTAGCCGAACACCAGCCCCACCACCAGGTTGAGCCCGGTGAAGTCGCCGCTGAGCACGACCCAGGCCAGGGCCAGCAGCAGGTTCCAGATGGCTCCGGTCATGGGCTTGTCTCCTCGCTTGCCGGCGCCTCGATGAGGGCCTCGATGACATCCACGTTGCCGCCGAGCACGGCGTCGATGTAGCCCTGCGGGTTCATCAGCTGATCGCCGATGGTGTTCATCACCACCATCAGCGGCTCGGCGAAGACGCCGATCAACAGCGACAGCGCCGCCAGCACCCCCACCGGCAGGGTCATCAACCACATGGTGGGCTTGACCATGCGGCCATCATCGCCCACCACGGTCTCCCGCTCGGGCACCAGGTTACCTTCGGGCAGCGCCTTCCAGAACACCTCATTCCAGATCTTGACCATGGAGTAGAGCGTCATGAAGCCCACCGCCAGAGCGATGCCGGTGACCACGTAGGCCTCGGCCTCGATGCCGGCGCGCACGATCACGAACTTGGCGAAGAAGCCCGACAGCGGCGGGATGCCGGCCAGGGAGAAGGCGGAGAGGAAGAAGGCCACGGCGAGCCAGGGGCGCTCCTTGTAGAGCCCGCCCATTTTCTTGAGCTGGTAGGTGCCCTGCAGGTGCCGGGTGATGCCGCTGATCAGGAACAGGTTGGTCTTGACCACAATGTTGTGCATCACCGCAAAGACGCCGCCGGCGATCGCCAGGGGCGTGTAGAGCGCCAGCCCCAGGATCATGTAGCCGATCTGGCTGACGATATGAAACGACAGGATGCGGCGAAACTCGTACTGGGCCGCCGCGCCCAGCACCCCGGTGACCATGGTCAGGGCCGCCCCCCAGATCAGCAGGTCCTGGGTGTAGTCCATCGTCTGGTCGAACATCAGGGTGAAGACCCGGAACAGCGAGTAGACCCCCACCTTGGTGAGCAGGCCGGCGAACAGTGCCGACACCGCCACCGGCGGCGTGTGGTAGGAGGCCGGCAGCCAGAAGAACAGCGGGAAGGCCGCTGCCTTGATGCCGAAGGCCACCATGAACATCACGGCCAGCACCTCCACCATGCCCTGGTGTTCCGCCGCGTGGAGGCGCAGGGCGATGTCGGCCATGTTGAGGGTGCCCACCATGCCGTAGAGCAGGCCGATAGCGGTGAGGAAGATCACCGAGGCCAGCAGGTTGAGGGTCACGTACTTGATGGCCCCCTCCATCTGCGCCTTCTCGCCACCGAGGATCAACAGCGCGAAGCTGGCCACCAGCATCACCTCGAACCAGACGTAGAGGTTGAAGATGTCGCCGGTAAGGAAGGCGCCTGCCACCCCGGCCAGCAGCAGGTGCATGAGCGGGTAGTAGCCGAACTTCTCGTGGTCCGGCCCGGTGGAGGCCAGCGAGTAGATGGCAAGCGCCAGGCCGATCAGCGCGGTGAGCACGATCATCACCGCGCTGAGCATGTCGGCCACCAGGGTGATGCCGTAGGGGGCCTCCCAGCCGCCCATCTGGATGGTCACGTAGCCATCCTGATGCACCGAGGTGAACAGCCACAGCGCCACCACCAGCAGCGCCAGGTTGCCGGCCACAGCGGTGAAGCGCTGCATGAGCCGCGAACGCCAGAAGAGCAGCGAGATGGCGCCGGACAGCAGCGGCAGGAGGACGGGGAGTGCGACTTCAGGCCTCACGTGTCGGTATCCTTCATCTTGTCCAGGTCATCGGCCTTGACGATCTCGTAGGCCCGGCGAATCAGCACCACGGCGAAGGCCAGCACGCCGAAGGCGATCACGATGGCGGTCAGCACCACCGCCTGGGGCAAGGGGTCTGCCACCACCCCCTCCGGGGCCAGCATGCCCTCGGGTATCAGCGGCGGCGCCCCGCGAGTCATCCCCGCCGAGGTAAAGATCAGCAGGTTGGCGGCGTTGGTCAGCAGCATCAAGCCGATCACCAGCTTGACGATGGAGCGGCGCAGCATCAGGAAGATCGCCCCGGCATACAGCATGCCGATGGCGATGGCCATCAAGGGTTCCATGGGGCATCTCCTGTCCGGTGGGCGACGTTCTCAGGGCTCATCCTTGTCCACCTCCATCAGGGTCATCACCATGGTCAGCACCGAGCCCAGCACCGCCAGGTAGACGCCGATATCGAAGATCAGCGGCGTCGAGGCCTTGAAATCGATGCCGGGAATCTCCCACCACTGGGCGGTGAGAAAGGCCTCGCCGACGAACCAGGCCGGCACCACCGAGATCATGCCCAGCAGCAGCCCCATGCCGATCAGGTCCCGGGGGTCGAGCATGCGAAGCACCTCCTTGGTGGCGCTGACCCCGAAGGCGAACAGGTAGAGGGTGAAGGCGCCGGCGGCCACGAGGCCGGCGATGAAGCCGCCACCGGGCTCGTCGTGGCCGCGCAGCAGCAGGAAGATCGAGAACAACAGCTGCAGCGGCATCAGCAGCCGCGCCGCCGTGTTGAGGATGATGGTGCCGGACTTAACCATCGGCGTTCTCCTTGGCCGGGGCGCTCTTCTTGGGCTTCTCCGGGGCGCGCAGCTTGAGCATGGCGAAGACCCCGATGGCGGCCAGGGCCAGCACGAAGATCTCGCCCAGGGTATCCAGGGCGCGGTAGTCCACCAGGATCACGTTGACGATGTTGCGACCGTGGGCCAGCGTCGCGCTGTTGGCGATCATGTAGTCGGAGATCGGCACGAACTGATCGATGCTCCAGGAGGTGAGCACCAGCAGGGTAATCAGCCCGCCCAGGCTGCCGGCCACCGCCACGTCGCGCACCCGCTCCAGGGGAGTGGAGAGGCTCGAGAAGCGCGGCAGGCGGAACAGCACGAGCACCAGCAGGATCACCGTCAGGGTCTCCACCAGCAACTGGGTGATGCCCAGGTCGGGGGCGCTGAACAGGATGAAGATCAGCGCGATAGAGAACCCCATGATGCCCACCGAGACCACGGCCCCGAGCCGTGAGCGGGAGATGGTGGCGAAGAGAGCCCCCATCACCATGGTGCCGACCACGACGGCCTCATGGAACTGGACGTCCAGGGCGATATGGAACTGGGGCGCGTGGCGCAGCAGCAGCGAGTTGCCGACCAGGGCGATCAGGGTAACGATCATCACCAGGATGTAGTTGCGCATGTAGCCGTTCTGCAGCACTCGAGTCTGCCACTCGGAGACCACCACCACGCCGTCCATCAAGCTGTCATAGCCGGCTTCCGGGCCGCGTGAGAGCAGCGGGTCGAGGCGCGCCAGCCTCGCTCGGACGCGATCCCAGCGCTTAAACAACAGGTAGCCCAGCGCCAGGCTGACCAGCGACATCAGCAGCGGCAGATTGATGCCGTGCCACAGCGAGAGCCGGACCTCTACCGGCGTACCGGCCACCGCCGTGGCCGCCGCGGTGAGCAGCCCGGTGCCGGCCAGCCACGGCAGCAGGCCCAGCAGCAACGAGAGCGTGGCCAGCACCGCCGGCCCCAGCAGCATGGAGGCCGACGCTTCGTGGGCCACCCGCGGGGTCTGGCGGCGCTGCCCGAAGAAGGGTCGCAGGGCGATGATGGCCGCCACGGCGATGGTCAGGATCGCGGCGCTAAAGGCCAAGAGCACAACCAGCCACCCCCAGGCGCTGGCCTCGAGCACCGATTCGAACATCAGCTCCTTGCCGATGAAACCGAACAGCGGCGGCACCCCGGCCAGGGAGAGGGCCGCCACCATGGCCACCGCGGCGGTGATCGGCATCAGCGGGCGCAACCCGCCCATGGCGGTGACGTCCTTGGTGCCGGTCTCGTGGTCGATGATGCCGGCCACCATGAACAGCGAGCCCTTGTAGAGCGAGTGGGCCAGCAGGAAGGTGACGAAGGCGATCATCGCCCCCTCGGTGCCGATGCCCAGCAGCATGGTCAGGGTGCCCAGGGCCATGATCGTGGAATAGGCCAGCAGTTTCTTGATGTTGGTGTGGCGAATGGCCAGGAAGGCGCCGGTGAACATGGTCAGCGCCCCCACCACCGAGAGCGTCACCGTCCACATCTCCGTACCACCCAGGCTGGGCTGCAGGCGCGCCAGCAGGTAGATGCCGGCCTTCACCATGGTGGCCGAGTGCAGGTAGGCGGAGACCGGGGTCGGCGCCGCCATGGCGTTGGGTAGCCAGAAGTGGAAGGGGAACTGGGCCGACTTGGTGAAGGCGCCGAGCAGCAGGCAGATCAAAAGCGGGGTATAAAGGTCATGGTCGCGCAGCACGTCGCCCATGGCATTGAGCTCGGAGAGCGACCAGCTCTCTCCAGCCACCCCCAGCATCGTCAGCCCCGCCATCAGCGCAAGCCCCCCGGCCACGGTGACGAATAGCCCCTGACGGGCCGACTTGCGGGCCTCGAGGTCGGTGTGATTGAAGCCGATCAGCAGGTAGGAAGTGATGCTGGTCAGCTCCCAGAATACGAACAGGGTGAAGAGGCCATCGGCCAGCACCAGCCCCAGCATGGAGACCATGAAGGCCAGGATCGCCAGATGAAAGCGCATCAGGTCCGGGTGCCCCTTCAGGTAGCCCCCGGCGTAGATCAGCACGAAGGTGCCGATGCCGGTGACCAGCAGCGCGAACAGCATCGACAGACCGTCGACCACGAAGGTCAGGCTCATGCCCAGCGAGGGCACCCATTCCATGGCGAACACCAAGGTCTCGCCGGCCATCACCGCCGGCAACTGACTCAGGAACCACAGCGCCAGGAGGCCGGGAAAGGCGGCCAGAAAATAACTGGCGCGATCGCCGAACCAGCGATGGAAGAGCGGCGCCAGCGCGGCCAGCAGGAATCCCGATAGCACGGCGAATTGCATCAAGGTAGCTCTCCTGGTCGGGTTCGTCCGAGTGTCCAAGGGCGCAGGGTGAGGGACCCAGACCCGGGTCAGGCATTCGCCTAATAGATGATGCAGTGCAACACCCAAGCCCTGTTATTCGATAGTGAAAGCCTATAGACTCTCGCCGGCAAGTGGCAAGGAATGGCGTTTCCGCACCTTAAACGAAAGCCGGAAATTTATCATTAGTAAATGATTATCCTGCCGTTTCCGAGGCGTCCTTCCTTTCTGCACGCTAGCGACTCGACGGTCCACTTCCCCGTCGAGCAACGACGAGCCAGGCGGTGACGTAACTGCCTGGGCCACAGCGCACCCTGTCGCCCCGGTGCCCGGCCTGGCCAATTGCGCATCCGCCATTGCGTGGACGAGCAGATCGATGGCCCTGATGTGGATCCCCCTCCTCACCCTGTTCGGCGCCCTGGTGCCGGTTTTCACTTCTCGCCACGGTCGACGCGCCTGTACCCTCGCCACCCTGATCGCCCCGCTGCTCGCGCTGACCCTGGTGCTGTTCCAGGCCCCGGCGGTACTGAGCGGCGAGGTGATCCGCTTCTCGCTGACCTGGATGCCCCAGCTGGGGCTCGACCTCGCGCTACGCATCGACGGCCTGACACTGCTCTTCGCCCTGCTCATCCTGGGCATCGGCAGCCTGATCCTTTACTACGCCGGCCATTATCTGAGTGCCGACGAGGACGACGGCCGCTTTCTCTCCTACATGATGCTGTTCATGACCGCCATGATCGGTATCGCCATGGCCGACAACCTGCTGCTGCTGTGGCTATTCTGGGAGCTGACCAGCATCACCTCCTTCCTGCTGATCGGCTTCTGGGGCCATCGCAGCGACGCCCGCCGCGGGGCGCGCATGGCGCTGACGGTGACCGGGGCCGGCGGCCTGGCGCTGCTGGCTGGACTGCTGCTGATCGGTCAGACGGTGGGCAGCTTCGACATGAGCGAGGTGCTGGCCGCCGGCGACCTGATCCGCGCCTCGGATCACTACCCCCTGATCCTGGCCCTGGTGCTGTTCGGCGCCTTCACCAAGTCGGCCCAGTTCCCCTTCCACTTCTGGCTGCCCCATGCCATGGCCGCCCCCACCCCGGTATCGGCCTTCCTGCACTCGGCCACCATGGTCAAGGCCGGCGTTTTCCTGATGGCCCGCTTCACCCCGGCGCTGGGCGATAGCCAGCTATGGGCAGTATCACTCTCCCTGGTCGGCCTCGCCACCATGCTCTATGCCGCCTGGTTTGCCCTGCTGGAGCGCGACCTCAAGGGCATCCTGGCCTTCTCCACGGTGAGTCACCTGGGCCTGATCACCCTGCTGCTGGGCCTGGGCAGCCCGCTGGCCATCGTCGCCGCGGTGTTCCACATCCTCAACCATGCCACCTTCAAGGCGGCGCTGTTCATGAGCGTGGGCATCATCGACCACGAGACCGGCACCCGTGACATCGATCGCCTGGGGGCCCTGTGGTCGACGATGCCGCTCACCGGCACCATGGTCATCCTGGCGGGCTCCGCCATGGCGGGCTTTCCGCCCTTCAACGGCTTTCTCTCCAAAGAGATGCTGTTCGAGCAGAGCCTGCTCAACAACGTGCTGGGGGCACTGAGCGCGCTGATCCCGCTGCTGGTGCTGGTGGCCGCCACCCTCTCGGTGGCCTACTCGCTGCGCCTGATCTGGAGCCTGTTCTTCGCCGCCCCCAAACTGACCCGCGAGCAGAAGGCCCAGCCGCCCCTCAAGGTCCATGACCCGGCCCGCGGCATGCTGGCACCGGGGCTCTTCCTGGCGGCGACGAGCCTCGCGTTAGGCCTGTTCCCCATGGCCCTGGCCGGGCCCCTGGTCAATGCCGCCAGCCTCGCCGTGCAAGGCGACACCACCCCGCTGTTCACCCTCGCCCTGTGGCACGGCCTCAACCTGCCGCTGGCCATGAGCCTGGTGGCGGTGGCCGCCGGGGTGCTGGTGCTGCGCCAGCACCGGCGCCTGACTGGCATCGCGGCCCTGTTCCACCCCCGTGACGCCGAACGACTCTTCGAGGCCGCCATGCTGCGGGTGATCAAGGCGGCGCTGTGGCTCACCCAGCGCCTGGAAAACGGCTCCCTGCAGCGCTACCAGGCGCTGCTCCTGCTCTGCGCCCTGGCCATGGTCGCGGTGGGCCTGGCCAACCTCGATGCCCTGACCGGCCCGCTGGGCCTGCAGCCGGTGGACGGCATGTTGGTACTGGGGGCGGCATTGATGGTGTTCGGCGCCATCGGCAGCGCCCTGAGCCACCGCTGGCGGCTGGTCTCACTGCTGATGCTGTCGGTGGTTGGCCTGACGGTATCGCTGACCTTCGTGCGCTTCTCCGCCCCGGACCTCGCGCTGACCCAGCTCTCGGTGGAGGTGGTGTCGATGATCCTGTTCATCCTGGCGCTGTTCTTCCTGCCCCAGCGCCCACCGCTGCTGGTCTCCAGCCGACGTATCCTGCGCGACCTGCTGCTCGCCGCCTCGCTGGGCCTGGTGGTAGCGATGCTCAACTATGCGCTGCTGACCCGGGAGACGATCTCGATTGCCGACTACTTCCTGCGCGAGGCAGTGCCCGGCGGGGGCGGCACCAACGTGGTCAACGTCATCCTGGTGGACTTCCGAGGCTTCGATACCCTGGGCGAGATCACCGTGCTGACCCTGGCGGGCCTGGCGACCTTCAAACTGCTCAACCGCATGAAGCTGTTCATGCCGGCGGGCAACGTGGAGGGCATCCGCTGGTCACGGCATCGCCACCCGATGATCCTCGCGGTGGCGGCGCAGATCTTGCTGCCGCTCGCGCTGCTGGTGTCGGTATACATCTTCCTGCGCGGCCACAACCAGCCCGGCGGCGGCTTCATCGCCGGCCTGATCACCGCGGTGGCGCTGATCCTGCAGTACATGGCTCGCGGCTACGACTGGACCCGCGAACGGCTGCCGCTCTCCTACCCGGTGGTAGCGGTCTCCGGCCTGGCCATCGCCGTGGCCACCGGGATGGCCAGTTGGCTGTTCGGCTACCCCTTCCTGACCTCGACCTTCGGCTATGTGACCCTGCCGATCATCGGCACCTTCGAATTGGCATCGGCCATGCTCTTCGATGTGGGCGTCTATTTGGCCGTGGTCGGTGCCACCCTGATGATCCTGATCAACCTGGGCCGGGTCACCACGATCCATCGCCCTCGCCTGGAGGAACGCTGATGGAAGCCCTCTTCTCGCTGGTGGTCGGCGTGCTTACCGCCAGTGGCATCTACCTGCTGCTACGCGGGCGCACCTTTCCAGTCATCGTCGGCCTCGCCCTGCTGGGCTATGCGGTGAACCTCTTCTTGTTTTCCAGCGGCGGCCTGCACACCCACGCCGCGGCAGTGATCGGCGAGTCCATCAGCCCGGCCGATCCGCTACCCCAGGCGCTGGTGCTCACCGCCATCGTCATCGGCTTCGCCATGACCGCCTTCGTGGTGATCCTGGCGATTCGCGCGCGCAGCGAACTGGGCAGCGACCACGTGGACGGCCAGCAAGGTGAAGCGGGAGACGCGAAATGATCCAGCACCTGATCACCTTGCCGGTGCTGGTTCCGATGATCGGCGCCCTGGTCCTGGTGCTGGGCAGCCAGGCCAGCGACACTCGCCGGCGCCAGCTGAGCGTCGCACTGTGCGTGGCCCAGGTGCTGATCAGTGCCTGGCTGCTGTCTCGTGCGGCCGGCGGTGAGCTGCTCTTCTATGCTCTGGGCAACTGGCAGGCGCCCTTCGGCATCGTGCTGATGCTCGACCGCCTGTCGGCACTGATGCTCACCCTTACCGCGGTGCTGGCGCTGGGCTGCGTGCTGTTCGCCAGCGCCGGCGAGGACGCCCGGGGCAGCCACTTCCACGGCCTCTTCCAGCTGCAGCTGATGGGCCTCAACGGCGCCTTCCTCACCGGCGACCTGTTCAACCTCTTCGTGTTCTTCGAGATCCTGCTGCTGGCCTCCTACTCCCTGCTGATGCACGGCGGCGGCAAGGAGCGCATCGGCGCCGGGCTGCACTACGTGATCCTCAACCTGGCAGGCTCGGCGCTCTTCCTGGTGGCACTGGGCGTGCTCTACGGCGCCACTGGCACCCTCAACATGGCCGACATGGCGCGTCGGGTCGCGGAGATGTCCGGCGACCAGGCGGCACTGGTGACCGCCGGCGCCCTACTGCTGATCGTCGTCTTCAGCCTCAAGGCCGCCCTGCTGCCGCTCTATTTCTGGCTGCCGCGCACCTACGCCGCCGCTCCGGCACCGGTGGCCGCGCTGTTCGCCATCATGACCAAGGTGGGGCTCTACGCCATCCTGCGCGTGCAGTCGCTGATCTTCGTCGATACCCCCGCCGCGGAGGCGATCACCGCCTGGCTTTGGTGGGCGGGTCTGGCGACCATCACCCTGGCGGGCATCGGCGTGCTGGCGTCCCGCGACCTGCGGACCCTGGTGGCCTACCTGGTACTGGTTTCGGTGGGCACCCTGCTGGCCGGCCAGGCGTTGGGCACCATCGATGCCATCGGCGCCCTGCTCTACTACCTGCCCCACACCACCCTGGCGTGCGGCGCCCTCTACCTGATCGCCGAGCTGATCAGCCAACAGCGCGGCAAGGCGGGCACGCGTCTGGTGCGCGGCCGCCGCCTCCAGCAGCGTCACCTGCTGGGCGGCATGTTCCTGGTCGCCGCGGTGGCCGTGGCCGGCCTGCCACCGCTGGCCGGGGCCCTGGGCAAGCTGCTGCTGATGCAAGCCGCCGAGGGAACCGCTCGGCTGTGGCTGTGGCCGCTGTTGCTGCTGGCCGGGCTCTGCGCGCTGATCGCCATGTCCCGGGCCGGTTCGGTGTTCTTCTGGGCCAGCTACAAGGGCCAGATGGAGAGCGGACGGGTCACGCGGCCGCAGCTGGCCGGAGTGCTCTGGCTGCTGGCCAGCGTGCCGCTTCTCGTGGGCTTCGCCGGCCCGGTCAGCGACTACGCCCGCGACACCGCCGAACAGCTGGCCGAGCCACAGGTCGTGGTCTCCAGGCTGCTCGGCGAATCGCCGGCCCTGCAGTTCGGCCGGCTCACCATTGACGAGGGAGAGTCACCATGAAAAGCCAGGGGCGCCTGCTGCCCACCCCCACCCTGTCGCTGGTGCTGCTGGTGGTCTGGCTGCTGCTGGTACGCAGTATCGCCCCCGGCCAGCTGATCCTCGGCGCCTTCCTGGCGGTGGGCATCCCACTGCTGACCAAGGGCTTCTGGGAACCACTGCCCCAAGTCAAGCATCCTCTCAAGCTGGCCTGGTTCGTGCTAAAGGTGCTGGGTGACATCGTCACGGCCAACATCCAGGTGAGCCTGCTGATCCTGTCGCCGAAGCGCGAGCCTCACCCTGGGTTCATCGAGTACCCCCTGCAGGTGAAGGATCCACTGACCATCACCCTGCTGGCCAACACCATCACCATGACGCCTGGGACCGTCTCATCCAACATTCGCCTGGACCGCTCATCGCTGCTGATCCATGTGCTCAACATGGAGGATGAGCAGACGCTGGTGCGCGAGATACATGAACGCTATGAGCGCCCGCTCAAGGAGATCTTCGAATGCTAGCTATCGCGTTGATGATCAGCCTTGGTCTGATCGTGGCGGCCATGGCCATGAACATCCTGCGTCTGGCCAAGGGACCCGACGTTCCCGACCGCCTGCTGGCCCTGGACACCCTCTACGTCAACTCCATCGCGCTGATCGTGCTGCTGGGGCTATGGCTCAACACCAAGACCTACTTCGAGGCGGCGATCCTGATCGCCATGCTGGGCTTCGTGGGTACCATGGCCATCTGCCGCTACCTGCTGCGCGGCGACATCATCGAGTGAGGAGGCACACATGACCTTCACCCTGTTGGCCGAAGGCATCGTCGCCTTCCTGCTGGTGGCTGGCGGCATGTTCGCCTTCACCGGCTCGCTGGGCATGCTGCAGTTCAAGGACTTCTTCATGCGCCTGCACGGCCCCACCAAGGGGACCACCCTGGGGATCGGCTGCATGCTGATGGCCTCGATGCTCTACTTCACGGTGACCCAGCGGGAGTTCCACGTGCAGGAGCTGCTGATCACCCTGTTCCTGTTCCTCACCGCCCCGGTGACCGGCCACATGCTGGCCAAGACCGGCCTGCACATGCACCTGCGCTTCATCACCGGCACCCGCGGCTCGCTGCCGGAGCTGCGCGACGAGGATGTGGGACAGAGCCGGGTGGCGCGTCCCGCCAAGGCTCGCCATCCCTGGCGCACACGCCGCCGGTTAAGCCAGAAGCCCCGCCTGCCCCGCTGACGCCGGGGTCAGGAGTGGCAGCGTAGCCGTCAGGCCCCGGGAGCCACCCAGCCTGCTAATTCGTTCTCGATGATGGCCAGCAGTGCGGCGATATGGTCGTCGCGCTCATTGAGGCAGGGCACGTAGGTGAAGGTCTCGCCACCGGCCTCGAGGAAGGCATCGCGTATCTCCTCTTCGATCTCCTCCAGGGTCTCGACACAGTCGGAGGAGAAGGCCGGCGAGATCACCGCGATATGCTTCCTGCCCTGGCGGGCCAGTTCGGCCACGTGCTCCACGGTGGCAGGCCCCACCCACTCCTCGGGACCAAACTTGGACTGGAAGGCGGTCTGGATCTCTTTCTTCTCCCAGCCCAGCGCCTCGCGCAGCAGCCGCGTGGTCTTCTGGCACTGGCAGTGGTAGGGGTCGCCCTCCATCAGGTAACGCTTCGGCACGCCATGGTAGGACGCCACCAGCACCTCGGGCGGCGTCGCAGCGGCGGTGTAGGCCTCGCGCACCGTGTTGGCCAGCGCCTCGATGTACCGAAAATGCTCGAAGTAGGCGGGCACGGTGCGAAAGGCCGGCTGCCACTTGAGGGTCATCAGGGTGCGGAACGCCTGGTCGTTGGCGGTGGCGGTGGTCGGCGAGGCGTACTGGGGGTAGAGCGGGAAGAACAGGATCTTCTCGCAGCCCGCCGCTTGCATCCGCTTGAGCACGCTGTCGGTGGAGGGGTTGCCGTAACGCATGCAGAAGTCGACCATCACCTGGTCGCCGAACATCGCCTCCAGTCCCTCGGCTACCTTGCGGGTCTGTTCCCGGGTGGTGGTCAGCAGCGGACTCTCGTCCTTCTCGGTGTTCCAGATGCTCCGATAGGCCTCGCCGGACTTGAAGGGCCGCCGCGACAGGATGATCAGTTGCAGCAGCGGCTGCCATTTCCAGTCCGGGTAGTCGACCACCCGCTTGTCGGAGAGGAACTCGCTCAGGTAGCGGCGCATCGACCGGTAGTCGGTGGCATCCGGTGTGCCCAGATTGGCCAGCAGCACGCCCACCCTGGCCCGCGGTACCGGCGGGTGGTCGCCCGGCGCATGGGCCAGGCGGCCGCCGCCGGGGCGATCCATGTCGGGATTGGCCGAATCCTGGGACGTGTGGGTCATGGGGGGGCTCCTTGGTCGATGCGCCGGGTGGTAAAGGCTGGCTGCCGATGAGAATGGCGCTAGTGTATCAGGCCCCTCGCGGCGACGGCGATCAGGTTGTACTATGAGTCAGTCTTGTACAACCCGAGGTCAATTCATGTCCCGCCCCCTGGTGCTGGTACTCGGCGACCAGCTCAGTCTCGAGCTGGCCAGCCTGCGCGACCTGCCCGATGATGCCGTGGTGGCACTCTGCGAGGTGGCCGCTGAGGGTACCTATGTGCCCCACCATCCCCAGAAGATCGCCCTGATCCTTGCCGCCATGCGCCACTTTGCGGCCGAGCTGCGCAGCCACGGCCTTCGGGTTCACTACAGCGCCCTGGACGACCCCGACAATGCCCAGGCGCTGGTCGCCGAAGCACAGCGCCTGGCGGCCCTGTATGGCTGCGACGAGATCCGCGCCGTGCGGCCCGGCGAATGGCGACTGTGGCATGACATCCAGGCTCGCGCCGAGGCCGCCCTGCCCTGGCGTCTGCTCGAAGACGACCGCTTCTTCACCACGCCCGACGACTTCGCCGCCTGGGCGCGCGACCGCAAGTCGCTACGCCTGGAATACTTCTATCGCGAGCAGCGTCGCCGCACGGGGCTGCTGATGGAGGATGACGCGCCCGCCGGCGGCAAGTGGAACTATGATCACGACAACCGCGAGCCACTGCCCGCCAACCTGGCGGTTCCCGAGCCCCCACGCCATGGCCGCGACACCGTCACCGAGGCGGTGCTGGCGCTGGTGGCCGAGCACTTCGGCGACCACTTCGGCACCCTGGAGGGCTTCCACTGGCCAGTAACGCGGCGCCAGGCGCTGGTCGACCTTCGCCACTTTCTCGACCAGCTGCTGCCGGACTTTGGCCGCTACCAGGACGCCATCAGCGACGACGAGCCCTTCCTGTTCCACTCGCGGCTCGCCGCGACGCTCAACCTGGGGCTGCTCTCGCCCCGGGAGCTTTGCGAGGGCGCCGAGCGCGAGTATCTCGAAGGGCGCGCCCCGCTCAATGCGGTGGAGGGCTTTATCCGCCAGATCCTGGGCTGGCGGGAGTATGTGCGCGGCCTCTACTGGACGCGGATGCCGGACTACAAGCGCGGCAACACCCTGGGCGCCAGTCAAGCGCTGCCCGCCTGCTACTGGAACGGCGACACCGAGCTGCGCTGCCTGCGACGCGCCATCGAGATGACCCGCGACAACGCCTACGCCCATCATATCCAGCGACTGATGGTCACCGGCAACTTCGCCCTGCTCTGCGACGTGGCCCCGGAGGCGCTGGGGGACTGGTACCTGGCCGTCTACGCCGACGCCTGCGAATGGGTGGAACTGCCCAACGTGCTGGGAATGGTGCTGCACGCCGACGGGGGGCTGATGGGCTCAAAGCCTTACTGTGCCTCGGGCAAATACATCGACCGCATGTCAGACCACTGCCGCCACTGCCGCTTCGACCCTAAGCAGGTCACCGGCGAGCGCGCCTGCCCGCTCAACAGCCTCTACTGGCATTTCCTGGAGCGACACGCCGAAACGCTCTCGGCCAACCCGCGCATGAAGCTGATCTACGGCTCCCTCGCCAGGATGAGCGAGGAGAAACGCGCCGCCATCCGCGACCAGGCCGACCGCTTCCTGGCCAACCTGCCGCGCACGACGGCCTGGCACGATGAGGCCAAAGGAGCGCGCGGCGTCCACCTGGCCGGCTACCGTGCGGAGACCCCATGAGCCGACTTAACGCCTTCGACACCCGCCCCCCGGTGACCCTCTACCACGATGGCCACTGTCCGCTGTGCCAGCGGGAAGTGGCCTGGCTTTCGCGCCATCGGCGACGTGAGCAGGTACGGCTGGTGGATATCCAGGCGGCAGGCTTCGACGCCGAGGCGCTGGGCACCAGCTTTCCAGAGATGATGGGCAGGCTCCACCTGCAGGACGCCGAGGGGCAATGGTTCATCGGCATGGACGCCAGCCGTGCGCTTTATGCCGTGCTCGGCTATCGCCGACTGGTTTGGCTGAGCTGCCTGCCGGGGATCGCCCCGCTGATGGATGCGGGGTATCGCTGGTTTGCCCGCCGCCGGGTACGCCTGGGACATTGGCTTTCGGGGCGGCGGGAGTCGTCGCGGGAGCGAGAATGATGACGTTGCGGAGTCAAGGGATACCGCGTTGGTGAGCCAGGAGGGCGGCGCCGGAGCGGCGCGAGCCGAGGCCGTTTCAGAAGACCAGCGGCATACGCGAGGTCAGCGGATCGTGGTAGTGGGCCTCGCGGCCGATCATCTCGTCGTGGGGCACCTGCTGCACCAGATAGGCCCGGTGGATACCGGCACGCTTGAGTTCCAGGTAGACATCATCCAGCGAGCGGAACAGCACCGGCTTGCCCTGTCGGCTCAGCATATGACGCTGCCCCTCGATGTCTTCAAGTTCGACCTGATAGAAGCGGCTACCGGCATGGCCGATGACGCGAATCTCGTAGTTGTCGTGATGGGCCGCAAAGGCCTTGAGATCCTTGAATTCCATGGTTCCCTCCAGGGTTTCTTGTGGTGGCAATGCGCCACAGTCTGGCGACGCCAGATGACGCCGCGGTGACGACTGGGTGTCGAGAGTGTGACCCTCGACACCCCGGAGGGTTCAGCAAGTGACTGATTAATGGCTATTGGTAGCTGGAGGGATCGATGGCCTTGCCCAGGGAATTGCGGTCGATCCACTTGCCCGCCCTGGTCTCCTTGTAGCGAAACACTACCTGGTCGCCCACTTGCACCGGCAGCTCGGCCTCCTCGGTCTGGTAGCTATAGCTCTCGCCTTCCACCATCATCTGGTAGCGATAGAGGTCGGGCATGCCCAGCCACTCCTTGAAGGGGCCTTCCCGCTCCAGGGACTGGAGCTCACCGCGCGCCTGAAGCTTGGGGGTGCGCTGCCGATTGCCGCGCCGAAATCCGCCTGCCATGCTGCCTCCTCTGATCTGTTCTCTCTGCCCTGCTCCCGGGGGTGGGCATTATACGGCCCTGCCCGCCGAGCTCAAGCCGGGCGGTTCGCCGAAGGCTGCGCCCTACTCGCCGAAGGTGTCGCCGTAGCTGTCCGGCGCCAGGTCCTCGAAGCGGGTGTACTTGCCGATGAAGGCCATGTGGACCGTGCCGATGGGGCCGTTACGCTGCTTGCCGATGATCAGCTCCGCCAGCCCCTGGTTGTCGGGGTTGTCCGGATTGTAGACCTCGTCGCGGTAAACGAAGGCGATCACATCGGCATCCTGCTCGATGGCGCCCGATTCGCGCAGGTCCGACATCACCGGGCGCTTGTTGGGACGCTGCTCCAGGGAGCGGTTGAGCTGGGAGAGACAGACCACCGGACAGCCGAACTCCTTGGCCAGCCCCTTCATCGAACGAGAGATCTCCGAGATCTCGCCGGTGCGGTTCTCGGAGAAGCCGGGGATCTGCATCAGCTGCAGGTAATCGATCATGATCAGGCCGACGTTGCCGTGCTCGCGCACCAGCCGCCGAATCCGCGAACGCATCTCGTTGGGCGACAGCGCCGCGGTATCGTCGATGAAGAGCTGCTTGTCCTTTAGCAGGTTGACCGCCGAGGTAAGCCGCGGCCAGTCCTCATCCTCCAGCTGACCGGTGCGCACCCGGGTCTGGTCGATGCGCCCCAGCGACGAGAGCATTCGCAGCATCAAAGCATCGGCGGGCATCTCCATCGAGAAGACGATTACCGGCTTTTCACTGGAGATCACCGCATGTTCCACGACGTTCATAGCGAAGGTGGTCTTGCCCATCGATGGACGTCCCGCGATGATCACCAGGTCCGACGGCTGCAGGCCGGTGGTCATCTCGTCCAGGTCGCGGAATCCGGTGGAGAGGCCGGTCATCTGGCCCTGCATGTTGAACAACTCGTCGATGCGGTCCACCGCCTTGGCCAGCAGTTCGCTCATGCCGATGGGCCCGCCCGACTTGGGGCGCTCCTCGCTGATCTGGAACACCAGGCGCTCGGCCTCATCCACCAGTTCGTCGGCTGGCCGCCCCTGGGGACTGAAGGCACCGTCGGCGATCTGGCTGGCGGCACGGATCAGCTTGCGCAGGGTAGCCCGCTCGCGAACGATGTCGGCGTAGGCGCGAATATTACTGGCGGAAGGCGTATTGCGAGCCAGCTCGGCCAGATAGGCCAGGCCGCCCACGGTATCGAGCTGGTCGCGGCCCTCCAGCGCCTCGGAGAGGGTCACCACGTCCAGCGGGCGGGACGCCTCGGCCAGCCCCGCCATGACGTTGAAGATCAGCCGATGCTCGTAGCGGTAGAAGTCGTCGGCCACCAGGCGGTCGGCGACGTGGTCCCACGCCTGGTTGTCGAGCATCAGGCCGCCCAGCACCGACTGCTCCGCCTCCAGCGAGTGTGGCGGCACCTTGAGGGCGGCGGTTTCCTTGTCGTGCACGAGCATGTCTGGCATCGCGATGGTTCACCCAGGTCTTGGCGGGGTGGCCATTCTACCCCAGACGAGCGGCGGGCCCCATGCCTGGCTCACCGTCGTCCAAACGCGACGAGGGGCGCGGGGATCTCTCCCCGCGCCCCTCGTCGGGCGGTGACCAGGACTTACTCGGCCACTACCACCACGCGGACGGTGGCGTCGACTTCCGGGTGCAGCTGCAGATGGATGTCGTATTCGCCGGTGGCACGGATCGGGCCTTCCGGCATCTTCACCTCGCTCTTGGCCACATCGAAGCCCGCGGAGGCGATGGCCTCGGCCAGGTCGCGGGGACCGATGGAGCCGAACAGCTTGCCCTCGTCGCCGGCCTTGGAGACCAGGGAGAGTTCGATCTCGTTGAGCTGGACGGCACGAGCCTCGGCCTCGGCCTTGCGCTCGGCGGCCTGGGCCTCGAGCTCGGCGCGCTGGGCCTGGAAGGCCTCGATGTTTTCCTTGGATGCCGGTACGGCAAGGCCGTAGGGCATCAGGTAGTTACGGCCGTAGCCGGGCTTGACGGTCACCTGGTCACCCAGGCCGCCGAGCTTGCCGATATTGTCGAGCAGAATGACTTCCATCTCGTTAACCTCTAGTCAGTTGCGACTGGCCACACGTCCGCGGATGTCCGCGAAGACGTCGATAAAGGCCAGCAGCAGCACAATCAGAATCATGGGCCAGGTGGTGATCAGCAGCACGTAGAAGACGACCAGCCACAGCCCGTTCATCCCTTTCAATCCAACATAACCATGCACCAGCGCGATGCCGGCGACCAGCAGCGGGATCCACAGCAGCATGCCGAGAGACACGAGGCCGAGCACCGCGCCGATCACCCCAATGACCAACAGCACGGCGAGCTCGCGGGGCGTCAGGCGCAGGGCGTGAAACTCCTCGCGGAAGCCGCCGGGGTTGTAGAGCCCCGCCTGCCAGCTGCGCGCAAGCGCGAGGCAGGCGACCGCGGCGATCAGCACGACCAGCCCGGTAATGCCTCCGATCAGCACACCGGCCAGCTGCTCGGTATCGAGCCCCTGGCTGGTCAGCTCGCTGAGCAGCCGCTCCACCTCGGGCGAGCCCTGGCGCAGCTGTTCCAGCATGGGGCCAGCCCCACCCGGCGGCAGGAAGACACCCAGCTGGATCATGCCGGCGCCGACCAGGGCGCCGATGATCAGCGCTTCGGTCCAGCGCATGCGGGAGCGCAGCACGATCGCCATCAGGGTGACCAGCAATACGCTGGTCAACGGGATGACATCGCCCTGAGCCCACCACCAGCCGGCCGGGACCCCAGCCGCCACGATCACCGGCAGCGCCGAGGCGAGGCCATGGCGCAGGGTGACCAGTGCCGCGATGGCGGCCCCCAGCCAGAACAGCCAGGGAATGAGCGTTGCGAGGGCGGCCCCGCCGACGGCGTAGGGTGTGCCCCGCATCATCCAGCGGGCAATCGCGAGCATCACGCCAGGCGCTTACTGGTGGCTATCGGTGAAGGGCAGCAGGGCCAGGTAGCGGGCGCGCTTGACGGCGGTCGCCAGCTGGCGCTGATAGCGAGCCTTGGTGCCGGTGATGCGGCTGGGAACGATCTTGCCGGTCTCGGTGATATAGGCCTTGAGGGTGTCCAGATCCTTGTAATCGATCTGCTTCACGCCCTCGGCGGTGAAACGGCAAAACTTGCGGCGACGGAAAAAGCGTGCCATGTGAAGACTCCTTCAGCGGTGCGATGGGTGAGATCAGGCGGTTGCGGCGCGGGGCTTCTCGTCGCGGGACCTATCGTCGCGGGACCTATCGTCGCGGGACCTATCGTCGCGGGGCTTCTCGTCACGATCGTCGCGACGCGCGCGCTTCTCTTCCACCGGCTTCATCATCGGGGACGCCTCGGTAATCGCTTCCTTGCAGCGCACCACCAGGCTACGAATGATGGCGTCGTTGAAGCGGAAGATGTTCTCGATCTCGTCGAGAGTCTCGCCTTCGCACTCGACGTTCATAAGCACGTAGTGAGCCTTGTGGATCTTGTTGATCGGGTAGGCCAGGTGACGACGGCCCCAATCCTCGAGACGATGCACGGTACCGCCGTTTTCGGTGACGAGGCTGGTGTAGCGCTCGACCATGGCCGGGACCTGCTCGCTCTGGTCCGGGTGGACCATGAACACGATTTCGTAATGACGCATGGAATCTCCTTGCGGTTTGGCAGCTTCCGCGGGGGCCTGGGCTCCGGGGAAGCAAGGAGTGATATCGGAAAAACACGAGTGCCCGCTCGACGAACGAACGGGCGCACGAATTGTAAAGAGTGGCAATGGTGATGGCAAGCGCCGGTCGCTTCAGCCTCGTCGCTGACGCACCGCCTCGAACAGGCAAATACCCGTGGCCACGGAGACATTGAGGCTCGGCACGTTGCCGGCCATGGGCAGCTTGACCAGCAGATCACAGGCCTCACGGGTCAGGCGGCGCATCCCCTTGCCCTCGGCCCCCATCACCAGGGCGGTGGGGCCGGTGAGGGCCGCCGCGTAGACGAGCGCCTCGGCTTCCCCGGCGGTGCCGGTGATCCACACCCCCAGCTCCTTGAGCCTGGCCAGGGCACGGGCCAGGTTGGTCACCTGGTAGACCGGCACGCTCTCGGCGGCCCCGCAGGCCACCTTGCGTACCGTGGCATTGAGCGGCGCCGACTTGTCCTTGGGCACGATCACGCCGTGGACGCCGGCGGCATCGGCGCTGCGCAGGCAAGCGCCGAAGTTGTGCACGTCAGTGACGCCGTCGAGCACCAGCAGCAGCGGCGGCGATTCGTGGGGCCAGGCCTCCAGCTTGAACCACAGGGACGCCTCGCTCTCGAAGGCCAGCGGCGCGGCAAAGGCTACCACTCCCTGGTGGGCGGCCCCCTGGGCGATCCGGTCGAGCTCGTCGCGGGAGCGGGTCTGGAGGCGAGCACCGCGACTGCCTGCCGACTCCACCAGTTCGGCGAGGCGACTGCCTGCGCTGCCCTCCTGCACCCAGAGCTCCCGCGGCGTCTCGCCGCGCTCGAGCAGGGCGCGCACCGCATGCACACCGAACACCGCCTCCAGGCCGCCGGGTACCGCCGGCTGGCCACCGGCTGGCCGACGGGGTCGCTTCTGCTTCATGGCCATCCTTACGTCTGTGGCGGAGACAGCACTCAGCGCCGCGAGCGGCGGCGACGGCCGCCACCGCGCTTCTTGCCGTCGCCCTCATCGGCCTTGGTCGCCGGGGTGGCCTCGGCTTTGGGCGGCTTGCCACCGGCACGCGCACGTCCCTTGTCGGGGGCGTCATCCCCCCCGCGGCGGCGGCGCGGCGCCCGCTTGGGGCGCGGCTTGTCATCGGCCAGGGCGAAGTCGATCTTGCGGTCGTTGAGGTCGACCCGGGCCACCTGCACGGTGACGCCATCGCCCAGCCGGTAGCTCATGCCGCTGCGCTCGCCCTTGAGGCGGTGCTTCTCCGGTTCGTAGTGGTAGTAGTCGGAGGGCAGCGAGGTGACGTGCACGAGGCCTTCGACATAGACCGCGTCGAGGCGAACGAAGATGCCGAACTGGGTGACCGAGGCGATGGTACCGTCGAACACATCGCCGAGCTTGTCGGACATGAACTCGCACTTGAGCCAGTCCTCGACGTCACGGGTGGCGTCGTCGGCGCGGCGCTCGGTCATGGAGCAGTGCTCGCCGAGTTCGAGCATCTGTTCGAAGGTATAGGGCGCCCACTTGCTCGGCGGCTCCACCTTGGCGCCGTCGGCACGCAGTACCGTGGCGGTCTGACGCGGGCCACGGACCACAGAACGGATGGCGCGGTGCACCAGCAGGTCCGGGTAGCGGCGGATCGGCGAGGTGAAGTGGGCGTAGGCCGGGTAGGCCAGGCCGAAGTGGCCGTCGTTCTGGGGCGAGTAGACCGCACGGCTCATGGAACGCAGCATCACCGTCTGGATGACGTCGGTGTCGGGGCGATCCTTGATGACCTCGGCCAATTCCCGATAGTCCTGCGGACTGGGATCGTCGCCGCCCCCCAGCGACAGCCCCAACTCGTTGAGAAACAGGCGCAGCTTGTCGAGGCGCTCCGGCGAGGGCTTCTCGTGGATACGATAGAGCGCCGGCAGGTCATGCTTGTCGAGGAAGCGCGCCGTGGCCACGTTGGCCGCCAGCATGCACTCTTCGATGATCTTGTGGGCATCGTTGCGGCTGCGCGGGACAATCTTCTCGATCTTGCGCTCGTCGTTGAAGACGATGGCCGTCTCGGTGGTCTCGAAGTCGATGGCGCCGCGGGCCACGCGGGCCTCGCGCAGCACTCGGTAGAGGCCGTGCAGGTTCTTCAGCGACGGCACCAGCTCGCGGTGCTCCTCGCGCAGGGCATCGCCCGCCGAGTCCTCCTCGTCGAGGATCGCCGCCACCTTGTTGTAGGTGAGGCGCGCGTGGGACTGGAACACCGCCTCGTAGAAGCGATAGCGGCTGATGGCGCCGCTCTGGGAGATGTTCATCTCGCAGACCAGGGCCAGCCGATCGACGGCCGGGTTGAGCGAGCAGAGCCCGTTGGAGAGCAGCTCGGGCAGCATGGGCACCACCTGCCCGGGGAAGTAGACCGAGTTGCCGCGGCGAATCGCCTCCTGGTCCAGGGCACTGCCCGGACGCACGTAGTGGGAGACGTCGGCGATGGCTACCAGCAACTTCCAGCTGCCGGACTTGGTCTTCCAGGCACAGACGGCGTCGTCGAAATCCTTGGCGGTTTCGTCGTCGATGGTCACCAGTGGCACGTCGCGCAGGTCGATGCGGTGCTGCTTGTCCCCATCGGCCACCTCGGCGGACATGCTGGCGATCTGGTCGTGGACCTCCGGAGGGAACTCGGCGGGGATCTCGTAACTGCGGATGGCGATGTCGATCTCCATCCCCGGATCCATCCGCTCACCGAGCACCTCGATCACCTCGCCCACTGGCTGCACCCGGGTCTCGGGCTGCTGGACGATCTTCGCCGAGACCACCTGGCCATCCTTCGCCCCGCCACACGCGCTGTGCGGGATGATCACCTCCTGAGTGATGCGCGGGTTCTCGGGAATCAGCACCCCGAACTCGGAGGTGTTCTGGCGGTAGACCCCGACGATGGTCTGGGTATTGTGGGAGAGCACCTCGGCGATTGTCGCCTCGTCGCGGCCGCGGCGATCGCGCCCGCTGACGCGGGCCAGCACGTAGTCCCCGTGGAAGGAGCGACGCATCTGCCGGGGCGGCAGCACCAGATCAGGCTTCTTGCCGTCCTCGCGGAGCAGGAAACCGAAGCCGTCGCGGTGGCCCAGCACCTTGCCGCGGATCAGGTCGAGCTTGTCGATCAGCGCATAGGCACCGGCGCGGTTGCGCAGCACCTGGCCATCACGCTCCATGGCGGCCAGGCGTCGACGCACCGCCTCCTGCAGGTCTTCATCATCGAGGCCCAACAGGCGGCTCATCGTCTCGTGGGTGATCGGCTTGCCCACCTCCTCGAGCCGGGCGAGCAGGTACTCGCGGCTGGGGGCAGGATTGTCGTACTTGTGGGCCTCGCGGCTGGCGTGCGGGTCGTCGCTGAGCGTCCAGTGGGTCATGCGTTGAGCATCCTTGGCAGGGTCGATGACGGCATGAGTGAGAGGGCGCGCAGGCGCCGCGGGCATGAGGTCTGGGATATCGTTTGGATTGTCATGGGCGCAGTATAGCGCCGCGTCGTCCACCACCCAACCATGGTGACCCTCGCCGCCACGGCGAAAAGCGAGAAAAGTGCGCCCCGAGGCCCTTCCGACGCTTGCATTGGCGAGGGAATGGGGTATCATGCGCCTCGCCTGCCCAGATGGCGGAATTGGTAGACGCGCTAGCTTCAGGTGCTAGTGTCCGTAAGGACGTGGAGGTTCAAGTCCTCTTCTGGGCACCATCGCTCCCTCGGGAACGGTGATCGGGAGTTCGCTCCCCGCTCTTTGTCAGCTCGAATCGATCGTGTTCGCCCAGGTGGCGGAATTGGTAGACGCGCTAGCTTCAGGTGCTAGTGTCCGTAAGGACGTGGAGGTTCAAGTCCTCTCCTGGGCACCATCCTTCGGGATACCGCGAACACGACGAGATGCATGATGCGCCCAGGTGGCGGAATTGGTAGACGCGCTAGCTTCAGGTGCTAGTGTCCGTAAGGACGTGGAGGTTCAAGTCCTCTCCTGGGCACCACTCTTACCATCGCATCGTGCCGCATGAACCCGACAAGAGCGCTACAGCAATAGCATCACAGCAGGAACAGCACACAAGGCCGCGACGTGGATCGCGGTTTTTTTGTGCTTATTGAAAGCGCCCGGGGCGGCGAGCCACCTCCTCCAGCGCCCAGCCCCGCGTCTGCACCTCCCCCTCCAGCACCTCGGCCACCTCCTCTGGCAGGCGCGGGAAGAAGTTGAGCCCTGTGCGCGCCTCGATCTCGTCGACGCTGACCAGGTAGTCGTCCAGGGGCTCATCGCCGCGCACCTCCTGGGGCATGATGAAGGCCAGCACGCGCGCCTCCCCTTCCGGTACCGCAATGATCTTGTAGAAGGCCTCGGGAATCTCCACCAGCCCCACCCGGTTGAAGACATTGTCGCGGAAGCGCTCGGGAAATATCGGGCCGGTGATCACCTGCACTTCATTGAAACGCGGCACGAAATGGTCGATCACCACCTCCTCGAGGCGCTGCCACAGCCGTCGATTGAGATCTGGACGTTGGGGCGACATGTTGCTCATGTAGAAGGTGTCGATCTGCGCCTCCCGCCCGTGCACCGCCGCGATGGCATAGTTGGGCGCCATATGGCCGCGGTCAAAGCCGCTGCCGGCGTAGTGGTCGGTACCGATGGGCCAGAGGGTTCGCCAGTCCTGGCGAAAGCCGGGCCGCGGACCGGCGCCGGGGTCCTCCACTGCCTGCAGCCGATAGCTGACCCACAGCGGATTGACCCGCACGTCGGACCAGCCCACCAGGAAACCCTCGTTACGCAGTACTCTATGCAGGCTGGTAGGCGTCAGGCTCTGCCACTCGGGCACGCCCATCCACACCAGCTGGTCGCGAACCTGGCGCTCCTGGCCGTACCAGAGGCCGGAGGTGACCAGCACGAAGAGCAGGGTGATACCGAAGCGACGCGTCTGGCGGCGCCAGCGCGGGACGGGGGAACGACGTCGACTCATCCTTGAAACGGCTTCCAACAGAGGGGAAAGAAAGGGTGGCCATGCCGACCGGGCGCTCGGGGCAACCCGGCCAGTGGTTCTGGCCCGGGGCGCTACCAGCCCAGCGAGAACATGGTCTCGAGGTCGTGGCGAGAGTGCACCTGCATGGCGTTGAGGGTCTCGGTGTCGCGGACCCCCTCCACGGCGTTGAGCCGCTCGGTGACCAGTTCGGCCAGGCTCTCGAAATCGCGGGTGCGGGCGATGGCCACCAGGTCATAGCGTCCGCAGGTGGAATAGACCTCGCTGATTCCCTCCACGTCGGCGAGGCGCTCGGCCACCGCCTTTACCTGGCCCTTCTCGGCATTGATCAGGATCACGGCATTCTGCATCGGGCACTCTCCCTGCTGCGGGCCCCTCTGGGCTCGGTGGCTATCCGGCCGATGGCGGCCGGCGATGGCACGAGTATACCAGCGCCGGTAGCCCGGCAGAATCGCGGCTCAGCCGAGCAGGCTGCCTTCCAGCTCGAGAAGCCGGCGCTTGAGCGCCAACCCGCCGCTGTAGCCGCCCAGGCCGCCGGCGGCCACCACCCGGTGGCAGGGAATCAGCAGCGGCAGCGGGTTGGCACCGTTGGCGGTGCCGATGGCCCGTGCAGCACCCTCGCGACCGAGCCTGCGCGCCAGCTCTCCGTAGGTGCGGGTCTCACCCCAGGGGATGCGCAACAGGGCGGCCCAGACCTGGCGCTGAAAGTCGCTGCCGCCGGGCGTCAGCGCCAGGCTGAAGCTGCGCCGCCGGCCGGCCAGGTAGGCCAGCAGCTGGTCACGGGCCTCGGCCAGGGCGTCGTCGTCCTGGCGGGCCGCCTCGGGGTCGGGCCGTCCCTCGGCGGCCAGGGTCAGCTGCCGCAGGCCCTCGGACTCTGCGCACAGCAGGATCTCGCCAAGGGGGGAGGCAAAGCGGGTGAAGATCATCGGCCCTCCTGGGCTCCGGCATGCCGCGCGACGTATTGCCGCACGGCCAATGGCTGGTTCGCATCGCTACGGTCACTCTACTACCATGGAGCAGCGAACTCCCCGGGGCAGCCCCTGTCGGAGCAAGAGGTGGCTGACCACCCGCAAGAAACGAAGAACAGGAATCTTTCCTGCAACCGTGACGAAAAGGAGATCCCATGGCCAATCATAGCCGTCGTGACTTCATGCGCAACAGCCTGCTGGGCCTCGCCGCCCTGCCGCTGGGCGCGGGCATTCTCTCCAGGACCGCCTTCGCTGACACTCTGCCGCGGCTGGATCCAGCCAGCGACCAGGCCCAGGCCCTGAACTACGTCGAGGTTGCCGAGGACGCCGCCGATCACCCGGCCTACGAGGAGGGTGAAGTCTGCGACAACTGCATGTTCTGGCAGGCCGACAGTGAAGGCTGTCAGCTCTTCCCGCAGAACAGCGTCGAGCCCAAGGGGTGGTGTCAGTCCTGGACCGCCCAGGCCTGATCGCTCTCCACGACACGCTTGAAAAAACCCGCGCCCTGGCGCGGGTTTCGTCGTTTCCGGGCCGGCCTCAGGCCCGAGCCGCCTCCTCGGGCAGGGGCCACTGGTAGCGGCGCACCACCTCGTCGCCCGCCAGTGACTCCAGTCGCACGGGGAATCCCCACAGCTGATGCAGATGACGCAACACCGGATAGACGCTGCGCGCCAGGGGGCGGCGGCTGTCCTCGACGTGGCGCAGGGTCAGCGAGCGATCACCGCGGATATCCGCCGAAAAGACCTGGATGTTGGGCTCGCGCAGCGACAGGGCGTACTGGGTGGCAAGCGCCTCGCGAACTCGCCGGTAACCACGCTCATCGTGGATCGCCGAGACCTCGAGCATCTCCTCCTGGTCATCGTCCACCACCATGAACAGCTTGAGGTCGCGGATGACCTTGGGCGACAGGAACTGCTGGATGAAGGATTCATCCTTGAAGTTCTTCATGGCGAACTCCAGGGTCTCCCGCCAGTCGCCGCCGGCGGCATCGGGGAACCACTGGCGATCCTCCTCCGTCGGGTGCTCGCACAGGCGCCTGAGGTCACTGAAGATGGCAAAGCCCAGCGCATAGGGGTTGATGCCGCTGTACCACTGGCTGTCGAAGGCAGGCTGATGCACCACCGCCGTGTGCGACTGCAGGAACTCCAGCATCAGCCCCTCATCCACCAGACCCTCCTCATAGAGCCGGTTCATCAGGGTGTAGTGCCAGAAGGTCGCCCAACCCTCATTCATCACCTGGGTCTGGCGCTGGGGATAGAAGTACTGGGCCAGCTTGCGCACGATGCGCACCACCTCACGCTGCCAGGGCGCCAGCAGCGGCGCGTTCTTCTCGATGAAATAGAGCAGGTTCTCCTGGGGCTCGGCGGGGTAGCGCCCCCCCGCATGCAGCCCCAGCGGATCCTCCTCGTCGTGTCTGCCGGCCAGCACGTCTGCGGGAGCCCGCTCGGGGATGGTGCTCCACAGGGTATTGACCTGAGACTGCAGATACGCCTCACGTTCCTTCTGGCGGCGCACCTCCTCGGCGGCGGAAATCGGCGAGGGGCGCTTGTAGCGGTCAACGCCGTAGTTCTGCAGGGCATGGCAGGCGTCCAGCAACTGCTCCACCGCCGCCACGCCATGGCGCTCCTCGCACTCGGCCACATATTTCCTGGCGAACATCAGGTAGTCGATGATTGAGCTGGCATCGGTCCAGGCGCGGAACAGATAGTTGCCCTTGAAGAAGGAATTATGGCCATAGCAGGCGTGGGCCATCACCAGCACCTGCATCATCAGGGTGTTCTCCTCCATCAGGTAGGCGATGCAGGGGTCGGAATTGATCACCAGCTCATAGGCCAGGCCCATCTGGCCGCGCCGATAGGCCTGCTCCACCGCCAGGAACTGCTTGCCGAAGGACCAGTGATGGTAACCCACCGGCATGCCGACACTGGCGTAGGCGTCCATCATCTGCTCGGTGGTGATCACCTCGATCTGGTTGGGGTAGGTATCGAGGCGATACTCGTCCGCCAGCCGGGCAATCTCGCGCTCGAACTCGGTCAGGATCTCGAAGTTCCAGTCGGAGCCGGTGGCAATGGGCTTGCGTCGTGTCATGGTTTCTCCTCGGCGCCGCGTCGGGCGCTCAACCGCCGACGGCGCGTCGCTTGAACAGCTCACGGAACACCGAATAGATATCTCCGGCCTCGACGATCTGGCGCATAGCGAAGCGCGCAGGAAACTCGGCGGCCACCGTCTCGTACTCTTCCCACAGTGCCTGGTGGGCGTGGGGAGTGATCTCCACGTAGGTGAAGTACTGCAGGCGAGGCATCAGCTTCTTGATCAGCAGGTCTCGACAGGCGACGGAGTCATCATCCCAGTTGTCGCCGTCCGAGGCCTGGGCCACGTAGAGATTCCACTGCCCCGGCGGATAGCGCTTGGCGATGATCTCGTCGACCAGGGTCAGGGCGCTGGAGACGATGGTGCCGCCGGTCTCCCGGGAGTAGAAGAACTCCTCCTCGTCCACCTCCTTGGCGGCGGTGTGGTGGCGCACGAAGACCAGTTCGACCTTCTCGTAGCTGCGCTCCAGGAACAGGTAAAGCAGCAGGAAGAAGCGCTTGGCGATGTCCTTGTGGGCCTGGGTCATGGAGCCGGAGACGTCCATCACGCAGAACATCACCGCCTTGCTGGAGGGCATCGGCTGGTTGACCAGGTTGTTGTAGCGCAGGTCGTAGGTATCGATGAAGGGCACCGCCTCGAGGCGTTTCTCGAGACGCTCGACCTCCGCCCTGAGCTCGTTGATCCGCGCCGGGTTGCGCAGCACCGGGTCCTTGGCCTCCTCAAGCGCCAGTGCCTCCCGCGCTTCGCGCAGGGCGCGACGAATGGGCCCCCGCATGGCGATGCGTCGCGCATGAGCCTCGCGCATGGAGCGCACGATATTGATCCGCGCCGGCACACCGTGGCGGGACACGCCCGCCCGGACCGGGCGCACCTCGTTGAGGTCCACCAGCGCCTTGCGCTCCAGGTGAGGAAGTTCCAGGCCGTCGAAGACGAAATCGAGGAACTCTTCACGGCTCAGGGTGAAGGCAAACTCGTCCATGCCCTCCCCCTGATCCGAGGCGCTGCCCTCCCCGGCCCCGCCGCCGCCTGCGCCGCCCGGGCGGCGCAGGCGATCCCCCTGGATGAACTCCCGGTTGCCCGGGGCGACAATCGAACGTTTCCCGCCCGGGCCATGCTGAAACACCGGCTCTGAGATATCGCGACCCGGGATCGAGACCTTTTCGCCACGCTCCATGTCGGTGATGGAGCGGCGGTTCACCGCCTCCTCCACCGAGCGCTTGATATGGGTGCGGTAGCGATCGAGGAAGCGCTGTCGGTTGACCGCGCTCTTGTGCTTGGCGTTGGCCCGTCGATCGATGAAATAGGTCATGGATGACCTCCTCGGCCTACTGCGACTTGCGCACCCGCAGGTACCACTCGGAGAGCAGGCGCACCTGCTTCTCGGTGTAACCTCGCTCCACCATCCTGGCCACGAAGTCCTCGTGTTTCTTCTGGTCCGCCTGGGAGGCCTTGGCGTTGAAGGAGATCACCGGCAGCAGCTCCTCGGTGTTGGCGAACATCTTCTGCTCGATCACCCCTCGCAGCTTCTCGTAGGACTGCCAGCTGGGGTTCATGCCATTGTTATGGGCACGGGCCCGCAGCACGAAGTTAACCACTTCGTGGCGGAAGTCCTTGGGGTTGGAGATGCCGGCCGGCTTCTCGATCTTCTCGAGCTCCTCGTTGAGGGACTGACGGTTGAACAGCTCGCCGGTCTCAGGGTCCCGATACTCCTGATCCTGGATCCAGAAATCGGCGTAGGTGACGTAGCGGTCGAAGATGTTCTGGCCATACTCGGAATAGGACTCGAGATAGGCGGTCTGGATCTCCTTGCCGATGAAGTCCACATAGCGCGGCGCCAGATACTCCTTGATATAGCGCAGGTAGCGCTCGAAGGTCTCCCGGGGCAGCTGTTCCTGCTCGAGGCGCTTCTCCAGCACGTAGAGCAGATGCACCGGGTTGGCCGCCACCTCCTGGCTGTCGAAGTTGAACACCTTGGAGAGGATCTTGAAGGCGAAGCGGGTGGAGAGCCCGTCCATGCCCTCGTCGACCCCGGCGGCATCCCGGTACTCCTGGATCGACTTGGCCTTGGGGTCGGTATCCTTGAGGTTCTCGCCGTCATAGACCCGCATCTTGGAGTAGACGCTGGAGTTTTCCGGCTCCTTGAGTCGCGAGAGCACCGTGAACTGAGCCAGCATGCGCAGGGTATCCGGCGCGCAGGGTGCCTGGTTGAGAGAAGAGTGCTCGAGCAGCTTGCGGTAGATCTTGACCTCCTCGGAGGCCCGCAGGCAGTAGGGCACCTTGACGATATAGACGCGGTCCAGGAAGGCCTCGTTGTTGCGGTTGTTGCGGAAGGCCTGCCACTCGCTCTCGTTGGAGTGGGCCAGCACGACGCCCTCGAAGGGAATCGCCCCCATGCCCTCAGTGGGGTTGTAGTTGCCCTCCTGGGTGGCGGTCAGCAGCGGATGCAGCACCTTGATCGGCGCCTTGAACATCTCCACGAACTCCATCAGCCCCTGGTTGGCGCGACACAGTCCACCAGAGAAGCTGTAGGCGTCGGGGTCATCCTGGGAATACATCTCCAGCTGGCGGATATCCACCTTGCCCACCAGCGAGGAAATGTCCTGGTTGTTCTCGTCACCGGGCTCGGTCTTGGAGATCGCGATCTGGTTGAGCCGCGAGGGGTAAAGGCGCACCACCCGGAACTGCGAGATATCGCCGCCGTACTCCTTGAGACGTTTGGCCGCCCAGGGCGACATCACGCTCTTCAGGTAGCGCTGCGGGATGCCGTACTCCTTCTCGAGCAGCTCACCGTCCTCCTCGGGAGAGAACAGGCCCAGCGGCGACTCGTAGACCGGCGAGCCCTTGATGGCATAGAAGGGGACCTTCTCCATCAGCAGCTTCAGCCGCTCGGCAAGCGACGACTTGCCGCCCCCCACGGGGCCGAGCAGGTAGAGGATCTGCTTGCGCTCCTCGAGGCCCTGGGCGGCGTGGCGGAAGAAGGAGACGATCTGCTCGATCGCCTCCTCCATACCGTAGAATTCGGCAAATGCCGGATAGCGGCGAATGACCTTGTTGGAGAAGATCCGAGACAGCCGTGGATCCTTGGCCGTGTCGATCACCTCGGGCTCGCCGATGGCCTCGAGCATCCGCTCGGCGGCCGACGCAAAGGTCGTCGGCTCCCGATGACAGAGCTCCAGGTACTCCTGCAGGGTCAGCTCCTCCTGCTGGACGCGCTCGTAGCGGTTCTGCACATGGTCGAAGATGCTCATCGATGTCTCCTTAAAGCCCGATGATTCAGCGCCTGGTGCATCAGCGGCGCTCCGGATCGTGGCAGTTTCAGCGTAGGACAGTCCGGCACAGCATTAGCGGACATCGAATCAACGCTGGACCTTAACTCCTGAGAGCCTGATGTCGAGCAAGGGTTCGTTGGCAACCGTGGAGTTTTGCCAACGCAACGCGTCCGGGGCCCGCCGAGAAGACTCGGCGGGCCCCGAAGGAAACCCCGCAGGAGAGCGGCGCCAGGCTCGGCAGAAGATTACAGAGCCGCCGCCACCCGTGTGCCCTGATCGATGGCGCGCTTGGCATCCAGCTCGGCGGCCTCCTCGGCGCCACCAATCAGGTGCACTTCCATGCCCGCGGCGCGCAGCGGCTCGAGCAGCTCGCGCACCGGCTCCTGGCCGGCGCAGACCACCACGGTATCCACCTCGAGCAGGCGTTCTTCTTCCCCCACCCGCAGGTGAAGTCCGGCCTCGTCGATGCCCAGGTACTCGCAGCCGGCCAGCGTCTCGACGCCGCGGCGCTTGAGCGAGGCGCGATGCACCCAGCCGGTGGTCTTGCCGAGGCCGCGACCCGGCTTGGAGGCCTTGCGCTGCAGCAGGAAGACCCGACGAGGCACCTCGGGGCGGCGCGGCGCCTTGAGGCCGCCGGGTGTCGCGACAGACAGGTCCACGCCCCACTCGTCGCACCAGGCGTCCCGGTCCAGGGGCAACTGATCGCCATGGGTAAGCAGCTCCGCCACGTCGAAGCCGATGCCGCCGGCGCCGATGATTGCCACCCGCCGCCCGACCCGTTCCGGATGCAGGATCGCCGCGGGATAGCTCATCACCTTCGGATGCACACTGCCGGGCAGCTCCAGACGGCGCGGGCGCACCCCGCTGGCCAGCACCACCGCATCGAAATCGCGCAGCGCCTGGAGATCCGCCTCGCAGTCGAGGCGCACCCCCACACCGTGCTTGTCCAGCATCACCCGGAAGTAGCGCAGGGTCTCATCGAACTCTTCCTTTCCCGGGATGCGCCGTGCGTAGTTGAACTGACCGCCCAGTTCGGGGCCACGTTCGAACAGGGTCACCGCATGACCCCGCTGGGCCGCGGTGAGCGCCGCCGCCAGACCCGCCGGGCCTCCGCCCACCACGGCGATGCGCCTGGGCGTCTCGGCAGGCGCGATAAGCAGTTCGGTCTCGTGGCCGGCCCGCGGGTTCACTAGACAGGATGTCGCCTTGCCCGCGAAGGTGTGGTCCAGGCAGGCCTGGTTGCAGGCGATGCAGGTGTTGATCTCCTCGACCCGGCCCTCGGCGGCCTTGCTCACCCAGGCCGGGTCGGCCAGGAAGGGGCGCGCCATGGAGACCATGTCCGCGTGGCCCTCGGCGAGCACCCGCTCGGCCACCTCCGGCATATTGATGCGGTTGGTGGTGACCAGCGGCACCGATAGCGCCGCCTTCATGCGTCGAGTCACTTCGGTGAAGGCCGCCCGCGGCACGCTGGTGACGATGGTCGGCACCCGGGCCTCGTGCCAGCCGATACCGGTATTGATCAGGCCGGCGCCGGCGGCCTCGACCGCCCGCCCCAGGGCCACCACCTCGTCATGGGTGCTGCCCTCCTCCACCAGGTCGATCATGGAGAGCCGGAAGATGATCAGGAAGTCGTCGCCCACCGCCTCGCGCATGCGCCGCACGATCTCCACCGGGAAGCGGAGGCGGTTCTCGAAGGCTCCACCCCAGGCGTCGTCACGGTGGTTGGTGCGACGGCAGACGAACTGGTTGATCAGATAACCCTCCGAGCCCATCACCTCCACCCCGTCATAACCGGCCTGCCTGGCGAGCCTCGCGCAGCGCACGTAGTCGGCGATCTGCTGCTCTACCTCGTCACCGCTCAGCGCACGGGGCGTGAAGGGGTTGATCGGCGCCTGGATGGCCGAGGGGGCGACCAGCGCCGGGCCGTAGGCGTAGCGTCCGGCATGCAGGATCTGCAAGCAGATGCGCCCGCCCTCGGCATGCACCGCCTCCACCACGCGGTGATGGTCGGGCAGCTGCGTCTCATGCTCCAGGGTGGCGGCCCCGTCGAAGACGGCACCTTCGGGGTTGGGGGCGATGCCGCCGGTAACGATCAGCGCCACCCCTTCCCGGGCCCGCTCGGCATAGAAGGTCGCCAGGCGCTCGAAGCCGCCGGGCGTCTCCTCCAGGTTGGTGTGCATGGAGCCCATCAGTACCCGATTGGGCAGCGTCAGGTGGCCCACCGACAGGGGGCGAAACAGATGGGGATAGGGGGTCACGGCGCACTCCTGATGATGCTTCCCGAGAATCAAACAACTGTATGATAGTTTTTCCGGCGTTGCAAAACCGATGCGCTCGGTCGAGCCGCCTTCGCCGGAGCATCGCCCGGAGTAGGCGGCACGGGGAAGCGAGAGGGGCGGGGGCAGGCAGGATTGACACTACGAAAGGGAGAGAGGGGTCGTACAGAGTGGCAGCAGGCGCGGGGCCCATCAATGAAAAAACCCCGAGCGGTGGGGCTCGAGGCTTTCGAGATTCGTGTACAGCGAAGCACCTGCAGAATTGGCGGACCGGACGGGACTCGAACCCGCGACCTCCGGCGTGACAGGCCGGCATTCTAACCAACTGAACTACCGGTCCGCGTGGTGGGTGATACCGGATTCGAACCAGTGACCCCCAGCATGTGAGGCTGGTGCTCTAACCAACTGAGCTAATCACCCACGAGAACTGCAAAGCGTGCTGTATCTTTTTACTGCGACCTGCTGGTGCTGTCAGGCCATCATCGTGGCGGACCGGACGGGACTCGAACCCGCGACCTCCGGCGTGACAGGCCGGCATTCTAACCAACTGAACTACCGGTCCGCAAGATGATACCTGGCTGGCGAAGACACGTTGGCGGACCGGACGGGACTCGAACCCGCGACCTCCGGCGTGACAGGCCGGCATTCTAACCAACTGAACTACCGGTCCGCTGCGTGCTTCTCATGTTCAGGCACTGCTCTGGCACTGCTCTGTAGCAGTGGTGGGTGGTACAGGGTTCGAACCTGTGACCCCCAGCTTGTAAGGCTGGTGCTCTCCCAGCTGAGCTAACCACCCCTGGACACGTGGCGCTGAATTCTACAGGGGACGGGATCAATGTCAACGCTTTTTGCCCGACACGACCCGAGACACCAATACCCGACATTTCATCAACTTGCCCACTGCCCCGGGGGGGGCTCAGGCATGCTCGGCCATGAACACGGCGATGACCTCGGCTGCCTCATCGATCAGCGACGCCTGGGTGCGCCCGCTGGCCCGTCGCGGACGCCAGTCATGATCGCCATCCTCGAGCAGGTGAACGCGGGCGGCGCCCAGGTCATAGCTTGCGATCTCGGCGCGGTTGCCGAAGGGGTCGCGGCTGCCCTGAAGCACCAGGGTAGGACAGGCGATCAGCGGCCAGTGGGAGAGACGCAGCGACTCGGGCTTGGCCGACGGGTGGAAGGGATAGCCACACAGGATCAGGCCGGCGGCGCCGTCCCGGGCCGCCAGCAGGCTCGCCACTCGCCCACCCATGGACTTGCCACCGAGCCAAAGCGGTGGCAGCGAAGAATGCGTCAGAGTGTCGCACCAGCGCATCAATTCCTCGACCAGGCGATCGATTCGAGGAGGCGGTCGACGCCGCGCCTCACGGCGCATCTGCTGCAGGAAGGCGAACTCGATGGCCAGGGTCTGGACACCGCGCTCGGCCAGGGCGTCGCGACAGTGCTCCAGAAATGTGGAATCCTGGCCGGAACCCGCGCCATGGGCCATCAGCAGGCGGCCGATGCGGGCCTCGCCGCGCACCTCCAGGGGACCGTCGGGCAGCCACCAGCGACCACGTTCGCCCGCTACCAAACGGTCGCGACACCGGGCTGGGGTAATGGGCTCATAATCCTGAGCGGCAAAATGTGACAAGGGATCTCCTCGTGAGTTCTCCGACTACACCGATTGGCGTGTTCAGGATTGAGACGGGCTGCGATACAATCCTTAACGTCTTGACCTGCATCATCCTCGGGGCGCTGGGTCCGTGGCAAACTGACGCAGCTTCAACCCGCTACCGCGTTCGATGGGAACCTGACATGAGCACAGCACTTGAACACCCGACCTACAACTACAAGGTAGTTCGGCAGTTCGCGATCATGACAGTTGTGTGGGGCATCGTGGGCATGCTCCTCGGTGTCATCCTCGCCGCACAACTGGTATGGCCGCAACTCAACCTCGATCTACCCTGGACAAGCTTCGGCCGCCTGCGGCCGCTGCACACCAACGCCGTGATCTTCGCCTTCGGGGGTTCTGCGCTGTTTGCCACCTCCTACTACGTGGTGCAGCGGACCTGTCAGACCCGGCTCTGGTCTGACAAGCTGGCCGCCTTCACCTTCTGGGGCTGGCAGGCGGTGATCCTGTCGGCGGTGATCACCCTGCCGCTGGGCTACACCACCACCAAGGAGTACGCCGAGCTGGAGTGGCCGATCAACATCCTGATCGCCGTGGTGTGGGTCACCTATGCCCTCGTCTTCCTGATGACGGTCAAGCAGCGCAAGACCTCCCATATCTACGTGGCCAACTGGTTCTTCGCCGCCTTCATCCTGACCGTCGCGGTGCTGCATATCGTCAACAATGCCGCCATCCCGGTCACCGCCATGTACTCCGTCTCCGTCTACGCCGGCGCCATCGACGCCATGGTGCAGTGGTGGTACGGCCACAACGCGGTGGGCTTCTTCCTGACCGCCGGCTTCCTGGGCATGATGTACTATTTCGTGCCCAAGCAGGCCGAACGCCCGGTCTACTCCTATCGCCTCTCCATCGTGCACTTCTGGTCGCTGATCATGGTCTACATGTGGGCCGGCCCGCACCACCTCCACTACACCGCCCTGCCCAACTGGGCCCAGTCGCTGGGCATGGTCATGTCGATCATCCTGCTGGCGCCCTCCTGGGGCGGCATGATCAACGGCATGATGACCCTCTCGGGCGCCTGGCATAAGCTGCGCACCGACCCGACCCTGCGCTTCCTGGTAGTGGCCCTCTCCTTCTACGGCATGTCCACCTTCGAAGGCCCGATGATGGCGGTGAAGACCGTCAACGCCCTGTCCCACTACACCGACTGGACCATCGGTCACGTCCACGCCGGTGCCCTGGGCTGGGTGGCGATGATCACCATCGGCTCCATGTACCACCTGATTCCGCGCCTGTTCGGCCGCACCGAGATGCACTCCGTGGGCCTGATCGGCGTACATTTCTGGCTGGCGACCATCGGCACTGTGCTCTACATCGCCTCCATGTGGGTCAACGGCATCCTGCAGGGCCTGATGTGGCGCGCCATCAACCCCGACGGCACCCTGATGTACACCTTCATCGAGTCCGTCGAAGCCAGTGGTCCCGGCTACATCGTGCGCCTGATCGGCGGCCTGTGCTGGGTCGTGGGCATGCTGATCATGGCCTACAACGTCACCATGACCGTCAAGCGCGGCGAAGGCGCCCGTCAGCCGCTTCCGCAGACTGCCTGAGCCAACCGGGGATACCGACACCAATGAAACACGAGATTGTCGAAAAGAACGTTGGCCTGCTCGCCGTGCTGATCCTGGTGGTCATCAGCTTCGGCGGCCTGGCCGAGGTCGTGCCGCTGTTCTTCCAGAAGCAGACCACGGAGCCGGTGGACGGGCTGCGCCCGCTCTCCGCCCTGGAACTGGAAGGCCGCGACATCTATCGCCGCGAGGGCTGCGTCGGCTGCCATTCGCAGATGATCCGCCCGTTCCGCGCCGAGACCGAGCGCTACGGCCACTACAGCGTGGCCGGCGAGTCGGTCTACGACCACAACTTCCTGTGGGGCTCCAAGCGCACCGGCCCGGACCTGGCCCGCGTGGGCGGCCGCTACAGCGATGACTGGCACCGCGCCCACATGTACAACCCGCGCGACGTGGTGCCCGAGTCGATCATGCCCTCCTACCCGTGGCTCTTCGAGCGCACCCTGGACGGCAGCGACACGCCGAAGAAGATGGAGGCGCTGCGCATGGTGGGCGTGCCCTACACCGACGAGGACATCGCCAACGCCACCCGCGAGGTGCGCGGCCAGCAGGAGATCACCGCGCTGATCGCCTACCTTCAGCAGCTGGGCACGGTGCTCGAGGGAACCCGCTGAGCATGGATACCGGGACTTTCCGCGGCATCATCACCGGCCTGCTGATTCTGGCCTTCATCGGCATCACCGTGTGGGCCTACTCGAAGCGTCGCAAGCCGGACTTCGACGAGGCGGCCCACCTGCCCTTCGCCGATGATGATGAGCAACCGCATCGTGACAGGAGCGCCTCGCCGAACGGGGCCGATTCCCGCAAGAGCAAGGGAGACAGGAACACATGAACAATCTCTGGGGTGACTCCCTTTCCGGGTTCTGGAGCGCCTGGATCATCGTCATCACGCTGGGCTCCATCGGCTTTGCCTTCTGGCTGCTTTACGCCAACCGCAAGACCGACAAGACCCCCGACGCCGATGGCAACATCGAGACCACTGGGCACGCCGCCGATGGCATCGAGGAGTACGACAACCCGCTGCCGCGCTGGTGGTTCCAGCTCTACGTGGCCACCGTGATCTTCTCGCTGGGTTACCTGGTGCTCTACCCTGGCCTTGGCAACTTCGCCGGCGTACTGGGCTGGACCCAGGAAGGCCAGTGGGAGGAGGAGGTGGCCCGCGCCGAGGAGCGTTTCACGCCGATCTTCGCCCAGTACGAGGAGATCCCGATCCCCGACCTGGCCCAGGACAGTGATGCCATGCAGGTGGCCGAGCGCATCTACCTCAACAACTGCGCGGTGTGTCATGGCTCCAACGCCCAGGGCGGCTACGGCTTCCCCAACCTGACCAACGACGACTGGCTCTACGGCGGCGAGCCCGAGCATATCGTCACCAGCCTGGTCCGCGGGCGCAACGGCCTGATGCCGTCCTGGCAGCAACTGGGCGAGCAGAACATCGAGAACGTCACCCAGCACGTCCTGGCGCTGTCCGATCTCGAACATGACGCCGAGCGCGCCGAGCGCGGCGCCGCCACCTACGCATCGGTGTGCGCCGCCTGCCACATGCCCGACGGCACCGGCAACCAGGCCCTGGGGGCCCCCAACCTGACCAACGACATCTGGCTCTACCAGGCCCCCGGCCAGAGCGTGGCAGATTCCGTGCGTCAGACCCTGCGCAACGGCCGCAATGGCCACATGCCGGCCCAGGCCGCTTATATCGGCGAGGAGCGCGTCCACCTGGTCGCCGCCTATGTCTACAGCCTGCGCTTCCGGGACTGACACGGCTCCCAGGCGCTGACCGATGGGTGCGGCCTCAGGTCGCACCCTTTCTCGTTGGCTCGCGGTCTCGATACAATGGCGGCACCTCGCACGCCCGCGTTGATCTCCTCCCCCTCCTGCCGTGAGCCTGCCATGAGCGACAAGATACCCACACGCGATGTCACGCCGTCACCAGTCGAGCAGCATATGCCGGGCTCGACGGTGCAGCAGGAGATGTATGCCAAGCGTCGCCACATCTACGTGCGGGAGATCCAGGGGCTCTTCCAGCGCGTGAGGCGCGGCACCAACTGGCTGCTGATGCTGGCCTTCTTCGCGATACCCTGGGTGCCCTGGGGCGACCGCCCGGCGATCTGGTTCGACCTGCCCGGTCGGGAGTTCCATATCTTCGCCACCACCTTCTATCCTCAGGAATTCGTGCTGCTCTCCTGGCTGCTGATCATCTGCGCCTTCGGACTGTTCTTCATCACGGTGTTCGCCGGGCGGGTATGGTGCGGCTACACCTGCCCACAGAGCGTCTGGACCTTCCTGTTCATCTGGTTCGAGCATCGCCTGGAGGGGAGCCGGAACCGCCGGATCAAGCTGGATCGTCAGGAGATGAACGCCGACAAGCTGTGGCGCAAGTTGACCAAGCACGCCATCTGGCTGGTCATCGCGCTGGCGACCGGAGTGACCTTCGTCGGCTACTTCACCCCGATCCGCCAACTGGTCGTCGAACTGCCGACCCTGCAGGCCCACGGCTGGTCCTACTTTTGGACCGGCTTCTTCCTGGTCTTCACCTACCTCAACGCCGGCTGGCTGCGGGAGCAGGTGTGCATCTACATGTGCCCCTATGCGCGCTTTCAGGGCGTGATGTTCGACCGCGACACCCTGATCGTTTCCTACGACGCGGATCGCGGCGAGCCCCGTGGCGCCCGCAAGAAGACACTCAGCCACGCCGAGGCCAGGGAGGCCGGCTACGGCGACTGCATTGACTGCGACCTCTGCGTGCAGGTTTGCCCCACCGGCATCGATATTCGCGATGGGCTGCAGTATGAATGCATCACCTGCGCGGCCTGCATCGATGCCTGCGACAGCGTCATGGACAAGATGGGCTACCCCCGCGGCCTGGTCCGTTACACCACGGAGAATGCCCTCGAGGGCAAGCCCACCCACATCCTGCGTCCGCGCCTGATGGGCTACCTGGCGGCACTGATCCTGATGATCGGAGTCTTTGCCTGGGCGGTGGCCGACCGCACCCCGCTGGGCTTCGAGGTGGAGCGCGAGCGCACCGAGCTCTACCAGCTCACCCGCGACGGCCGTCTTAGCAACGTCTATGTGCTGATGGTGCGCAACCTTGACGGTCAGGAGCACAGCTATCGCCTCGAGGCCTCCGGCCTGCCGGGGCTGGTCCTGGATACCGACCGCATCACGGTACCCGCCGGCGACAGCCGCCGCGCCGTGGTATCGATCACCGTCGACCCCGAGGTGATCGAACGCCCCAGCCACCCGATCACCCTGCGCATCGAGGCCGATGAGCACCCAAGCATCGCGCTGGAGCGTGAGACCCGCTTCATCGGCGAACTCCGGAGATAACATGCCCCTCCCCGTGACCCCCTGGTACAAGCAGTTCTGGCCCTGGTTCCTCCTCGGCCTGCTGATGCTCTCGATCATCGTCAGCTCGACCTTCGCCTACCTGGCCGTGAAGAGCGCCGACGGTATGGTACAGGAGGACTACTACGAGCACGGCCGCGCCATCAACATGGTGCTGGCCAAACAGGAGCGCGCCGCCGAACTGGGGATCGAGGCCAGCCTGCGCATCGATCCGCTAACCAGCGACGTGATCCTCGATCTGGAGGGCGGCGAAAGCTTCCCCGAGAAGCTCGACTTCGAGCTGATCTTCCCCACCCAGGACGACCGCGACATCGAGCTGACCCTCGAGCACGTGCGCGATGGCCGCTACCTGGGCCAGGCGCCCGACAACCTGCGCTACCGCTGGTACCTGCAGCTCCAGCCCCAGGGCGAAGAGCCCGAGTGGCGCCTGGTCGGTGAGGGTCGCTTCCCGAACGAGGAGGCCGTGCGCCTGACTCCCGGGCGCGCAGCACCCGCCGACGACTCCTGACATGCTTGATCGGCGAGGAGCCCTGAGCCCATGAGTGAGGCCGTCGCTGCCGGCTCGAAGGAGTGCTACCACTGCGGCAGCCGAGTCCCCCCCGGCGCGACCTGGTCGATCACCCTCGACGATCTCCGCCGGCCGCTCTGCTGCCCCGGCTGCGAGGCGGTGGCCCACGCCATCGTAGACGGCGGCCTGGAAAGCTACTACCGCTTTCGCACCGAGCTCCCGGAACGCCCGGACGAGCGAGAATCCGTGCGTGCCGAGACCTGGGCGGTATTCGACGACCCGGGCCTGCAGGACAGGTTCGTGCATGCGGAAGCCGACGACAGCGGTCGAGTTCACGCCACCCTGGCGGTGGACGGCATCACCTGCGCCGCCTGCGCCTGGTTGATCGAGCACCGCCTCAACGCTCTGGCGGGGGTCGGCTCCAGCGCCGTCAACCTCACTCACCATCGCGTGCGGGTGAGCTGGGATCCCGAGACGGTCAAGCTGTCGCGGATCCTCGCCGAAATGGCGGCCATCGGCTACCAGGCCCAGCCCTACGAGCCCGACGAGGCCCAGGTGCGCTTGCAGCACGAGGAGCGCATGAACGTGCGCCGGCTGATCATCGCCGCGGTGGGCATGGCCCAGGTGATGATGTTCTCCATCCCCATCTACGTGGCCGGCCCCGAGGGGATCAGCGAGGATTTCCTTGCCCTCTTCCACTGGCTCTCCTTCGCCCTGACCACCCCGGTGGTGTTCTTCTCGGCGGCGCCCTTCTTCCGCAACGCCCTGCGCGACCTGCGCACCCGGGTGCTGGGCATGGACGTGCCGGTCTCCCTGGCCATCGGCTTCGCCTATACCGCCAGTGGCTACGCGGTGGTCACCGGCAAGGGCGAGGTCTACTTTGACTCGGCGGCGATGTTCACCTTCTTCCTGCTCTTCGGGCGCTACGTGGAGGCCCGTGCCCGACGCCGCAGCGGCCACAGCGGCAACGCCATGGCCGGCGCCCTGCCGCTCTCGGCGATTCGCCTCACCGAGGCGGGGGAGGAGCGCATCCTGCCGGCCGGCGAGCTCACCGCCGGCGACCGGGTGCTGGTCAAGCCAGGCCATGGGGTGCCCGCCGACGGCGTGATCGAGGACGGCGAGTCAAGCCTCGACGAATCCATGCTCACCGGGGAGTACCTGCCGGTTACCCGGCGCCTCGGCGAGACCGTCACCGGCGGCAGCCAGAACATCGAGAGCCCCCTGGTGGTGCGGGTGACCCACGCCGGGCGCGACGCCCGGGTGGCCGGCATCGTCGACCTCACCGACCGGGCCTTCGCCAGCCGTCCGCGTCTGGCCCAGATGGCGGCACGCATGGCGCATCTCTTCGTGCTGCGCCTGCTGGTGGTCACCGCGGTGGTCACCCTCGCCTGGTGGTTCATCGATCCGGCACGGATGCCCTGGATCATGCTCTCCGTGCTGGTGGTCACCTGCCCCTGCGCCCTGGCGCTCGCCACCCCGACGGCGCTTACCGCCGGCCACGGCCAGCTGCGCCGCCGCGGGGTGCTGGTGACCCGCGCCGATGCCATCGAGTCGCTCTCCCAGCTCGACCGAGTGATCCTCGACAAGACCGGCACCCTGACCAGCGGCCAGATGACGCTGGTGGAGAGTCGACCGCTGGGCGGGCTCGACGCCGAGCGCGCCCGCACCCTGGCCGCCGCCCTGGAGGCGCGCTCCGAACACCCCATCGCCAGGGCCTTCCACCCCTACCGGCTGGCCACGGTGCGCGCCTCCGAGGTGGCCAGCCGCACCGGCCAGGGGCTGGAGGGCATCCTGGGAGAGCGCCGCTGGCGGCTCGGCAAGCCCGAATTCGCCGCCCCGGAGCATGCCCTCGAGGCGCCCGGCGAGGGGCAGTGGCTGCTGCTCGCCGAGGAGGGCGAGCCCCGCGCCTGGTTCGCCCTGCAGGACCGGGTGCGCGACGATGCCGCCAACACCGTGGCGGCGCTCAAGGCACTGGGCCTCGAGGTGGAACTGCTCTCCGGCGACACCCCCGCTGCAGCGGGTGATCTGGCCAGGCGGCTGGAGATCCCTACCTGGCGCGGCGGCGCCAGCCCCGAAGATAAGCTCGCGCGCATCCGCGAGTGCCAGGCGGTCGGCGAGACGGTCGCCATGGTCGGCGACGGCATCAACGACATCCCGGTGCTCGCCGGTGCCGACGTGGCCATCGCCATGAACGGTGCCACCGACCTGGCCCGGACCAGCGCCGACGCCATCCTGCTCAGCCCGCGCCTGTCACGCATCGTCGAGGCGATCGAGATCAGCCGAGCCACCCGTCGGGTGATGCGCCAGAACATGATCTGGTCGGTGTGCTACAACTTCACCGCCATGCCCATCGCCGCCATGGGCTTCGTGCCGCCCTGGCTTGCCGCCATGGGCATGTCGGCGAGCTCCCTGGTGGTGGTGGGCAATGCCCTGCGCCTCAACCGCTTTCGCAGCCGGGCCATGCCCGCAGCGACGCCCCTGCCTTCCCCTGAACCGAGCCGGGTGACCTCATGAGCATTCTCTATCTGCTGATCCCCCTGTCGTTGATCCTGCTGGGCCTGGCCGTCTGGGCCTTCTTCTGGGCGGTCAAGAACGACCAGTTCGAGGACCTTGAAGGCCCCGCACACCGCATCCTCTTCGACGAGGACGAGAACGACCTGCCCCCCGATGAGCGTCAGCGCCGCCAGGAGGCTCGAGAGCGTGCCGCTCAGGAGCGCCGCAACACCGACCCGGAGCCCTGATGGATCCCACCGGACTCGGCCTGCCACCGCTACTGGCGGCCTTCGTCTTCGGCCTGCTCGGCGGCGCCCACTGCATCGGCATGTGCGGCGGCATCATGAGCGCACTGACCTTCGCCGTGCCGCCCAGCATGCGCTCGAAGGCGCGCCTCACGGGCCTGCTGCTGGCCTACAACCTGGGACGCATCGCCAGCTACATGCTCGCCGGCGGCCTGGTCGCCCTGCTCGGCACCCTGGTGGCCATCACCCCGACCGCTCGCCTGGTGCTACAGCTCCTGGCGGCGCTGATGCTGATCCTGATGGCGCTTTATATCGCCGACTGGTGGAAGGGACTGCTTCGGGTCGAGGCGGTCGGCAAGCGCCTGTGGCGTCACCTGGAGCCGGTGGGTCGGCGGCTGATGCCGGTCGTGGAAATCCCCCAGGCGGTGGCGCTGGGCGCCGTGTGGGGCTGGTTGCCCTGCGGGCTGGTCTACTCGATGCTGGCCTGGAGCCTGGCCACCGCCGACCCGCTCAGAGGGGCCGCGCTGATGGGCGCCTTCGGCCTCGGCACCCTGCCGGCGCTGCTCGCCACCGGCCTGGCGGCGCGCCAGCTGGGCGGGCTGATCCGCCATTCGGCTACACGCACGCTGGCGGCGCTATCGATCATCGCCTTCGCGCTGTGGCAGCTGTGGTTGATTCTCCCCGCAGTAAGCCACGGGTAGTGCGGGACTGGCTCGTTCGACCTATTCCACGCGGGCTTGACGCAGCTCAACGCCCCCAGCGCCAAACCGCCCTAGCATGAGATCACATCCACATCCACAGCCCGGAGCGCCGTCATGCCCGTTCAGGCGAAACGCTACGATCTTCGCGTCGGGCCATCCTGGGCGGCCGGAGGCAGGCGCTCGATGCCATTCCACGATCACGACGGATCGCACTACCTCACCTATCCCGCTCGCCTCGACGCGGGAGACGGTGCCGCTGCGCTAACCCAGGCCCTGGCCGAGCGCCCCCCCGGGTCACCGTTGGCGCTTCACGTGCACCTGCCCTTCTGCCGGCAGGCGTGCCGCTTCTGTGCCTCCCAGCGGGTGCCGTCCCGGGACAGCCGTCAGGCCGAGCCCTACCTCACCCGTCTCGACCGCGAAATGGTGCTGGTCAGCCGCCTGCTGGATGACCTCCCTGCCGTGCAGCGCCTGCACTGGGGTGGCGGCGCCCCGGCCTTCCTGTCCCTGGACCAGATGGGCGACCTCTTCGATCGCCTCGACGCCCGCTTCGGGCTCTCCAGTGCCCGGGAACGCGACTTCAGCATCGAGATCGACCCCCGCGAGGCCAACGTCTTCACCCTGCGCCACCTCCAGGCACTGGGCTTCAACCGCCTGAGCCTGGGCGTCCAGGAGCTTGACCTGAGAGTGCAGAGGGCGATCAACCGGATCCAACCCCGGGTACTGACCGAGTCCCTGGTGGATGAGGCCGAGCGCCTCGGCTTCCACTCCCTCAACCTGGACCTGATCGTGGGTCTGCCGCTGCAGACCCCCGAGGGCTTCGGGGAGACCCTCGAACAGGTGATCGCCATGGCCCCGGCGCGCATCACCCTGCGCCGCTACGCTCACCTCCCGCAGCGCTACCTGCCCCAGCGCGAGATCCACGCCGCGGATCTGCCCGACGCCCCCACCCGCCTGGCGATCATGGACGAGGCCCGCCACCGTCTGGATGACGCCGGCTATGTGCATATCGGGCTCGGTCAGTTTGCCCGCACCGATGACAGCCTGGCATGGGCCCTCGGGGAGGGCCGCCTGGCGCGCGACCTGCACGGCTACACCCACACCCCACCCGGTGACCAGCTCGGCCTCGGGGTCGCCGCCATCAGCCATGTCGGCGACACCCTTACCCGCAACGCCATGAGCCTGGGCGACTATGAGGCGGCGCTGGACACGAGCCGCCTGCCCGCCACCGCCGGCCACCGGCTGAACGCCGTCGAGCGCCTGCGACGCGACGCCATCGAGGCGCTCGCCTGCCGCCGCGAGCTGAACATGGTCGCCCTGTCGAAGGTCCATGGACACGACGCCACCCTGGTTCTGGCCGATGCCCTCAGGCGCCTGGCCCGGCTCTGCCAGGCGGGACTGCTGGAGCGCCACGGCGAGTCCCTGAGGGTGACGCCCGACGGGGTCTGGGGCCTGACCCACCTGCTCGCCGCCTTCGATCCCGAGGCCACCTCCATGGCCTGAGCCGCCGGCTGCCGGGCCTACCTCCTTGGAGGTGGTTTGCCCTGCTCGCAGAATCCTCCATAATGGTTGGAATGCTCATGATCAAGGAGGACGCGTCCATGCCCGACAGCCTGACAGGACTACGGCGCTCTGTGCTGCACGAAACTCGCTGCCAGACCTGCAGCCTGAGTTCGCTTTGCCTGCCGCTGGCGCTGGAAGTTCAGGACATGGATCAGTTCGACGCCATCATCCGCCGGCGCGCACCTCTCAAGAAGGGCGAGACCCTGTTTCGCCAGGAGAGCCCCTTCACCAGCGTCTACGCGGTGCGCTCGGGCAGCCTCAAGCAGGTGACCACCGAGGGCAGTGGCGACGACCAGCTCACCAACTTCTACCTGCCCAGCGAACTGGTGGGCCTGGATGGCATCGACGAGGAGCAGTATCCGGGGACCGTGGTGGCGCTGGAGACCACCACCGTCTGCGAGATTCCCTTCGACCGCCTGGATCAGCTGTCGGAATCGCTACCCGAACTGCGCGGCCAGCTCTACCGCAGCATGAGCAAGGAGCTGCGCGACGACCGCCGCATGATGCGCCTGCTATCGCGCAAGACCGCCGACCAGCGCCTGGCCAGTTTCTTCACCAGCCTCTCCGACCGCTTCCGCCGCCGCGGTTACTCCCCCTACAGCTTCCGCCTGTCCATGTCGCGGGCCGACATCGGCAACTACCTGGGTCTGGCCGTCGAGACCGTCAGCCGTATCCTCGGTCGCTTCCAGAGCCAGGGTCTGGTGGAAGTATCGGGCCGCGAGGTGCATATCCTCGACCTGGCGTCCCTGACCCTGGTCGCCGAGGAGGAAGGGGCGAAATAGCCCTTTGGAAATAGCCCCCCCTACTCGTTGAGCAGATCGATCCGGCTGGCCAGCCGTCGCGCCTGCTTCTCCTCCAGCCCGGCGAAGTCGAACAGTTCGCGATCGCCCAGTTGTGACGGCGCCACGTTGGTCACTGCCTTGAACATGCTCTCCAGGCGACCGGGATGGGTCTTCTCCCACTCGGCGAGCATCTCCTTGACCACCTGACGTTGCAGGTTGGGCTGGGAACCGCACAGGTTGCAGGGGATGATCGGGAACGCCATCAGTCGCGCATACTCGGCGATATCGGCCTCGCGGCAGTAGGCCAGCGGACGGATGAGGATGTTCTTGCCGTCGTCGGCGAGCAGCTTGGGCGGCATGGCCTTGAGGCTGCCGCCGAAGAAGAGGTTGAGGAACAGCGTCTCGAGGATGTCCTCGCGATGGTGGCCCAAGGCCACCTTGGTGGCGCCGATCTCCTCGGCGAAGCCGTACAGGGAGCCGCGTCGCAGCCGGGAGCATAGCGCACAGGTGGTCTTGCCCTCCGGCGTCTTCTCCTTGACCACCGAGTAGGTGTCCCGCTCGAGGATGTGGTGCTCGACGCCGATGGACGCCAGGTACTCGGGCAGCACCTGCTCGGGAAAACCCGGCTGCTTCTGGTCGAGGTTCACCGCCACCAGCGAGAAGTCGATCGGGGCGTTGCGCTGCAGGTTGCGCAGGATCGACAGCAAGGTGTAGCTGTCCTTCCCGCCGGACAGGCACACCATCACCCGGTCGCCCTCGTGAATCATGCCATAGTCGATGATGGCGTTACCCACCTGGCGTCGCAGGCGCTTCTGCAGCTTGTTGAACTCCCGCCGCCCGCGGGCATCCAGGGCGTCGAGGGTCGGCGAGGGGGCTTCCTGAATAGGGGAGGCCGCCACGGAGGGAGCCTCCTGGCGATCGCGGGGGTCGAAGATCAGGGCGTCTTGCATGGTCGGTAAGCGCTGCCAGTGCGGGCGAAAATGACGGGCGCCCATCCTACCATCGCCGGCGCCATCAGGCGACGCCGCCCCCGATCTTCAGGAGTAGCGCCCAACGGAGCTGACCTGGTGTTCCAGGCGCAGGAAAATCAGCGCCGTGGTCACCGCATTGCCCAGGGCGGTGTGGCGCCCCATCAGCGGCACGTCCAGCAACTCGGCCACCTTCTCGAAGCGCGGCGCGGACTCCACCTCAGGATGGCGGCGGCGCAGACGGCGCAGATAGCTCTGCGCCACGTCGATGGTGGCATTGGGCAGGTCGAAACCGAAGCGGGGTCGCAGTTCGCGATTGAGGATCGCCAGATCGTAGCCCAGGTGCCACCCCAGCAGGGGGCGGTTGCCGACGAAATCGATCAGGCGCTCCAGGGCATCCTGCACGGGCAGGCCGCCCTCCAGATCGATGCCGCGCAGGCCGTGGATGCGGATTGACTCGCCGGAGAGGCTGGCGGGGGGCGCCAGGCGCAGGTCCAGGGATTCGCTGGTCAGCACCCGATCGCCGCGCACCTTGACGGCGGCGATGGAGACCAGCTCGGCGCTGCGGCTATCCAACCCGGTGGTCTCGGTATCAATGACGACCATCTCGTCACCCGTGTAAGGGTGAAACAGCCAGGCATAGTCACCGTTGGCGTTCCGTCGTCGATCGGCAGCGCGCCGCAAGACCTTGATCATGATGGGGCTCCTTGTTGCGTCATTGTTTTCTCTTCGCGCGTCGTCGTTCCCTGGGGCATCAGCCAGACGTCACGAATATTCCAGATGAAACCGGTGCGAGAGGCGCTGCTTGAAGTCCTTGACGATATGCAGCGCCTCTCGCAGCAGATCGCGCTCCAGCGACGATAGCTCCTGAACCACCACGCGGTCGGGCTTGCGCTCGCCGCCGCTGTCCAGGTGTTCGAGCTGCTGCTTGAGGCGAATTTCGGTGAACAGCGACAGGGCCTCGCCCAGGTCCTCCGCGAAGCGCGGCTCCAACCGGCCGTCCGTCGCCAGGGCATCCAGCCGCTCCAGGGTGGAGGTCGGACGGATGCGACGCTCCAGGGCCATCACCCGCACCCCATGGACGATGGGGAAGATGCCACCCTTCTTGATATCGATGCCGTGCTGGGGGCGCTTGAGCGAGCCAAACAGGGTCAGCGGGGTCGAGAAACGCAGGATGGTGCGGGCGAAGTAGGAGAGCAGCAGTTCGTCGCCGGCGCAGCGCTCGAACAGCTCGTCGCGCACGCGGTCGAGCAGCGCCGGGTTGCCGGCCACCGCGTGGGAGTCAAGCATGATGGCCAGCTTCATCAGGCTGTCGCCGTCACGCTTGCTGGCCCAACTGGCGATGCGCTCACGCCACTGGGTCACGGTACCGACCCACTCGGGGTTGGAGACCATGATGTTGCCCGGGCAGGGCGGGTAACCCAGTTCTATCAGGGTCTCGGTGAGGCGCTGCATCTGCTCGCCACAGTCGGGCCACTCGAGGCCGTCCGCCAGGATCAGCCCGTTGTCCTGATCCGTCTTGAGGATCTGCTCGCCGCGCCCTTCGCTGCCCATGACCATCAGGCAGCTGTCGCGGTAGTAGCGCTCGTCGACCAGAAAGCCCCAGGCCTTGCTCATGATCCGCCCGTTGAGCGCCGCCAGCAGGCCCATGGCGAAGCGCAGCTTGACCCCCTGGGCCATCAGCGCCTTGACCAGCTCCGGCGTGCGGCGGCTGGCGGCAGCCAGCGCCTCGAGGCTCTCGGCCTGCTCCACCTGCAGGCTGACCACGTAGCTGCGGCTCGAGAAGAAGCTGAGCACGTCGGTCAGCTCCACCACGCCAATTGCCGCCTCCTTCTCCAGCACCACCACCCGCTCCACCTTGTGGCGGGTCATCACCACCAGCGCCTCGAACAGATACTGCCCCGGGCCCACCGTAATCAGCTCGTAACGACCCAAGCCTTCCAGGGCGCTGTCTCGGTCGCGCCCCTCCACCACCAGGGCGTTGAGCAGGTCGGTCTTGGTGATCATGCCGGGGCCTGGGTCACCCTCCACCAGCAGGCTGTCGGCATGGCGCTCGTTGATGGTGGTCACGGCCTCGGCGATGGTGGTGGTGGCCGGCACCATCAACGGTTCACGCATGCACTCATCGACCCGGGCCAGCATGAAGCCGGCCATGGTGACCCCGCCTTCGGCGCGCTGCTCCGTCAGCAGGCGCGCCTTGTGGGCCAGGGTCTGACGGAAGAACTCGGAGAAGGGCGGGTAGTCGTCGCAGAGCTCGAGGAACAGTGCCCTGGGCAGCAGGTAGCAGAGGCTCTCCTGCTCGGCCCGGAAGCGGTAGCGGCTCTTGCCGTTGAGGATGCTGATGGCGCCGAACAGGTCGCCGCGGGTGTAGTGGCCGATGCGTGAACGGGCGGCCGGCAGGGTCGGGTCGACTTCCGCCACTTCGCCCTTCTGGATGAGGAAAAGGTTCTCGCCGGCCTGCCCCGTCTCGAGGATGATCTCGTCGCGGTCGAAGTAGGCCAGGTCAACGCCCTGGCGAACCCGCTCTCGGCCGGCCTCGTCGAGCAGGCTGAACGGCGGTTGGGAAAGATCGACCTCGACCATGGCGCTGACCTCGCAGGCGGCTTTCCGACCATGGCCCATTGGATCTCCTACACCCCGTGCGGGGCCGATGACTGGAGGCAGGGACGGTGCGGGAACGGCGTTACTGGCCGCCACCTGATTGTAGTTGGATGCGAGCCTGCCGCGGCGGCAGGCCCGGGTGTCCTGCCTGATGGGAGGACTCAAGGAAGGATAGCAGCCACGCCATTGCCCTTATAAGCTAGACGAACGTCGCTCCTCCCGATGCCTTAGACGATCGTCCAAGCCCGTGTTGACAGAGTGAAAGCCGGCCACGCCGCCCCCTATACAATCGTCCTAATCCGGCTTCCCCCTCCTCTGTAATCTGCCGAAAACATGCCCCCAAGCCATTGATAAAAAAGAGAGACGCCATCGCCTATTAAATCGTATTTTTCTCATGATACGAAAGTCTGGGATTCATTTTTCCCCCTCATTGCCCACTATCCACACTGCATCATGCAGGGCAATCACACGACAACGATGTATCCCGATACCGGCGCAGCCTGCCACACGGGCCTCCTCCCTGCCGGGATGAGCCCCCAGGGCTCGCAAGGGTCGGGCAACAGGCATGAGATTGCCCTGGTGACCCGCAAACATCAGACCACCCAATTTCCCAACCCCACCAATAACAAGTGGAGAACGCGACAATGGCGGAAGAGAAAACCGATTCCTCCGGCTACTGGAAGGCGAACGTACGCCTGATCACCGGATGCCTGATCGTCTGGGCCTTCGTTTCCTACGGATGCGCCATCCTGTTTCGGCCGCTGCTCTCCGGCATTCCCGTGGGCGGCACCGACCTGGGCTTCTGGTTCGCCCAGCAGGGCTCCATCCTCACCTTCATCGTGCTGATCTTCTTCTACGCCTGGAAGATGAACAAGCTCGATCAAAAATACGGTCTGGGGGAGTAAGCCAGCATGAGTCAATTTGCTATCAACCTGCTGTTCGTAGGGGCCTCATTTGCCCTCTACATCGGCATCGCCATCTGGGCCCGAGCGGGCTCCACCAAGGACTTCTACGTGGCGGGCGGCGGCGTCCACCCGATCACCAACGGCATGGCCACCGCCGCTGACTGGATGTCCGCAGCGTCCTTCATCTCCATGGCCGGCCTGCTGGCCTCCGGCGGCTACGCCAACTCCACCTTCCTGATGGGCTGGACAGGCGGTTACGTGATCCTGGCCATGCTGCTGGCCCCCTACCTGCGCAAGTTCGGCAAGTTCACCGTGCCGGACTTCATCGGTGACCGCTTCTACAGCAATGCGGCCCGCCTGGTGGCCGTCATCTGCCTGATCGTGGCCTCCGTGACCTACGTCATTGGCCAGATGACCGGCGCCGGGGTGGCCTTCTCGCGCTTCCTCGAGGTCTCCAACACCTGGGGCATCTGGATCGCGGCCTTCATCGTGTTCCTCTATGCGGTATTCGGCGGCATGAAGGGCATCACCTACACCCAGGTGGCCCAGTACGTGGTGTTGATCATCGCCTACACCATCCCGGCGGTCTTCATCGCCATGCAGCTGACCGGTAACCCGATTCCGATGTTCGGCATGTTCAGCACCCACACCGAATCCGGTGTGCCGTTGCTGACCAAGTTGGATGACGTCGTGTCGGCGCTCGGCTTCCGTGACTACACCGCCGACGTGGACAACAAGCTCAACATGGTGCTGTTCACCCTGTCGTTGATGGTCGGTACCGCCGGCCTGCCCCACGTCATCATCCGCTTCTTCACCGTGCCGAAGGTGGCCGATGCACGCTGGTCTGCCGGCTGGGCCCTGGTGTTCATCGCCCTGCTCTACCTGACCGCACCGGCTGTGGGCTCCATGGCGCGCCTCAACCTGATGACCACCGTCTATCCGGAGATGACCGGCCAGGTCGAGGACTACGAGGCCGCCGCTGCCGAGCCGATCCTCTATGAAGACCGTCCGGACTGGGTGCGCACCTGGGAGGAGACCGGCCTGATCACCTTCAACGACCTCAACAACGACGGGCGCATCCAGCTCTACAACGATGCCAACCCCGAGTTTGCCGAGACCGCCGAAGCGCGCGGCTGGGCAGGCAACGAGCTGACCGTCAACAACGACATCCTGGTACTGGCCAACCCCGAGATCGCCAACCTGCCCGGCTGGGTCATCGGCCTGATCGCCGCCGGCGGCATCGCGGCCGCACTCTCCACCGCTGCGGGTCTGTTGCTGGCCATCTCCTCGGCCATCAGTCACGACCTGATCAAGACCATGATCAACCCCAAGATCTCCGAGAAGGGCGAGATGCTGGCGGCGCGGATCTCCATGGGCGGGGCCATCCTGCTGGCCACCTACCTGGGCCTCAACCCTCCGGGCTTCGCCGCCCAGACGGTGGCCCTGGCCTTCGGTATCGCCGGCGCCTCGCTGTTCCCGGCGCTGATGATGGGGATCTTCTCCAAGCGGATTAACGACAAGGGCGCGGTTGCGGGCATGCTGACTGGCCTGCTTCTGACTCTGCTCTATATCTTCACCTACCTGGGCTGGTTCTTCGTGCCGGGCACCAACATGCTGCCCAACACGCCGGACAACTGGATCCTGGGCATCTCCCCGCTCTCCTTCGGCGCAGTGGGTGCGATCTTCAACTTCGCGGTTGCCTTCGCGGTTTCCAGTGCAACAGAGGAGCCTCCGCAGGAGATCCAGGACCTGGTGGAGAGCGTGCGCTATCCCAAGGGTGCTGGCACCGCCATCGACCACTAACTCCTCGGGTCTATCTGGGCCATACTGGCCCCCTGGCCCGGCTCGCCGGGCCAGTCAATCCCCACCGATCGGGCTTCCCTAGGGAAGCCCGATCGCTTTGAGTAAGGACCTTTCATGATTTGGCACTTGATCGCGGCGGTCTTCGCCGGTCTCGGCGCCGCCGGCATCGGCATGCTGCTGCGCATGGCCAGCGGCAAGCGGCTACCAAAATGGATCATCCCGGTATTCGCTGGACTGGGCATGCTCGGCTACCAGATCAACGTCGAGTACTCCTGGTACGAGCACAAGCGGCAACTGCTGCCCGAGTCGGCCCAGGTGGTACAGGTCGAGCACGACGCCATGTTCTGGCGCCCCTGGACCTATCTCTTCCCCATGGCCACCGCCTTCAGCGTGGTCGATGAGCAGAGCATGGCGATTCAGGAGCAGGCGGGTGAACGGCGGGTCGAGTTCCTGCTCTACCACTTCGAAAAGCAGGTCCAGGACCGCGTCACGACCCAGACCTGGCTGATGGACTGCACCACCCGCGAGATGCTGCCTCTGGAAGCGGATACTCGCCGGCCCCTTATCGAGCACAGCCGCCGGCTGACCGATGACGCCCCGCTCTACCTGGCGGTCTGCGAACAACGCTGAGCGGCGCTGCCCAGCATCGGCGCATTGCCCTAGAATAGGCGCAAACCGTGGGGGAGAAAGGGCATGTTCTCAGGCTGGCTGCTGGTTGCCATATCGCTGCTCTACATCGCCATCCTGTTCGGTATCGCCTGGCGAGGCGACCGTCATGCCCGCCGGCATGGCGCCAGCCGGCGACGGCCGATCATCTACAGCCTGGCACTGGCCATCTACTGCACCTCCTGGACCTTCTACGGCGCGGTGGGGCAGGCGGCCACCGGCGGCTGGTCCTTCGCCAGCATCTACATCGGCCCGATCCTGACCTTCCTGCTGTTCTGGCCGGTGCTGGCCAAGATGATCCGCGTGGCAAAGCACCAGAACGTCACCTCCATCGCCGACTTCATCGCATCGCGCTACGGCAAGGCCCAGTCCCTGGCCGCCTTCGCCAGCCTGGTCGCCCTGATCGGCACCCTGCCCTACATCGCCCTGCAGTTGAAGGCAGTCTCCACCTCCTTCAGCGTGCTCACCGCTTCCGGTGACGCTACCGACACCCCGCTGTTCGCCGACACCGCCTTCTACGTCGCGGTGGTGATGGCGGCCTTCGCGATCCTGTTCGGCACTCGCCACACCGATGCCACGGAGCACCACGAGGGGCTGATCCACGCCGTGGCCTTCGAATCGCTGGTCAAGCTGGTCGCCTTTCTGGTGCTCGGTGCCTACGTCACCTGGGGCATGTTCGGCGGTCTGGGGGAGCTGTTCGCCCAGGCGGAGGTCCAGCTGGAGTTGCAGCGCCAGCTGTCCCAGCAGGACTTCGGTCAGAGCTTCTGGGCCCAGACCCTGCTGGCGATGCTGGCGATCCTCTGCCTGCCGCGCCAGTTCCACGTGGCGGTGGTCGAGAACACCCACCCCGACGATGCCGCCAAGGCGCGCTGGCTCTTCCCGCTCTACCTGGCCGCCTTCGCCTTCTTCGTGCTGCCCCTGGCCGCCGCCGGCCTGACCCTGTTCGCCGACAGCGGTATCGAGCCGGATACCTACGTGCTGGCGCTGCCCATGGCGGCGGACAGCCAGTGGCTGACCCTGCTGACCTTCATCGGCGGCTTCTCGGCGGCCACCGGCATGGTGATCATGGCCGCGGTAGCGGTATCGATCATGATCTCCAACGAGATCGTCATCCCAGCGCTGTTCCGCTTGCGCTGGTTCGACACCAAGGCCCGCGACTACGGCCGCCTGGTGCTGCGCGCCCGACGCATCACCATCGCCGCGGTGCTGGCCATGGCCTACGGCTTCTATCAGTTGATCGGCGAGTTCGCGTCGCTCGCCTCCATCGGCATGCTGTCGTTTGCCGCGGCGGCACAGTTCGCCCCCGCACTGATCGGCGGGCTCTACTGGAAGCGGGGGAATCGCCTGGGGGTGGTCGTCGGCATGAACGCCGGCTTCGCCATCTGGGCCTACAGCCTGCTCATGCCGGCGATGATCTCCGCAGGGGTGCTGCCGGGCCACTGGCTCGACGGCGGCCCGCTGGGGTTGGCCTGGCTGGCGCCCACCTCGCTGTTTGGGCTGAATGTCGGCGACAGCTTTACCCACGGCGTCATGCTGTCGCTGGGGGTGAACCTGTTCTGCTATATCTTCGTTTCCCAGGTCACCTCCCAGCGGGTGGTGGAACGCATCCAGGCCTCGCTATTCGTGGACAGCGTCGAGACCCGCCAGACCTCGGTGAACCGCCCCTGGACCGGCGCCACCACCGTGGGCGACCTCAAGGTACTGTGCGAGCGCTTCCTCGGTGCCGGCCAGGTGAGCCGCGCCTTCCACGATTATGCGCGGCGCAGCGGCTCGACACTGGAGGACGGCGCCCGCGCCTCCATCGACGTGATCCAGTTCACCGAGCGCTTCCTGGCCTCGGTGCTGGGAGCCTCTTCGGCACGCATCGTGGTCAACTCTGCGCTGCAGGGCCGCGGCATCGGCATTTCCGACGTGATCTCCATCGTCGATGAGGCCTCCCAGGTGCTGGAGTTCAACCGCGCCCTGCTCCAGGCCACCATCGAGAACATCAACCAGGGCATCAGCGTCGTGGACCAGAACCTGCGACTGGTGGTGTGGAACCAGCGTTACCTGGAGCTGTTCCGCTTCCCCGACCACCTGATCCGCGTCGGCGCGCCGATGGACAAGATCTTCCGCTACAACGCCCACAACGGCGAGTACGGACCCGGCGACCCCGAGGAGCACGTCCAGTTGCTCCTCGACAATATCCGCGAGGGCCAGCCCCACCGCTATGTTCGCTACCGCCAGGACGGCAGCGTGCTGGAGGTGCAGGGCAACCCCATGCCCGGCGGCGGCTTCGTCTACACCTACCAGGACATCACCCAGCAGAAGCGCATCGAGGAGGCGCTGATCCGCTCGGAGAACAACATCCGCATCTATACGGACAACGTCCCCGCGCTAATCGCCTACTTCGACAAGGAATGCCGCTACCTCTTCACCAACCGCGCTTACGAGCAGGCCTTCGGCATCGACCGCAACGCGGTGATCGGCAGGCGGGTTCAGGACGTGGTCTCACCGGAGATGGCCCGCGAGCGGGCTCCCTGGATCGACCGGGCGCTGGCCGGCGAGCGGGTAAGCTTCGAGGTCTCGCTCAGGCTGCCCGAGGGGCGCCGCTACATGCTGGTCACCTACACGCCCCACTTCGGCGACAGCGGAACTATCCTCGGCTTCTTCGCCCTCTACCAGGACATCACCGAGCGGCGCCAGGCGGAGATCGCCCTCAAGGAGACCAACGAGACCCTGGAGGAGCGCGTGCGCGAGCGCACCCAGGCGCTCTCCGAGGCCAACGCCGCCCTGCGCCAGGAGAACCGGGTACGCGCCGAGGCCGAACTGGCGCTGCGCCAGGCCAAGCAGCTGGCCGAGGACGCCAACGCCTCCAAGACCCGTTTCCTGGCCGCCGCCAGCCACGACCTGCTGCAGCCGCTCAACGCCGCGCGGCTGTTCACTTCGGCGCTCTCCCAGGAGATGGCGCCCGCCAACATGAAGCGCACCATCGGCCATATCGACAACTCGCTGCAGGCCGCCGAGGAACTGCTCGGCACCCTGCTCGACATCTCCAAGCTCGACGCCGGCGCCCTCACCCCTCGGCGCAGCCACTTCGCGCTGGCCGACATCATCCGCCCACTGCGTGCCGAGTTCGAGGTGATGGCCGAGGATCGCGGCCTCGACCTGGAGGTGGTGCCGACCCGAGCCTGGGTCGACAGCGATGCCCAGATGCTGCGCCGTATCATCCAGAACTTCCTCTCCAACGCCATTCGCTATACCCAGGAGGGCCGGGTGCTGCTCGGCTGCCGTCGCCACGACGACCGCCTCTCCATCCAGGTATGGGACTCGGGTCCCGGCATTCCCGACTCTAAGCAGGCCGAGATCTTCCAGGAGTTCCGCCGGCTCGACCAGGCCTCGCGCCACAAGGAGAGCGAGAAGGGGCTGGGGCTGGGGCTCTCCATCGCCGACCGCATGAGCCGCGTGCTCGACCACCCCATCACGGTGCGATCGAAGGAGGGCTCGGGCACCATGTTCGCGGTCAGCGTCCCGGTGGTGGAGGCGCGCAGCGAGGCACAGCAGGCCGAGGAGGCCGCCTCCCCCAAGCGCGCCGGCAACAAGCTCGTCGGCATCCGCGTGCTGTGCATCGACAACGAGAGCCTGATCCTGGAGGGCATGAAGGCGATGCTCTCGGGGTGGGGTTGCGAGGTCTTCACCGCCACCACCATCGGTGGCGCCAAGTCGGTGCTGCGCCACCTCGATGGCGACCCCGACGCGATACTCGCCGACTACCATCTGGACAACGAGGTGACCGGCCTGATGGCGCTCGAGGCCCTGAGCGAGCGGCTGGAGGGGGCGGTGCCCGGCATCGTGATCACCGCCGACCGCACCGAGGAGGTCGCCGAGGAGGTCCGGCGCGCCGGCTACCAGCTGCTGCTCAAGCCGGTGCGCCCCGCCGCCCTGCGCGCCCTGCTCACCCGCACCCTGCAGGCCAGCCGCGCAGCACAGTAGTGCCAAGCGGCAAGCTCATCATGCAAAAACCCACCTGCCGGTGGGTTTTTATTTTTCTGTACGCTCGTTGCTTGTCGCTCAGGATTCGACCTTCGGCGGCTCGACCTCGAGCTTCTGGGCGGCGATCACCGCCTGGGTGCGTGAGTGCACGCCCAACTTGCGCAGGATGGCGGTGACATGGGCCTTGATGGTCGCCTCGGAGACGCTCAGCTCGTAGGCAATCTGCTTGTTGAGCAACCCCTCGGTGAGCATGTTGAGCACGCGGAACTGCTGCGGGGTCAGAGAGGCGATCGCCTCGGCGAACTTGGTCTCTTCCTCGTTGGCCTCGCCCATGGCCGCGGCCAGCTCTGCCGGCAGCCACACCTCGCCGTCGAGGATCTCCCCCACCGCCTCGGCGATCAGCTGCAGCGAGGAGGACTTGGGAATGAAGCCGGAGGCACCGTAGTCGATGGCGCGACGCACCACATAGGGCTCGTCACTGCCCGAGACCACTGCCACCGGGATATCAGGCGTCTGGCCGCGCAGCTGGATCAGGCCGGAGAAGCCGTGTGCCCCGGGCATGTGCAGGTCGAGCAGGATCAGGTCGGCGTCCGGGTGGCGATTCACCACCTCGGCGGTGGCCTGCATGGTGTCGGACTCCACGATCTCGGCCTGGGGCGCCAGCTGGCGCAGCGCCTGGGTGAGGGCTGCGCGGAACAGCGGATGGTCATCGGCGACGATGAATTTCTGGGCAAAGGCCATGGATTCTCCTCCGGTTCCTCTGGCAGCGGGCGTGGACCGCCACTCGGGGTCTTCATATGACTGTGAGGCATGTTACCCCATGGCAGAGGCGATTCCCAAGCGCTCCGACATCATTGTCGACAATATTGTTCTGCAGGCGCAAAAAGCCGGCCACGAAGGCCGGCTCTGAGAGGGAGTCGCGCCGAGCGACTCAGCGGACGGCGCGGTTCTCGATCAGCTCATCGACCACGCCCGGATCGGCCAGGGTGCTGGTATCGCCCAGCCCGTCGCACTCGTTGGCAGCGATCTTGCGCAGGATGCGGCGCATGATCTTGCCGGAGCGGGTCTTGGGCAGGCCCGGGGCCCACTGGATGACGTCCGGCGAGGCGATCGGACCGATGTCCTTGCGCACCCACTGGGTCAGCTCCTTCTTGAGCTCGTCGGTGGGCTCCACGTCGCCGTTCAGGGTCACGTAGATGTAGATGCCCTGGCCCTTGATGTCATGGGGGAAGCCCACCACGGCGGCTTCGGCCACGGCCGAGTGGGCCACCAGGGAGGACTCGATCTCGGCTGTCCCCATGCGGTGGCCGGAGACGTTGATCACGTCGTCGACGCGGCCGGTGATCCAGTAGTAGCCGTCCTCGTCGCGACGGCAGCCATCCCCGGTGAAGTAGACGCCCTTGTAGGTGGAAAAGTAGGTCTGGGTGAAGCGCTCATGGTCACCCCAGATCGAGCGTGCCTGGCCCGGCCAGGAGTCGGTGAGCACCAGGTTGCCCTCCACGGCGCCTTCGAGGGTGTTGCCCTCGCTGTCGAACAGCGCTGGCTGCACGCCGAAGAACGGCAGGGTGGCGGAACCCGGCTTGAGATCCGTGGCACCGGGCAGCGGCACGATCATGATGCCGCCGGTCTCGGTCTGCCACCAGGTGTCGACGATGGGGCACTTGGAGTTGCCGATCACCCGATAGAACCAGTCCCAGGCCTCAGGGTTGATGGGCTCACCCACCGACCCGAGGATGCGCAGCGAGTCGCGCTGGCTGGAGTCCATCACGCTGTCGCCGTGGGCCATCAGGGCACGGATGGCGGTGGGCGCGGTGTAGAGGATGTTGACCTTGTGCTTGTCGACGATCTCGCCCATGCGGCCATGGGTCGGATAGCTGGGCACGCCCTCGAACATAAGGGTGGTGCCCCCATTGGCCAGGGGGCCGTAGACGATGTAGCTGTGGCCGGTGACCCAGCCCACGTCGGCGGTACACCAGTAAATCTCACCGTCCTGATAGTCAAACACGTACTGGTGGGTCAGGCCGGCAAAGACCAGGTAGCCGCCGGTGGTGTGCTTGAGGCCCTTGGGCGCACCGGTGGAGCCGGAGGTGTAGAGGATGAACAGCGGATCCTCGGCGTTCATCTCCTCGGCCGGGCAATCAGCGGACTGCTTGTCGACCACGTCGCCATACCACACGTCGCGGCCTTCCTTCCACTCGATCTCACCGCCGGTGCGCTTGACCACCAGCACCTTCTCGCAGATCTCGGTGCCGTCGCGGGTCAGGGCCGCATCGACGTTATCCTTGAGCGGCACATGTTTGCCGCCGCGCACGGACTCATCGGCAGTGATCACCAGCTTGGAATTGGCGCCCACCACGCGTTGGGCCAGGGCATCGGGGGAGAAACCGCCGAACACCACGGAGTGCACTGCACCGATGCGGGCACAGGCCAGCATGGCGACGGCGGCCTCGGGGATCATCGGCATGTAGAGAGTGACCACGTCACCCTTGCCGATGCCCAGCTCTTTCAGGCCGTTGGCCAGCTGGCAGGTCTGGGCATGCAGCTCGCGATAGGTGATGTGCTTGGAATCGTTGGGATCATCGCCTTCCCAGATGATCGCGGTCTGATCGCCGCGCTGTTCGAGGTGGCGATCGAGGCAGTTGGCGCTGGCGTTGAGGGTGCCGTCCTCGAACCAGCGGATGTCCACGTTATGCGTATCGAAGCTGGTGTGCTTGATCTTGGTGGGAGCCTTGATCCAGTCGATACGCTTGGCCTGCTCGGCCCAGAAGGTGTCTGGATCATCCACGGACTGCTGGTACATCGCCTGATAGGTTGCCTTGTCTGCCCAGGCCTTGGCGGCGATGTCGTCGCGCACCGGGTAGATAGTTTGTTGATCGCTCATGGAAGTGCCTCTGTCCTTGGGATGGCCCCGTCAGATGAGTGTAGCCGGCCAACCTCGATTTCGAATTGGGTGGGGACGACAGACGTCATTTAAGGTGGGCTCAGCATACCCCCGCCCGCCCCTACTTCATCTTAGACATTGGTATGAACAAATTTTCTATAAATAACAATAGGTTAAATAGCACTTTCAAACACCTCAAAACCAAGATAGACCAAGGTCTGAGCGCAGTGACGGCAACGGTAACGCTGCCCCTGCCGCGCCAGTGCATGGCGTCGGGCGCTGAAGGCGTGCTCGCGGCAATCGCAGGCATAGCGGTGGGGGGAAGGGCTGGCACGACCGGTATCGAACCGGTGGGTGGTACAAGGCACCAGGCCGAACAGCCCCCGCATCACCGTCTGCCACTCACGGCCGTGGGGGCGAACCCGGCAGCCATCTTCCAGGTGATGAACCAGCCAGTGGGCCATCTCGTGGGGCACCACCTCGACCTGGAAGGCGAGACGATTCTCGGCGTAGAGCACCGGGTTGAAGCGTAGCCCACCGCGCCCGAAATGGGCCTGACCGGCGCACTTGCCGCGAAGGTCGCACCACACCCGGGGCCGAGGAAGCCCCGGATGCTCCTCGTGGCAGAGTCGCCAGGCGGCCTCCACCCGTTCATGCAGGGTGGCAAGAAGTGCCTCGCCCTCGAGGGAAGCGAGGCGTTCGAGGTCGGGAGCGGGCAGCGCGGGTCGGTTCATGGGGTGCTAGAATGGCCTCTCGTCCGCCAGGCGTAAAGCACCGACCCGGCCCCCGGCGAAAATGCTAAAGTGCGAAAGTGCGAGAGAGACGATGTCAGATACCCCCCAGCCCGAACCCCTGCTCGATGACGACCAGCTCGACCGCCTCGACGACTTTCTGGCCTCCGACCGGGCCGGCGAGGACGCCCTGGACCTGATTGGCAGCCACGGTCTCCTGGTCGCCCTGGCAGTAGCACCCAGCGAGGCGGAGCCGGCCACCTGGGTGGCGGAACTCTTCCAGGGCGAGCCGGATTTTCATGATGACCGCGAGCGCGAGGAGATCCTCGGACTGCTCGACCAGCTGCGCCGCAACGCCATCGCCGCCCTGGAGCAGGGGCAACTGCCGGAGCTGCCCTTCGAGCTCACCCTGGACGACTTGCCCGCGGAAGAGACGCCCATCGGCGACTGGTGCGCCGGCTTCATGGAGGGGGTGTTCCTGGACGAGACCACCTGGTTCGAGGAGGACGAGGACGCCGCCGCCACCCTGCTGCTGCCCTTCATGGCGCTCTCGGGGCTCTTCGATGACGAGCCCGACATGGCCGAGTTCGTCGGCGACGGCACACGCCTGGAGGCGTTGGTGCGCCAGCTGCCTGAACTGGTGCTGGATCTCTACCTGCACTACCGCGTGCCGCCGGAGACCCCCAAGCCAATGCCGCGCAAGAAGAAGCCTGCCGGGCGTGCTGGCAAGGAACGCAATCAATAAGGCCCGAGCATTGGATTAAGACCGGAAAATTCATGAGGCAGAGCTGAAAACGAAGATAGCGGATGGTGGCTTCTAAAAAAATCAGTCAGTTACGGAAAGAACACGACTCCATGAGGCTATCCGCTATGGGTGAGATCGTAGCTCCCTGGACTCCCTCCTGCAATGGCTCTGTCCGCGTCGCGATGAGCGGCCAGCGCACCACCAGCGAAAGCGGTGCTCTCCTGCTGGGCGAAGCGCTCGTCAGTAGCGAAGTCGTTGACGCGTTGGAGGATCATCTGGTCGATTGGCTCGCTTACGCCAATAAGCCGTCGATGTGTGCGAGAACGAACAGATGTGGCCGATGGAGCAGCATATGATAAGGAAATTATGTTGGCGTTTTACCAAATTGGATCCCATAGCGACCGTCCCAGTAAAGCCGCATGTAAAAGCCGATATTATGTGGATCTTAACTTCCCGCCGATTGCGTTAAGAAAATCTTACCCTGCCAACTAAAAATCTTACCCTGCCAACTAATAGCATATTGGCGAGCAAGAAGGTAAAAGGGCGTAGAAATGGTGTATTCATTACCAACTGACATTTCGCCGGCGACACCCCCATATATAGCACCTCAACAAGAAGGCATCAGGAAACTTTACGTTACGATGTTAAACGAACGTGGGGGCAAAGCGGGCCAGATCAACGAATCATCACTTTCCAAATCACGATCTTTTCTGCTATCCCAACTTAACGCGGCGTCTTCGATTGACACAGACTTTCCCAGCGAAATACGGTCCTTGCCGAGGGTGCTGCGCAACTCCCATAAACAGGTAGCGCAGGATTACCGACGCTACCTCGACGGACGGCAAGCTGGCTCGCCGAGGCGCTACTTCAGCTGCCGCTCCCACGCGATGTACTTTCTTCGCACGGTTGCGCCCACGAAGCTTGTAGACGGCGCCTGGCTCTATGGCTTGCTGCAGCACTGTCAGGATCCGCGGCTCGCTCCACTTATCCAAACCTATCTCGAAGAGCTCGGCTGTGGCAATGTAGAACAGAACCATGTTCTGCTCTACAAGAAATTGCTCGCCCGGTATGGTTGCGATAACTGGCAGGACGCCCCGGACGAGCACTTCACTCAGGGTGCCGTCCAACTAGCTCTGGCCCACCACACCCATGAATTTTTACCAGAAGTAATCGGGTTCAATCTCGGCTACGAGCAGTTGCCGCTACACTTGCTCATTACCGCCTACGAACTGAACGAACTCGATATTGATCCGTACTACTTCAGCTTGCACGTGACGATTGACAATGCCTCAATCGGGCACGCGCGCAAGGCCTTGCAATGTGTGCTTGATTGCATGCCGATAATCGGAAATACCGCGGAGTTTCATCGTCGAGTCGGTAACGGCTACCGCTTGAATTTCGTTGGCATGGGCACGCAACAGGCGATCGCTTCTTTCGATATTGAGCAGGAACTTCAACGGATTTTGGCCGACAAGGCCTTGATCGGATCAAAACTGCATTCTGACTATTGCCTCGTCGGGGGTCGGTCGGTGAGCGACTGGCTTTCTTCACCTGGTGAAATAGGAAATTTGCTGACAACGTTGCAATCCGCTGGATGGATTCGGCGCGGCGAGAGCCCGGAGAAAAGCCGTTTCTGGCGCCTATTAACTGATGAGCAAGCTCCCATGTTCGGCGTCTTCGACGGCTACGAGCAACAGCTGCTACGGGACTGGATTCTAGCCGATACCGGGAATACGCCGACGACGCCAGCTATCAACCGGTTTCGCAGGCGTCCTACCGCAGGGCCTGGCGAAAACTCAGCCGCAGTGTTGTCAAGTGGAAGTACAATCGAACAAATCATCGCCCGTCACGCCGATGAGATGCCAAGACTCGGCAGCTGCGCAGACGTTGATGCTCTTTTCCACCAGTTGGCCGGGGTCGCTACCAAGGCGGAGGCGTTCGCTGTGTTAGAAGGAATGCTCTCGCCAGCAAACCACCCGACGCCTGCGGGGCTAGCAGCAACGAGGCTCTATGCCGACCTTTTTCACCAAGTAACGGAACCATGATCAACGACTATCTCCTGCGTCTCGCGATGGAGCTCAAAGCTACCGGGTATTCATTCACCACCGTCACACCGGCGACCCACGCTCGTGTCAATTCACGGTTGAAGAATGCATGGGCGCGCAATGCAACAGACATCTTCGGTTGGAGTCGACCCTTCAAGGAAGGTATTATAACGCCTAAACTTTTCGAGGCGATGCGCAAAGCGGATGTGTTGGATACATATGGTGCGGGGTGGATTTCGCGAGTACGTGCGTCTACGCTACGCGGTCAACTTTTTCTGCACTCGGCTTATCCGACAACGGCCTCTGACGCAATTTTCTTCGGACCCGACACTTACCGCTTTGCGAACGCCATCGCACAATGTCTGTCCGGTGATGTGTGCGTCCGGCGTGCCGTCGATATTGGCTGCGGCGCCGGCCCTGGCGCCGTGGTTGTTGCCCTAGAACGGCCACAGGCCGCCGTGTTTGCTGTTGACATCAACGACATGGCTCTACGGTATACCGCCGTCAATGCCCGGCTCGCGGGCACCACGCGCGTGGTCGCTCAACATTCGGATCTTCTTGACGGCGTTGATGGAGACTTTGATTTAATCATCGCCAATCCTCCTTACCTGCTCGATGCGCAGGAGCGCACCTACCGGCACGGTGGCGGCAGCTTTGGCGAAGGACTTTCCCTTGCGATTGCTGGCCTGGCGAAAACCAGGCTGGCCCCCGGCGGCACGCTTCTGCTGTATACAGGCACGGCCATCACCGCCGGCACGGACAGGTTCATCGCTTCGGTCGCGCAGATTTTCGACGATTCCCTGCTGGAATGGCACTACCAGGAACTCGACCCTGATGTATTCGGCGAAGAACTGGACGAGCCAGCCTATGCAGAAACCGATCGCATCGCAGCGGTTTTACTCACCGCTCGCAGGGCCAGATCGTGAAGATTCTCGATAGCCGGTTCCTGCGTGGCCCCAACATCTATCGTATGGGGCCGTGCTTCGTTTCGCTGCTTGACCTCCAAGGCGACCGGAAGATCGAGGCCGAAGAGTTACAGGCCGGAGCCGCCCTGTTACAAACGCTCATGCCGGGTCGCTCCCCTCCAGAGTTCATCGACATAAACGAAACGGCTCAGCTTCTCGTTAGGCTGATGTTCGCGACGCAGGTCTGGGCGGGCTTTCCGCCGACCTTTTGTGACATGGTGAAACTCTCGCCTCCCGCGCCGGAACGGTATCGTTTGCTATGCGACTATCATCATGAAGCTGTGGCCGATGAAGCGCTGCGACTGTCGATAGAGTGCGTCACGGCGATACTGAACCAGCAGCCGTTAGACTTCAAAGCGCGACTAGCCAAGCTACGAGAACTTGCAGACGCCCGCGCCATAGCACCCGCAGCCCAGGTGGTCTTGCGGGCAGCGCGCCAACGCGATATCCCAATATTGCGACTCGAAGAGGACGGTCCTTACTTCGCGCTCGGATGGGGCGTCAACCAGCAGCATTACCAGGCCTGGCCGACTGGGTGCAATGATCGAGCCCTTGCGCTCTCCGCCATGTTTGCCGAGAACAATGACGGCCGTATTCCTGTTGTGGCCGTAACTGGCACCAATGGGAAGACGACCACGACTCTGCTCATCTCACATGTCCTTCGCGGCTGCGGGGCGCGCACGGGCACGACGACGACGCAGGGCATCTATATCGACGGACAGTGCGTGGAAAGAGGCGACTGCTCAGGCTACTGGTCGGCGCGCAGGGTGCTTACCGACCGCTCAGTGGAGGTGGCGACGCTTGAAACAGCGAGAGGCGGAATCCTGAAGCGCGGCCTCGCGTTCGACCGCTGTGACGTGGGGGTGGTTTTGAATGTCAGCAGCGATCACCTCGGGCTTGATGGCGTCGAGACGCTAAACGACTTGGCCCACGTCAAAGGGCTGGTGGCGCGTTGCGCCCGATACACCGCTGTTCTGAACGCAGACGATCCCCTATGCGTATTGATGCGAGACACGCTTTCACCCGATTGCAAACCGGTATTTTTCGCCATGGACCCGCGCAATCAAGTGCTTCTCGACCATTTTCGGGGTGGCGCCGCCGGCGCCTACCTAAACGACGAGGGCTGGCTCATCTGGTGTCGTGGGTCCAAATGTACGAAGGTGGTAAGAGCAAAAGATCTTCCTTTTACCATGCAGGGCCATGCCCGCCACAACACAGCCAATGCGCTCGCCGCGCTCGCTGTACTTTGCTGCCTTGGCTTTGAGACAGCCGAGATTGCAAGATCTTTGACAGGCTTCGTCTCCGATGCCCAGACCAACCCGTTACGCGGCAACCTGTTCGAAGTCGATGGGGTCAAACTCATCGTTGACTATGCGCACAATGTGGTCGCTTACCGCGCTGTGTGCGAGATGGCGCGGTCGATGCAAAAGGGTACAGCGCGACTCCTTGGCGTTGTCACTTCTCCGGGAGACCGCCGGTACGAAGACTTGTACGAAATGGGCCAAGTGTGCGGCAGAACCTTCGACGAACTTGTGGTTTACGAACAAGATCCGCGCGGCCGCTGTGCGGGCACTATTACTCACGAAATCCTACGAGGGGCGAGCAGTGTAGCCCCCGGTAAGCTGCTGCACAACGAACCGAGCATCCGACATGCTCTGTGGCGAGGCCTGACTGCGGCAAACTCCGGTGACCTGCTCGTCTTTACCTGTGCCGGAACCTTCGAAGACCTTGTAGAAGGTATCCGGCTCAAGAATCCAGCCGAAGCTGAACGAATCGCGCGTGAGGTTTCCACGTTACACAGCGCGACCTAAGATCGAAGGAATGATGGGAAAAGAGTCCAGGAATGCTATAGACAACCCGAGCTCCGGTCACCTTGTCATCGTGTAGTGGTCAAGTTTTTTTGCCACCATGTTTTGAGAATTCCAGTAGTTCTTTTCTTCTCCATTAGGCGGCAATGAATCGCTATACTTGTGCGTTGTAAGGCTGCTTTAGTAACCGATAATATAATAAGTAACAGATTTCTTCGCTGACGCAACATTAGAATAGCCAATCTGTGGCATCCATTCCGTTTTCAGACTGATGAAGAAGCGCTCTGTCGGGGCATTTTCCCAGCAATTGCCACGGCGATTGAGACTCTGCGTCCTCCGGTAGCGACAGAGCACCTGTCGGAATGCCAGGCTGGTGAACTGACAAACCTGGACGGCATGCACCTCGACAACCTGATCCAACAGCTTCAGCTCAGTCTCTCGCTCGGTTATCGAGAATTGCTCAGGGAGTCCGACATCAAGAGAGCGGTAGCCTTTATTAATATTTCCTTCTCTTCCTCCACCCGCCGCAGCTTGCGCGTCAGTTCCTGAATCTCACGCTGTTCCGGCGTCAGAGTCTCACCTTTCGGCGGTGCCTTGCCTGCTCGCTCAGCCCGTCGCCTGCGTACCCGATACTCCATGGTGGATTTGCCAATTCCCATGGCCTTACACGCCGCCTTCAGCGTTTAACCCTGATCGACCACGAGCTGGGCCGCCTACAAGCGAAATTCCGGTCTGAACGTTCTCTTCTTCGTCATCATCTGCACCTGACTGTCTCTGTGAGCAATCATACACTCAAAATCAGGTGGCCAGATTCACTATGCCACTACAGATTCACTATGCCACTACAACGTCAGCATACCCTGGCATCGTCCAGCCATCACAAAGAAGCGCGGCCGAAGCCGCGCCATTCACCATATGGCCGTTCAAGCCATGTTTAAGTCACGTAAGCGCAATGTTAGTTGCCTTGCCCCTGACTCCTCTGCATGGAATCCATGAAGGTCTGGTTGTCGTCGAGATCCTCGTATTGGTCGCTGCTATAGTCACCGGAAACACCGTCATCGCCTGAACGTACCACGAGCTCTTCATCGCCACGAAGCTCAACATTGTCCAACTTGTAGCCAAACTCGTCCTTGCCGAAACCGAGGAAGCCTCCTTTGGTCACCACAACGTAGATATCATTACTCTGTGTGTCACGAACCACGCGATCGACGTCACCGATCTCTTCACCGTCTTCTTGGCTATAGATGGTATAGCCTTGGATATCGCCGACATTCAGGCTCATCAGGTCATTGCCCTGCGAGTCCCCATCACGAGAAGTCTGATCACGAGAGGTCTGATCACGTTCCTGCTGGGCTTGGTCCTGTTGATCCGAGTCACGCATCTGGGCGTCGACCTCTTGAGCGCGCTCTACCTCGACGCTGGCTTCACCCGTCTCCTCGACGGTAACATTGGGGTCGGCCTGTTCGACGCTGACATTGGGGTCCGGCTGCTCAATGGTGACTTGAGGCGCCTGTTGCTCAACGGTCACGTTCGGCGGCTGTTGCTCAACTTGGATTTCTGCCGGCTCCTGCTCGACGGTGACGTCAGCTGCTTCTCCCTCGACGCGCACCTCGGCTCCCTGGGCTTGCGAGCCCTGGACACCTTCCTGGGTCATCTGCTGCTGTTCATTCCGCTCTGCATCGACGTCCTGGGCAAGTACGCCTTGGGCAAGCCCGATACTCAGAGCACCCACTGCGATGGAAATGGCTGTCCTTTTCATATCTTTTCTCCTTCTCTCCAATGATTTTAATTGGAGAACAATGTTTATGTAAGACAATCCCTGTGAGGTAGCCGACATAGCAGGACAGCACAGACATCAAACTCTCAAACTTCCTGCAGTTGGCTGTCAGGGCCCTCTATGGCGGTGGCGCCGCACTCCCTACGACGCGGTTTGCGACATGCGAACTCAGGCATTTCCCTTGCCACTAACAAATTGAGCGTAGGAGATAAGCGGAGCGCTTTCTGTGCGGTAGCAAACACAACCCAAACATCCATCCGGCATCCAGAATCCCGCAGATAACTGACTGAACTCACGAGCAAGAGTCAACCGGGATAGCAACATGAAAAGAAAACAAGGGCGGAGATCGCTCCGCCACGGCATAAAAAATGGGGCACCTTGTCACCGGAAAATTGATCCAGATACGACCCATCATGATTCCAAAAAAAGTGAAGAGCTAACCGACGACTTGCCCAGCAGGCCTGACACCGGTGCTGGTGAACTATCCGGGGTAGCGCTATCGAAGACGCGTCAGCATTCCGTCCAGGCTGCCGAACAGCCACTCCTTGAGACGCTGCCAGCGCGGGCGGCGAGACCAGACCTTGAGGTCGAGCTCGTGGCTGGCGGCAAAGTTGCGCTCGAACAGCTCGGCCACCTCGGCCGCCAGGCGGCGATCGGCCACCTCCTGGTTGGCCTCCAGGTTCCAGTGCAGGCTCCAATGGTCGAAGTTGCAGGAACCCAGGCTGACCCAGTCATCGGCCAGCGAGAACTTGGCATGGATGAAGGTGGGCTGGAACTCGTGGATGCGCACCCCGGCCTTGAGCAACCGGCCATAGAAGCGCTGGCCGGCATAGCGCACCCCGGGGTGGTCGTGGGCGTCGCCCGGCAGCAGCAGCCGCACGTCCACGCCGCGGCGGGCGGCCCGGGCCAGGCGCAAGCGCAGGCTGAAGGTGGGCACGAAGTAGGGGGTGCAGATCCAGATGCGCTGGCGGGCGCCGGAGACCTGGCGATGCAGGGAGTGGCGAATGGCCTGGTAGCGATAGCCCTGGCCCCACACCACCCGCCCGGCCATGCCGCGGTAGCCCTCGGCCCCGCGGGTCTCGGTTGCGAGCCCGCGGACCAGCCCCAAGGCCCCGCTGCCGCGGGTCAGCGGCGAGTCCCACAGCCGGCAGAACAGCCGCACCCAGTCGGCCACCACCGGTCCCTCGATGCGCAGGGCCACCTCGTACCAGGCGTCGAGGAACTCGTCCACGGCGCCGAAACCGCCGGTGAAGGCGACACAGCCATCCACCACCACCAGCTTGCGATGGTCCCGGGTCAGGTTACGGGCCAGGGAGTGGAAGCCCAGCGGATTGAAAAAGCGCAGCGCCACGCCGCCCGCTTCCAGTCGCTCTCGATCCTCGGCCCCGAGGCCCATGGCGCCGTAGCCGTCGAGCATCAGCATCACCGTGACGCCGCGCTCCACGGCATTCACCAGGGCACCGATCAGCGCCGAGGCCAGGCGCCCCGACTCCATCAGATAGAGCTCGACCAGGATCGACGACTCGGCGCTCTCCAGCGCCTCGAACATGGCCGGCAGGAAGCGGCTCGCCTCGGGCAGCAGCTCGAAGTGGTTGCCGTCTCTCCAGATCCCGTGCATGGCAGACTCCCTGTCCTGGGCAGCAGGCCTGACCCGAGGCCATCCCCGAGACTATACTGGCCTTTCCTTTCCCTTTCCTGCGTCGGGGCAAACGGATGGCCTTTCGGCACCTCCTCACCACTCCGCTGCGCGCGCTGATGACCCGGCTGATCGCCGCCTGGGTGCGGCCGCGGTTGATCGAGCCCGCCCCGGAGGCGCTGGTGCTCGAACCGAGCCTGCCGGTGCTCTACGTGCTGCCGCGCCCGGCCATCAGCGACGCCCTCCTGCTGGCCTCGCTGACCCGCCATCACGGCCTGCCCCTGGCGGGTGGCCGGCGACGAATCGGCCAGCTGACGCTACCGGCCTGCCTCGCCCTGCCGGCACCGCGCCGCCGGCTGTGGAAGCGCGGCGCCCATCCCGAGGCCCCCTTCCTGCCGTTGATCGAGCAGCGCCTGGCCGAGGCCGGTCGCGAGGTCCAACTGGTGCCGGTGAGCATCTTCTGGGGGCGCGCTCCCGGCAAGCGCTTCGGCTTCTGGCGAATGGTCGCCGCCGACAGCTGGCAGCTCACCGGTCGGCTGCGCCGCCTGCTCTCGGTGCTGGTCAACCGCCGCAGCGTGGAGGTGCACTTCGGTGCCCCGCTGCGCCTTGGCGATCTCCCCGGCGCCGCAGACGCGGACGCCAGGCTGACCAACCGCAAGGCCGCACGGCTGCTGCGGGTACACTTCCGCCGCGTGCGGTCCCGGGTGTTGGGCCCCGACCTCTCCCACCGCCGCACCCTCATCGAGGGGGTGGCCAGAAGCCCCGAGGTGCGCGAGGTGATCGCGACCATGGCCGCCGAGGGGCGCCCCTCGGCGGAACGCCTGCAGCATCGCGCCCTGCGCTACGGCCGAGAGATCGCCTCCAACATGACCTACCCGGTGCTGCGTTTCATGGACGGCCTGCTTCGCCGACTGTGGAACCGGCTCTACGATGGGGTCGACGTGCGCGGCCTGGAGCGGGTCAAGGCGCTGGCCGGCGACCACACCCTCGTCTACGTGCCCTGCCACCGCAGCCACGTCGACTACCTGCTGCTCTCCTATGTGCTCTATCACGATGGCCTGATGCCACCCCATGTAGCCGCCGGACGCAACCTGAACATGCCGCTGATCGGCCCGCTGCTGCGCCGTGGCGGCGCCTTCTTCCTGCGCCGCACCTTCCGTGACAACCGCCTCTATACGGCGGTGTTCAATGCCTACCTGCACCGACTGATCTCGCGGGGTCACCCGCTGGAGTATTTCATCGAGGGGGGACGCTCACGCAGCGGGCGCATGCTGCCAGCACGCCCCGGCATGCTGGCCATGACCCTGCGCTCCTTCCTGCGCAGCGCCGCCGCCGGCCACCACCAGCCGCTGGCCTTCATTCCGGTCCATATCGGCTACGAACGCATCATCGAGAACGCCAGCTACCAGCGCGAGCTTCGCGGCGGCAAGAAGCGCAAGGAGAGCCCGCTGGCCCTGCTGCGGATGCTGGGCCGGTTGCGCCAGCCCTTCGGCCGGGTCTCGGTCAACGTCGGCGAGCCTCTGCTGATGGCCGACTTCCTCGACGGCGAGGTGGGCGGTGGCTGGCGGGAGGCCCGGGAGGCGCGCCCAGTCTGGCTCGACGAGGTGGTGCCGCGCCTCGGCGAGGCCCTGTGCCGGCGCATCAACGCCGCCGCCGCCCTCAACCCGATCAACCTGGTGGCCCTGGCGCTGCTGGCCACCCCCCACCACGCCATCGAGGCGCGCCTGCTGGAGCGCCAGCTCGACCTGCTCGCCGAGCTGCAGCGCCGCCTGCCCGGGGCCGCCCACGCCAGCCTGCCGCCGGGCACACCGGCGGAGTGGGTCGACCAGGCCCTGGCGTTGGGCATGGTGCAGCGCCGCGCGCATCCGCTGGGCGATATCGTGCTGGCCGACGCTTCCCAAGCCGCCCTGCTGGGCTGGTACCGCAACAACGTCCTGCACCTCTTCGCCCTGGCCGGGCTCACCGCCTTCGCCTTCCGCCACCAGCCGGCCCACGATCTCGACACCCTGGAGGGGCTGCTTGCCCCGGGCTGGCCGATCCTCGCCCGGGAGCTGATGGTGGCGCCACCCGCCTCCCTGCGCGAGGTGCTCTCCGCCATGCTGGGGGTGCTCACCGAACTGGGGCTGCTGGCGCGCAGCGAGACGGGATGGCAGCGCCGCGAGGAACCGCTGGACGCCGGCGAGTGCCTCGACCTGCTGGGCCAGCTGATGCAGCCTTCTCTGGAGCGCGGCTACCTGCTGCTGGCCGTGCTGCTCGACGCCGGCCCTGGCCGTCTCACTGCCGAGGCGCTGGCCGACCAGGGGCGCCAGCTGGCCGAGCGCCTGGCACTGCTCTCCGGGCGTGACGCCCCGGAGTTCTTCGATACCCGGCTGTTCGTCAGCCTGGTGGAGAGCCTGGAGCAGGAGGGCTGGCTGTGGCGCAGCGCCGAGGAGCAGCTACTGTTCAACGACCGGCTCTGCGACGCCGCCAGTCATTCGCGACGGCTGTTCGACCCCTTGCTGCGCCACCGCCTGCAGCTGGTCACCCGCCAGGCCTGATCAATCCGCCTTGAGCGCCCGGTGCACGTAGAGGTCGTAGCGGCTGGTCTTGCCCTCGATCACATGGCGCGGCGCCGGCCCCTCAATGGGCGGCGCCTTGCGGGGGCGCTTGACCACCACCCGGTGGGTGGCCACCGCCAGGGCCGCCTCCAGCAACCGCGGAGCGTCCTCGTCGTCGCCGGCCAGGGCGCGGAACAGTCGCATCTCCTTCTTGACCAGCGCCGACTTGTCGCGGTGGGGAAACATGGGATCCAGGTGGATCACCTGGGGCGGAAAGTCGGCCGCCGCCACCAGGGCCTCGAGCCGGACGGCGGCGTCGCCGTGCACCAGGCGCATGCGGGCGGCGATCTCGGCGGTCTCCCCTTCCCGCAGGGCGCGGGCCAGACCGTCTTCGAGCAAGGCGAAGATCGCCGCCACCCGCTCCACAAGCAGCACCGGTGCACCCAGGCTGGCCAGCACGAAGGCGTCGCGTCCCAGGCCCGCCGTGGCATCCACGATGGCGGGCGTCACTCCCTGGGCCAGGCCGCAGGCCCGCGCGATGAGCTGACCGCGCCCGCCCCCGAAGCGACGCCGATGGGCCGCGCGGCCAGAGGCGAACTCCACCGCCAGCGGGTGGCCGTAGCGCTTCTCGTCGCCGGCCAGCACCAGGCGGCCATCGCGACGCTCGAGGAGGAGTTCGGCATCGCCCCCGAGGGTAAGCCCCAGGCGCTCGGCCAGGGCACTCAGCGCCTCCCCGCGTACCGCCACCGGCGGCAGCCCACTCACTTCGCCTTCTTCCAGGCCACCTCGTTGCGCAGATAGACCGGCTGCACCAGATGCGCCGGCTGGCCACCGCCCGCGTCGAGCTCGGCCATGGCCAGCAGCGCCATATCGGCGGCGTCTGCCTCTGCCTCCGGCAGGCGCTGGCTCATCCCCGCCTGAACCTCGAGGGGCATCTGTTCCCACAGAGCCCAGCCGGAACCGATCCCCACCCAATCGTGGTCGTCATGGCCGGCAGGCAGGCGCAGGCGCTCGGGGGACATCACGGCCTCCTCGAGGAGCGGCTCCGGCAGGCCATCGCGGCACTGCCAGGCGGCGACGTAGATCTCGCCCATGCGCGCATCCAGGGCGGTGACCATCCAGCGGAAATGGTGGCGACGATGGGCACCCGAAGCCAGGGCCGCCAGGGTGGAGACCCCGAGCAGCGGGCGGTCGAGCCCGTAGGCCAGCCCCTGGGCGGCGCCGGCGGCGATGCGCAGGCCGGTGAAGGAGCCGGGACCGCGGCCGTAGGCCACGGCGTCGAGCTCGGCGGGGCACACGCCGGCCTCAGCCAGCACCTCGTCGACCATGGGTAGCAGCCGTCGTGTATGGGCCCGCGGCGCCATCTCGAAGCGCGAGAGCAGTTCATCGTCGGCGCCCGCGCGTCGCCGCAGCAGGGCGGCGGAGCAGGCACTCGAGGAGGCATCCAGGGCCAGCAGGATCGACATGGCACAACCATCGCAGGAGGAACGGGATAGCCATTATACGTGGCAGGTACACAAACGACGATGGCCCGCCAAGGCGGGCCATCGAGTCGAAGGCTGGCTGCAACGCCAAGGGGCGCCGGGAAAGCCCCGACCCGTATGGAGCGGTTAGCCCTCCAGCGCCTTGAGCACCTGGGCCTTGATATCGTCGACGCTGCCAACGCCTTCCACGCGGTGGTAGGTCGGGGCGGCGTCCGGATCCTGCTCGGCCCAGGCCTGGTAGTAGTCGACCAGCGGCGCGGTCTGCTCGTGGTAGACCGCCAGGCGGTTGCGCACGGTGGACTCGCGGTCGTCATCGCGATGGACCAACGCCTCGCCGGTGACGTCATCCTTGCCGGCTTCCCTGGGCGGATTGTACTCGACGTGATAGACGCGCCCGGAACCCGGGTGCACGCGGCGGCCAGCCAGGCGCTTGACGATCTCCTCGTCCTCCACGGCGATCTCCAGCACGTGGTCGAGCTTGACGCCGGCATCCTTCATGGCATCTGCCTGGGGAATGGTGCGCGGGAAGCCATCGAACAGGAAACCGCTCTCACAGTCGGGCTGGCTGATGCGCTCCTTGACCAGGCCGATGATGATGTCATCGGACACCAGGCCACCGCTGGTCATGATCTCCTTGGCCTTGACCCCCAGCTCGCTGCCCTCCTTGACGGCGGCACGCAGCATGTCGCCGGTGGAGATCTGCGGGATATTGAAGCGCTCGCAGATGAACTGGGCCTGGGTGCCCTTGCCGGCACCCGGCGCGCCCAACAGGATCAATCGCATGTTCTTGTCCTCAAGTACAAGTGGCTGTCATTAGTGAAGAAATGGTTAAAAAGGAACGATAACCGCGGCCCGGGTCGGGCACAAGCGCCGCTCCTCCTCGCCGCCGTCCCTCGCGCTAAAAAGGCCTTGTATATCAATTGACTTGAGGCCGAATAACACTTTGGTCTGGCGACCATAGCGCTAGGCCCGCCAACAAAAACGACGGCGCCCGAGGGCGCCGTCGTGTGGTTGCCAGAACGGTTGTCAGAACCGCCGGCAGGGCCGCGGGATCAGAGCAGCAAGCGACGAATATCGCTCAGCAGCTGGGCCAGCAGCGCGGTGAAGCGCGCCGCATCGGCCCCGTTGACCGCCCGGTGGTCGTAGGACAGGCACAGCGGCATCATCAGCCGCGGCTCGAAGGCCTTGCCGTCCCACACCGGCTTCATCGACGCCTTGGAGACGCCGAGGATGGCGACCTCCGGGGCGTTGACGATGGGGGTGAAGGCGGTACCGCCGATGGAGCCCAGACTGGAGATGGTGAAGCAGCCCCCGGTCATCTCCTCGCGCTTGAGCTTCTTGGTCTGCGCCTTCTTGGCCAGTTCCACGGACTCCTTGGCGATGTCGATCAGCGACTTCTTGTCCGCATCGCGGATCACCGGGACCATCAGGCCGTCCGGGCTGTCCACGGCGATGCCGATATGGACGTACTTCTTCCATACCACCGACTCGCCGTCGGGCCTCAAACTGACGTTGAACTGCGGGTACTGGCGCAGGGCATAGGCACACGCCTTGATCATGAAGGGCAGCGGCGTGAGCTTGGCGCCCTGGGCCTCCGCCTCGGCCTTCATGGACTTGCGGAAGATTTCCAGCTCGGTGATATCGGCTTCATCGAACTGCGTGACGTGGGGCAGGTTGACCCAGCTGCGGTGCAGGTTGGTAGCGCCCATCTTCATCAGGCGGCCCATGGGCTTCTCTTCCACCTCGCCAAACTGGCTGAAGTCCTGGTCCGGGATGGGCGGAATGCCGGAGCCCGCGGCCGCCGGGGCGCCGGCCGATGCCTGGGCCTTGCCCTGGTTGGCCATCACCTGCTTGACGTAGGCGTTGACATCCTCCTTGAGCACCCGCTCCTTCGGTCCGCTGGGCTTGACCAGCCCCAGGTCGACGCCCAGCTCTCGGGCCAGCAGGCGCACCGCCGGGCCGGCGTGTACCAGCTTGCCATCGCGGGGCTTGTGGGCCGCCATCTCGGCCTCGGGGCTCGGCCTGCCGCTCGGGGTCGGGGCCGGCTTGTCGGCCTTCGGGGCGTCAGCCTTGGGGGCCTGGGCCTTCGACTGGGAGGGCTTCGCCGCGGACGTCGGCTTGGCCGCGCCGGCGACTTCCATGTAGCCGATCAGATCACCCTCGGAGACGGTATCTCCCTCCTTGACGGTGAGTTCGAGCAGCTTGCCCTTGAAGGGGCTCGGCACGTCCATGGAGGCCTTGTCGGACTCCAGGGTAATCAGCGGATCTTCCTCGTTGATCTCGTCACCGGCGGCCACGCCAATCTCGATGATCGGCACATCGGAGGAACCGGAGAGGTCCGGCACGCGGATTTCGCGACGCTCGGGCTCGCCGGCGCCGGCCTCCTCCGGCTCTTCTTCCGCCGGCTCGGGCGCGGTGGCTTCGGGCTCGGACGCGGCAGGTGCCGGCTCGGCGTCGCCGCCGCCAGTACCCGCGTCGTCGATCTCCATGGTGCCGATCACATCGCCCTCGGAGACGGTATCGCCCTCCTTCACCGTCAGCGAGACCAGCTTGCCCGCGTGGGGGCTCGGCACGTCCATGGAGGCCTTGTCGGACTCCAGGGTAATCAGAGTGTCCTCGGCGGCCACCTCGTCACCCTCTGCCACAGCCACCTCGATGATCTCCACATCGCTGGAGCCACCCAGGTCCGGCACCTTGATCTCCACGGTGCGCTTGCCGCCACCGGCCTTGGCCGCCGGCTTCTCGGTGGCAGGCTTTTCGGTGGCCTTTTCCGGAGCAGGCCCGGACCTGGCCGGCGCCTCGCTCTCGTCGGGCTGCTCGCCGTCGCCGGTCTCGCCACCGCCGGCACCCTCGGCCTCCAGCTCGACGATATCGTCGCCCTCGGAAACGGTATCGCCCTCCTTCACCAGCACCTTGATGACCTTGCCCCCCTTGGGCGAAGGCACATCCATGCTGGCCTTGTCGGACTCCAGGGTGATCAGGGTGTCCTCGGCGGAGATCACGTCACCTTCGGACACCGCGATCTCGATGATTTCGACATCCTCGCTGCCGCCGATGTCGGGAACTTTGATGATTTCGCTACTCAAGGTCGCGCTCCTTCAAACTCGTACCTGGGGCGGGCACCAGGCCCGCCGCTCGCGGATCAGTCGGTCAGCGGATTGGGTTTGGTCGGGTCGATGCCGTACTTCTCGAGGGCCTCGCCTACTACCTTGCGATCCAGTTCGCCACGCTCGGCCAGGGCCTTGAGGGCGGCAACGGTCACGAAGAAGCGATCGACCTCGAAGAAGTGACGCAGCTTCTCGCGGGTATCGGAGCGGCCATAGCCGTCGGTGCCCAGCACGTGGAACTCGGTGGGGACCCAGGCGCGCACCTGGTCGGCAAACAGCCGCATGTAGTCGGTAGAGGCGATGGCCGGCCCCTCGCGGCCCTCGAGGCAGCGGGTCAGGTGGGGCTTGCCCGGCTCCGCCTCGGGGTTGAGGAAGGCCTCCCGGTCCAGGGCCAAGGCCTCGCGACGCAGCTCATTGAAGCTGGTCACGCTCCAGATGTCGGCGCCCACGCCCCAGTCCTCGCTCAGCAGTTCGGCGGCCGCCTCGACCTCGCGCAGGATGGTGCCGGAGCCCATCAGCTGGACGCGGCCCTTCTTGCCCTGGGTCTCGCGCAGCAGGTACATGCCCTTGACGATGTCCTCGGCGGGAATCTCGGCGATCTCGGGCTGCTCGTAGTTCTCATTCATCACGGTCAGGTAGTAGAAGCAGTTCTCCTTGTCGGCGAACATGCGCTTCAGGCCGTCCTGGATGATCACTGCCACCTCGTGGGCGTAGGTGGGGTCGTAGCTGCGGCAGTTGGGGATGGTGGAGGCCTGCAAATGGCTGTGGCCATCCTGGTGCTGCAGACCCTCGCCGTTGAGCGTGGTCCGCCCCGCGGTGCCGCCGACCAGGAAGCCGCGCGCCTGCAGGTCACCGGCCGCCCAGGCCAGGTCACCGATGCGCTGGAAGCCGAACATCGAGTAGTAGACGTAGAACGGCAGCAGCGGCAGATTGTGGTTGCTGTAGGAGGTGGCGGCGGCGATCCACGCGGACATGGCGCCGGCTTCGGAAATGCCCTCCTCGAGGATCTGGCCCTGCTTGTCCTCGCGATAGAACATTATCTGGCCCTTGTCCATGGGCTCGTACTTCTGACCTTCGGAGGTATAGATGCCGAGCTGGCGGAACATCCCCTCCATGCCGAAGGTACGCGCCTCGTCGGGCACGATGGGCACCACCTGCTTGCCGATCTGCTTGTCCTTGACCAGGCCGTTGAGGATGCGCACGAAGGACATGGTGGTGGAGACTTCACGCCCCTTCGAGCCGCCCAGTTGGGAAGCAAAGGTCTTGTCTTCGAGATCCGGGATCTGCAACGCCTCGAAGTCGCTTTGACGCTGGGGCAGATAGCCGCCCAGGCGCTCCCGCTGCAGGTGCATGTACCTGAGCTCGGGAGAGTCATCCGCGGGCTTGTAGAAGGGCACGTCCTTGAGCTGCTCATCGGTGAGCGGAATGCCGAAGCGGTCGCGGAATTTCTTCAGCGCGTCCAGCTCCATGCTCTTGACCTGGTGGGCCTCGTTGGCCGCTTCACCGTCGCCGCTGCCCATGCCGTAGCCCTTGACGGTGTGCGCCAGGATCACGGTGGGACGTCCGTTGGCGTTGTTGGTCGCCTGGTGATAGGCCGCGTAGACCTTGAACGGGTCGTGGCCGCCGCGGTTGAGCTTCCAGATGTCCTCGTCGGACATGTCCTTGACCATCTCGGCGGTCTCGGGGTACTTGCCGAAGAAGTGCTTGCGGGTATAGGCGCCATCGTTGGCCTTGTAGTTCTGATACTCGCCGTCCACCGACTCGTCCATGATTTTCTGCAGCGCACCCTTCTTGTCCTTCTCGAAGAGCGGGTCCCACAGGCGGCCCCAGACCACCTTGAGCACGTTCCAGCCGGCGCCGCGGAACACGCCCTCAAGCTCGTCCATGATGCGGCCATTGCCGCGTACCGGGCCATCGAGACGCTGAAGGTTGCAGTTGATGACGAAGATCAGGTTGTCGAGCTTTTCGCGCCCGGCCAGCGAAATCGCGCCCAGGGATTCCGGCTCGTCGCACTCGCCGTCGCCCATGAAGCACCAGATCTTGCGATCGTGCATGTCCTTCATTTCACGTGAGTGCAGGTACTTCATCACGTGGGCCTGATAGATGGCCTGGATTGGGCCGAGGCCCATGGAGACGGTGGGGAACTGCCAGAAGTCCGGCATCAGCCAGGGGTGCGGATAGGACGAGAGACCGTTGCCATCCACCTCCTGGCGGTAGCTGTCCATCTGCTCCTCGGACAGGCGCCCTTCGAGGTAGGCGCGGGCGTAGATGCCCGGCGCGACGTGGCCCTGGATATAGACCAGGTCGCCCCCGAAATCGCCGTTAGGGGCACGGAAGAAGTGGTTGAAGCCGACGTCATAGAGGGTCGCCGCCGACATGAAGCTGGCGATGTGACCGCCGAGCCCCGGATTGGCGCGGTTGTTGCGGATCACCTGGGCGATGGCGTTGTAGCGGATCAGGGAGCGGATCTTGCGCTCCATGAACAGATCGCCCGGCATCGGCGCCTCGCGGTGCACCGGAATGGTGTTGCGATGCGGAGTGGTCACCGAGAAGGGAGCCTGGGTCCCGTCACGGCGCAGGCGATCCGCCAGGCGGGTCAGCAGGAACCGGGCGCGCTCCTCGCCCTCGCGATCCAGAACCGATTCCAGGGATTCCAACCACTCCGTGGTCTCGACCGGATCGAGATCCTCTCTTGCCTCCAGACTCATATGACGTCTCTCCGAATAACATGGTATTGCGTGTACCCGCGTGTGCGGGCCTCTGGGCGTGCTCTCGTCAGCGAGAGTCACGCCGTTTGACGGCGTGTAGTTTTCTTACATGACAGCGCGAAAGAAGCAGCCGTTGGTGGATGGAAGATACCGCAAAGAGGCGGAACTGCCAATTCAAGCTTTTATGGGAAACATTTCCCATTAATGATTATTGCACCGCAACACAAGGGGTTAGCCGGCGGCCAACAGAAGTAACTCGACCAAGGTCAAGCAGTTGTAAGTAAACTACCGTATGAAGCAAGCGAACGACCAGAACGGGATGGCGTCAGGCCAGTGGCCGATTGAGCACGGCCTCGCCGGCCAGCCGCTGCCGGAAGAAGGCCCAGTCGAAGGCGGGGCCAGGGTCGGATTTTCTCAGCGGCGCCACCCGCGCGTGGCCGGTAATGCGCGCCTCGTCCAACCCAGGGTAGGTCGCCAGGAGGTCGGCGGTCGCTCGCGACAGGGCACCATACTGGGCCAGGCGATAGGGCGAGACCTCATCGCCCTCGAGCTCGATACCGATGGCGAAGTCGTTGAGCGCGGCACGCTGCCGCTCGCCGTCGCGCCAGCGGGAGCGACCGGCGTGCCAGGCACGGCGGTGAAAGGGCACGAACTGCACGCATTCGCCGTCGCGGCGGATCAGCAGGTGGGCGGAGACCCGCAGATGAGCGATCTCGCCGAAGAAGGGGTGGGCATCGGGGTCCAGACGATTGGTGAACAGCCGCTCGATGTGTTCCCCGCCGAACTCGCCGGGCGGCAGGCTGATGGAATGCAGCAGCAGCAGCGAGACCTCGCCATCGGGCCGGTCATCGCAGTTGGGTGATGGCACCCGCCGCGCCCCCGCCAGCCACCCCTGTGTGATCGGCATTGCTCTCCCCTGACGTGATCCGCATGGATTCCCTATAATGAACGCCCCCGATCACCTCGGCCACCCCGCGCCGGCTTCACCCCCAAGAGTGCCCCGCATGGACTACCAGGATGCCCTGCCCTACCACGACAAGCTCAGCGAAGAGATCCGCGACGCCGCCGCTCGCCTGCTGGCCGAGGATCTGGGGCCGGGCGATATCACCGCCCAGCTGATCCCCATGGATGCCACCGCCCGTGCCCGAGTCATCACCCGCGAGGCCTGTGTGCTGTGCGGCGTCGCCTGGGTCGACGAGCTGTTCCGACGCCTCGACGTCACGGTGACCCTGCGCTGGCACGCCGACGACGGCGACCGCCTCGAGGCTGACCAGGTCTTCCTGGAGCTCGAGGGCCCCGCCCGTAGCCTGCTCACCGGGGAGCGCGCGGCGCTGAACATGCTCCAGACCCTCTCGGCCACCGCCACCCGCACCCGCCACTACGTGGACCTGATCCATGACACCGGCGTGCGCCTGCTGGACACCCGCAAGACCCTGCCGGGAATGCGCCTCGCCCAGAAGTACGCGGTGACCTGCGGCGGCGGCCACAACCACCGCATCGGCCTGTGGGACGCCTTCCTGATCAAGGAGAATCATATCGCCGCCTGTGGCGGCATCGAGGCGGCGGTGTTGGCGGCGCGCAGGATCGCCCGGGATGTGCCGGTGGAGGTGGAGGTGGAGACCTTCGGGGAACTGGATCAGGCCCTGGCGGCGGGGGCCGACATCATCATGCTGGACAACTTCGGCCTCGATGACATGCGCGAGGCGGTCAAGCGCACCGCCGGCCAGGCGACCCTGGAGGCCTCGGGCAACGTCGATGAGAGCACCCTGCGCGCCATCGCCGAGACCGGAGTGGACTGCATCTCCAGCGGCGCCCTGACCAAGGACATCAAGGCCATCGACCTCTCCATGCGGATCATCGACTGACGAAACGCGGGCGATGAGGGGATCAGGTCTCCACGGCGGCGAGGCGCTTCGCCAACCGCTTGCGACACAGCCGCTCGCCGCCGCGTTCCACCCACTCCTCGCCCACTTCCTGCCAGCCGCGCCGCACCAGGCGCTCCGCCAGCACCAGGCTGGCCTCGATGTGGGCCCAGTCATGCCCCTGCTCCATCAGCAGCCGCTCGGCATGAATCAGCAGGGTGGAGCCGATTCCCCGCCGCGACAGCGACGGCCAGACGTAGAGCGTCGCGATCCGCCCGCGGGGGATATCCAGCTCGAGGAAGCCGACGCAGCGCCCGTCGCAATCGGCCACCAGGGTGGTGAAGAGCGCATGGCGCGCCGCCCAGGCGGTGGCGTCCCGGGGCAGGGCCGATGCCCAGGCCTCCCGCTCGACGACGCTGTAGTGGGACATGGCCCCCTGCATCACCGCGTGGTGGAAGACCTCGGCCTGATCGGCGGCGTCCCGAGCCCGCGCCTGGCGATAGTAGATTCGTGCGCCTCCGGGTCGCCGGGCCTCGGCGCCGGCCGGCGTCAGCGTCTCGTTCATAAATGTTCCGTGGCTGTGAGCGTTGCTAAAAGACTACACAAGCACAACCGCCGGGCCAATCCCCTCGCCGCCAGGCCCTGCGCCGGGCATAATCCGCCCATGATCGATGCCCCTCCCTCCCTCACCTTCACGCTGTCGCCCATCGGCGTCATCGAAAGCGACTACCCCGACAAGTTCGGCATTCCGCGCCAGCCCGGCCTGGCATCGGCGGCCCGCGCCAGCCTAGTGCTCCTGCCCCCGTTCGACGACGCGCTGGCGGTGCGGGGCCTGGAGGATTTCAGCCACCTGTGGCTGACCTTCGTCTTCCACCTGAGCCCCGACCAGGCCGATTCGCGACGCTGGACACCGCTGGTGCGCCCACCGCGGCTGGGCGGCAACGCCAGGGTCGGCGTGTTCGCCAGCCGCAGCACCCACCGCCCCAACCGCCTGGGACTGTCTCTGGTGGAGCTCGTCGAGGTCGACACCCGCTGCGGCGTCCGCCTGATACTGCGCGGCGCCGATCTGGTCAGCGGCACCCCGGTGCTCGATATCAAGCCCTACCTGCCCTGGGCCGAGTCGCGCCCCGAGGCCCGCGCCGGCTTCGCCCCCCAGGCACCGCCGCGGCTCGCGGTGGCCTTCAGCGCCGCGGCGACGGCCATCCTGGCCGACCGCCCCGACGGCGACTCCCTGGGCGAGCTGATCCAGCAGGTGCTGGCCCAGGATCCGCGCCCCGCCTATCGCCGGGGCGCAGAGGCGCGCACCTATGGCGTACGCCTGCGCGACGTGGACGTGCGTTTCCGGATTCAGGACGACGACGCCGGGGAGGTGCGGGTGCAGGTGGTCGAGATCGTGCCCGCCTGAGCCAGATCGACACGACGAAGGGCCCCACGGGCCCTTCGCACTCTGACTTGTCCTGCTCGGTACGCCAGCTTCAGGCGAATTCCACTCCGATGCGGCGCCCCACCTCCTCGTAGGCCTCGATCACGCCGCCCAGGCCCTGGCGGAAGCGGTCCTTGTCGAGCTTCTCGCGGGTCTTGGCGTCCCACAGCCGGCAGCCGTCCGGTGAAAACTCGTCGCCTAGCACGATCCCGCCCTCGAACAGGCCGAACTCCAGCTTGTAATCCACCAGCAGCAGGCCGCCGTCGGCGAACAGGGACTTGAGCACCTCGTTGACCTTGAAGGTCAGCGCCTTCATCTCGGCCAGCTGCGCAGGCGCGGCCCAGCCAAAGGTCTCAGCCAGCGACTCATTGATCATCGGATCGTGCAGGGCGTCGTTCTTGAGGAACAGCTCGAAGGTCGGCGGGGTGAGCACCTGACCCTCGGTGACGCCCAGGCGCTTGACCAGGCCGCCGGCGGCGATGTTGCGCACCACGCACTCCACCGGGATCATCTCGAGTCGCTTGACCAGGCTCTCGGTCGCGGAGAGACGCGTCTCGAAGTGGGTCGGCACCCCCGCCGCCGCCAGCGTCTCCATGATGAAGGCGTTGAAGCAGTTGTTGACCATGCCCTTGCGGGCCAGCGACTCCATGCGCTCGCCGTCGAAGGCACTGGTGTCGTCGCGGAATTGCAGGATCACGCGGGACGGATCATCGGTGGCGAAGACCGACTTGGCCTTGCCGGCATAGAGTTCTTGACGCTTTTCCATGGAAGCCTCCAGAGGCTGCGAGCCGCGAAAACAGGAAGGTTGAAGGGAGATGATGAGCGTTCGAGGGGTCAGCCGATGGCCTGCCACGTCATGCCCGCCGCCTGGCTGGAGACCCTCAACCGGAAGTCGTCGCCATCGAGCAGCGGCACCAGGGCCTCCCGGGCCAGCTCGGGCCGATTGTTGTGTTCCGACAGGTGCGAGCAGACGATGTGCTGCAGACGATCCAGGCCGAGCCGCGGCAGCAGCGCGGCGGCCTGGGCGTTGGCCAGGTGCCCCCAGTCGCCTCCTACCCGGCGCTTGAGGCGCGGCGGATAGGGTCCCTCGGCGAGCATCCGGACGTCATGGTTGCACTCCAGCACCAGGGCATCGCAGCCGGCGAAGGCCTCGGCCACGTGGTCGGTGGGGTGCCCCAGGTCGGTGAGCACGCCGAGGCTGCGCTCGCTGCCCTGGACGCGAAACTGCACCGGCTCCCGGGCGTCGTGGGGGACGGTCACCGGGTCGATGGTCAATCCCTTGACGACGAAGCGCTGCTGCGGGGTGACCCAGTGCCGGTCGGGCAGCTCGCCGAGCCGGCCCGTGCCCCAGGTGCCCGGGGTCAGATAGACAGCCACGCCGTAGCGGCGAGCCAGAGGACCCACCCCGCGGATGTGGTCACCGTGCTCGTGAGTCACCAGCACCGCATCGAGCTGGCGCGGATGCAGTCCGAAGCGCGCCAGGCGGCGCTCGGTCTCTCCCAGGCCGAAGCCGCAGTCCACCAGCAGGTGGGTCTCGCCGTCGCTGACCAGGGTCGCATTGCCCTTGCTGCCGCTGCCCAGGGAAGCAAACTGCAGCCGCCCGCGGCGCGGTGCCGTGGCCTCCGGCTCCGCCATCAGCGCAGCAGACCCGCTACCCGCTCGAGAAGCTCGCGCTGATCCTCGGGGCTGAAGTCACGCTCGCTGGCATTGACCGCACGCAGCACAGTCTGCCGGGGCCCTTCGGACTCCAGCACCAGCCGGATCTGCTGGTGCATCTGGCGCACGTCGGGGCTGAAGACGATCTGCAGCGGGTTACGGTTGCGTTCACTGACCGTCATGTAGCTGATCAGGAACTCGCGGCCCGCCGGGTCGCTCTCCAGCAGCTCGCGACGCTCCTCCACGGTGAAATCCTGGCTCAGCTGGTGGTCCAGCTCGGCCCAGGTGCGATCGATCTCCAGCGGGATCTCGACGAGCCACTCGTCGCCGCGCTGCTCGATGTTCAGCCGCGACTCGCCGGCGAGGCGCTGCGCCGCGAGGGACGAGGCACTGGCGGTGGCGCTGAGCACCCCGAAGTACTCTTCGAGGGCATCGAGACAGGCGCCTTCCGGGGCCCCGCCCTGGTCGCAGCGCACCTCGCTGTCTCCGGCACGCAGCCCCTGGCGAACGCTGAGCCGCGCCTGGCCGGTCTCGATCACGCCCCGCGAGGAGTCGCTGGCCTGGATACTCAAGCCGCGAGTCCGGGCGAAGTCCTCGAGCTGGGGCCAGACGGCCCCCGGGTCGGCGCCCACCACCAGCCAGGCATCACGACCGATGGCGCGACGCTCGACGAAGTCGCGCTCCATGGCACGCCCCGCCCCCAGCGCCTGGGGGCTGGGGGCCCGGAAGCGGCCGTCGGCGGCACGGAAATCACCGGCCGCCTGGGGCACCGGCATGGCATCGCGATAGCGTTGAGGGTCCCTGCTCTCGGGCAGGGTCAGCGCCGGGGCGGTGCGTGCCTCGGCGTAGTCGACGTTGCGGTCGTGGTAGTAACCCGAGTCGCGGGCACAGCCCGCCAGGGCCACGGCCGCCACCAGAGGAAGCCATTTCAGCGCTGAGTTCATGCATCTACCTTGCATCCAGTTCTCCAGGTTCCGGCGCAGCGCCGATCAGTCCTCGATCACGCCGGCCAGTTGCAGGGCCTCGCTGATCGTGGAGTGGTACTTCTCCGAGAGCCAGGTAAGCGGCAGGCGGATGCCCGGCTCGATCAGCCCCATGCGGTAGAGCGCCCACTTGACCGGGATCGGATTGGATTCGATGCCCAGGTTGGTGTGCAGCGGCATCAGCCGGGTGTTGAGCTGGTGGGCATGGTCGGCGTCGCCGGCCACCGCCGCGGCGCAGAGGTCGTGCATGGCCCTGGGGGCCACGTTGGCGGTCACCGAGATATCACCGTGGCCGCCCATCAACATGAAGTCGCAGGCGGTGCCGTCGTCGCCGGAGTAGAGCATGAAGCCGCTGCCCTTGAGCCGTGCAATGAGATCCTCGGCCCGCTCCAGGTTGCCGGTGGCGTCCTTCAGGCCGATGATGTTGTCCACCTCGGCCAGGCGCAGCACGGTCTCATTGTAGAGATCGCAGGCGGTGCGGCCCGGCACGTTGTAGAGGATCACCGGCAGCTTGCTGCCCTGGGCCACCGCCTTGAAGTGGCGGTAGAGCCCCTCCTGGGTGGGCTTGTTGTAGTAGGGGCAGACCGACAGGCAGTAGTCGGCCCCTACCTCGCCGGCGTAGCGGGCCAGTTCCACCGCCTCGGAGGTGGCGTTGGCCCCGGTGCCGGCGATGACGGGAATGCGGCCGTTGACCTCCTCCACCACGGTGCGGATCACGTCGAAGTGCTCGGCGAACGACATGGTGGTGGGCTCGCCGGTGGTGCCGGCGGCGACGATGCCATCGGTGCCGTTGTCGAGGTGGAAGTTCACCAGGCGACGCAGCGCTTCCCAGTCGATGTCGCCATTGACCTTCATCGGCGTCGCCAGGGCGACGATACTGCCAGTGATCATCCTCATCTATCCTCTCGATTCGACAGCTGCGCCTCTGCCCGGTAGCCACCGGGTCAGGAAGGGGCGGGGCCCATGGCCCGCATCAGGGATCAAATGGTACTCAGCCGGCCAGAGCCTGTACAGCGAGGCGCCTCACTTTGACCGCGCCACGGCGGCTGGAACTTTGACAGGACCGCGGCGCTTGCGTGTAATCAAGCTCCCCCAACCAACGTGCAGGAGACGCCCATGAGCGTGAGTATCGGCCAGCCGGTCCCCGACTTCATCGCTACCGCCACCGGTGATACCACCCTGTCCCTCTCCGAGTTCAAGGGCCGGCAGGTGGTGGTCTACTTCTACCCCAAGGCCAGCACCCCGGGTTGCACCACCGAGGGCGGCGACTTCCGCGACCGCAAGGCGGAGTTCGACGCCGCCAACACCGTAATCCTCGGCGTCTCCCGGGACGGCCTCCGCGCCCAGGAGAACTTCAAGGCCAAGCAGGGCTTCAACTTCGACCTGGTCTCCGACAAGGACGAGACGGTATGCGGGATATTCGACGTCATCAAGCTCAAGAAGCTGTATGGCAAGGAGCATCTGGGCATCGAACGCAGCACCTTCCTGATCGACGCCGAGGGCAGGCTGGCCAGTGAGTGGCGCGGGGTCAAGGTCCCGGGCCACGCCCAAGAGGTACTGGAGGCCGCCCAGGCGCTGCACAACGGCTGAGCCCCGCCGGAGGCCGCCCCGAGGGCGGCCCCCACCGCTCACTCCTCCTCTCACTTCTCTCACTCCTTGGCCATGACCTCGGCCGCCCCCTCGCGCTTGTGACGCTGAATCCCCCGGGGCCAGGCATAGACCAGCGCCTTGAGCAGGGTCGCCAGCGGAATGGCGAAGAAGATCCCCCAGAAGCCCCAGATCCCGCCGAAAAACAGCACCGCCACGATGATCGACACCGGGTGCAGGTTGACCGCTTCGGAGAACAGGATCGGCACCAGCACGTTGCCGTCCAGGGCCTGGATGATACCGTAGGCGATCACCACGTAGGCGAATTCGCTGGTCATGCCGAAGTGGAAGCCCGCTACCGCCGCCACCGGCAGCGTGGCCACCGCCGCGCCGATGTAGGGCACCAGCACCGAGAAGCCTACCAGCACCGCCAGCAGCGCCGAATAGGGCAGCCCGAAGTAGGCAAAGGTGAGAAAGGAGATGGTGCCCACGATGATGATCTCGATGAACTTGCCACGCACGTAGTTGGCGATCTGGACGTCCATCTCCTGCCAGATGCGGGTCATCAGGGCGCGCTTGTGGGGCAGCAGCGAGAGGGTAAAGCCCACCAGCCTGTCGCGATCCTTGAGCAGGAAGAACACCAGGATCGGCACCAGCACCAGGTAGATGATCAGCGCCAGCACGTTGCCCAGCGAGGCCAGCGACAGGGTCAGGGCGCGCTGGCCAAACTGGGTCATCTCGCGCCCGGCCACGGCGACCCAGTTCTGGATCTGGTCGGGGGTAATCAGCTGCGGGTAGCGATCCTGCAGGTCGTCGAGCAGCTGCTGGCCGCTGGCGAACATGCGCGGCGTCTCTTGCACCAGCCCCACCAGCTGGTTCCAGATCAGCGGCATCAGGATGAAGGCCAGCGCCAGCAGCAGGCCGATGAAACCCAGGAAGACCAGGATCACCGCGAGCAGGTGGGGCACGTGCCGGTGCTGCAGCCAGCTCACCGCCCCCTGCAGCAGGAAGGCGATCACCAGGGCGGTGAGGAAGGGCGCCAGCATGCGCCCGAGGAAGATCACTGCGGCGAAGCCGAGCACCAGCAGCACCAACAGGATGACCGCCTCCTCGTCGGAGAAGTAGTGATCGATCCAGCCCTTGAAGACCGTCCGCAGGGTCATGAAGTGCCCTCCCCACCCTTGCGGATCCAGTAGTGGTAGACGTCGCCTCGCGCCTCGCGCTCCAGCATGACATGGTGACTCTGGGCGGTGAAAGTCTCGAAGTCCTGCCAGGAGCCGGCATCGGTGGCCATCACCTCGAGCAGCTGGCCCGGGGCCAGGCGCGCCAGCGCCTGCTTCGCCTTGAGCAACGGCAGCGGGCAGGGAAGGCCACGGGCATCGAGCAGGTCGTCGGGTTGCAGGGCCATGATCTCTCCCGGAACATTGAAGGGGTGGGGTGCGCAAGCCTGCGCCGGATGTCGCCGCGGCATGGAAACCCCAGGGATTTAAAGGCACTTTACCGATTGAATCAATGTCAGACCATGGCCACCCCGGCCCAACACTGGAGATCCTGAGCATGCCGCGCCGTTTTCCCCGACTCGCCCTCGGCGCCCTGTGCCTGGTGCTGGCCCTGCCCGCCACCGCCCAGTGGACCCAGCCCCAGTGGGACAGCGCCGCTGGGCTGCCGAGTCTGGCCAGCGGCGATAGCCAGGCCGCCAGCGGCGAGGAGTTTCGGCTCGGCCGGGCCTGGCTGCGGCAGTTCCGGGCCCGCGCACCCCAATGGCAGGACCCCATCGCCCAGCACTACATGGAGTCGATGGTCACCCGCCTGCTGCCCCACAGCGGGCTAGGCGGCAGCCAGCCGCTGGTGACCCTGGTCGACAGCCGCCAGCTCAATGCCTTCGCCGTGCCGGGGGGCATCATCGGCGTGAATGCCGGCCTGTTCGCCTTCGCCGAGGAGGAGGCGGCTCTGGTCTCGGTGCTGGCCCATGAGCTGGGCCACCTCTCCCAGCGTCACTACGCCCGCGGCCAGGCCCGCGCCGAGCAGACCCAGGTGCCCGCCATGGCCGCCATGCTGGCCGGCATGCTGATCGCCGCCGCCGGCGGGGGAGAGGCCGGCATCGGCGTGGCCATGGGCTCCCAGGCCGCCTTCATTCAGGACCAGTTGGCCTACTCGCGGCGCTTCGAGCAGGAGGCCGACCGCATCGGCCTGCAGGCCATGGCCCAGGCCGGCTACGACCCCGAGGCCATGGTGCGCATGTTCCGCGCCATGCAGCGCATGGCCAGCCTGCAGGGCGGCAATCCGCCGGAGTTCCTGCTCACCCACCCGGTGACCGCAACGCGGATCAGCGACACCCAGGACCGGGCCGGACAGCTCACGGTCCCCTCCCCTCGTGACGACGACCTCCAGTACCACCTGGTGCGCGCCCGTGCCCTGATGACCATCCATGAGCACGACCCCCAGCAGGCCGTCACCCGGCTCAGCCAGGACGACGTGCCCGCGGCCACCCGGCGCTATCTGGACGCCCTGGTTGAGGCCCGCCGGGGCAACCCCAGCGGTGCCCTCGCGACCCTCGACGCCCTGGCCCGTCAGGAGCCCGACCTCGGCCTGCTGCCCGCCTCGGCCGCCCTGGTGGCCTTCGATGCCGGCCGCTATGACGACGCCATCGAGCGCAGCCGCCGCCTGCTGAGGCTGATGCCGGGGCATCTGCCTGCCACCCTGGTGCTGGGTGAGGCGTTGCTGCAGCGCGACCCGGACGAGGCGTGGCGGGTGCTTCGTGAGCTCTCCGAGCGGCGCCATGAGGACCCGCAGGTGTTCACCCTGCTGGCCCAGGCCGCCGGCCGCAGCGGCCGCGAGGCCTGGGGCCACCTGGCCAGGGCCGAGCAGCTGCAGCTGAACGGACGCATCAGTGAGGCTATCCGCCAGCTGGACGTGGCCCGGCAAGTGGCCGAGCGGGAAGGAGACACCACGGCGGCTGCTCGCATCGAGCAGCGCCGTGAGGCGTTCATCGGCTACCGGGAAACGCTGGAGAAGTTCTAAGAAGTTCTAGCGCTGGACGTTGCGCCTCAGCGCTGGAAATTCAGCATCCGCTCCAGCGGCTTGAGGGCGGCCAGGCGCAGCGCGTCATCGACGAAGATCTCGCCGGAGCCGTGTCGCAGGGCGTCGGCCAGGTTGTCGAGCGCATTCATCGCCATCCACGGGCAGTGGGCGCAGCTCCTGCAGGTGGCACCCTTGCCGGCGGTGGGCGCCTCGAACAGGGTCTTTTCGGGCACCGCCTGCTGCATCTTGAAGAAGATGCCGCGATCGGTGGCCACAATCAGCTTGTCGTTGGGCAGTTCCTTCGCCGCCTTGATCAGCTGAGAGGTGGACCCCGCCACGTCGGCCAGCTCCACCACCGCGGCCGGCGACTCCGGGTGCACCAGCACCGCGGCCTCCGGATAGAGCGCCTTGAGGTCCTCGACCCCCTTCGCCTTGAACTCCTCGTGGACGATGCAGGCACCGTCCCAGAGCAGCATGTCGGCGCCGGTCTTCTTCTGGATGTAGCCGCCGAGATGCTTGTCCGGCGCCCACAGGATCTTCTCGCCGCGGGCCTGGAGCTCCTCGATCACCTCGACGGCGATCGATGAGGTCACCACCCAGTCGGCGCGGGCCTTCACCGCCGCGGAGGTGTTGGCATAGACCACCACGGTGCGGTCGGGGTGCTGGTCGCAGAAAGCGCTGAACGCGTCGGCCGGACAACCCAGATCCAGGGAGCAGGTCGCCTCCAGGGTGGGCATCAGCACGCGCTTCTCCGGCGAGAGGATCTTGGCGGTCTCGCCCATGAAGCGCACCCCAGCCACCACCAGGGTGTCGGCCTCGTGGCGGGCGCCGAAGCGCGCCATCTCCAGGGAGTCGGCCACGCAGCCGCCGGTCTCCTCGGCGAGTTGCTGGATGGCATCGTCGGTGTAGTAGTGGGCCACCAGGACGGCGTTGTTGACCTCGAGGAGCCGCTTGATCTCCTCGATGTGCGCCTCGTCCTCGGCGGGAATCCGGGTGGGGCAATAGGCGCGGGTCAGGTACTCGTGTACCTCCGCACGGGAAGTCATGATCGTCATCGTGTCTACCACTGTGACTGGCAGGGGCTCCCCCTGCATGATCGGGTACATCGTGGTTCGCGCGCTCCGCGCGGACGATGCGCCTGGGGCCAACCCTTGCGTCTTTCGCCGTGGTCGACCCGCACCTCTATTCTAGTCGAGAACGGTGGCGTATTGACCAGTCCCGACCAGAAAAGCGGCGTGTGGAGGATATGGGGGCGCCACCAAGCTGGATCAAGGGGGGGGGTGGCTCGTGACGGATCCGACGAGGAACTGGACGGGCCAGCCAAATATCACGACGAACGCCCGGCCTGATAGCATCAAGCCGGGCATCAACACTTTTTCGATTACATCATGTTTCGATTACTTTTTGTTTCAACTACATCGTGGAACAGTTTATTTTTTTGACGCCTTCTTGGCATCGCTCTTGATATCTCCGTACTTGGCCTCAGCCTTGCCGCCCTGCTTTTCGGCCTTCCCCTTGTACTCCGTCTCCTTGTTGCCGGTCACCTTGCCGACAGTCTCCTTGACCTTGCCCTTGGCTTCCTTCCCACGACCTTCTGCTTGATTCTTGTTCATTAGCCGATCTCCAAGTGACTGATCCATTCGGGTTCTGCCTCTCGCCATGAAGTGTTACAAATCCAAGGGGGAGACTCCCAATCACAAAGTAGTCGATACTCGCCGCACGGTCTGTGCGTCGCCTAACTTAGGTGGGATGATTTGTTCAGACACGCCCTCAGCAAAGAACACCACAGTATGCGTCGCTGCCAAGGTTGAATTCTCGCCTCGATGGGGGGGGGGTAAAGGCCAGTAAGACACTCCTACATCAAAGCTGGGATCTGATAGGCAGCAAGATCTTCTCGGACAATTTTTCTCGCAACGGACGGCTCTTCCATTGGGCAAGCGAATACAGCTCAGCCGACTGAAGATCGGCATCGAACACCGCGGTCATCTGAGTAGCAAAGTCGCTGTTGTAGATATTCAGACTCGCTTCGTCATTGAGTTGAATCGAACGCATGTCGAAATTGGTTGAGCCCACCGAAACAAACTCGGCATCGATGACCAGCAGCTTGGTATGCAGCATGGTCGGCTGATAGACATGGATCTCGGCCCCGGCCTGCAGCAGCTTGCCCCAATCAGCCTTGGAGGCAATCTTGACGGTAACCGCATCGAGGTAGGGGCCAGGCAGCAGAATGCGAACGCGGACATCGCGATCGCGGGCAGCGACCAGCGCCTCGACCAACAGCCTGTCAGGCACAAAGTAGGACGCCGCCAGGTCGATCGTCTCCCCGGCTGCTGCGATGGCAAGCAGATACATCAGATGCATGCTCTCGCTTCCGCCTGAAGGCGAGGCAACGAACACGTGCGCCTCCATCTCGCCCGCTTCCCGGAGGGCAGGAAAGTAGCTGGGCCCGTTCAGCACCTCGCCCGTGGCCTTGATCCAGTTGTCGTTGAAGGCCGCCTGCAGCTGCGCCACGACGGGCCCTTCATTCCGAAAGTGAGTATCTCGCCAGTGATCCGGATCGCCACCGTCGCCAGTCCACTGATCCGCGATGCCTACCCCGCCGGTGAAGCCGATGCGGCCATCGACCACCAGCAGCTTGCGATGGGTGCGTTTGTTCATCCGGCCAATGTTGTACCAGTGCAGCGGCCGATACCGATGGACCTGCACACCGGCGTCCTGCAGGGCGTCCAGCAGCGACTGCTCTATCTTGGTGCTGCCCACCCAATCGATGATCACGCTGACCGGCACGCCCGCGCGAGCCCGCTCGGAAAGCGCCTGAGTAAATGCTTCCCCGATGTCACCCGACCAGTAAATGAACGTCTCGAAGGTAATCGATGTCTGCGCCGAACGAATGGCCGATAGCATCGCAGGAAAGATCTCATTGCCATTTTGTAGTGCCGTCACCTGATTGCCGCCCACTATCGACGGGCCCAGCAGGACAGACATCTCGCGCCGAAACTGCGGATCGGAAGCAACGTGGCGATGCTCGACCTTGCGCTCCACCGCCTCCTCAGACGACATGAGGTTGTGCAACGCCACCAGAATCAAGCTGGTGGCAAGCACAGTGGTACTGATTACCCAGAACATGGATTTGCCACTCCCGGTCAATGGCGTTCCAAACGTGCGGAGGTGAACAGCGCTGTCAATGGATGCGGACGGCATCGGATCTGCGCACGCAGCAAACCGGCGCCAAGCATGCCGTAGGTGATGCCAATGCTCCCAAAGGCCAACGCGAACAGGTCCCGCGGTTTGTTATGGGCATGTGAACCAGACAGCGGCAGACCATTGATGGTTATAGCGAACATGTCTGCCCAGGGCAAAAGCCGGTTGCCTCTATTATGAGTATGAGGCAACAAGCGGGAGGCCGGCGACCATACACTGCGAGGTGGCCGCGGTGCGCTCGTCCAAGCGAATCCGACGCACCGGACGCTCACGGCACCACCCGCTAATATCACCCGGCTGTCATTGCCGCGTCGGTGCGTTACCGCACCGAGCCAAGAAGAGGGCCTCCGGATGGCTGTGGCAGGTCAAGCTCTGCGCGTGCGCTGTCGAACAGACAGATCACAACGGCAATACAAAAATGGAGGGTAGCTCCCGCTTTCAGCGGCATCGCGCTAGTCCACAGTTCCACCCAGGAGAAGCCTCATGGCAACGAATAACAACAAACCGCCCAAGCCATCGCCAGTAAAAAGCAAAGGCGACAAGTCGGAAACGCAAGCGCAGGGGCATGATGGCGTGCTCAGGACAAACGACATCGTCGCCGAGCAAGCCAACGCAAGCGACGCCTTCGTGGCCGCGATGCCCTACAACAGCATCAAGGAACTCGAGTACGGTCACGACAATGGCGTGGCACCGCCGGCGGGTGTGACGACAAGGCCGGGCTCCAGCGCGTTGACCGCGAGCACGACGACCGAGGAAACCGGTACCGCGAAAACCGGTGGGGCGGCGCCCCTCGGAACGAACGCCAACGTCGAATCGCTGGACAGGGTCAGAGTCGATGCCAGTGATCGACCCTTGACGACCAATCAAGGCGTTCCCGTTGGCGACAATCAGAACACCCTGAAAGCCGGACTTCGTGGGCCATCGTTGCTCGAAGACTTCATCCTGCGCGAAAAGATCACGCATTTTGATCACGAGCGCATCCCCGAGCGAATCGTCCATGCCCGCGGCTCAGCGGCCCACGGCTACTTCGAAGCCTACGATGCGCAGACCAAGATCACGCGCGCGGCGCCGTTTGCCGAGAAGGGCAAGATCACACCCGTGTTCGTGCGTTTTTCCACGGTGCTCGGCGAACGCGGTTCAAAAGATACCGCCCGCGATGCGCGCGGCTTCGCTGTGAAATTCTATACCGACGAAGGCAACTGGGACCTGGTCGGCAACAACATCCCGGTCTTCTTCATTCAGGATGCGATGAAGTTTCCCGACCTGGTCCATGCCGCCAAGCCCGAACCCCATCACGGCATGCCCCAAGCGGGATCCGCCCATGACACCTTCTGGGATTTCGTCTCACTGATGCCGGAGTCCACCCATATGCTGATGTGGGTGCTGTCGGATCGTGGCATCCCCCGCAGCTATCGTATGATGCAGGGCTTTGGCGTGCATACGTTTCGTCTGATCAACGACCAGGGAGCGTCCGTCTTCTGCAAGTTCCACTGGAAGCCGCTCCAGGGAACCCACTCACTCCTGTGGGACGAAGCCGTGAAGATCTCGGGCGCGAACCCCGATTACCATCGCGCTGATCTTTGGGAGGCCATCGAATCGGGAGAATTCCCGGAATGGGAACTTGGCCTGCAGATCTTCACCGAAGAGCAGGCCGAAGGCTTCAGCTTCGACGTGCTCGACTCGACCAAGCTAATACCGGAAGAGCTCGTGCCGCTTACGCCCGTCGGGCGCATGGTGCTGAATCGCAACCCCGATAACTTCTTCGCGGAAACCGAACAGGTCGCGTTCTGCACGGCGCACATCATACCGGGCATCGATTTCTCCAACGACCCGCTGCTCGCCGGCCGCATTCATTCCTATGCGGATACGCAGATCACGCGACTCGGCGGGCCCAATTTCCACGAGATCCCGATCAATTCGTCGCTTGCCCAAGTTCAGAACAACCAGCGCGACGGCATGCACCGCCAGTCACTGCATCGCGGGCGCGTTGCCTACGAGCCCAACTCATTGGCGGGTGGTTGCCCCTTCCAGGCAGGCACCACCGGATTCGTCTCCTTCCCCGAGGCCATTACCGGCGATAAGGTCCGCGGAAAGCCGGAAAAGTTTGCCGAGCACTATGCCCAGGCAACCTTGTTCTTCGATAGTCAGACCGCTGTCGAGAAGGCCCATATTGCCGCCGCATTTCGTTTCGAGCTGAGCAAGGTGGGTGTCCCCGCAATTCGTGAGCGGATGGTCTCCTCGCTGGTAAACGTGTCAAGGGAACTCGCCGACGACGTCGCCGCCGGGCTGGGCATGGACGTTCCCGATGCCATGCCGAAAGCCATCGCCGATCCCAAGCCGCCGGAGGTAGCCCTGTCACCTGCGCTGTCGTTGATGGCCCTGCCGGGCGAATGCGGTGTCCGCACACGCCAGATCGCCGTGCTGGTCGCGGATGGCGTCCACCATGCCTCGCTCGTCGCCCTTCATGGTGCCCTGACCGACGCAGGAGCGGTCGTGCATTTCGTGGGTCCACGCGTCGGCATGTTCGTCGGCAACGGCGGTGAGAAGATCGAAGCGAACAAGTCGATGGAGAATTCTCCGGGATTCCTGTTCGATGCGCTGGTACTACCAGACGGAGACGAGGCGGTGAAGTCCCTGTCGGGCAACGGGCATACGATGGAGTTTGTCATCGATCAGTTCAGGCACTGCAAGACGATTCTGGCGTTGGGCGCCGGACGGGAGCTACTGGAAATGGCCGGCATAGGATCCCTCATGGATGACGACGAGGGCATCCTGCTGGGGAACGCCGTCGATGCGGCCGACATCGCACCGGCATTCATCGAGGCGGTCGCCGCTCACCGTTATCTCGCTCGCGACAGCGATCCCCCCATCAAATGACGCGGCCCACCAGGCGTCAGGAGTCAACGGATGCTCTTTAGTGGATGGGACAGTCTGCTCCGCACCCTCATCGTCGGGGTGCTGGCCTACGTTGCTCTGATCATGTTCCTTCGCGTCTCGGGGAAACGGACCCTCTCCAAGATGAACGCCTTCGACCTGATCGTAACCGTCGCCCTCGGCTCGACCCTGGCGACGGTCCTGCTGGCCAAGGAGGTCGCCCTGGCCGAAGGCGTCCTGGCCTTCGCCCTGCTCATCGGCCTGCAGTTCGTGGTCACCTGGACCAGCGTCCGAGTACGTTGGGTCCGGCGCCTGGCGACGGGGGAGCCGAGGATGCTGCTTTATGAGGGGAAATTACTGCCAGCGGCCTTGCTGACATCGCGAGTGACCGAAGACGAAATACGGGCGGCGATCCGCTCCGCCGGGTTCGACTCATTGCAACAGGTTCGAGCCGTCGTCCTGGAGACCGACGGCTCGTTCAGCATCGTCCAGGGGAGCCCGGATGGAAACGGCTCCAGCCTCGTCGGCGTCAACGGACCCCGGGAATACCCGGAGTCCGCCGAACGCCAATCCTGAATCCTCTCATCTGTTGGTGAACCACTGGTTTATCCGCGCTTCCTGCCACGCTGGAACAGACTCAGGATGGCGAGCAGAATGATAGCGCCTATCAATGACACGATGAAGCTCATGATAGTGATGCCGTCGTTGATGGAGCCGGCACCGAGTAGCGGCCCGATCAGAAATCCGCCGATCATCGCACCTACGATGCCGACCACGACGTTCAGAATGATGCCCTGCTGGCCGCTGGTCCCCATGATCATGCTCGCGATCCAGCCGACCAGGCCGCCCATGATAAGCCATACAATGATGCCCATGATGTCATCCTCCAGGTTATTTTTTTGACGCACAGTACGCCAACTCTCAGAGCCTACGACTGGCCTACCGCGATCACCGTGCGCTATCGCACTCTCGAATCGCAGAACGTTAAGACGGTACCGCCGACTTCCCCCTCCGAGGAGAAGACAGGCTATGTGCGCAACTGCACCGACTCGGATGCCTTCGTTACCTATCATTTAAGTCTTAACTGGGTGGTCTCAATCGCCTCGTTGAGCCCAGCCAAACAACGCCGCCCACCTGCGGGTGTGCAGCGCAGCGATACTGAGGAGAAATCGATGAAAAAGACTCCCTATATCAAGAAGCAGTTGCATGAGCTGCTGTATCAGGCCCTCGAGACGGAGCGCGGTGGTAAAAAGATCTACGAGACCGCACTGTCCTGTGCACAGAACGAGGACCTGAAAGGTGAATGGGAAGAGTACCTCGAGCAGACCCTCACCCACGAGAAGCTGCTGCTCCAGGTGTTCGAGGTACTGGGGCTGAACCCCGATACCACCACACCCGGCCGTGAAGTTGTCGCACACCTGGGTGATTCTCTGGTCACCGCGATGGAAATGGCGAAGGCGAAAGGCAGTGCCGCGGCTGCTCAACTCGTGGCCGGCGAGTGCGTGGTGCTTGCGGAAACCAAGGATCTGCAGAACTGGCAGTTGATCGGGCATCTGGCCGAGCACGGCGAGGGGAAAGGAACCAGCGCACTCAAGACAGCGTTCGACGCGGTGGGGCAGGAAGAGGAGCATCACCTCCATCACACCAAGGGGTTCCTCCGAGAGCTATGGATCGATTCGCTCGGCTTGCCTGCGGTGCTGCCGCCCCCCGAGGAAGTGAAAAAGGTCGAAACCGCGATTGGCGCCGCCCGGGCGGAGAAACAGCGCGACGAGATGCTGAAGTCAAAGCGCTGAGAAACCCAGCGCGGTGTCGAGCTGCACGGCAGTAGTGTCAGCCGAATCTGGGATGGCGCAAGGAATCTCCGGTTCTGGCGGGTCAAGATGCGGCGTGTCTCGACTCGCTCGGGGAGGACAGCCGCCAGAACGCCATCATATCGCACTCAGGAGCACGGCCAATGGACCTGTTACGCATTATCGTGGCGATTCTCTTGCCACCGCTCGGTGTCTTCCTGCAGGAAGGGCTAGGCAAGCACTTCTGGATCAACATCCTGCTCACGCTGCTCGGCTATATTCCCGGCATCGTTCACGCCGTGTGGATCATCGCCAGGCGATGATCGACGCGATGCCGCTCCCGGACGCGCCCCAGCGCCGCGTTGCCGAGGCTCGCAGGCGCGTGCACCGGCTGGCCCGCCTGATGGACAGTTTTATCCGTCTGCCCGGAGGTTACCGTATCGGAATCGACGGGCTCATCGGGCTATTACCGGTGGCCGGTGATATCGCGGCGGCGGGGGTGTCGTTCTACATTATCTCGCAGACGGCGCGCGCCGGTGTGCCCGCCAGTGTGCGCAGGAGAATGGTCCTGAACGTCATCCTGGATACTCTGGTTGGCTCGTTCCCGCTGTTCGGTGACCTGTTCGATTTCGCGTTCAAGGCCAATCTGCGCAACGCCCGGCTGATGGATGCCTATCTGGATCGCAGTACACCCGGCTGATCAAGATCGTCCGACAGTTGACCTTTGCTGGGATTAGCAAGCGTTCGACCCCCATGGAAAAAAGGGTTAATTCGGGAGCGTCCTGCTCGTGGAAAATGTTAATTTAACAACGGGTACAGTGGATAACAAGTGCAGATCCTGCAGTGAGTATATATAACTCTCCGTTCAACACGGACATTTCAAACAGAAAGTACGGATCTCCTGAATCGCAAAAAAACTCTCATACCCTTCCCAGTCGAAATACGCTACAATGAAAGCCATATATGAATGATAAGCTAGGTGCTTTATATGCCCACGACAATGAATGAACCCAGTGTCTATACACAACTGCGAGACAAGGCCGAAGAGCAACTGCTGACAGGCTCAACTTCGTCACCGAGCCAATGGTCGGTTGGTGTTGACGCCCTTCGCCTTCTGCACCGGCTCTCCAGCGATCCCGACAATGCGGACGACGCCCTCAAGTTGCTCCATGAATTGCAGGTTCACCAGGTGGAGCTTGACCTGCAGATCGAGGAAATCACCAACAATGAACGAGCAGTTGCCGAAGAATTGAGTCTTTATAGAAAGCTTTTTGATTTCGCCCCCCTTGGTTATCTTCTCGTCGATGTCGAGGGCAACATTATTCAAGGTAATCTTGCCGCCGCGGAACTGCTTGGCGTTGAACCTGACGATCTTGAGGGACACCCCATCGCTACGTTCCTGCCCGTCCGGAGCCGGCCGCTGCTGCTTGGCCTGCTGGAACGTATCGCACAGAGCGGCGATCGGGATGGCTGCCTGGCCGAGGCGGGGAGAGGCGCACAGGGCTCCCGACACGTGCAGTTCCTGGCATCACTGCCCCCCGGGGGGGAGCATATTTTGCTGGCCTGCTGCGAGAGCGGCAATGCAGATATCTCAGGTTAGACGCTCCATATCATGACTAGCTTGACCCCTGACAACACGCCGATGCCACCCGGGGAAGCGTTTCGCATCCTGGGTATTGGCGCATCCGCTGGGGGGCTGGCGCCGCTGGAAGAGTTCCTTGCCAAGATCCCGCCCAACAGCCACATGGCCTATATCGTGGTGCAGCATCTCGATCCCACCCATAAGGCGTTATTACCGGAACTGCTCCAGCGAGTCACCCCGATGTCGGTACGGCAGGCGACCCATGGCATGCCCATCGAGCCAGACTGCGTCTATGTGATTCCGCCGAATACGGAACTCAGCGTTGTCGACGGCTTGCTGAACCTGGCAAAACCCATGGAACCCAGGGGCATGCGTCTGCCTATCAACGTGTTGCTCTCTTCCCTGGCCCGCGCCCAGGGAGATCGCGCCATCGGGGTGGTACTCTCCGGCATGGGCGCCGACGGTACCCTGGGCCTGCAAGCAATCAAGACCGTAGGCGGTCTCACGGCGGTGCAGCAACCCGACACTGCACAGTTCGATGCCATGCCCAAAAGCGCCATCGCCGCAAACTGCGCCGATATCATTGCTCCTCCTGGCGACTTGCCTGCCCGCATCCTGACCTGCCTCGCCCAGGCCCCCTCCCCGGCCGTCTCCAACGGCGGTTCGGCAGAGCCAGCGACCGAGCCCGAGCCCGAGCCCGAGCTGGAATCGACGCCCTTGCAGCGCATTTTCCGACGGCTTCAAGAGCGAACCCGGCACGATTTCTCCCTCTACAAGCACAGCACCCTGCACCGACGCATCGAGCGGCGCATGGCGATACATGAAATTGCCACCTTGAACCTTTACGCCGATTTTCTGGAGCATAACCCCCAGGAGATCGATCTCTTGTTCAAGGAAGTGCTCATCGGAGTGACCAGTTTTTTCCGTGATGCGCAAGTCTGGGTGCATCTCGCGGAGAGCACCCTGCCGGAGCTGCTGGCGAGGCAGAACAGCGAGCACCACCTGCGGGCTTGGGTAGTCGGCTGCTCGACCGGTGAAGAGGCTTATTCCCTGGCCATGATCTTCATGGAGACATTGGACACGCTGCCACGCCCCCATGACTTCACCCTGCAGATCTTCGCCTCCGACCTGAGTCCGGATGCCATTGCCACGGCTCGCCGCGGACATTATGCTGCCGACATCGGCAGCAATGTCTCGGCAGAGCGCCTGGCCCGCTTTTTCACTGTTCATGGTGACGGCTACCAGCTCAACCGAAATATCCGCGACCTGGTATTGTTTGCCCAGCAGGATGTGGTGCTTGACCCCCCCTTTACTCGCCTCGACCTTATTTCCTGTCGCAACTTGCTGATCTATTTCGACCAGAGCCTGCAACGCAAACTGATCCCCCTTTTTCACTACAGCCTGCGCGCCGGGGGGATACTGTTATTGGGGAGTTCCGAGACAGTAGGACGCTATGCTCAGCTATTTTCGCCTATCCAATCCAAGCTGAGGCTTTACCAACGCCAGGATAATGCCCAGAATCGTGACATCCGCTTACCGGTAAAGTCATTCCCCCCCCTGGCCAGGATAGCCAAGGAGATTCCCGTGTCACCCAGTAACACATCCTCCCACAAGCATGACAATCTGCAAGCGGCAGCCGATCAGGTGTTACTTCAGGTCTATGCTCCCGCCGCAGTAGTGATCAACGAAGAGGGTGATATCGTCTATATCAGCGGTCGCACGGGAAAGTACCTGGAACCTGCCGCCGGCAAGGCCAACTGGAATTTTTACGCCATGGTGCGAGAAGGCCTGCGGACACCCATCGCCAGTGCCCTGCGCCAGACAGCAAACCAGAGCGAGCCGGCGCACTTGCAAGGCCTGCAGGTGCAACTGCCCGGCGGAGGCACGCAGCATGTAGATGTTACCGTACAGACGCTGCGAGAACCTACCGCCCTGCGGGACATGAAGATGATCGTGTTCCGCGACATCGCCCCGGCCCATGCCGACTCGGCAGACAAGAACACATCGAAAACAGACCCGAAACAGTCTCGTGCCACGGAGCTGCAACAATACCAGGATGAGATACAGACGCTAAGAGAGGAAAATCGCGCATCTCAGGAGGAGTTACAGTCAGCCAACGAGGAGTTGCAGTCTACCAATGAGGAATTGCAGTCAACCAACGAGGAGCTGACCACGTCGAAAGAGGAAATGCAGTCCATGAACGAGGAGCTGCAGACCATCAACGCGGAAATGCAGACCAAACTCGACGATCTGGCCCTCGCCCAGAGCGATATGAAAAACCTGCTCAACAGCATCGAGATAGCCATTCTGTTTCTTGACCAGAATCTGAACGTCCGCCGCTACACCGAAAGGGCAGCAAAGATCATCAACATCCGGGAAAGCGATGTCGGCCGCCCTCTCAGCGATCTCACCACTACCCTGCTGTATCCGGAACTCAACGACGATGCCCATGCCACCCTGAGCACCCTGGAATTTTCAGAGAAACAGATCCTCGCCACCGACGGTCGCTGGTTTACGGTACGGATCATGCCCTATCGCCGGCTGGATAACGTGATTGACGGAGTGGTGATCACCCTGGTCGATATCACCGCGACCAAGGAATTGGAACAGACTCTGCGCAAGGATCTAAAATCATGATGGATAGGCCATATCCCCAAGCCTAATAAACACCCAACAAACCCTCGGCCTGCTGCTGAGTTCACCAAGGAACACCAGATATCATGCAACACAGCGAATTCATGAATTACCTGCCTGAGGATTTACCAAATAATAACAATCCAATACCGGCCACCGCAAACGCTGCGCCCAGGATAATGTACCAGATGGTGGCATCAGTGAAACGGCCAGTCACGGCCTCGGTCACCTGATCGCCAAGGCTCTGGGATGACTGATATGCAAAGAAGAGGAGGATGGCTCCCACAACGATCAGCACAAAGGCCAGAATTCGGTTAGTCGCCATTTCAATTTTCCTGTTGCTTCTGAACTCAATTATTACTTTTCAGGGTAACTTTTTCCAAGGGCATTTTATTAGGCTATCCTTATAAATAAGTTACTCTTCAGGCTAACATGGAAACGATTATAAATAATATTTTTCAATGTGACATGGCCATGCAGGCATGACTGGCCCGGACACCCAATACTGTCCAGGCCATCCACGCTCAGCATACTGAGCGATTCCATCACCTGGCGTAGAAAGTCTCGACGGTCGAGTTCCAGCTGGTGTCAGCCATATTCGGCCATTGTTCCTTGTCGAATCCCGGGGCATCCTTCAATCGCTCGGCGTCGACGTCAAGAATGAAACGTTTATTCGCTTCGTCGTGCTTCAAGGCTTTCCAGGGAACAGCAAACAGACGGTCTCCCATACCCATGAAACCGCCCGACGCCAGGACTGCGTAACGTATCTTTCCCTCAGTCACATCGAGCATAACGTCCTGAATCTTGCCCAGCTCTTGATCTTGAAGGTTATAAACATTATCACCCGTTATGGTGGATGCACTCAACAACATGGCACCAACCTGCCTGTCATCGGTGGCGACGTAACTATCACTCTGCTGAATATTTGATTCGTTCATTTCTTATCCTTCCTGGCATTATCGTTAATATCTTTCAACACGGCCCCATCCTTTTCGCCATGTTTCTCGGTGCCACCCTTCTTTTCCGTGTGATGGCCATCGGCACCTTTTTTGGCCTTATTATCACCCGCACTCTTTTCGACCGGATTCTTGTTCACGAGCTGATCTCCAGTTGACTGTTGACTTGGTCTTTCCCTCTCACCAATATTTCAGGTAAATTCAGGGAATGATTTCAAGTTAGCGGTAGCTGAAAGCCAGGTCTGTGCGGTGCCGTACCTACAGGGAATCATTTTCAGGCGAACCTCCAAGGCGCCAGTGTCACAGTGAGGAGACTGTGTGTGGTAGCGCACCGAAAGATCTTCCTCTTGTGCCTACGCTGAAATGACACATCTATTAATCAAAGACTTTTCTCGAAAACCAGAAAATTAGTTTTAATTTATCTAATAAAGGATAAAACAATGAAAAAGAAGCTAATATCATGCCTCTTTTCCGCTATAATTGTACCGACGTTAGCACTTGGCACAGCCGTCATAGCGGATGACCGAGACGATGTAGATCCCTTCAGCGAGCATCGCACCGGTGGACAGCCTACCGGTGATCAGCATATCGAAGAGCAGCGTGCCGGGATGGTAGGCAGGCCTGCGGGTGCGTTCTACATCGACAATGTCATCGGAAAGACCCTCAAGCACCGCGAGTCAGATGAGGACGTTGGCGAGATCGAGGATCTACTAATCGGCGAAGACGGCCGCATCATTGGCATCGTGGTGACGACCGGTACCTTCCTGGGTCTCGGCGGACAGGACGTTGGATTGAGCTGGGATCGCATCGTGCACATCCTGGAAGATGACGAGCCGGTGTTCTATACGGATGTTGATGAGGAAAGCCTTCGAAACTCACCTGAATTTGTACGCGATTGATACAACCTTAGCGAGCGAATGCAAGGCGCTTCTCCCGCTGAATCAACAACTGTGATGTGAAATTTACGCAACGGGGTGCCTCGGTGATCGGAGCTTCCGCACACACCCCAACATCCACGGAGGAATAAACGCCTGACAGGTCCGTACATAGAGGTCAACGAAACTCCATGAGCTCAGAGAAGAGAACCTACATCGACTTTGCACCCGGCGAGAAACGGCTGCTTCGCTTCACCATCGTCGCTCTCAGCGCCGTCACCCTTCTCAGCACTGTCGGATTGATTATCTGGGTTCTTGGACAAATCCTCGGCGCCCTGCATGCCCTGGTCTTCCCCCTGGCCATCGCGGGCGTGCTTGCACTGGTACTATTCCCGGTTGTGGAGCTGTTCGAGCGTCACTTGCGAATGAATCGGCTTGGCGCCGTAATTACCCTCTTTGTCATCCTGTTTGGCCTGTTTTTCTCGCTGATGATGCTGGTTGTTCCCGCAGCCATCAATCAAGGCAGTCAGTTCTTCAACTCAGTGCCTGAGATGGCCGAGCGCGGCCACGACAGTCTTTCGTATAGCTTCCCGAAAGCGTTTCCGGTAATGGAAGACGCTATTTCACGCATGGAGCTCCATTCGATTCTTCCGGACGCCGAGGAAGCCGCCGACCGCACAATGACCTACCTCGGCTTCATGGTAGGTCTCTTTTTTGTCCCTCTTTACCTTTTCTTTGCGCTGCTCTCCGGCGACAGAATGAAGAAGAGCGCCAAGGGCATGCTGTTTGTGTTCACGCAAAAGAGACAGAACGAGGTGCTGTATCTGGTTCAGCTCTTTATCGATTACGTCACCGCCTTTTTCCGAGGGCAGCTGACCATCGCGCTGATCATGGGCGTCATGATGGCGGTTGGCTTTACCTTCGCCGGGCTCCAGGCGGCGATTTACTTCGGCATTGCCCTGGGGCTGCTGAATATCGTGCCTTACCTGGGCTTCATCGTCGGCACCGTTACGGTAGTGCCGATTGCCTATTTTCAGCCCGACGGCGGCAGCCAGCTCGTCATGCTCGTGCTGGCGGTCATCGCTGTCACTCAGCTGGTGGAGAGCTTCCTGCTTACACCCAAGATCATGGCCGACCGCTCGGGCCTGCACCCGGCTCTGGTCGTGATGTCAATCCTGTTCTGGGGGACTGCTCTGGGTGGTGTCATCGGCATGATCCTCGCCGTCCCCCTGACGGCGTTCCTCGTCGCCCTCGGGAAGCATGTGAAAAGCCAGCTACCCACCACGATATGGACTGATGAACCCGAACGGCTGATACTCACCGATACTTTTGGCGACGATGATCGCCAAACATGACGGAGCATCTTTGCCCGTCTAAATGGCAACAACAGAGGCTACGATCATGATGAAATCAAGCGAGCACGAAATCACAGACCAAGTTGCTGGAAAGGCTCACGAAGCGTTGAACCGAGCCGCCCAGACCGCCGGCACGGCCGAGGAATACACTCGAGAGCACATATCCCACGCCGATGAGCGTGTACGAGAGGCAGCAACCCATGGGCGTGAGCGAGCCGATGATGTCCTGGAACGTGTCAATACCTATGTTCGCGACAAGCCGCTGACCTCCATTGGCCTCGCGTTTGTCGCTGGCGTGCTGTACAAGACACTGACGCGCCGCCGTTAACTTTTGTTGCCCATAACGCCGATAATGGCGCTTCGTGGCGACAATCAAGAGGCGACAATCAAGAGCAGGAGCAGGCGTAAAAACACGCTTGTAGCAATAAGATATCAACGGGTGGCAGCGTGTTGGTCGACGTTACCGCCCTGTTGTATTATTACGCTACAGCTATCGTTATTTCGTTTAGCATATTATTATATTTTATCAATTACTTGGTACGGAAAAACAGTGTAAAAACCATGTCAGCAGGATTTACCATATCATCATATCTGCACGTGAATTCCTATGCTATCGATTCCCCCTTGTTATTATTCGCATGCTTCTTTTATCGCACACTATTAATCTCAGAAATTTACTATTAATAACATGAACACTACCTTGTTCTTGATATCTTCCTCCATTTTCTTCATTTTTAAATACTTTCATGGATTTGTGCGCCATCGCACCGACGAGCCACTATTTTATAACCAGAATGAAGTGGCATTCTCGCGAAACGGGAACTGCTCTCTAGATCCAGAAGGATCCGGAAAACAGACATAAATCTGTGGAGAAACATCATGAAGAAGCTAACAATTTTTATACTTTCCGCCGTTTTTGTCCCGGCTTTGGCCCTCAGCACCGCGGCAATTGCAGACAAGCATGACACCGTGAAGGCAGACGGCGAACAGCGTACCGGCGAGCAAGGCATGTCCGGCCAGCAAGGCATGTCCGGCCAGCAAGGCATGTCCGGCCAGCAGGGCATGTCCGGCCAGCAGGGCATGTCCGGCGAGCAGATGAGCGGTAAGCCCGCGGGTGCCTTCTATGCCGACGACATCATCGGCAAGAACATCAAGCATCGCGCTTCAGATGAGGACATTGGCGAGATTGAGGACCTGGTCATCGGCGAAGATGGCCGCATCGTCGGCGTCGTGGTCAAGACCGGTACCTTCCTGGGCCTCGGCGGACAGGACGTTGGCCTGAGCTGGGACCAGATCGACCATGTCGTGGAAGATGACGAATCCGTGTTCTACACCGATGTGGACGAGGACTCCCTGCGCGACTCGCCCAAGTACGAGCGCGATTGATCCTATCCACAGTCGGGATTGATCCTATCCACAAACGGCATTGATCCAATCCACAGTCAGCGGGGGCACTTGGTGCCCCCGCTGTCTTGGTGTCATTCCTGGCTGTTATTTGCCATTTCCCAGGGGGATGGCTAGCCCTCATCACCCTGAAGGGGACACCCTGGCGTGCCGGCCGATCTCATGAAGCGCCTCCTTCGGTGATGACCCGACGATAGAGGCTTCGGTCGGCGACATAGCAGCCACAGGAGGCCTCGATCAGCCCCTCCCGATCCAGCACCACGATATCCCCGCGGTGATAGCTGATCAGCCGGCGTGCCTGAAGCGCCATGGCGGCCAGGGTGATACCGGAACGACGCACGCCCAGCATCATGGCCAGGAACTCATGGGTAAGATGCAGCCGATCCGAATGCGCACGATCCTGGGTCATCAGCAACCATCGCGCCAGGCGTGCCTCGACCAGATGGTAGTGAGTGCATCCCGCCACCCGGGACAACTGATGCATGACCACATAGAGATAGCGTTTCAGAAGCGCCTGCAGCGCAGGGCTCTGCTCCAGGTGACGGCCGAAGAGATCCGCCGGCATGCGCAGTGCCGTCCCTGCCCCCTGTACCAGGGCGAGCCAGGGTGACTCATCGACACCCAGCATAAGGGGCGTCCCCAACATCCCTTCACTGCCGACCATCGCCACTTCCAGCTGCTTCCCGTCACTCAGGCTGGCAATCTGGGAAATGAAACTGTCGAGTGGAAAATGGACATGCAAAAGTTTACCTCCGTGCTCGGTGATCACGTCGCCGAGCCTCAGCTCGATGGCCTCACAATCGGCAAGTAATGATGCCCTTTCCTGAAACGTCAGGCTGTCAATCAGGTGGTTGGACATCGTGCCGAGGGGTGAAGGCGTCATGTGTACACTCCTGATTGAAAGCATCGGAAATCGACACATGGCAAGCCATCAGAGAATCACCAATAGACCGATGGCCGAACCTTGGCATTTGCACCCTCACGCCGTCGGTGCGCCAGGAGACACACGCAGGTGACGCGCAGCTCGAGCGCCAGGCTCGACAGGAACAGGAGGAGAGGCCTTCAGCCGGGTAGCTTATAGTTAAGCAGCCGGTCGTACTCCTTCTTGACGACCTCGTAGCATTCACAGACCCGCGCTTCCAGCCCGGACCTGTCCAGAATAGTGATATGCCCACGATGGTAGGAGATCAGGTCGGCTTTCTGCAGCTTGCCGGCCGCCGCGGTGACCCCCTCTCGACGGACGCCCAGCATATTGGCGATCAGCTCCTGGGTCATTACCAACTCATTAGTCTGCAAGCGATCCAGGCTCAGCAACAGCCAGCGACACAGCTGCTCATCCAGGCTGTGATGCCGGTTGCAGACCGCCGTCTGTGCCATCTGCGTGATCAGCGCCTGGGTGTAACGCAGCAGCAGTCTCTGCAGGGGACCCGCACGATAGAACTCTTCCTTTATCAGCGGCCCCCGGAGGCGATAGGCGCTGCCGGAACTCTGCACGATGGCTCGGCTCGGCGTGGTTTCTCCGCCCATGAACAGCGAGATGCCAACGATGCCCTCGTTTCCAACAACGGCAATTTCCGTCGAGTTCCCATCTTCCATGACGCACAGTAGCGATACGATGCAATCCAGCGGGAAATAGACATGGCGCATCATCTTTCCCGACTCGACCAGCGAATCCCCGAGTTTCAGATCGACCCATTCGAGGTTGGGCACAAGGCGCTGGTAGTCTTCATCCGGCAGCGCCGCCAGCAGCAGATTTTGACGGGGATCATGCTGCACGTCCGCCAGGGTATGTTTCTGACTAGGTGCATTATGCGGGGACATGATTCGCGCTCCTATCATGGAGAATCTCTGCGACCCTGCGAGACATAGAGAGGACATAACACTGTTGACGGATACTTCTACTCCATACTGACATTAAGGATCTCACCCAGGAGATTCTCAGGACAGGGTCGGCAGACTGCTCCGCATCACTATTCATGGCGCATCTCCTTGCTTTTAAACAGTCAATTAGCTTTGTGCGTCTCTAGTCTCCGGCTGACAACCACCACGCAGCCACCCTCATTTTCCTTGTACTCTAGCGAAGTTTCACACAAACGCTATGTACGCTATCGCACAGATTCGGCGCTGCCACGGGACTAGGCTCTCGGTACACCCTCCTGGTTCCAGGGATTGGGTCATGCTGATCCACGCAGACTCGTACGCAGGCGGAAAGGAGGCCAATTCATGCCAGCACCAACAGCGTATTTTATCATCACGCCCCCTGTCTCGCGGATTCCAGCGCCGCCCCGAGCCTCGCCGCCCCTGGCCATCCTACGGGCGAGCGACCCTTGGGAAATACGTGTTTCCGGGCCTTGGGAATGAGGGACGACTCGATGCTTCAGCCGCGACCTTCCGCTTTTTTTCGCACCGAGCACCCGATCTGGCGTGACTATGCCCAGACGGCTGCCTCGAAACTTGACGTCACGGTAGCTCGGAATTCCAAGGAAGTCTCCCTGAATACCGAGAAGCCCTGGGTTCGGGTGGCCCTCAACGCCGTGGTCGATGCGGTCGTGACCGTCGACCTGCAGGGGTCGATCACCTACATGAACCGAGTGGCCGAAACCCTGACGGGCTGGTCGGAGCCGGAGGCCATCGGAACCCCCCTCTCGCGGGTGCTCAACGTTGTCGATGGCAAGACCCATCAAACCATCATGACGTCCGGACGACGGGCCATCGAGGAGAACCGGGCGGTGGGGCTCTCCCGGGACCGCGCGCTGGTCCGCCAGGATGGCAGCCGGCTCGAGATCGAGGATTCAGCGGTGCCCATCCATGACCCGTATGGTCGCGTCACCGGTGCCGTGATCGTGTTCCGGGATGCGTCCATGTCGCAGGCCATGCTGGAGAGGATGGCCTATCTCGCGCAGCATGATGTCCTCACCGGCCTGCCCAATCGCGCGCTGATGACGGAACGACTCTCCCGCGCCATTGGCCTGGCCCGACGCAACCGGCATCTGGTCGCCCTGCTCTATCTGGATCTTGATGGCTTCAAGCCGATCAATGACAAGCTCGGCCATGCCGTGGGTGACAGCCTGCTTCAGGAGGTTGCGTGTCGTCTTCGAAGCTGCATGCGCGACATCGACACCGTCTGCCGACAGGGTGGCGACGAATTCGTGATCCTGCTTGCCGAGATCAGAAAACGCGAAGATGCCTGCAGCGTTGCGCAAAAACTGCTGGCCGTGCTGGGTAAGCCCTTTCATCTCCAGGGTCATGTGCTTCACATCACGCTGAGCATCGGCATCAGCCTCTACCCGAATGATGCCGACGATGCCGACACCCTCATGCACAACGCCGACATGGCCATGTATCACACCAAACGTAATGGCCGAAACGGCCACCAGTGCTTCACGGCCGACATGAATACCCAGCCCATCCAGCGCAGGCGGACCGAGACAGATCTGCATCACCCCCCCCATCCCTCACAGCGTTTTTTCGACTTCTAGCCGAATGTACGCCAGCGCACAGATGGAGTGTCTGCCAATAGATATCCTGTCATCAGTGGGGCAAGGAATCGCCTGTACAGGGAGTTGCACTATGCGTCGCACGGACTGCGACGCCATCATGTCACCCACCATTCCACCGCTTCCTGAAAAGGGGCGGTTCGCAACAGAGGTACACTTCATGAACAGTATCGTCTATATCGTAGGGGCAGTCGTCATCGTGCTGGTGATTCTCTCCGTTCTCGGCCTTCGTTGATTCAGGTGAGGAGCGGGGCGAGGGGCAAGGCAGTACGGTGAGGTCCTCGGGCTGCACATCTACGATGCCGCCCCCCTCTACTGGAGATGCCCCGTGATCATCATCAACGTACTCATTCCCCTCCTCTTCTTTCTGTTCAGCCACATCGGGCTGGCCCACGCCGATTACGCCGAGGCCATGCGCCACTACGAACGCCAGGAGTACCGCCAGGCCCTCCAGGTATTCGATGCAGCGGCCAGATCCGGCGATGCGGATGCCCAGTACATGCTGGGCCGCCTGCATGAGGCCGGCAGCGGGACACCCCAGGACTTCGTCCAGGCTCACCAGTGGTACAACCTGGCCGCGGCGCGAGGCCATCGCCATGCCACCGAGGCGCGCGATACGCTGACCAGCCGCATGACGGCCGGACAGATCGCCGAGGCGCAGCAGGCGGCACGGGCCTGGCAGCCGGAAGAGGCACCCTCACCGGCGACACCGCCATCGCGGCCCGATATCGAGACCCTGACGGATCGGCAAGGCATCGCCGAGATTCAGCGTGAGCTCAATCGACTCGGCTATGATGCCGGGCCAGTGGATGGCGCCATGGGCAGCCGGACCCGCAACGCCATACGCGAGTACCAGGGCGACATCGACCTGACCCAGGACGGCCACGCCACGTCCGACCTGCTAAGGCGCCTGCGCCAGACCCAGAGGGAGGCGGTAACGGAAACCGCGCCGCCTCCACCCACCCTCTCGCCTCGCATCGCCCTGCACGACGACTTCAGCGACGGTGACTACCGCCGCAACCCTGCCTGGACGGTGCTTGGCGGTGATTTCGAGGTCGACGACAACGGCTTGCGCAGCATCGTGGCGACACAGCGCGGGACCGATCGCGAACCCCGCCGGCTCGGCGCCGACCGACCGGAGGAGATCGGTCTGGCCATGCTGGAGCTGATCCTCGAGCAGACGGGAAGCGTCAGGCGCGAGGAGGTGCCCATCGCCGTGGAGCCGGCGCGCATCTTCGTCAACGCCCCGGTCGACAATGCCTTCAGGATGGACCTGCAGATCGCCTCCCGTCAGCGTCCGGGCAGCCTGGAGTTGGGGCTCTTCCAGGGCAACCGGCCCGACGGCACCGGCTATCGACTGGTCTACTCTCCCGGTGCGAGCCCGGGGCTCAGCCTGGTCAGGCTGACCACCTCAGGCGTCGAGGTGATTGCCCGCCACGAAGGCCAACTCGACCTCGAGGACGGACAATTCCACAGCATCGTCTGGACTCGCGAGGAGAACGGGGAGATGCAGGTCCACGTGGATGATCAGCGCCTTCTGCGGGTGCGGGACGCTGGACTGGGCGACCGCTTCCAGGGCTTCGTGCTGGCCAATCAGGGGGGCGACTACACCCTGGGCCGGGTGCGACTCCAGGATCGCTGAGCGCCCTCGGCAACGCCTGACATCAGGGCTCGGCATCACGCCCTGGGGAAGCCCTCGCTCATGACGAGCCACAGAGCCGAGGGTGGGGGCTGAGCCCAGGCAGAACGCAGAGCGTTTTACGCATAACGAAGAAAAGCGCCGCCGCTTCCAGAGAAGCGGCGGCGCTTTTTTCCATGACTGGTGGGTCGTGTAGGATTCGAACCTACGACCAATTGGTTAAAAGCCAACTGCTCTACCAACTGAGCTAACGACCCGATGCTTGTCAACAAGCCTGCAGGTTCGGATGGTGGGTCGTGTAGGATTCGAACCTACGACCAATTGGTTAAAAGCCAACTGCTCTACCAACTGAGCTAACGACCCCTCGAACGGGAGCAAATATTACTGATTTGCCCCCGGACTGGCAAGGACTTTTTTCCTTTTGACCCAGCCGCCGATCAGTGGCGAGTCCGGGTCTTGGGCTTGCGCATGGCCTGCACCGGCTTGCGCTTGTGCTTGTCGCGATTCCAGCGGTTCTTCTCGTCCGGGGTCAGGTCCGGCACCTTGCGCGAGGCCAGCCCGGCCAACTCGGCCAGGTCATCGATCTCGTCCTGGGAGAGCTCCAGCCACTCGCCCGCCTTGGCTCGCTTGTCGAGGAAGATGTTGCCGTAACGCACTCGCTTGAGGCGGCTGACGGTGAGCCCCTGGGACTCCCACAGGCGGCGCACCTCGCGGTTGCGCCCCTCCTGGATCACCACGTGGAACCAGGTGTTGATGCCCTCGCCGCCGAACTCCTGCACGTCGGTGAAGCTTGCCGGACCGTCATCGAGCATCACGCCCTCGACCATGGCGACGACGTTCTGGCGGGTCACCTGGCCCATGACGCGCACCGCATACTCCCGTTCCACCTGGGTAGAGGGGTGCATCAGTCGGTTGGCCAGCTCACCGTCGGTGGTAAACAGCAAGAGCCCACTGGTGTTGATATCGAGGCGGCCGATGGCGATCCAGCGCTCGCCCTTGAGGCGCGGCAGGCGGTCGAAGACGGTGCGTCGACCCTCCGGGTCCTTGCGGGTACACAGCTCGCCCTCGGGCTTGTTGTACATGATGACCCGGCGCGGCACCTCGTCGGCGCCGCGCAGGGTCACCGGCCGGTTGTCGAAGAGCACCCGGTCGCGCATCTCGATGCGGTCACCCAGGGTGGCCACCTGGCCGTTGACCTTGACCCGGCCGTTGGCGATGGCGGTCTCCATCTCGCGGCGGGAGCCCAACCCGGCGCGGGCCAGGACCTTCTGAAGTTTTTCGCTGGTAGTGCTCATGAATCGCTCTCACTGGGTGTGGATTCCGCCCCCGGGGCAGCGTCATCGTCGACGCGGCTCCGGGCACGTTCGGTCAGGCGAGCCTCGAGTTCGGCGAAGCTCAGCCCTGACCGCTCTGACGCCGTCCCGGCGTGGTGGTCGTCGGCCCTCCCGGCCGTCGTATCCGGGGAGCCGACCGCGGCCCGCTCCTCCGGGGATATCTCGTCTTGTTCCGTGTCACCGGCCGCTTGTCTCGGCGTCATGCCCGACGTTGCTTCTGGCGCTGCTTCTGGCGCCTCTTCCAGCCTTTCTCCCGGCGCCTCGTCGGCCTGGGCCAACAGCTCGTATTGAGGCGGCGGTGGGGCCTCGTCCTCTTCCCTCAACCCCGGCTCCTCGAACGTCTTGAGCTCGTGCATTGGCGGCAGCTCGTCGAGGGTCTTGAGGCCGAAGTCGTCGAGGAAGCTGCGCGTGGTGGCATAGACCGCCGGGCGGCCCGGCACGTCGCGATGACCCACCACGCGGATCCAGCCGCGCTCCAGCAGGGTGCGCATGATCGAGCCGCTCACCGTGACCCCACGCACCTCCTCGATATCGCCGCGGGTCACCGGCTGGCGGTAGGCGATCAGTGCCAGGGTCTCCAGCAGCGCCCGTGAGTAGCGCTGGGGGCGTTCGTCCCACAGCCGCGAGACCCAGGGCGAGAGCCGCGGCCGGATGCGCAGCTGATAGCCCGAGGCGGTCTCGAGCAGCTCCATGGCGCCACGCCCGTGGCGCAGACCCAGGCGCTCCAGCGCCTCGCGCAGGGCCCGCCTGGGCGGGCGCTCGTGATCGTCGAAGAGCCCCTCGAGGCGCTCCAGGGAGAGCGGCTCGCCGGCGGCCAGCAGCGCGGCCTCCAGGATCTCGTCCAGGGCCTCGGGAAATTCCATGGCGGTCATGGCCGCCCTCCCTCGTCATCGTCCGCGAAGGCGCTCTCGCCCTCGGCCTCCAGGTCGTCCAGCTCACCCGCCTCGCCCTCCTCCACCGGGGCGCGAGCGCGCAGATGGATCGGCGAGAGCGGGGCGTTCTGCACGATCTCGATCATCGCCTCCTTGGCCAGTTCGAGGATCGCCATGAAGGTGACGATCACCCCGGCGCGCCCCTCCTCCAGGCGGAACAGCGCCTCGAAGGGGGTGAAGTGCTCATGGCCGAGCCGCGCCATGATCGCCAGCATGCGCTCCCGGGTCGAGAGCACCTCGCGGCTGATCTGGTGGGTCTGGGTGAGCTCGGCCCGGCGCAGGATGCCCGCCAGGGCGCCCAGCAGTTCACTCAGCTCCACCTCGGGGTGAACCACCCGGCTCTCCAGCGGCGGCAGCGCTGCACTGGCCGGGAACCAGTCGCGCCCCAGCCGCGGCAGCTCGGCCAGGCCCTCGGCGGCATTCTTGAGCCGCTCGTACTCCTGCAGGCGACGGATCAGCTCGGCCCGCGGGTCCGCCTCCTCGTCGTCACCGCCCTCCTTTGGGGGGCGCGGCAGCAGGGTTCGCGACTTGATCTCGGCCAGCATCGCCGCCATCAGCAGGTACTCCCCGGCCAGCTCGATCTCCATGGCCTTCATCAGCTCCACGTACTCGATGTACTGGCGGGTGATGGCGGCCACATCGATGGCCAGGATATCGAGGTTCTGACGCCGGATCAGGTAGAGCAGCAGGTCCAGCGGCCCCTCGAAGGCCTCGAGAAACACTCGCAACGCCTCCGGCGGAATATAGAGATCCTCCGGCAGCTCAGTGATCGGCTCGTCGAACAGCCGCCCGAGCACCGCGGCCTGCTGGGCCATGACGACGCTCTGCTCGGGGCTGGCGGTATCGGGGGTGGCGCTCACGCGGCGTGCCTCTCCGGGGACGCGGAATCAACTGGCCAGTCTAGCAAGAGCGCGCCGCGGGAGACAGCCTGGAGACAACGACTCCCGTTACAGGCCAGCCGACAGGCGCTATTCTGCCGCCTCGGCTGCCTTGCGATAACGGCCGACGTAGTCGAAGAGCTTCTCGCGCACCTGGCAGTGGCGGCCCACCTTGCGGCCCACCACGAAGTCGGGGTGGCGCAGGCGGCGCTGCTCGGCGACCACCTCATCCGGCGTGACCGGACGGAACGCCACACCGGGGGCGCGCAGGTGATAGCGCAGGAAGACCGCGGCGAAGGCGCCTCGCTGGGCCGGGGTCTCCAGGGCATACCACTCGCTCAAGGTGGTGCCGTCCTCGTCATGATAGGTCACCTTGAGCCGCGCCATGCCGCGGCCGTTGACGGTGGCCTCGAGCTGCATGCCGGCCACGCGCAGCACCCGGGCATCGCGCAGGCGCAGCGCCTCCTTGAGCTTGTCGTCCGCGTCCACCAGCAGGGTCTCGCAGCCGTGGCAACGCCGGGCGGCGATATCGTTCTCGGCGCCGCAGCCGTCGCAGACCTTGAAGCGAAAGCGGAACGAGCACTGGTGCTTTTTACTAGCGCCCGAAACCGCACCTCTCTTTTGGGCCCCCGAAGCCGCGCCTCGCCGGCTGGTGCCTGCCCCGAAAGAAGGGTCCGGTTCGGTGATCAACCCTTGGCAGCGGCGGCCGAAGTGCTCGATGACGAGGTCGCCGTCGCACCGGCCCCAAAACAGGTTGGCGTGGCCGCAGGCCGGGCATTCGACCTGCACCGGCTCGGTGTCGCCGGCCGGCTTCGGCGAGCCCACCTCCGGGGCGTAGAGGTCCCAGGGATTGCCGGCGTAGTCGAGGATGAGGCAGTCGCCCTTGCCCGGCGAGAGGCGCAGGCCGCGGCCGACGATCTGCTGGTAGAGGCTAACCGACTCGGTGGGGCGCAGGATGGCGATCAGGTCCACGTGGGGCGCATCGAAGCCGGTGGTGAGCACCGCCACGTTGACCAGGTACCTGAGTTCACGGGCCTTGAAGGCATTGATGAGCCGCTCGCGCTCGACGGAGGGCGTCTCGCCGGTGACCAGCGCCGCCTCACCCGCCGGCAGGTAGCCGAGGATCTCCTCGGCGTGGGCGACGCTTGCCGCGAAGAGCATCACCCCCTGGCGGTCGGCGGCGCGCGCCACCACCTCGGCGATGATGCCGGGCGTGGCGCGGTGGCCCGCCACCACTCGGTTGAGCGCCTCCTCGCGGAACAGGCCGCTTGCGGCCGGGCATAGCGAGGAAAAGTCGTAACGTTCAACGGCTGCATCGATACGCACCGGTTGTGCGAGATAGCCCTGCTTGACCATCAGCCGCAGCGGCTGCTCGAAGACGCAGTCGCGAAAGAAGGTGCCTTCATCGCCGCGCACCATGCCGTGATGGTGGCGATGGTAGATGAAGCCTTGCCCCAGCCGGTAGGGCGTGGCGGTCAACCCCAGCACCTTTAGCCGCGGGTTGGCTTCGCGCAGGTGGTCGATCACCTGGCGGTAGCTGGCATCCTCCGCCGGCGACACCCGATGGCACTCGTCGATCACCAGCAGGGTGAAGGGGCCGCGCGGATGGTCGGGCGCGGCGAATCGCTCGAGGTTGCGCACCACCGACTGCACCGAGCCGAACACCACCTGGCGGCCGGCCTCCTTGCGCCCCAGGCCGGCGCTGAAGATGTCGGCCGAAAGGCCGTAGGCCTGGTACTTGGCGTGGTTCTGCTCCACCAGTTCACGCACGTGCGCCAGCACCAGCACCCGCCCCCGGGCCAGGCGCGCCAGTTCGGCGATCACCAGCGACTTGCCGCTGCCAGTGGGCAGCACCACCACGGCGGGGTCGTCCGAGCCGCGAAAGTGCGCTACCACCCGACGCACCGCCTCCTGCTGGTAGGGGCGCAGGCGCGGGGGCGTCGGCACGGCGGAGTGGGGCATGGGGGGGACGGGGCCAAACATGCAGATTCCGGAATGATGGGATGGGGCTCCCATCTTAGCGAGACATCGCATCGTCGTCAGGGCATTCGGGTAAGGGCAGAGGATGGCCCCGGGAGTTGTCGACCGGACGGTCAGGAAACCGACGACATTGCCGACAGGCCGCGTATGTGATCGACGCTTCGCGGACTCACCTCACAGAAACTTGATCCGGGTCATCCCGAACGTGGATGGCCTGCAGGAGTATTCACTTCGCGCCCCCCAGCAGAGGAGTCCGCCATGACGACAATTCCAACAAGCGCTACCCCCCACCTGCTACCCGAGGAGCTCCTGGCCCTCGCCGGCGACCATGAGCATGCAGAACTTGAGCGCTATCGCGACCTCGCTTTCCGTTTTCTGGCCTTCAGCAGCGCCACCAGCCGGCTGATGGCCACCCTGGGCATCGAGTGCGAGATGCGCCTGTCGGGCCTCGCCCGGGCCGCACGCCGCCTGAGCCTGAATCTTGGCCTGGATACCCCCCTCGCCAACGCGGCCGCGCGTCTTGCCGCGCCGGCTGCCACGGCCCCGGGCCTGATCGGCAGCCTGGCCATGGCGCGGGGCGCCCTGTCACAGGCCATGACCGACGCCGCCGCGTCCCAGCGGCTCTATGTCCGGCTCGGCGAGTTGGGTGCGGGCTGCTCCCTGGGCCACGAATTCGTCGCCATTGCCCGCCACAAACAGGCGGAACTGGCCATTCTGCGGGAGCATTGCCTCGTGAGGGGGGGCCAGGCAGCTGGATCGCCGCCGCGCCTGACCGGCATGGCACCAGGACCTTGAACCAAGGGAGGCGGCCCGAAGGCCGCCTCCCGTATCGTCTGTGGTGGGCGTCTCGCGCTTCAGCCCACCCAGGCGCGGGCGTTGCGGAACAGGCGCAGCCAGGCGCCGTCCCGGGTCCACTGTGCCGGGCGCCAGGAGTTGGTCACCGCGCGCACCACCCGCTCCGGATGGGGCATCATGATGGTGGCGCGGCCATCCGGCGTGGTCAAACCGGTGATGCCGGAGGGCGAGCCGTTGGGATTGGCCGGGTAGCGGGTGGTGACCTGGCCGTGGTTGTCCAGGAAGCGCAGCGCCACTTGGCCATTGCCCTGCATGCTGCGCAGGTGGGCGCTGTCGCGGAACTCGGCGCGGCCCTCGCCGTGGGCCACGGCGATGGGCAGGCGCGAGCCCTCCATGCCGGCCAACAGAATCGAGGGGCTCTCCTCCACCTCGACCATGGCGACTCGGGCCTCGAACTGCTCGGACTCATTGCGCACGAAGCGCGGCCAGGCCTCGGCGCCGGGGATCAGCGCCTTGAGCTGGGCCAGCATCTGACAGCCGTTGCAGACCCCCAGCGAGAAGCTCTCCTCGCGGGCGAAGAAGGCCGCGAACTGCTCCCGGGCGCGCTCGTTGAACAGCACGGACTTGGCCCAGCCGCCGCCGGCGCCCAGCACGTCGCCGTAGGAGAAGCCGCCACAGGCCACCAGTCCCTTGAATGATTCAAGGTTGATGCGCCCCTCGAGAATGTCGCTCATATGCACGTCGACGGCCTCGAAACCGGCGCGGTCGAAGGCCCAGGCCATCTCCACCTGGCCATTGACCCCCTGCTCGCGCAGCACCGCCACCGCGGGCCGCGCGGTGTTGATATAGGGAGCCTGAAGGAAAGGCGCGCTGACGTCCTCGTCCACGTCGAAGCTCGGCGTGGCGGTGAGGCCCGGGTCGCGGTCGTCGAGCAGGCCGTCGAACTCACTCTTGGCACACTCGGGGTTGTCGCGCAGCGCCTGCATCCGGTAGCTGGTCTCGCTCCAGGTGCGCTGGGCCAGCAGCCGGGTGGTCTCCAGCAGCGGCTCCTCGAAGAGGGTCACGCGCACCTGGTCATCGTAGCGGGGCCGGGCGATGACGCCGCAGGTCTCGAGGCCAGCGGCGGCAAACTGGGCCAGCACCGCCTCGGTGTCCCGGCGGTTCACCTGGATCACCGCACCGAGCTCCTCGGCGAACAGGGCATTCACCGCCTCGGCGGGCTCGTCGACCAGCCAGTCGAGCTTGATCTCGAGGCCCGCATGGGCGGCGAAGGCCATCTCCAGCAGGGTCATCAGCAGGCCGCCGTCGCTGCGGTCGTGGTAGGCCAGCAGCTTGCCTTCGGCATTGAGCCCCTGGATGACCGCGAAGAAGGCCTTGAGATCCTCCGGGTCCTCCAGGTCAGGGCAGACGTCGCCCACCTGGCCATAGACCTGGGCCAGCGCCGAGCCACCCAGGCGGTTCCTGCCGGCGCCCAGGTCGATCAGGATCAGGTCGGATTCGTCCTGCTCCAGGTTGATCTGGGGCGTCAGGGTGCGCAGGGCATCGGTGACCGGGGCGAAGCCGGTGATCACCAGCGACAGCGGTGAGGTGACGCTCTTCTCCTCGACGTCGCCTTTCGCGTTTTCCCCCTGCCAAGCGGTGCGCATGGACATGGAGTCCTTGCCCACCGGAATAGCGATGCCCAGGGCCGGGCAGAGCGCCATGCCCACGGCGTGGACGGCGTCATACAGCGCCTGGTTCTCGCCGGGGTGGTCGGCCGCGCTCATCCAGTTGGCGGAGAGCTTGATGTCAGCGAGCTTTTCGATGGGGGCCGCGGCCAGATTGGTGATCGCCTCGGCCACCGCCAGGCGGGCACTGGCGGCCGGGTCGATCAGCGCCACCGGGGGGCGCTCGCCCATGGCCATGGCCTCGCCGGCATGGGTGTCGAAGCTCGCCGTGGTCACGGCGACGTCGGCCACCGGCACCTGCCAGGGGCCGACCATCTGGTCGCGCGCCACCTGGCCGGTGATAGAGCGGTCGCCGATGGTGATCAGGAAGCTCTTGGAGGCCACGGCGGGCAGGCGCAGCACCCGGTCCATGGCCTCGCGCAGATCGAGGTTGTCGAGCATGATGCCGGACAGCACGTTGGGCGCACGCTGGAACTCGCGGGTCATCTTCGGCGGCTTGCCGAACAGCACGCTCATCGGCAGGTCGACCGGCAGGCTCTCGAAGTGGTCGTCACGTACGGTCAGGTGGTGCGCTTCGGTCGCTTCGCCGACCACCGCATAGGGGCAGCGCTCGCGCCGGCACAGGGCATCGAAGGTGTCGAGATCCTCGGCTGCCACCGCCAGCACGTAGCGCTCCTGGGCCTCGTTGCACCAGATCTCCAGCGGGCTCATGCCCGGTTCGGCGTTGGGCACCGCGCGCAGGTCGAACAGGCCGCCGCGCTCACCATCCTTGACCAGCTCCGGCAGGGCGTTGGAGAGCCCGCCGGCGCCCACGTCGTGGAAGAAGCGGATGGGGTTGTCCTCGCCCAGCGCCCAGCAGCGGTCGATCACCTCCTGGACGCGGCGCTCGATCTCCGGGTTGCCGCGCTGCACCGAGGCAAAGTCCAGGTCGGCGCTGGAGGTGCCGGAGGCCATGGAGGAGGCTGCGCCACCGCCCAGGCCGATCAGCATGGCCGGCCCGCCCATCACGATCAGCTTGCCGCCCACCGGAATCTCGCCCTTCTGGACGTGGCCATCGCGGATGTTGCCGTAGCCGCCGGCGAGCATGATCGGCTTGTGGAAGCCGCGGCGCTCGATGCCATTGGCGCCCAGGGCGTCCTGCTCGTAGGTGCGGAAGTAGCCGGCTAGATTCGGTCGGCCGAACTCGTTGTTGAAGGCCGCGCCGCCGATGGGCCCCTCGAGCATGATCGCAAGGGCCGAGACGATGCGCTCCGGCTTGCCGTAGTCGAAGGCCTCCCAGGGCTGCACGAACTCGGGGATGCGCAGGTTGGAGACGCTGAAGCCGGTGAGGCCCGCCTTGGGCTTGCCGCCGATGCCGGTGGCGCCCTCGTCGCGGATCTCGCCGCCGGCGCCGGTGGCCGCGCCCGGATGGGGCGCGATGGCCGTGGGGTGGTTGTGGGTCTCCACCTTCATCAGGATCTGGATCGATTCTTCTACGCTGCCATAGACGGCGCGCTCGTCCGCCCCGCCGGTGAGCGGCGCGGCGAAGAAGCGCGACGCCTCACTGCCCCGGATCACCGCGGCGTTGTCACTGTAGGCGGAGAGGATGTCCGCGGGGGAGGCCTGGTAGGTGTTCTTGATCATCTTGAACAGCGAGTGGCTCTGGGCCTCGCCGTCGATCACCCAATCAGCGTTGAAGATCTTGTGGCGGCAGTGCTCGGAGTTGGCCTGGGCGAACATCATCAGCTCGACGTCGGTAGGGTTGCGGCCCAGCTGCTGGAAGGCCCCCACCAGGTAGTCGATCTCGTCCTCGGCCAGCGCCAGGCCCAGCGCGACGTTGGCACCGACCAGCGCCTCGCGGCCGCCCTCGAGGATATCGACACTGCCCAGCGGCGCCGGTTCGTGGTGGGCGAAGAGCTGCGCGGCGTCGGAGGCATCGGCCAGCACCGTCTCGGTCATGCGGTCGTGGAGGGTAGCGCGGATGGCCTCGAAGGCCTTCTCGGAGAGCATGCCCCTGAGCTTGACCCGGTAGGCGATGCCGCGCTCGAGGCGGCGCACCTGGCCGAGGCCGCAGCTGTGCGCGATGTCGGTGGCCTTGGAAGACCAGGGCGACTGGGTGCCGATGCGCGGCACCACCAGGAACAGCCGGCCCTCGGCGCTCCCCTCCGCCGGGCCGCCCGGCAACTGAGCGTCCGGGAGGTGGGTGCCATAGTCAAGCAGCTGCTCCAGAACGGCCAGGTCCTTGCCGGACAGCTCGTCGTCGTGGTCGACGAAGTGCACGTACTCCGCCTGCAGCGACTCGACGTCGGCCGCCGCCTCGCGCAGGGCGGCCAGCAGCTTGGCATGACGGAAAGCGGAGAGGGCGGGGGCGCCACGCAGTTCGAGCATATCCTGGAGCCTCTGGAGATCATCAAATCAAGACGGGGGCCGCAGCCAGCGGCACGGAGCGCACATGATACTGGAAAGCCAGAGGCGGTAGAAATCGGCGGCGAGAAAACGCACGGATGACAGCCGCGCCGCGGCTGGTTATGGTGAGGGGTCGACTCCGCCAGCCGCCTCCCGCATGCCTCCGACCCCGATCGTTTCGCTCCGGCGCCGCCGCCCCGCCCTGCCTGCCTTGGGTCTGGCCGTGGCGCTTGCCCTCGGCCTGTGGCCCGGGCATCCGGGAGCCCCCGACGATCGCTACCTGAAGGAGATCCTGGCCAGGGAATTCCTCCAGATGCACACCCGCAACACCCCCACCACCTACTACGAGGGACGCGAGGGCCCCACCGGCTTCGAGTACGAGCTGGCACGCCGCTTCGCCGCCCACCTGGGGGTAAGCCTGGCGCTGCGCTCGGACCATCACATCGCCAGCGTGCTCGACGCCGTGCGCCGAGAGGGCGACCTGGGGGCCGCCGCCCTGCCGCTGGCTTCGGACCTGGACGGCGTGATCTTCAGCCGGCCGATCCTCGAACTGCAGCCGGTGGTGGTCTATCGGCGCGGCCTGGCGCCGGTGACTGGACCGGACCGGCTGGCGGGCCTTTCTCTGGGCACCTTGGCCGGCGCGGGCACCGACCGGGTGCTGCGCGAGCTCAAGGCGGACTATCCGGCGCTGACCTGGCAGGAGACGGAGGAGCTGGAGGTGGCCGAGCTGCTGCGCCTGATCGAGGATGAGCGCCTCGATGCCGCGGTGATCTTCGAGCACCAGTTCCGCCTCAACCGGATGTTCTTCCCGGGGGTGGAGCGCGGTTTTCCCCTGGGCGAGCCACTGAGCATGGCCTGGGCCTTCCCCGCCAAGGGCGGCCTGGCGCTGGCGGAGGCGGCCAATGGCTTCCTGCAGGCACTGCGCGACGAGGGCGCGCTCGACGCCTTGATCACCCGCTACTTCGGCCACGACGACTATCTGGAGTACGTGGGCGCGCGCACCTTTATCCAGCATGTCCATCACCGCCTGCCGACCTACACCGAGCTGTTCCGCGAGGCCGCACGCCAAAGCGGCTTCGACTGGAAGCTGCTGGCGGCGGTGGGCTATCAGGAATCCCACTGGGACCCCGAGGCCACCTCCCCCACCGGGGTGCGCGGCCTGATGATGCTGACCCTGCCCACCGCCGGCGACCTGGGGGTGAGCGACCGCCTGGACCCCGCCCAGAGCATCGACGGCGGCGCCCGCTACCTGCGCGAGTTAAAGGATCGACTGCCCGAGTCGATAAACGGGGAAGATCGCCTGTTCATGGCCATGGCCGCCTACAATGTGGGGCTCGGCCATCTCTACGATGCCCGCCGCATCACCGAAAGCCGCGGCGGCGACCCGGATCGCTGGGCGGATGTGCGCCAGTCGCTGCCGCTGCTGCAGGAGCGCGAGTGGCACAGTCAGACCCGCCACGGCTATGCTCGGGGCGGGGAGCCGGTGATCTACGTGCGCAACATCCGCCGCTATCACGAGATACTGAGCTACGTGGATCGCAGCCAGCAGCAGTTCTACCTGCTCAACGCCCGGCTGCCCGACCCGGAAGAGAGCCATGACGTCATTCCATCCCCCGCGCCTGACCAGTGAGCGTCCGGTAAGCGCCTGGGCCATCCTGGCCAGCCTGGCGTCGCTGCTGGGGGGGCTGATCGCACTGGTCCTGGCCGCCACGGGCCTGTATGGCTCGCTGCCTGCCGCCGTGCTGCTGGTCATCGCCGCGCTGGGCCAGCTGGCCTGGTATCGCCTGGGGCCCGCCGCCTCCCAGGTCCTGCTGTGGCCGGCCCTGGGGCTTCTGGTGCTGTGCCTCGCCAGCTACCTGCTGCCGGAGCACTGGCTCCCCCATGCCCGCTGGGATCACCTGGCCAACCGGATCGTGGCCGGTAGCCTGTTAGTGGATTGGCGCCCCCCGCTGCTGCTGACCCTGTGCCTGACCGCCCTGCTGATCAGCCTGATGGTTCGCACCCGCGCCAGCCTCGGCGCCCCCATGCTGCTGGGGGTCGCCGGCCTGCTGCTGCTGGCTCAAGCGATCGAGGCGCTGCACGCACCCGGCCTGCTGGCCCTGAGGGGCACCTGGCTCGAACAGGCCATCCTGCTGACCCTGCTGCTGGGCCAGGGGGTCGATGTCACCAGCGCCTGGAGGCAGCAGTCCTTCAGGCTGAGCCGCGCCCTGTTCCCGAGCCTGGGCCTGGCCCTGGTGAGCCTACTTTTCTGGCATCAGCAGAAAACGCTGAGCGAACGCGAGCTCGTGGACCGCATCGGCCAGCAACACGTGCAGATGGCCGAGAGCCTCTCCCGGGAGATCAAAGACCACCTGGCGGCCATGCGCCGCTTTGCCAATGTCTGGCGCCTCACGGCCGGCACACCGGGCTCCACCGACTGGGCCACTCAGGCGGCCCCCTACCAGCGTGACTTCCGCTACTTCCTCAACGTCGCCTTCATCGACAGCGCCAGCCGCATTCAGCTCGTGCACCCTCCCGTGGCGGACAACCTGCAGGTGCTCGGCTCCCGGCTGTTCGATGCACAACCCGCCGGCCGTGAGGCGGTCGCTCGAGCCCTGGGTGAAGGCAGGGAGGGGCGTACCGACATCATCGAACTGCTGCAGGGCGGTCCGGGGGTTATCCACTATCTGCCGATCTTCCTGGCCAATGACCCCCGCCCCTATGGGGCCGTGGCCATGGTGGTCAGCCTTCCCGTCCTTGCCGACACGCTCTTCGCTACCGTCGACCCCGGGGCTCAGCAGATCAGCCTGTCCCATGGCAGCGAGCGTCTCGCCCTCCAGCCCGCCGAGGCTCGACTCGGGCCCTGGCAGCTGGAGGCCGAGCTGGACCTCTCCGGCATCCCCCTGGCGCTGCTCGCCGAACCCACCCTCACTCGCCTGCTGAGCGACCTGCCCCGCCAGCCGGTGGTGAGCCTGACGGTGGGCCTGCTGCTCGCCCAACTGCTCTATCTGGTGCTCTTCTCCCAGCAGCAGATGGTCAATCAGCACCGCGCGGTAAGGCGCTCCAACCGCGAACTGCGCCGCGAGATACGCAAGCGCACCCGGCTTCAGCAGGAGGTCGAGTGGCTGGCCGGTCACGACGAGCTGACCGGCCTGCCCAATCGCCGCGCCTTCCTGCAGGCGCTGCGCGACCACGATCCACACCAGCCCCTCAGCGTGCTGCTCTGCGATATCGACTATTTCAAGAAAATCAACGACCGCCTCGGGCACCAGGAAGGCGACCGCCACCTGAGAGAGATCGGCCGCCTGGGCAGCGAAGTGATCGCATCGGCCGGCGGACTCTTCGCCCGGCTGGGCGGGGAGGAGTTCGTGACCTACCTGCCGGGCCGAGATGAACAGGCGGCCATACGGATCGCCGAGACCCTGCGCGAGGCCATTGCGGCCAGCGGCCTGGCCCACGCCGATGGCACCCCGCTCACGATCAGCATCGGCGTGGCGACAGGTGCCTCCGGCCCCCTGGTGGTCGACGACCTGTTGAATGCCGCCGACGAGGCGCTCTACGGCGCCAAAGCCGCCGGCCGAAATCGGGTGAGGCTGACCGGCTGACTCACTCGCTGCGCCGGGCGGCGAAGAATTCCCTGAGTAGCCGTGAGGCGCGGGAGGCCAGCACGCCGCCGACCACCTCGACGCGGTGGTTGTACCAGGGCTGGGCGAAGAGGTTGGCCTTCGATTCCACCATGCCGGTGCGCGGCTCGGCGGCGCCATAGACCACCCGCGCCAGTCGGGCATGGATGATCGCCCCGGTGCACATCAAGCAGGGCTCCAGGGTCACGTGGAGAGTGCAGCCGTCTAGGCGATAGTTGCCTAGCCTCGCACCGGCATCGCGCAGGGCGCGAATCTCGGCGTGGGCGCTGGGGTCATGGCCGGAAACGGGCGCGTTGTAGCCGACGCCGACGATCTCGCCGCCGGCATCCACCACCACCGCCCCCACCGGCACCTCCCCGGCGGCAAGCCCGAGCCGGGCCTGGTCAAGCGCCCGGTGCATGTAGAACTCATCGCTGCGCAACGCCCTCGACTCCATGTAGACTGGGATAAAACACCCGTATGACTGGCCCGGTGTGGCCAAGGCTGCCTTCGGAGATTGCACCCATGCCCAACTCCCTCGATACCCTGGTAGGGCTGCTGGCCCTCGAGCCCCTGGAGGAGGCCCTGTTCCGCGGCGCCAGCCAGGACCTGGGCCTGCCCCAGCTATTCGGCGGCCAGGTGCTGGGGCAGGCGCTGTCGGCGGCCAGCCAGACCGTAGCGCCAGAGCGCCGCGCCCACTCGCTCCACGGCTACTTCCTGCGCCCGGGGGATCCCCACCACCCGGTAGTCTATCAGGTGGATGCCGTGCGCGACGGCGGCAGCTTCACCACCCGCCGGGTCACCGCCATCCAGAAGGGCCGGCCGATCTTCTTCTGCAGCGCCTCCTTCCACGGCGAGGAGTCGGGCTTCGAGCACCAGACGGCCATGCCAGAGGTGGAATCTCCCGAGCGCCTGGCCGAACAGGGTGCGCGCCTGGTGCGCTTCGACAGCCACCCCATCGAGTTCCTGCTGGCCGGCGAGGAGAGTCAGGCCGGTCAGCCGGCCCACAAACGGGTCTGGTTCCGCCTGGCCGGCGAACTGCCCGACGACCCGGCCCTGCATCGCCACCTGCTGGCCTACAGCTCCGATTTCAACCTGCTGACCACGGCCCTGGTGCCCCACGGCCTCGATTACCGCGACCCCAAGCTGCAGATCGCCAGCCTCGACCACGCGCTGTGGTTTCACCACGATGCCCGGGTCAACGACTGGCTGCTCTACGACATGGACACCCCCTGGGCCGGCGGCGCCCGCGGCTTCACCCGCGGCAGCATCTATGACCGTCACGGCCGCCTGGTGGCATCCTCCGCCCAGGAGGGTCTCACCCGGCTACGCAAGCCCGCCGGGGACTAGGCGAAACGCCGCAGCAACGCTACCATCGTCCCCAGCGCCGCAATAGCTCAGTTGGCAGAGCAGCGCATTCGTAATGCGCAGGTCGGAGGTTCGAATCCTCTTTGCGGCACCAGACCCGATCGTCGCCACACCAGCAACAACGTCGCATGCACTAGATCCCATGAATACCGGGGAGAAGCCCAGCCGAAATCGCCTAACCTCTCTCGCCCGGGCTCGCTTGGACCCGGCGTTGCTCTGAGCGACTAAGGGGTTCCGACCGATAAGGATTCCGATCAATAATGAAAGTACCCGCAGGCAACCCCGGCCTGAGAGGAGGAACAATCGATGAAGCCTACCCTATGGCTTGTCCTGGCCACGCTAGCCGTGATGGTTCCAGATCTATCGTCGGGGATGGCGCGACAGACACAAGTCATTCAACAGGACATAAAGCAGATGATTCAAATCAACATCTCTGGCACGCACGGCACACGCTACAGCGGCAGTCTGACTATCCATAACAATAGTGAGTCAGATACTTACCCGCTGGACGGCTCGGTACCCACACAGCTGGAATATCCCGGGGAGGGAGTGACTCTGGAGATTACTGTGCAGAGCGAAGGCAGCCTCGCACTTGAAGTTCGCCAGGGCGGCAACCTCAGCACCTCACGCGCCGAGGGCGTTGGCAGCGTGATGCAGCTATCCGTGCGCTAAACGCTCCGCCGATAACCACTTCACCTTAGGAAACTTTCGCTACAAGGTTATCCCGAGGCCAGTTATTTTTGTGGTGCGCCATGTTTGGTGCACCAAAAATAACTGGCCTCACCCGAAGGTGAGGCCAGCTTTCATATTGCTCTTGCTTTACCAGTATTACTGGACGATACGAGCAGTATTCCCGCCACCATGTTGCTGAGAGGTGGCAACATTTTTGAAGCCTTGCTGGATGTGGGTAGCATTGTTGCTCATCCAGCTCATCGGCCCTGCGGCTGCTTGAGTGATCTTGGAGACGTTGAAAGCCCCCTGCTGATCTACGCTGGCAATATCATTCCAGCCTGACTGGTCGACCTTTGAGTAGTTCTTGGTGCCTTTCTGGCTCACATCGGCATCGTTATTGAAGCCACTCTGCGTAGTCTTGGCAACGTTGGCGAAGCCGGACTGGTCGATTGTGGAGCTATCGTAGTAGCCTGACTGGTTGACAGAGGCATAGTTATAACCTGCGAACCAACCATCACCACTCTGGCTGATGTCAGATGAGTTCTTGCTACCGGACTGGTCCACATCAGCATTTTGATGATGGCCGCGCTGCTCGATATCGGAGCTGTTGCCAAAGTGGCTCTGGGTTACGGTAGCTTGCTGATAGCTGCCACGCTGATCGACCGCAGAGCGGTTCATCATGCCGTTCTGCCAGACGTCGGCATCATTGCGGCTACCATTTTGTGCCACGCTGGAACTGTTGCCAGCACCAAACTGATGAACGGTCGCAGTGTTACGACTGCCTCGCTGGTCACTACTGGACTTATTAAACCAGCCGTCCTGAAAATGATAAGCAGAGTTGCTGGAGCCGCGCTGATCTACCTGGACATCATTGCCTGTACCAAACTGGTCGGTCACCGCGTTGTGACGGTCACCCCGCTGAACAATGTCACTGGTATTCTTGACACCGTCCTGCCAGATATCGGCGTAGTGACGCATGCCGCTTGTTTGATCAACGGATGCATCATTGCCCCAGCCTTTCTGATAGGTAATGGCTTCGTTAACATCCGCCATGGCATAGCCTGAAGACATGGCAATTGCAGCTGCAATCAAAGTCACCTTGAGTTTCATGATCAATCCCCTTCATTTCGGCCTGGCATTACGGTTGTTGTGTCTTGCCAGGTGAGTTGTAGGAAGTCACTCGATTGGTGAATGACTCCGTCGTATCAGGCATCCATGCGTGATTAGTACTGGATTACCTGGATTGCTGCATGGCCGCGGGAAAACTGCGTTACCTCCACCGGGTTCCCGCGAGAATTACCAAGCTGCACAAGATTTACATTTCCCTTTATTCCATGCTGTTTAACACTGGCTTCCTTGCCATAACCCGACTGCAGGATGCTGGCATCATGCCCGATCCCTGCTTGGGTGATTCTGGCGTCAAGACCCAAGCCTGACTGAAGTATTCTGGCGTCGTTACCAATACCGTATTGCGTGCTAAGGGCCTGGTTACTCGAGCCAATCTGAACAGTGGTTGCGTTGTTTCTGGCACCTGACTGAAAGATTCCTGCATCGTTATTCTGGCCCGCCTGGTAGGTACTAGCCTGATTTCCTTTTCCTTGAAACTGGCTGCCGACCACCAGCTCGGACGCCTGATGAATGTCGTAGGCCTGGACACTGGAAGCCAAGGCAATGGCAGCCGTCAGGGTGAGGAGTTTGGTGATCTTCATCGCAAGGCCCTTCCTTGTTAACTATGGTTACATACTAGACACATACAGATACCAATCCATCGTGATTTAGCATGAAATGGTTTCATGGATTTTCTGGTTATTGCTTTGATTCAAGAACTAGATTAGCCCCAACACAGCCCTAACAGATCTAATGATCATGCCTATTAAATCTAATGATTATGCAGTAAAACTTTGATTTTTTGATGGGTGCTAAAAAGCGCCTGCCAGTTGCCTGGCAGGCGCTAGAGGATCAACTCAGCTAAAAGATTTGTTGTTGAATATGAAGCTCTCCGATTTATAGCATCGGAACTTCGGCTTCACGATAGGCGACAAAAACATCATTATCAATATCTTCCGGGTTTTGCAGGTTCCACAGCCCTCTATCGATCCCCTGAGTTATCATGTGAATCACTGCGGACTCGACGGCAGACATGACAGCCATCTGAACCGGCTCATTATGAGTATAACCCGCCTCGGCCTCCAGAAGGCGCCGGAAACTGACGAAGCGATACACGCCGGCACGTACCTCGTGGGAATAGATGGTCTTGCTGGTTGTGACGTTACCGAGTACTTCACCGCTCGCTATATCGACGGCGCGCAGGTTCACGGTAACCTGATCGACCTGGTATTGAGTCGACCCACCAATACCAAAGTATTCGGCACCCACACCACCCGTCTTCATATTGGAATCGTAGGCGATGATCCCACCCTCGAGCAGCACCCGTGCAGCATTCAAGGACGACAGTTCATGTTCCCTGCCCATGCGTTCAAGGTTCGCGCGGATGATACGCCGTTCCGTCAACAGGTTCTGAAGACCTACACGTTCCAGAGGTGTGAACCATCCCGAATCGGCCAGTGCCGAACTCAGCATGGCGGCCCCGCCCTGTGTCACTGCCGTCGAGAACGTGCTGGCCGGTGAAGGACGGTACTGGCCTGTCTGGTCCCGGAAGTCATAAACGGCGGCAAGAATGGGGGCGCTGGGTCTGGGCAAGCTGACCAGATCCGTGTAAGTGCCCGTTCGCGGTGTCAGGGTGGCGGGTGCCCCCTCGAGGTGATCGTAGGAGGTGACCACGCTGGCGCACCCGCTCAACGTCAAGATACCCGCTACACATAGTGTCGTGATCAGCTTCATCATTCTGCTCCCTTTCCCTTGTTCTCGGTGTCAGAACTGTGCCGAAGTCTGCCCGAGGTTGACGGTCGTCTGTTCTCCCGTGCGTCGATCCAGGATGTTCATACGGAACCCCCCTCCACCCAGACTCTCCACTCGCACCCTGAGAGTGGCACTCTCGATCAAACTGGTTCTACCAGGTTCACCTTCGACTGCATCGGTGATAGCGTCACTGACAAGAGTGTTTCTCAAGTCCTGAAGGAACAGGTCAGTCTCGCTGAAGCTACCGAAGTCAGGCATATCAGGATCCTTGTTTGTATCCTGACCCTGGGCTTTGTTTAGCAAGTAGTTTCCGACGAGAGGATCGCCACCGAACGAAGGATTGATTGGGCGGTAAATCAACTCGCCGGCGCTGACATGAGCTGTGGAAACAAGCATGCAGCCAGTTACGGAGATGGCTGTAAATATTTTCTTGTACATATTTCACTCCTTACATAACTCTTGGTTTCAGATTTCTTCATCAGCCAAGTCAGGGTCATTTTCCAGCGCTTGCATGATGGTACGCTGTATGACCAAGTTCTCGACCTGTTCGATGGCGATTTCAACGTAATCATCGATCTCGCTCAATCTCGGGGGCATGGTGGCTTCGAAAATGATTCTGTTACCTTCCGTAATCCATATCTGACTTCCCCAACGAGCCGATGGCCGCTCATGAATAGCCAGGTTGGCATTGCCAATAACGGGCCTATCCAGGCTCAATTGGCTGAATTGCCTGAAGAAGGTTTTTCCGGTCATGGTGATAGTGCGATCCACGATGACCCCGGAAATCCCCGGCTCACCAAGACTGAACTGCCTGCTCAACTCCTCCTCTGCCTGCCCCGGCTCTTCCACGATGCCGCGTTGGTCTGCCACACTTTCCTCGGGAGACTGTTGGTCTTCCACATTCATCCTTGGGGCACTCTCCAACTCCGTGGCCTGGGCGGTGAATACTAGCCCGGCTGTTGGAAGAAGCAGACAGAGCAACGTGGCATTGACTACCGAGCAAGATCGTTGCCACATATTTTTTCTCCCCTACGAAGTTTAGAGTGAAAATGCGGGGGTGGAGCGCCGAGATTCTGCCTTGCCCAATTAACAGCTTGGGTGCGATTGTGAACATCGATCTTCTTGAAGATATTGTAGAGATGGGATTTCACCGTATGCTCACTGACAAATAGACGGTCAGCAATCTGCATGTTGGAAGCTCCCGAGCCTAGCAGCCCGATAATCTCGAGTTCACGCTGAGTCAAACCACAGGCGGGGCGATATGAGTTAAACGACTGCTTACGAAATAACTCTATCAGGCGTGTCATCAGCGACCTAGACATCCATAGATGCCCTTCCAGGAGCCGACCGATCCCCTTGCAGATCATGTCTAGGGAATCAGTGCGGTAGAAAACCCCTGAAAAATGCATGTGCGATAACAGCTCGGCAGCATGTTGCTCATCCCTGATATTCAGTGCCGCAACACAAATCTCGTCGTTGCCGGCAAGCCGCTCCTGCCAGTTCTGCATGCAACTCTCACTCACATGGTCGACATCAATGAGTACTACTGACACGTCATCTCCAATGCTTGCTTCATGATCACTCGGAGACAACAATGAGACATGGCAGTCAATATTATTGTTTATGTAGTCGATGAAAAGCACTGACTGAGGATTATGCTCCGTCACGAACGCCCCCCCATTCCTTAGATTCATAGTCTCCTCCTGACTAACCAGGCTCCAACCAGCGCCTTGTTTGCTGTTGCTGAAATTGGAAGAAAGCATGAGCCGGAATCTGGTTTTTGTAAAGGTTTGTTACCGTATGTATTTTATGGTCACACAAAGCATTAGAAAACCACAACTCAAATTATTATATTAAAATCAATATCTTATGAAGAAATCAAAATTTCTATTGCTGCCAATTCCTTTTTTGGGCGCGCCGGACTCCCTGTCAGCCTGACGCCGATGAAGATCCGTTCCGAGCTTGGATGACCTATCAGGTGGTCCGAAGAATGGGGTCCACTTCACCCATGGGTCAGGAACTGGCCATCAGGCCTACGGGGCGGCTCCGGGCCAGAGGGGCCTGGGGCCTGGGGCCTGGGGCCTGGGGCCTGGGGCCTGGGGCCTGGGGCCTGGGGCCTGGGGCCTGGGGCCTGGGGCCTGGGGCCTGGGGCCTGGGGCCTGGGGCCTGGGGCCTGGGGCCTGGGGCCTGGGGCCTGGGGCCTGGGGCCTGGGGCCTGGGGCCTGGGGCCTGGGGCCTGGGGCCTGGGGCCTGGGGCCTGGGGCCTGGGGCCTGGGGCCTGGGGCCTGGGGCCTGGGGCCTGGGGCCTGGGGCCTGGGGCCTGGGGCCTGGGGCCTGGGGCCTGGGGCCTGGGGCCTGGGGCCTGGGGCCTGGGGCCTGGGGCCTGGGGCCTGGGGCCTGGGGCCTGGGGCCTGGGGCCTGGGGCCTGGGGCCTGGGGCCTGGGGCCTGGGGCCTGGGGCCTGGGGCCTGGGGCCTGGGGCCTGGGGCCTGGGGCCTGGGGCCTGGGGCCTGGGGCCTGGGGCCTGGGGCCTGGGGCCTGGGGCCTGGGGCCTGGGGCCTGGGGCCTGGGGCCTGGGGCCTGGGGCCTGGGGCCTGGGGCCTGGGGCCTGGGGCCTGGGGCCTGGGGCCTGGGGCCTGGGGCCTGGGGCCTGGGGCCTGGGGCCTGGGGCCTGGGGCCTGGGGCCTGGGGCCTGGGGCCTGGGGCCTGGGGCCTGGGGCCTGGGGCCTGGGGCCTGGGGCCTGGGGCCTGGGGCCTGGGGCCTGGGGCCTGGGGCCTGGGGCCTGGGGCCTGGGGCCTGGGGCCTGGGGCCTGGGGCCTGGGGCCTGGGGCCTGGGGCCTGGGGCCTGGGGCCTGGGGCCTGGGGCCTGGGGCCTGGGGCCTGGGGCCTGGGGCCTGGGGCCTGGGGCCTGGGGCCTGGGGCCTGGGGCCTGGGGCCTGGGGCCTGGGAGGGATGCTATGTGCGCTACCGAACAGATGCTGCGTATCTCTGTGCCTAGGATAGATGAGAAAAAAAGCCTAGGATAAATGAGAAAAAACCAACGCCGGGTCAATCAAGTGCCCAGCGACAACATGTAGTTGTCCATCCTTTGGGCTGCATGCCTATCAATTTTTTCAGGATTTCTCTCATCCATGAGCCCATCTTCTGATCCGCGTGAGAATCTCATTCTAGCTGCCTTGCCGTTAGACGAATACCAGCGACTGGAGCCTCTCCTCGAGCAGGTCAATTCGAAGCTGGGGGATACGCTGTCCGAATCGGGCGAGCTGATGCACTACGTCTATTTTCCGACGGACTCCATCGTATCGCTACTCTGCGAAATGGAAGATGGAGATCAGACAGAGGTAGCCGTCGTCGGTGCCGAGGGTGTCATCGGCGTCTCGCTGTTCATGGGCGGCGACACCACACCGAGCCGTGCCATCGTGCGCAATGCCGGCAGCACCTATCGCCTCAAAGCGGCACTGCTGAAGTCCGAGTTCGATCGTGCGGGCCCCCTTCAGGATCTGCTGCTGCGTTACACCCAGTCATTACTCACTCAAATGTCGCAAATTTCGGTGTGCAATCGGCATCACGGCCTGGATCAGCAACTGTGTCGCTGGCTGTTGCTGAGCCTGGATCGCATGCCAACCGACGAGTTGATCATGACTCATGAGCTCATCGCCAACTTGATTGGCGTGCGTCGTGAAAGCATCACCATATCAGCCGGCAAGCTGCAGAAGGCCGGCCTTATTTCCTGCAGCCGCGGGCGTATCAACTTTCTGGACAGGCCCGGCCTGGAAGAGAGGTGCTGTGAGTGCTACGAGGCTATCGCGGAGGAGTATCAGCGTCTGATGTCCTATCGTCGCCCCCCTCGGGACAAGGGGATCGGTGATGAGACTCCTCCCCACGCTACTCCTTCTCACGCGGCATCTCCCAACATGGCATGATCGAACCTGGTGACAGTACCCAGGGAACAATGAAAACGGCCACCTCGGCGAATCGCCGCGGTGGCCGTTTTTTCATTGTCGACCTTACAGGCTCCATCCAGATTCCAACATCAGGAAGTCGTCAGCCAGTGTCGATCACTGAACTCGCCCAGCCTGGGTTTGCCCAGTTTTGCGTTTTCCCAGCGTAAGGTACCAGGATGATTTCGGCTCACCTCCAGTAGCCCCCGGGCTCAGCGCGACCGCGCATAGCGCCAGGCCCACGCAAGCAAGGAAGATTCGCGCGCCAGGCGAATCCTGGGCTGTAATCGCCAGGAACAAGACTATCGTTCCAAGCACAAGGGCAAAGATGGATTTCATAACACTTCCTGATGACACATGTCGGTCAACTATCACGTCGGCCCGAGACTCTACCGACTCAGGACAACACCCGGCCACCAAACAGCTGGCCATTTGAATTCGATTTCTTCACAGCTACCATTGTTCGAGTGCGATATCTCTTGGAATCAACACCTCGCCACTATCAAAAATTGTTCTTCCTGATACATCATAAGTGCCTTACATCAATAGACAAACGACTACTAATGCAACTGAAAAAATCAGTCAAGATAGGCAGCAATTGCGCGTATACAAGACAGTTGAATTCGCGCTCGCTCGCCCCAGAACTCAAGGACTTCAGCATCAAATGAATTAGATTTAAGCATCGTGATTTTCATTAACATTACTCTTTATAGGGTTGCATCATCACACCTTTTTACCAGGGCGCTACGTCCTGATCCAAAGGCATGTCAGTTGTCATGCTTGCGCTGATAGTGAACCTTAATGCACGCCCTCACTGTGCGCTGGCAAACGAAACGTTACGAAATCGCCAGAAGTCCAGGCTACGATCGTGAGCTCAAGGCGTGCAGCCCTTTACCCAGGCACTGGACGACGTGCGCAAGAACCAGCGCCGCGAGAAAGGCCATCCCAACGCCCTGCGCTAGGCGGTGCTGAAGAACCCGGATAACGGTAACCTGATGGCCAAGCTGCTGGCCGCCCTGCAAGAACGGGTCCCCGATCAGCGCGCTACCGCCGATGTCTGGGTGATCAAGGAGAAGCTGCGGTGGATTCAGAAAGCGCCGACGCCGCGTGCGGCCCGATGGCGCATGACGAACTACCTCAAGGTGATGCGGGAAGCGGTCAGTCGCGACTCGGCCACCAGCCCTGCTTGAGGCTAGTCAAGGCCTTGACTACGCCGACCACCACCAGCCCTGCCATGATGCCGATCGCGGCATTGAGCGCGGTGGTGCTGAGAGGACCGAGGATCACGCCGGCACTGGGCAGGTCGGCGGCGAAGTGGGCCAGCGCCTCGACACCGTGATCCACGACGGGCAGCCCATGCACGAGTATGCCGCCGCCGACCATGAACATCGCCGCGGTCCCAACCACCGACAGCGTCTTCATCAGGTAGGGAGCGGCGTACACGATTCCCTTTCCCACGGCCTGGCCCAGCGCCGAGCGCTGCGCGCTGAGATAGAGGCCAAGATCGTCGAGCTTGACGATGCCGGCGACCAGGCCGTAGACGCCAATGGTCATGATCAGCGCGATCCCGGCGACCACCAGCACCTGTTGGATGAAGTCGGCCCCCGCCACGGTGCCCAGCGTGATGGCGATGATCTCTGCAGAAAGGATGAAGTCTGTACGCACGGCACCTTTGATCTTGGCTTGCTCGAACGCCACCATGTCCACGTTCGGGTCGGCCAGTGCCTTTGCGTACTGTTCATGGCTGGCTGTGTCTTGCGGGGCATCGTGGAAGAAGATGTGCAGCAGCTTTTCCGCTCCCTCGAAGCACAGGAAGGCCCCGCCCACCATCAGCAAGGGGGTCACCGCCCAGGGGGCGATCACGCTGATCAGCAGCGCCGCCGGCACCAGGATCAACTTGTTGCGAAACGATCCCTTGGCCACCGCCCAGACCACCGGCAGCTCGCGGTTGGCCTTGACGCCGGTGACCTGCTGCGCGTTCAGCGCCAGGTCGTCACCCAATACCCCGGCCGTTTTTTTGGCGGCCACCTTGGTCATCAACGAGACGTCATCGAGTATCGAGGCGATATCATCGATCAGGGCCAGTAAGCTTGCGCCTGCCACGGCTGTTCTTCCTTGTGAGGTTGCGTCGTTTGACGGCCAGCCACAGAGTGACCGAGTCTGTCTCAGCTTGGCACAGCTTGATAGCGAGGAGGCGCTGCCGTTGTCGCTTCCCATCGTGACCCCATCCCGCGGTCCCTTACGCTATGTCTCGCCCCCGGTTAAAGGGGGAGATAACCGCCCAGCCATGGATCTGGGAGCTAACCGATGCACGTCCGGAAGACATGAACGGGCCCTGTCAAGCTGCCAAGCCCCCTCAGGCCTCGAGTCCCGGCGCGCGACGGCGCGGAGAGGGCATCGGCACCTCGGTGGAGAGTTCTAGCTCGACGATTTCGCCCCGCTGCCAGGCCCGCAGCCCCGCCGGCTCTCCCTCAGGGGTATCACGCACCAGTTCCAGGAAATGCAGCGGGCTGTCCGGGATCTCGCCGTTCACCTCTAACAGCATCGCCCCTGGGACCAGCCCGGCCTCGGCGGCCTCGCCGCTCACGTCACTGACTAGAACCCCGGCGCGGTCCGGCAGCCCCAGCGCCTCGCGCAGGTCGTCATCCAACGGGGTCACGGTGATGCCCAGGGCCACCACCACCTGGTCGTCGAAGCCCTGGTACTCGATCTGGCGCGCCGCCTCCAGCACCTCGGGGGCCACATGGATGCTGGCGCCGACGGTCAGCGCCAGGGCGATGGCGTCGCTGGGGCGACTGTCGATGCGCAGCGGCGTATCGCGGCCGGGCAGCGTCAGCTCCAGCATACCCAGGAAGGTGCTGTCGGCGAGGGCATCCACATAGACCCGGGCCAGCGCCGCCTCGGTCCCCGCCAGCACATCGCCGAGCAGCTCATGGGTGAGTGGCCGGGACGGCCGTTCACCGGTCAGGGCGCGCAGGATGGCGCGAGCCTCGGTCACGCCGATGTAGATAGGAATCACCTCCCGGGCACCGGGTTCGCGCAGCAGCACCACCGGCACGCCGGCCATGCCCGACATGCCCGACATGCCCGACATGCCCACGGTGGCCACTTCGACCTCAACCATCGCCTCCGGCGGCACGGCCAGTTCCCGAGACTGGGCGGGCAGCGCCCAGGCCAGCAGCAGGGCCAGGCAGGGGACCAGCAGGCGCGCCGACTTCGACCGTGAATCATTCATATCAGGACTCCTCGACGGTGGCGGCCGCGGCCCGGCCACGGCAGACTGGGTGTCACGTCAGGATGGCAGCCCCGGCGCTCCGCCGCCATCCTGCCAGGGTGCTGCTCAACCCGTCCTGACCCGCATCAGCTCGCTCCAGCGGGTGGTGTAGCGCGGCGTGCGCCGCTCGCAGCGAAGCGCCCAGGCGTTGCCCTGGCGGGGCAGGCCGAAGCGCACCATATCGCGCCCCATCTCGCGGTTGAGCCGGTCCAGGGTGGCCATCAGCCGCTGGCTGCGCCCGCGGCGGGTCTCGTCGTCAGGGGTCTCCAGCAGCGAAGGCTGAAGGCACTCGGCGTCCACCAGGTCGAGCAGCATCACGCCGCACTTCTGGTAGCGATACCCATCGAGGAAGATGGCCGCCAGGGCGCGGCGGGCCGCCGCCAGCAACTCCCGGCTATCGGCGCTGGGGCTGGGCAGTGCCACCAGGGCGGCGTTGCGGTACTGGGGCTCGCCGGCCAGGAAGGGGTGGGTGCGCACGAACACCTGCACCGCCCGGGCCAGGCTGCCCTGGCGACGCAGCTTCTCGCCGGCCCGGGCGGCGTGCTGGCGGATCGCCGCCTCCAGCTCATGGCGCTCGCCGGTGAGCCGGCCGAAGGAGCGCGACACCAGCAGGCGCCGGCGCGGTTCACTCATCTCCTCGAGCACGATGGCCGAGCGGCCGCGCAGCTCCCAGACAAGGCGCTCCATCACCACCGAGAAGCGGCTGCGCACCCAGCGCGGGTCGGCCTGGCGCAGCTCCCAGGCGGTAGTGATACCCATCAGCGCCAGCCGCTCGGCGCTGCGCCGGGCCACGCCCCATAGATCCTCCACCGGGCAGGCGGCCAGCGTCCGACGGGTGGCCTCATCGTCGGCATCCAACCGGCAGACCCCCTCGTAGGCCGACTCGCGCTTGGCCAGGCGATTGGCCAGCTTCGCCAGCACCCGGGTCGGCGCCAGCCCCACCCCCACCGGGATGCCGGTCCATCGCCCCACGGTCTCGCGAAGCCTACGGCAGTGGGCCTCCAGCGCCTCGTCGGGAAAGCCGTCGAAGCCCACGAAGCTCTCATCGATGGAGTAGGGCTCCACGTCCGGCGAGAACTCCGCCAGCACCTGGTTGACCCGTCGCGACATGTCGCCGTAGAGGGCATAGTTGCTGGAGAGCAGCACCGCCTGGCGGCGCACGGCGGGCGGCAGCAGGTGCAGGGGCGCGCCCATGGCCACGCCCAGCGCCTTGAGCTCCTGGGAGCGCGCCACCACACAGCCGTCGTTGTTGGAGAGTACCCCCACCGGCCGCCCCGCCAGACGAGGGTCGAAGGCCCGCTCGCAGCTCACGTAGAAGTTGTTGCCGTCAACCAAGGCGATCATGGTGTGCGCCCCAGCAGGTCATGCACCACATGGGTGACTACGCCCCACACCTCGCACTCGCGCCCGGCCAGGGGAATCGGTGCGAAGTGCGGGTTACTGGCCACCAGCCACACCGCCGCGCCGCGCCGCTCCAGGCGCTTGACGGTGGGCTCCCCCTCCAGGGCGATGACGATCACCCGGCCGGGCAGCGGCTCCAGACTGCGGTCCACCACCAGCAGGTCCCCGTGGTGGATGCCGTCGCCGAGCATGGAATCGCCTTCGGCGCGCACGAAGTAGGTGGCCGCCGGGCGCTTCACCACGTGGGCGTGCAGGTCAATCTCGGCGTCCAGGTGATCGTCGGCGGGGCTGGGAAAGCCGGCCCGCACCCGACAGCCCATGAGCGGGCGCGGCGGCCCGGCCCCCTCGCCGGCGGCCCGACCGATGACACGGACCCTCGTTCGGTGAGAGAGCGGCATGGGCACCTCCGATAGATACTGTTGTTCTATACAGTATCAGGCAGAGAGAAACGCTTGGCAACCGCCTCGTCCCTCGCTCAACGGAACGGCGTGCTAACGTAGCGTCAGGGCGCCAGAGAGCGCCATACACGACAATAACCATCACAACAGCAACGACAATAACAACGCACGCCGAGAGGTCTCCCGCCATGGAACGCCGCACCCATCCGCTGCTTACCGACCGTCCCTTCACCCCCATGGGCAAGGTGGTCTCCGCCCGGGAGGCAGTGGAGCTGATCCGCGATGGCGATGCCGTGGCCACCGGCGGCTTCGTCGGCATCGGCTTCGCCGAGCACCTGGCGGTGGCCCTGGAGGCGCGTTTCCTGGAGAGCGGCGGACCCCGCGACCTGACCCTGATGTATGCCGCCGGCCAGGGCGACGGCAAGACCCGCGGGCTGAATCATTTCGGCCATGAAGGGCTGGTGGCCAAAGTGATCGGTGGCCACTGGGGGCTGGTACCGGCGCTGCAGACGCTGGCCATCGAGGGGCACATCCAGGCGTGGAACCTGCCCCAAGGGGTGATCTCCCACCTGTTCCGCGACATCGCCGCCGGCAAACCCGGCACCCTGACCCGGGTGGGGCTCGGCACCTTCGTCGACCCGCGCCTGGAAGGCGGACGGATCAACGCCATCAGCACCGAGGAGCGGGTGCGGCTGATGACGATCGACGACGAGGAGTACCTCTTCTACCCGGCGCTGCCGCTGCAGGTGGCGCTGCTGCGCGGCACGACCGCCGATACCCTGGGCAACGTGACCATGGAGCGCGAGGCGCTGGTGCTGGAGGCGCTGGCCATCGCCACCGCAGTGCACAACTCCGGGGGCCTGGTGATCGTACAGGTGGAGCGGCTGGCCGAGCCCGGCACCCTGCACCCCAAGGCGGTGCGGATCCCCGGGGTGCTGGTCGACTGCGTGGTGATCTGCGACGAGCCCGAACACCACTGGCAGACCTTCCGCACCCCCTACAACCCGGCCTACTCCGGCGAGATCAGGGCACCCATGGCCGCGCCGGGGCCCATGGCCCTCTCGGCGCGCAAGATCATCGCGCGGCGCGCCGCCTTCGAACTGGCGCCCAACAGCGTGGTGAACCTGGGCATCGGCATGCCGGAGGGGATCGGTGCGGTGGCCAGTGAAGAGCGGGTGCTGGAACTGGTGACGCTGACCGCCGAACCCGGGGTGATCGGCGGCCTGCCCGCGGGTGGGCTGGACTTCGGTGCCGCCCACAACACCCAGGCCATCATCGACCAGCCCGCCCAGTTCGACTTCTACGACGGCGGCGGCCTGGACATCGCCTTCCTGGGCATGGCCCAGGCCGACGCCGCCGGCAACGTCAACGTCTCGCGCTTCGGGACCCGCCTGGCCGGCGCCGGTGGCTTCATCAATATCAGCCAGAACGCCCGCCGCGTGGTATTCATGGGCACCTTCACGGCCTGTCGGGAGGAGCTCGCGGTGATCGACGGCGCCCTGCGCCTGCCCGCGGGCGGCCACCCCAAGTTCGTCGCCGAGGTGGAGCAGCGCACCTTCAGCGGTGAGCTGGCCGCCGCCGACGGCAAGCCGGTGCTCTACGTGACCGAGCGCTGCGTGTTCGAACTGACCCCGGAAGGCCTCGCCCTCGTCGAGATCGCCCCGGGGGTGGAAATCGAGCGCGACATCCTGGCCCAGATGGGCTTCACGCCGCGGATGCCCGAACCGCCGCAGGCGATGGACCCGCGCATCTTCCTCGAGGCGCCCATGGGCCTGCGCGAGACGCTGCTCGAGCGCCCGCTGGCCCGGCGTTTCCATCTGGATGCCGCAGGTGAGGTGCTGTTCATCGACTTCGAAAACCTGCAGATCACCACCCTGGACGACGTCGAGGCCATCGAGCGGGAGGTGGAGGCGCGGCTCGCCTCGCTCGGCCGGCGGATTAGTGCGGTGGTCAACTACGACCACTGCCGCATCGACGACGCGGTGCTGGGCGCCTATACCGCGATGGTGCGCGGCCTGGAGACGCGCTTCTATACCCGGGTGACCCGCTACACCACCAGCGGCTTCATGCGCCGCAAGCTGGGCCATGCCCTGGAGGCGCGGGCCGTGGCCCCGCACATCTACCAGAGCGCCGCCGAGGCCGAGGCCCACCTACACGACGGCGATGGCTGACCCCTCGCCTCAGCCCTCGAGCTAGAGGTCCTCCACCGGCACCGGCCGCCCGAACAGGTAGCCCTGCAGGACCCGGCAGCCATGCGCCACCAGCCAGACTCGCTGCGGCGAACTCTCCACCCCCTCGGCGACCACTTCCAGCTGCAGGCTCTGGGCCAGGGCGAGGGTACTGGCGACGATCGCCTCGCTGGCCTCGTCCTCCAGCAGGTCACGCACGAAGGACTGGTCTATCTTGAGCTGGTCCAGCGGCAGCCGCTTGAGATAGGCCAGCGACGAGTAGCCGGTACCGAAGTCGTCCAGCGCAAAGCGCACGCCCCGCTCGCGGAGCTCCAGCATGCGGCGGCGCGCCTCGTCACGGGCCTCGAGCAGCAGGCTCTCGGTCACCTCAAGCTTGAGGAGGCAGGCCGGGGCGCCGGTCGCTTCGAGAATCTCCAGCACGCGCTTGACGAAATCCGGCTCGCGGAACTGCCGCGGGCTGACGTTGACGGAGAGGCTCAGCGCGGCCCTCGCCGGGTCCTCGGTCCAGGCCGCCAACTGCCGGCAGGCGGTCTCCAGCACCCAGTGGCCGATCGGCACGATCAGCCGGTTCTCCTCGGCCAAGGGGATGAACTCGCCGGGCGAGACCAGGCCACGCACCGGGTGCTGCCAGCGCAGCAGGGCCTCGACCCCGATGACGGCGCCTCGCTCATCCACCTGAGGCTGATAGTGCAGGCGCAATTCACCGTTGGGCAGCGCCTGGCGCAGGTCCGCCTCGAGCCGCGCGCGGGCCTGCAGGCGCACCTGCATCTCGGGGTCGAAGAAGGCCAGGGCGTTGCGACCCGCCGCCTTGGCCTGGAACAGCGCCATGTCGGCCTGCTGCAGGATCTCGTCGAGGGTGGCCTCGTGGCCCCGGTAGAGGGTCAGGCCGATGCTTATCGATACGCTGAGGGACTCCTCGCCCAGTCGCAGCGGCGCCTGCATCACCGCCAGCAGCTTGTTGGCGACCCGCTCGGCGATCACCGCCACCTCCTCCACGTCGCCCCTCAGGTCGTACAGCAGCACGGCGAACTCGTCACTGCCCAGCCGGGCCACCGTATCGGTATCGCGCAGCACCCCCTCGAGCCGATGGGCCACCTCCTGGAGCAACTGATCGCCGGCATGATGACCAAGGGTGTCGTTGACCTGCTTGAAGTGGTCCAGGTCGAGGAACAGCAGCGCGCCAAACTTGCCGCTGCGGTAGCTGTCCTTGAGCGCCACCTCCAGGCGATCGAGCATCAGGCGCCGGTTGGGCAGGCCGGTGAGCGGGTCGAAGAAGGCCAGCTGGTGGATCTCCTTCTCGGCCGCCTTGCGCTCGGTGAGGTCGCTGAAGGTCGCCACGAAGTGGGTCGTCTTCCCGGCGGCATTGCGCACCGCGGAGAGGGTGAGCCACTCCGGGAACACCTCGCCGTTCTTGCGTCGGTTCCAGACCTCCCCCTGCCAGCTGTCGGTGCGCAGCACGCCGCGCCAGAGGCGACGATAGAAGGCCTCGTCATGCAGCCCCGACGACAGCAGCCGCGGATTTCTGCCCACCACCTCGGCCTCGGTATAGCCGGTGATGCGCGTGAAGGTGTCATTGACCTTGAGGATGCGGCTGTCGCGATCGGTGATCAGCATGCCCAGATGCGTCTCGAAGGCCGTGGCGGCGATGCGCAGCTGGGCCTCGGTGGCGCGCTCCTCGGTGACGTCGCGCACCACCGCCAGGGCACCGCCGGGCGCCTCCCCCTGAGCCTCCTCTTGTGCCTCGCCCGGGACCAGCAGCGGGCTCAGCACCGAATGGTACTGGCGCGGTTTCCCGCCGATGTGAAGCGTGTAGTCATACTCCACCGGCTTGCCGCTCTGACGCAGCGTCTGGAAGGCCTCATCGAGCTGGGCGGCCATGGCGGGCGGCAGCACCTCGCAGTAGGGGCGCTGCAGGGCCGTGGCGGCATCGGCCAGCAGCTCGTCGGGGTCGGGGGCGTGGATATAGGTGAAGCGCCCCTCGCCATCGAAGACGAAGATCATGTCCCGGATCGAGCCCACCAGTGTCTGCAGCCGCGCTTCGCCGGCTCGGGCGTCGCGTCGAGCCAGCTCGCGCTCCCGGACCTGCTGACGGACCTCCTCCTCCAGGCGCAGTCGATTGAGGTAATGGCGCAGCGCCAGCCAGCCGAGCCCCATGACCGCAAGCCCGATCAGGATCCGGACCCACAGGCGATACATCCAGCCGCCGAGCAGGATCGACGCCTTCTCGCCCACCACCACCACGAAGGGAAGACCATTGATTCGCCGCAGGGTGTAGATCCGCTCGTCGCCATCCAGCGGCGAGGCGGTGCGCAGATGTACCCGGGCCTCACCGCTCTCGATGAAGGCCTCGGTCTGGGGCTCGTCGATCGTCACCCCGAGGGCCGCCAGGGGCTCGTCATCGTCGAGACGAGGGTGCCGGGCAATCAGGTGCATCTCGGTGTCGATGATGGCGATGCTCTGCCCTCGCGCCAGGCTCAGCCGCTCCAGGGCCTGGCCGAACACGCCGGGGTCGAGCTCCACCATGGCCAGCCCCTGGCCGTCGGGCAGCCGTCGGGCATGCACCACGAGATGGCGAGCCGCCAGGGCCGACCAGAATAGCGGTGTCACCCACCCGGAGAGCTCAGGCCGCGATTCAAAGGCGCTGTGGAACGGCAGGCCCGACATGTCGAAGCCCTGGGGATAGAGCGAACTGGAAGAGGCGAGAATGCGTCCCTCGGGACCGACGAGATTGACCTCGTCGACCAGGTCCAGGCGCTGGCGATGCTGGATCAGGAAGTCTTCTACCATTGCCGGGTCCAGCGGCTCACCGAACAGGCGCTGCCGCCAGGGCGGCTGCAGCTGCTCGGATACGTCCGACAGGAGGAAATCGCTGGCAGAGAAGGTGCTGCCGACCCATTCGGCGACCAGGTCGGCCCGCGCCGCGGTCCGCTCACGGGCGGCCTGCATGTCACGCTGGTATTGATCGAACATGAAGCCGGCCAGCGAGCCGAACAGCACCAGCATGCCCACCACGTAGAGGGCAATGGCGACCCGGCGATCCTTCCGAACGCGGCGGCCAGCCAACTCGTCGCCGGGGGTGACAGGCTCTGGCTTCAATCGGCATTCCTTTCGAATTGGAGCAGGATTTTGCGGGCATTGTAACGGTTAGGCGGAACCTGTGCTGATTTGGCAACAGCTAAATTCACGCTGCCTCAAGGAGGCTGACTACCGGGCGGGGAATACCCCATGGCAATCGCCTCGCGCACCGTCCACCCTGAGAGAACCAGCTGACAGCGCCGCCGGGACCTGCTGACATGGACGACGTCTCCAGCCAGTTCATCGCCGCCAACCAGACCGCCATCCAGCTCGCGGTGGCGCTGCTGCTGGGCGCGCTGATCGGCATCGAGCGGGGCTGGGTGGCGCGTGAGCAGAAGTCCGGCGAGCGCATCGATGCCGCCACCGCGGTGCTGGGTATCGTCATCGCCGCGGCGGTAAACAACCTGGTGAAGGCCGGCCTGGCGGCCGGCTTCGGCACACCGCGGACGGCCTGGCGGTTGGGGATGCCGATGCTGGCGTCCCTGGCTGCGGGGCTGGCACTGGCCTGGCTGGCATGAGCCGAGGGACCCGCAGCGTCTGCTCGGGCTCTCCTCGGCCTTCTTCCTCTACGAGTCCTCGTAGGGACGCGCCAGGATCTCGTCAGGCTCATGGCGGCCGAGGATCTCCTCGACCTCTGGCTTTGAGGTATCGGGCACGATCACCTTGACCTCGTTGGTGTCCTTGTCAAAGTAGAGCTTCTCCCGGGGATACCCCTCCGAGATCAGCTCGTCATAGGCGTTGATCGCCTTGTCGGCACTGCCATAGGCGGCCGTGACTGTCTGTGTCATGACACCCTCCTGAACTGGGGATAGAGTCACCGGCGCTACCAGGCACCGGGAAGCGGCAAGGGAAGCCCCCACCTGATCACAGTGTAGTCATAGCTCCTCGCGAATCACTGACCTTGCCGGCGGCGGGCGACAACAACGCCATCGATATCCACACCAATGAAGCCGCCGGACTGTCGGTGCCAAAGGGCGGCATAGAGGCCATCGCGAGCCAGGAGCTCTCGGTGGGTCCCACTCTCGACGATGCGCCCCTCGTCAATTACCACCAGGCGGTCGAGCATGGCGATGGTGGAGAGCCGGTGGGCGATGGCGATCACCGTCTTGCCCGCCATCAGCGCGTAGAGCTGCTCCTGGATTGCCGCCTCCACCTCGGAGTCGAGCGCCGAGGTGGCCTCGTCGAGCACCAGGATGGGCGCGTTCTTGAGCAGCACCCGGGCGATGGCGATGCGCTGGCGCTGGCCACCGGAGAGCTTGACCCCACGCTCGCCGACGTGGGCATCCAGGCCGCGACGCCCCTGCAGGTCGATCAGGTCATCGATGAAGGCGTCGGCGTGGGCGCGGCGCACCGCCTCGCGAATGGCCTCCTCACTGGCATCAACGCTGCCGTAGCGAATGTTGTCGCGCACCGAGCGGTGCAGCAGGGAGGTGTCCTGGGTGACCATGCCGATCCGGCGGCGCAGCGACTCCTGGGTAACGCCGGCGATGTCCTGGCCGTCGATCAGGATGCGCCCTCCTTCCAGGTCGTAGAAGCGCAGCAGCAGGTTGGCGAGCGTCGACTTGCCGGCGCCGGAGCGGCCGATCAGCCCCACCTTCTCGCCCGGGGCGATGGTCAGGTCCAGGCCGTCGAAGATGCGCTTTTCCTCGCCATCGGGACGCCCATAGCCGAAGCGCAGCGCCTCGAAGCGGATCTCGCCGCGGGGTACAGCGAGGGCCCCGGCATCGGGGGCGTCGGTCACCGCCGGCTCCCGGGCGATGGTGTTGATGCCGTCCTGCACCGTGCCGATATTCTCGAACAGGCTCGCGACCTCCCAGAGGATCCAGTTGGACATGAAGCGGATGCGCATCACCAGGGCAATGGCCACGGCGATGGCGCCCAGCGAGATCGCCTCGAAGTACCAGGCGCCGATGGCCATGGCCGCCACGCCGGCCAGCAGCAGCGAGTTGAGCAGGGTCAGGCTCACGGTGAGGCCGGTAGCCAGGCGCATCTGGCGATGCACTGTGGTCATGAACGGCTCCATGGCATCGCGGGCGTAGGCCTGCTCGCGGCGGGTGTCGGCGAACAGCTTGATGGTCTGGATGTTGCTGTAGCTATCGACGATGCGCCCGGTCATCACCGCCCGGGCATCGGCCTGGGCCATGGAGACCCGGCGCAGGCGCGGCACGAAGACCCACATGATGGCGATATAGCCGGCAAGCCACACCACCAGCGGCAGCATCAGCCAGGGTTCGGCCATGCCCATCAGCAGCATGGCACCGACAAAGTAGACGATCACATAGACCATCAGGTCCATCAGTTTCATCACCGTCTCGCGCACTGCCAGCGCCGTCTGCATCACCTTCTGGGAGACCCGTCCCGCGAACTCGTCCTGATAGAAGGCCAGGCTCTGGCCCAGCATGTGACGGTGCGCCAGCCAGCGCCCGATCATCGGGTAGTTGCCGAAGATGCTCTGGTGGGTCACCAGCGCCTGCAGCAGGGTCAGCAGCGGCAGGACGATGACCACCAGCGCGGCCATGCCGGCCAGCCGCCAGCCGTACTCGGCGAAGAAGCCCGCGCGCTCGGCACTCGACAGCCAGTCCACCAACTCACCCAGGTAGCCGAAAAAGACCACCTCCGCCGCCGAGACCAGGGCGGTGAGCAGCGACATGGCGATGAGCAGGGGCAGCACCGGGCGCGAGAAATGCAGGATGAAGGCGAAGAGCCCCCTGGGCGGCGTACCGCGAACATCCTCCGGATAGGGGTCCACCAGGGTCTCGAAGTAGCGCAGCAGCGGGCGAAACATGGCGATCTCGGCTGAGTGTGATCGGCCCATGATACGCCGGCAACTGCCTCGGCGCTGCCGGCGCGGTAGCCGGGCGTATCACTCGGGTCAGCCAGGTCTAACCGGACGCTCAGGCCAGCCGCTCGGCCAACTGCCAGTCGTTGTCGGTGATCGGCACGCCGCCCTGGGGGGTGACCCTGACGGTATCGCTCAGGCCGATGCCCCACTCCCCCGGCAGTCGCAGGCAGAGCGGCAGGTGAAAGACCATGTCGGCGGCGAATTCCCGCTGCTGGCCGCGAGCGATGTAGCCGGTGCCCTCGACCCAGCTGGGCGGAAATTGGGCCCCCACCGCGTAACCGAAAACCCCCGAGAAGAACAGCCGCTCGGCATGGGGGGCGAGCACCGTCTCGGCGGCCCGGGCGGCATCATCGAAGGTGCGCCCCGGGCGCATTTCGGCCAGCAATGCCTCGAAGATCCCCCGGCAGAGGTCGCGGACCTGCTGCATCTCGCGGCTGGCCCGGCCCGCCACGGCGGTCCGCATCATCGGCGCGGTATAGCGCTGGAAGGCAGAGCCGAACTCCAGGAACACCGGTTCGTCCCGCCCGATAGGGATGCGCTTGTGGTTGACGTGGATGATGCTGATGCGCCGTCCGGCGGTAACGATGGGCTGCAGGCTCATGAACTCGCTGCCCGCCGCCAGCATGGCCCGGGCGCCCTCGGCGGCGACCTCGTTGTCGGTGACGCCTGGGGCGATCATCGCCTCGGCGGCACGCAGGCCCACGGAGGTGATCCGCGCGCTCTCGCGCAGGCAGTCGAGCTCCGCCGGCGTCTTGACGAGGCGAATGGCGTCAAGCAGCGCCCCGCCATCGTCGCGAAAGCGATCGGCGCCGAGCCGCGCCTGCAGATCGCGAATCACCCCAAAACGCAGCCCGGCCCCGAAGAGGTCGAGACCGATATGGCGATAGGGGGCCAGCGTCTCCGCCAGAGGCGCGATCACCTCGTCGATGCCCTCCCAGCGATAGCCCAGTATCTCGTCCACCGCGGCGGTGACCACCGCCGGGCCGGTCTCGATGGAGGGCACCTGCAGCACAAGCCGCTCGGCGCAAACCACCAGGGCCGTGTGCACCGAGACCTCGAAGGTGTGGTAGCCGGTCAGGTAAAAGATGTCGGCGGGGTCGGTCAGCAGCAGCGCCTCGAGGCCGGCATCGCGCATCGCGGCTCGCACCCGGGCGAGGCGGGACGCGAACTCCTCCCGGGCGAAGGGCTGCTCGGTTCGCTCGAGGTGTTCGGCCAGGGCATGACGGTAGGCGTGGTGATCCATGGGCACTCTCCATGTGGTGGGCGGGTGGCGGGGCGGTGGTGGTCGAGTCAGGGGTCGAACGCCGAAGTTCGGGGCTACCGGCAGTGTAGCCCCGGCCCGGCGCTGGCCGCGGCAAGGGCACGAAAATATCCCTGTTCGCCTCCGGCCCGGTTTCGTAGAATTCCGCCACATGTTGAACGCCACAGGACAACGATATGGGTAGGGCCTTCCAGAACCGCAAGGAATCCATGGCCAAGACGGCCAACGCCAAGACCAAGGTCTACAGCAAGTACGGCCGCGAGATCTACGTGGTCGCCAAGCAGGGCGGCACCGACCCCGCCGGCAACCTGAGCCTGCGTGGCCTGATCGAGCGCGCCAAGAAGGACCAGGTGCCCTCTCACGTCATCGACAAGGCGCTGGACAAGGCCAGCGGCGTGGGTGGCGAGGACTTCTCTCCGGCACGCTATGAGGGCTTCGGGCCGGGCAACGTGATGGTCATCGTCGATTGCCTGACCGACAACCCCAACCGCACCTTCGGCGACGTGCGCGCCTGCTTCACCAAGACCAAGAGCAAGATCGGCACCCCGGGCACCGTGAGCCACACGTTCGACCACTGCGCCATCCTGGCCTTCAAGGGCGACGACGAGGAGGCCACTCTGGAGGCGCTGATGGAGGCTGATGTCGACGTCACCGACATCGAGAACGAGGAGGGTCTCATCACCGTCTTCGCACCCCACACCGAGTACGCCAAGGCCAAGCAAGCGCTGATCGATGCCTTCGGTGAGCTCGACTTCGAAGTCGACGAAATCCAGTTCGTCCCCCAGACCACCGCGCTCATCGAGGGCGACGACGTGACGATGTTCGAGAAGTTTCTCGACATGCTCAACGAGCTGGACGACGTGCAGAACGTCTTCCACAACGCCGAGCTCCCCTGACCCTTACCCCACCCCTCGACTCAGATGGCCGGCCATGTGACCGGCCATCTGAGTCGAGGGGTGGGTAGCACCGTCTGCCGGAGTCACTCGCGGGCGCCGACAGGAATCATCAGGTGCTGATAGTCGGTGCCCTTCCACATCAGATAGGGTCCCCCGTTATGCGGATCGGTGGGGAAGGCGTCGAGCAACCCGGCAGGTGCAATGAGCATCAGGTGGGGCCCCTCCTTGATCCACTCGTTGTCTTCCGTGGGGCCTTCGGCGTAGGGGTCGACGTTGCTGGCCCCCTCGTCACCGGCCAGCATGTAGGCGATGCCGATGGAATCGGCCTCGAACGGCTCCCGGTTCTGCCAGGCCATGCCCCACTCCATCCAGACCGGGTCGAGACACATCGGCGCCGTACCCACCATGGTCGGCGGCGTCGCCATGCAGGTGTAGCCGTTGTCACCTTCCTTCAGCGTGGTGCCTTCCCAATCGAGGACCTTCGCCCCCTCGACCATCCCTGGCCAGGCGGCCTCCAGGGCATCGTTCTGGGCCTGGGTGTCGGCCAGCAGAGGCATCGTCCCTGCTACCGATAACAAAAGCCCGGCCAGGCCAGCCACGGAAGGGCAACGTCTCAACCGTCCGCCCGCTCTTCCGGCACCTTTCACACCATAGTGAATTTCCACAGGACTCCCCTCCGTTCAGGAGGGTCGGCCGTCTTCGCTTCACGCGACACGTTCCCTGACGGTCGAACCTCGTCTACCGACAGCACTGCCTGCCGCGAAACACCTCGGCATCATCTGAAGTCAAGTCGATGATGACGCATTCCACAAAGGTCGTCGGGGAAAATCAGTCGAGGTAAGGATGGGTTCCACACGCGGGGATGAGGCAATCACCACCGACACATGGCGTAAGCGCAGCTGCACGCTCCTCGGGTCATGGATCGTAGTCGCCAGGCTCAGGCACCGGCCACCCCCAGGCGCAGCCAGAGCCAGAAGGCCATCGCCAGTGAGTAGAGCGCCGTCAGGCCCAGCAATGCATTGAGCGCCGCGCCGTCACGACGCTGCATCTCCCGCACCAGGCCCAGCGCCGCCAGGCCAGTGATTCCCCATGCCCCCCAGGCCCAGACCGGCATCCAAAGCGGCAGTGTGACCGCCAAGGGACCCGCCGTCAGGAGTCCAAACAATCGGCGAGTTGCGCTCGGGCCCATGCGAACCGCCAGGGTGATCTTGCCGGCCCGGGCATCGGTATGACGATCGCGCAGGTTGTTGACCACCAGGATGGCGGCCACCGGCAGGCCCACCAGCACGCCGGCCGCCACCGCCTGCGGAGTGATCGGGCTGTGCTGGGCAAGCTGGCCGCCGAGCACCGCCACCGGGCCGAAGAAGAGCCATACTGCGACTTCACCCAGCCCCAGGTTGGCGTAGGGTCGCCGCCCGCCGCTATAGCCGAGCACGCCGAGCAGCGCCAGGCCGCCCGGCACCCACAGCAGCCAGTGGCCAAACAGCACGAGCCACAGCCCCGTCACCACGGCAACGCCCAGGGTCACGGCGAGACCAGCACGCAGCTCCCTGGCACTGAGCCACCCCGCCTGCAGGGCACGGGTGGGTCCCAGGCGGTCGGGCTGGTCGACACCGGAGAGGCCATCGAAGAGATCATTGGCCAGGTTCACCGCCAGCTGCAGCGACAGCGCGCAGAGTAGACAGAGCAGCGCCGTGAGCCAGGCGAAGTATCCCGGCACCACCAGCGCCTGGCCCAGCAGCACCGGCCCTACCGCCGCCGGAAGCGTTCGCGGGCGCAGCGTCTGCCCCCAGATGGACGCCTTGCGGCTTACCGCCGTGGTCACTGTCTTCTTCACCGAAAGTGCTACCTCCCTTCGCCGCAACCCATGACTTGGGGCATACTCTGTGATGTATCCCCTTTGCCTGCAAGGAGAAAGGATGTCCGAAGCGTGGTTGTCCCAGGTGGCCCTGCCTTGGGTGCTGGCCAGTGTGATGATGGCCATGGGCCTCAGCCTGACCAGGGCCGATTTCGCCCGCACCTGGCGCCACCCTCGCCGGGTGCTGCTCGGTACCGGCCTGCAGATGCTGGCACTGCCGCTGCTGGCCTGGGCGCTGGCACTGCTGCTGCCCCTGCCGCCGCTGGCGGCGGCAGGTCTGCTGCTGGTGGCCCTGGTGCCGGGCGGGGCCACCTCCAACATGTTCAGCTATCTGGTCCAGGGCGACCTGGCCCTGTCGGTCACCCTGACCGCCATCGCCGCCGTGCTGGCCCCCTTTACCCTGCCACTGGTCATGGGCTGGCACCTCGAACTGCTGGGCCTCACCGCCGGCGGGCTCGCGCTGCCCTACTGGCAGACCGTCGGTCAGCTGCTGCTGGTCACCCTGCTGCCGGTGTTGGCCGGCATGCTGCTGCGCCAGGCACTCCCGGCGCGTTGGCTCATGACAGTACTGCCCGGCGTCAAGGTATTCACAGGGGTGGCGATGATCTCGGTGGTGGTGGCGCTCTTCGCAAGCCATGCCGCACGGCTGCCGGCTCTGGTCAGCCTCGAGACCCTCGCCGTGCTGCTGCTCTGTCTCTCGAGCATGCTGCTGGGACACGGCGTCGCCCGACTGCTGCACCTGCCCCACGACAGCGTGCGCGCCATCACCGTGGAGGTGGGCGTTCAGAATGCCGGCGTGGCGATGATGGTGGCCTTCGTGCTGCTGCAGCAGCCGGCCATTGGCCTGGTGCCGCTGCTCTACGGCCTGCTGATGAACGTGCCGGTGTTCCTGTGGATGTTCGCCTGCCTGTGGCGGGATCGCCACCCGGCGGCCGCGGTCACGCAGAGGCGCTGACCGCGGCGCCAGACGGCCCTCCCCTACTCCACCGTGATGGTGATGGCGTCGGAGGTAAGCGGCGGGTCGAAGCTGACGTGGCGGTAATCCATGAACAGCAGCTGCAGGCGGTACTCGCCCGGCTTGAGCTCCAGGCTGCCCTCGGTCTGGCCGCCCCCGAAGTGGCGGGTATGGTCGGTGAAAGGCAGCGGAGCGCCCAGATCCACCTCCTCCAACGGCATGTTCACCAGCAAGTGGTGGTGACCGGTGTCGGGGAAGTTGGCCCCCGCCGGCGCCACTCCCATGCCCCTGAGTCCCATGCGAACGGTGACCGGACCGGAGAGGGTCGCCCCGTCCTCCGGCGCGATGAAGTAGACCTCGGCGCCCTCGGCCGCCTCCACTCGCTCCAGTTCCGCCATGGCCGGGGACGCCAGCAGCGCGCTGCCGGCAAGCCCCAGCGCCAGGGCACAGATCCGCTTGTTCATGGTTCTCTCCTTTGCCATCCCGCGATGGCATGCAGGGCGGCATCCGCCGCCGGTTGGCACGATCGGGCTGACCACAGGCCACTCCCGCCCTCCAAGACTAGTCGAGCACGGCGGGGTTGGCAGGCGATGCTCAGCCGCCGGCGACGAACGCCTGGTAGGCCTCCCAGGCGTCCTCGACGCCCGCCTCCAGGAAGCGCGCGCCGTGCTCGGCGCTGGCCAGGGAGGGGTCGGAGCCCATGCGCCCGTCGGGAAAGCGCTGGCGGAAGGTGTGGGCGTCACACTGGGCGCTGCCGGTGGGAGCGAGGCGTGGCGACATGGCCACGTTTCTGACCGTCTCGGGAGCGGCGTGCCAGGCCAGCGACACCTCGGAGGCAGTGGCATGGTTGCCCTCGGCCTCGCCGTAGAGGGAGTCCGCCAGTTCGCGACCGCGACGGCCGGCGAACCAGTTGAACAGCCGCAGGTGGAGCTCGCCGGCCGGCCGGGGCTGCAGGCTGCGCTCGCTGAACACCTCGGCGAAGGCCGCGTTGACGGTGGCCACGTTGCCGCCGTGGCCGTTGAGGAAGAACACCCGGGTGAAGCCGTGATGCGCCAGCGACTCGATGATGTCGCGCAGCACCGCGACCAGGGTGCTGGGCCGCAGGGTGAGGCTGCCGGGAAAGGCCAGGTGGTGCTGCGCCATGCCGATCGCCTGGGTCGGGGCGATCAGTACTCCCTCGCGCTCGCCCAGCGCCCAGGCGATCGCCTCGGGGCACAGGGCATCGGTACCGATCGGGCCGTTGGGGCCATGCTGCTCGGTGGAGCCGATGGGCACGATGATGCTCGTCGAGCGTTCCAGATAGGCCTCTATTTCCTGCCAGGTGGCGTGCTGCAGTCGCATCGGTGTTCTCCCGGGCCGTGGTTCATGACGCCATGATGGCAGATCCTACGCGGCGCGGCTCCCCTTGCCAGAACCGCACCACAATGCCACCGCGACACAGCCGAGACCAAGCCCGGCTCAACGCTCCCGATGGGTCTCCCGCCACTCCTCGGCGGCCTCCTCGACCCCGGGCTCCTCGCCACGGTTGAGGGCCGCCTGGCGGTAGGTCTCCTCGTCGCGGACATCGTCGATCACCGTCATCAGGTCGTCGACATCCACGGCTGCAGTGTCGTGCACGAAGCAACCGGTCAGCTCGCTCTCCGGGTGCAGTTCGCCCGCCTCGTAGAGGGCCCAGATCTCCTTGCCGAAGTCGGTGGTCAGCAGCTCCGGGGCAAAGCGGCCGAAGTAGCGGCGCATGTTGTCCACGTCGCGCTCGAACATCCACTCGGCGCTGTTGTTGCCGGCGGCATCCACCGCCTGGGGCAGGTCGATGATCACCGGGCCATCGACGGCCAGCAGTACGTTGAACTCGGAGAGATCGCCGTGCACCAGGCCGGCGCACAGCATCTTGACCACGTCACGGATGATCTTGGTGTAGTACTCCCGGGCCTGCTCGGCGCTCAGGGTCACCTCGTCCAGGCGCGGGGCGGTCAGGCCCTCGGCGTCGGAAATCATCTCCATCAGCAGCACGCCGTCGATGAAGCCGTACGGCTTGGGCACTCGCACGTCCGCCGCGGCCAGCCGGTAGAGGGCATCGACCTCGGCGTTGAGCCAGGCCTGCTCCTGCTCCTTCTGGCCGAAGCGGGTCTTCTTGGCCATGGCCCGCGAGCGGCGGCTGTTGCGTTCACGTCGGCCCTCCTGGTATTGCACGGCCTGCTTGAAGCTGCGCTGCTTCGCCTCCTTGAAGATCTTGGCGCAGCGCCGCTCCCCGTGGGAGAGCACCACATAGACCTGGGCCTCTTTTCCGCTCATCAGCTGGCTTTCGACCGCCTCGATCAGGCCGTCGTCCACCAGCGGCTGCAATCGCTTGGGTATCTTCATCTGTCCCTCTGGGGTTCGCCGATGCGCCTCAGTGGCTGACGCGCCGGGCGCGGAAACTGCGCCCCTTGATTCTGCCGTTGATCAGTCGCTCAAGGGCCTGGGCGGCCACCTCGCGCTGCACGGCCACGTAGGCGCTGTTGGCCAGCACCTTGATCTTTCCCACCTGATCGCCGTCCAGCCCCGCCTCGCCGGTCAGGGCGCCGAGGATATCCCCGGGACGCACCTTCTGCTTCTTGCCACCACCAATCTGCAGGGTCGCCATGGGCGGCGCCAGGGGCTCGCGGGAAAGCACCGCGCGGGACGGCAACGTGGCCTCCTCGAGGGACTCGCCGAGGAAATCGGTCAGCCGCGCCAGGCGATAGTCCTCGGACGCGCCGACCAGGGTACAGGCGATGCCCGCACTGCCGGCCCTGCCGGTGCGACCGACCCGGTGCACGTGCACCTCCAGGTCCCGGGCGATCTGATAGTTGAATACCGCGTCCAGCTCGGCGATGTCGAGTCCCCGGGCCGCCACGTCGGTCGCCACCAGGATCGAGGCGCTGCGGTTGGCGAACAGCACCAGCAGCCGATCGCGATCGGCCTGCTCCAGGTCACCGTGCAGCGCCAGGGCGCTGAAGCCCACCGCACTGAGCGCCTGAGCAACCTCGTCGGTCTCGCGCTTGGTGTTGCAGAACACCACGCTGGACACGGGGTGGAAGTGCAGCAGCAGCCGGCACAGCCCCTCCAGGCGCGCCTCGTCGCCGTCGGCGACGCGATAGATCCGCTCATGGATGCTGCTGGCATCGTGGGTCTCGGCCACCGCCACGGTCACCGGGTCGCGCATCAGCGCCTCGGCCACGGGTCTCACGGCGTCGGAAAAGGTCGCGCTGAACAGCAGCGTCTGGCGGAGGACCGGGGTCTCGGCGACGATCGCCTCGAGGCTCGACTGGAAGCCCATGTCGAGCATGCGGTCGGCCTCGTCCAGCACCAGGGTCTCGAGCCGGTCCAGCGCCAGCGAGCCCTTGCGCAGATGCTCCTCGACCCGCCCCGGGGTGCCCACCACCAGATGGGCACCGTGGGCCAGGGAGGAGAGCTGCGGGCCGAAGGGGGCGCCGCCGCACAGGGTCAACACCTTGACGTTGGGCAGGCCACGGGCCAGCCGCCGCAGCTCACCGGCCACCTGATCGGCCAGTTCCCGGGTCGGGCAGAGCACCAGCCCCTGGACCGCGAAGCTCGACAGGGTCAGCCGCGAGAGCAGGCCCAGGCCGAAGGCCGCGGTCTTGCCGGAGCCAGTCTTCGCCTGGGCGATCACGTCGCGACCGGCCAGGATCGGCGGCAGGCCCTCGGCCTGGATCGGCGTCATGGCGGCGAAACCCAGCGACGCAAGGGTGTCCAACAGTTCCGGCGCCAGCGGCAGCGAGTCGAAGGCGGCATCGGGGAAGGAATGAGACAAGGGAACATCCTGCAGACGAATGAGGAGCAGCCGGGACCGGCGAGTGAGCCGGGGTCGATAACGAACGGTGGCGAAGACCGAGCGGCATGGCCGGGGAGGCGCAAAAAAAGAAGGCCTGCAGGATAGCAGAAAGGTGAACGACGCGCTGCAGATACCGATTGTCCAGCGAGACCCCGTCGTGAGGAGCGCCCCATCCCGCCCTGCCTGGCAGGCGGTCAGGAGAGCGGCGTAGACGGCGTCCCGGCGGCACACCCCCACCCTGTGCCATAGTGGATGGACCGAGAGGATAGATGACGCAGAGAGGAAAGCCCGATGCCGCAACGTGAGGTCGATATCGCCATCATCGGCGCCGGCACTGCCGGCCTCAGCGCCTGGCACGCCGCCCGCAAGCACAGCGACAGGGTAGTGCTGATCGAGGGGGGCGAGTACGGCACCACCTGTGCCCGAGTGGGCTGCATGCCCTCCAAGCTCCTGATTGCCGCGGCCGAGGCCGCTCACCTGGCCCGCGACGCCGGGGGCTTCGGCATCAAGGTGAGCGGCGTCGAGGTAGATGGCGCCGCGGTCATGGCGCGACTCAAGCAGGAGCGCGATGGCTTCGTGGGTCAGGTCCTCAAGTCGATGCAGCGCATCCCCGAGCAAGACCGTATTACCGGCCACGCCCGCTTCGAGGATCCCCACACCCTGGCGGTGGGTGACCACACCCGGGTCACGGCCCACACTATCATCATCGCCACCGGCTCGCGCCCCACCTGGCCCGACATGTTCGATGTCGCCGGCGACCGGCTGGTGACCAACGATGACGTCTTCGAGTGGGATAACCTGCCCAGGTCGGTCGCGGTGTTCGGCCCCGGGGTAGTCGGCCTGGAGCTGGGCCAGGCGCTGCATCGCCTGGGCGTGCGGCTGCGGGTGTTCGGCGTGGGCGGCGCCCTGGGGCCCTTCAAGGACGTGGCCGTGCGCGACAATGCCGAGGCCACCTTCAACGAGGAGTTCTACATCGACCCGGACGCCAAGGTGGAACGCATCGAGCACGACGGCGACGCCGTATTGGTCACCTTCGTCGAGCGCGGTAGCGAGCGCACCTTCACCGAGCGCTTCGACTATCTGCTGGCCGCCACCGGACGACGCCCCAACGTCGATCGGCTGGGCCTGGAGAACGCCGGCCTCGCTCTTGACGACGAGGGCGTGCCGCGCTTCAACCGCTTCACCCTGCAGTGCCGCAATGCCGACGACGACCCCAGCCATGTGTTCATCGCCGGCGACGCCAACCAGGAGCTGCCGCTGCTCCACGAGGCCAACAGCGAAGGGCGCATCGCCGGCGACAACGCCGGGCGCTTCCCCGAGCTTCGCGCCGGGCGGCGCAACGTACCGCTGGCCATCGTCTTCACCGAGCCGCAGATGGCCACCGTGGGTGACGGCTACGCCGAGTTGGAGAAGCATCTGGGCGGCTGCGACTGCCTGGCCGTGGGCGAGGCCTCCTTCGAGGACCAGGGGCGCGCGGTGGTGATGCGCCAGAACCGCGGCCTGATGCGGCTCTATGGCGAGCACGGTTCCGGCCAGTTCCTGGGCGCCGAGCTGTTCGGCCCGCGGGTGGAGCACATGGCGCACCTGCTGGCCTGGGCCCTGGAGCAGAAGCTCACGGTCGGACAGATGCTCGCCATGCCCTGGTACCACCCGGTGCTGGAGGAAGGCCTGCGCAGCGGCCTGCGCGACCTCAACGCCAGCCTGCAGCTGGGTCCGGCAATCACCGAGCGCTGCATGGAGTGTGGGCCGGGCGACTGAGCCGGCGGAGATCACCATGGTTACTTCCACGGCGCCCCACGCCATAGGCACAAGAGTGCGGCCGCTGGTCGCCTGGCTGCTGTGCCTTGCTCTGCTGCTGCCCGTGCCGCTGGCGGCCGACGAGCGGCCGCTGCGCCCCACCCTCGGCCTGGCGCTGGGCTCCGGGGGGGCCAGCGGCCTGGCCCATATCGCCGTGCTGCAGGTCTTCGACGACCTCGAGATCGTCCCTGACCGCATCGTCGGTACCAGCATCGGCGCGGTGATCGGCGGGCTCTATGCGGCGGGGCTCTCCGCCGACGAGATCCTCGACATCTTCGACGACGTGGCGGGCTCGCCACTGGATGCCCTCTCGGGACTGGCCAGCCTGGACCTGGACCTGGTCGACGTGATGCACATCGGCCTCAGCGACGGCGGGCTGCTGGACTCCGGCGGCTTCCTGCGCTTTCTGGCCGAACATACCCGGGCGCGCACCTTCGATGACCTGGCGATCCCGCTCTCGGTGGTGGCCACCGACTACTGGAGCGGCGACAGCGTGGAGATCGAGGAGGGCCGGCTCTTCCCGGCCATCGAGGCCAGCATGGCGGTGCCGGGCCTGTTCTCGCCGGTGCCCCGCGGCGAGCTGCTGCTGATCGACGGCGGCACCTCCAATCCGCTGCCCTTCGACCTGCTGCTCGACGACATGGATCTGGTGATCGCGGTAGATGTCTCTGGCGGCCGCCAGCCGACGGAGGACGCCCCCCCCGGGGTCACGGACATCCTGTTCAACAGCTTCAAGATCATGCAACAGTCGCTGATCCGCCAGACGCTGGATCACCGGCGACCGCACCTCTACCTGAAGACGGAGGTCGAGGGGATCCGCCTGCTGCACTTCAACCGCATCCACGAGATCCTCGCCCAGGCCGAGCCGGTGGTCGGGGAGCTGCGCGACCAGCTGACGATCTGGCTGGCGATCCAGGCCGATGCCGATGCCCTCCCCTGAGCCGCTTGGGACTATGCTCAAGGGGCCAACCACGAACGACCCTCAGGAGGGCTCGCGATGGCCGACACCACGTCACGGCTGACATCCCTCAAGGCACGGATCATTGAGCTCGCCGACATGGCCGGCAGCGACAGGAAGGGAGAGGCCCTCGCCCTGGCCACTGAGCTCTCCACCGAGCTCGATCGGCTCCTGGCAGAGACCCCGGCGCGGCCCGCCAGTGACCCAGGTCAGCACCGCGCGGCTCCCCGGGCCCCGCGCGACGAGGTCGAGCGCTGCCCGGTCTGCTCGCTGCGCAGCTTCCACTTCCAGAAGGGCTCGATCCGCGAGTGCACCGATGGCGGCTTCGAGGCGTTCTATCGCTGCGGCAGCTGCGCCCATGAGGGATGGCGGGAGATCACGTGACCGCGGCTGTCCCCGGCCGGCGACGACAGGGGCCTCAGCCCAGCGGATCGCGGCACGCCTCGCCGAGGGGCCGCGTTGAAGCACGCTGCCCGCGGGCTGGCAGGGTGGATCTAATAAGTCAGCAGGAGACTTGCCCATGTGCTATGCCAGGACGACCCTGACCGCCCTGCTGCCCACCCTCGGCCTGGCCGGCCTGCTGCTCGCCGGCTGCGGTCAGGGTCAGGAGAGCCCCCAGCTCGCCACTCCCGAGGAGAGCGGCATCCTGAAGGTGGTCACCCGCAACGCGGCCACGACCTGGTACCTGGATCGCGACGAGGCCCCCGCCGGCCCCGAGCACGATCTGGTCAGCCGCTTCGCCGAATCACGCGGCTGGCGGGTCGAGTGGACGGTGCATGATGCCGTCGCCGAGGTCCTCCAGGCCCTGGAGGACGGCGAGGTCCACATGGCCGGCGCCGGCCTGACCCACCTGCCCTCCCGCGACGAGCGCTTCCTGCCGGGGCCGACGCACACCATGATCGTCGAGCAACTGGTCTGCCACCGCGAGGCGCGCCCGCTGCCGCGCAGCCTGGCCCAGATGGCCGAGGTGGAGATCCGCGTCACGGCGGACTCCAGCTATGCCGACAAGCTTGCCTCGCTGGTCAACGATCACAGCGGCATCACCTTCGAGGAGGATCCGCGCGCGACAGAATTGCTGCTGGCCGCCGTGGCCGAGCAGCAGGTCGGCTGCACCCTGGCCGATTCCAACATCGTGCAGGTGGTCCGACGCCACTACCCCGCCCTAGAGGTCGCCTTGAACCTGACCAGTGGCGATTGGCTGGGCTGGTACCTGGCCCCGGACCAGAATGCCTTGGCCGATCAGGCCCACGACTGGCGCGACACCCCCGAGGCGGAGACGGCCATCGAGGCGGTGGAGAACCGCTACTACGGCTACATCGGCGAGTTCGATTTCGTCGACCTCCGGGCGCTCAACCGGAGCATCGACGAGCGGCTGCCCGACTTCCTGGACTCCTTCCTGAGGGCGGAGTACACCACCGGCATCCCCGCCGACCTGCTGGCGGCGCTTTCCTACCAGGAGTCCCACTGGGACCCCCAGGCGGTCTCGCCCACCGGCGTTCGAGGCATCATGATGCTGACCCTCAACACTGCCGAGTCGCTGGGAGTATCGGACCGCCTGGACCCGACCCAGGCGATCGACGCCGGGGCGCGCTACCTGGCCGACCGCCACCAGCGGCTGCCCGAGGAGATTCCCGAGCCAGACCGCACCTACCTGGCCCTGGCCAGCTACAACATCGGCCGCGGCCACGTGCTGGACGCCCGCGAGCTGGCTCGGAAACTCGGCAAGAACCCGGACTCCTGGGACGATATGCAGGAGGTGCTGCCGCTCAAGGCCGACAAGCGCTACTACCCCGGGACCCGCTACGGCTACGCACGCGGCTACGAGCCGGTGCACTTCGTGCAGCGCATCCGCAACTACCGTGACGTGATCAGTGCCTCGCTCGACTGATGTGGCTGTCGTCCCTACCCCTGGTGCTGGGCGCCAATGCCCTGGAACATCTGACGAAGATCCACCGTCGAGCGCTCGCCGATGGCGGCAAAATTCTCATCCAGCCAGCGTGTGGCGGTGTCACGGCCGAGATCGCGCAGCTTGGTCAGAAACTTCCATTCGGTATTCATCTTCGATGAAGCGCCCAGCGGTTTTAGCTCTGCCTCATTTTCCACGACGTGCACCCGCACCTGACGGTATTCGTCGGCCGAGAGTTTGCCCTGGCGGATCAGCCGATCGACGAAGTCGATCCCGCGCAGTTCCTTGAGCAGGCTGCTGTTGAAACTGATCTCGCTCATCCGGTTCTGTATATCCTGAGGATTCTTCGGCGCGCCCTTGCGCTCGATCGGATTGATCTGGATCACCACGATATCGTTGGTATCGTTCTCGTCATGAAAGGGAAACAGTGCTGGATTACCCATGTAGCCGCCATCCCAATAGGGCACGCCGTCGATCTCGACCGCCTGATAGAGATGCGGTAGGCAGGCCGAGGCCATCAACATGTCCACCGTCAACTCCTTGCGGGGGAAGATCTTGACGTTGCCGCTCTCCACGTTCGTGGCCGAGATGAACAGCTTGAATGCCGAACACTTACGCACCATCTCGAAATCGATGCATTTTTCCACCATATCGCGCAAAGGGTTGATTTTCATGGGATTTAGCTGATAGGGCGACGCCACACGGGAAAGCGCATCCATAGCGTGATACACAGGATTGTTCTGCAGTCCCCAGTTGCCCGTCAGAACGTCGTAAGGCGTGCGTTTCAATGGGCTTTTCTTCGCGCCGTCGCCCATGCATCGCCAGAAGTGTTCGAGGGCCACCCGTCCGCCTTCGGGGCCATCTCGGGTGAAGCCATCGGCCATCGCCACCGCATTCATCGCCCCCGCCGACGTGCCCGATACCCCGGCGATCTGCAGTCGCCCATCCTCGAGAATCCGATCCAGCACCCCCCAGGTGAAGGCGCCATGCGCCCCTCCGCCCTGGAGGGCGAGGTTAATGGGCTTAGGTTTCAGTGCCATATAATCGATCCTGTTGGGTGGTGGATGGCCCGGGCATCGAGGCCGACAGGAAAGTCCTGGAAATGGCCAGACACATGAGCAATCGCAGCATAAAGACAGGACGTACGCCTTATCTGTTCGGTGTCGTACACAGCCGAGCGCGGCTACGACCAGGTGCACTTCGTGCAGCGCATCCGCTACGACCGTGACATGATCGGCATGGCGCTCTCGGCCACCGAGGTGCTGCCCCGGCGCCGGGAGGAAGTGGGAGGGGTGCAGTGGTGTCCTGGCCGGCTCGTCAGGCCCCGCAAAAGGGCCCGAACTGATAGAAGCGCCGGCACTGGAACTCCGCCTCGCAGCTGGCCAGCTGCGCCTGGTAGCGGTCGGCGCGGGAGGCTACCTGGCTGGCCGCCCGCTGTACGGCGGGTTTGCCGCGGTAGCTGCCGCGCTGGTAGCCGCCGGCCCCCTCGTGATAGGCCAGATAGAGGTGTTGCGAATTGTGGAGCGAGATACCGGCCTGCCGCTGGCTGCGTGCGTTGTACCAGCCGATGAAGTCGGTGGCGTGCTTCATGTGGGACCGTCGGGCCAACGTGCCGCCGGCCTCGTCGCGATACTCGCCCCACACCGGATCCAGGGCCTGGGCATAGCCCCGGGCCGAGGAGGGCCTGGGCCCGGGGATGAACCCCAGGTAGCGCTTGCGCGACGGACGCACGTGGCTCTGGAAGGAGGACTCCTGCTGGATGAAGGCCATCTGGGTGGCCACGGGCGTGCCCCAGCGCTCCTGCGAGTCCCGGGCGTAGTCGTACCAGCGCGGCTGCTCGCGGAAGATCTCGCAGAGATTGCTCTGGTCCGGCGGCGGCGAGGGGGCCAGCGCCGCACAGCCGCCGAGCAAACCGAGGACCCCCACGGTCAGGCCGGCGCGGATCAGTCGACGCAGCCCCCTCTCGGCTGCGTCAGGCCCTCGCCAACCCAGCCCGCGCCTGTCAGGCCAGGGCCGCACGAATCTTCTCGGCGGCAGCTGCCAGCTTCTCCGCGGGCGCCATGTCCAGCCCCAGCACCCGGAGATCTTCCATTGCATCAAGGGGCGTCAGATGGATATGCACGTGGGGTACCTCAAGGCCGACGATCAGCAGCCCCACCCGCTCGCAGGGGAAGGCGCGCTTGATCGCCCTGGTCACTCGCTTTGACACCGCCATCAGGTGCGCGGTCAGGTCGGCCGGCAGGTCATCCCAGTGGTCGATCTCCTCCCGGGGGATCACCAGCACATGGCCGGGCTTCATCGGCTGAATGGTCATGATCACCACGCACTGGTCGTCCTCATGAACGAAATGGCCGGGGATCTCTCCTTGCATGATACGAGTGAAGACGCTTGCCATGGGCGCTCTCCTGGCAGTGTGGACGCGAGGCCACCTGCAGAAACTGCAGTGGCGGCGCGAAACCGGTATGCTGAGGGCGCAATACCCCTCAGTACGGAGCAGAATACACGATCGATCATTCATTCCAAGCCAGCACGGAGGTTCACATGAAGGTCTACAAACCTGAATGGCGGTGCACGTTTAGCGTAAACGAAGGCGCGGATGAATCGGCCAGCTGGAAGGAACGAATTGCCTGGCAGCTGCGCGAGTTCGCCAACCGGCTCGACGGCGGCAGCAGAACCCTGAAGATCGACTGCGACGTCTCTCCCGCCGTGAGCCGAGAAGAGATCGATACCTGCATGGGCAAGGGCTTTGCCGTGACCCAGACCCTGCTCACCCAGCTGGCCCAACAGGCCGCCTGTGAGGATGTCATGCGCAACGCCAAGGCCGAACTGTTTGCGGAAGAGGAATACCAACGGCACTGACACGCGCCGTCCCAGCCTTGTTACATCCCCACGCCCCATCCGGTTTACCGGATGGGGCGTTTTCATGAGTGCCCTGCCGGATTGCAGGTCTCCCGGATGCACCCGGCCACCCGGCATGCCATCCTTGGGGCCTTCGCTCGCCACCGGGTCATGTTGCCATGCCGCTTGCCATCAGCCTGATTGCCCCCTCCTCCTTCACCCCGGAAGATGCCATCGAGCGCGGCGTGCGAGGACTCGAGTCGCTGGGGGTGACGGTGCGCCGACCTGCCCCCCTGCAGCAACGCATCCGCTACCTGGCGGGCGATCGCGAGTGGCGCCTGGCCCAGCTCCACGCCGCCTACGCCGACGCCGAGACCCAGGCGGTATGGGCGGTACGCGGCGGCTTCGGCTGCGCCCAGCTGGTGGCCGGCATCGACTGGGCCCTGTTGGCCCGTCACCCCAAGCCGCTGATCGGCTTCTCCGACCTCACCGCCCTGCTTCACCAGTGCCATCTACAGGGCCTGCCGGCGATCCACGGTCCGGTGGTCAAGGCCGCCGGCCAGCTGCTCGACGGCCCTGAACAGGAGCGCACCATCATTCGCACCCAGTTCGAGGAGACCATCGCCCTGATCCGCGGCCCGGCACGCCTCGACTACCCGCTGGCCCCTTGGGGCGACGCCCCGGCGCGACGGGAGGGCCCGCTGGTGGGCGGCAATCTCGTCACCCTGGCCAGCCTTGCCGGCACCCCGCTGGCCTTCCGCGCCCCGCCCGGCGCCCTGGTGATCCTCGAGGACGTGGGCGAGCCCTACTACCGCCTGGAGCGCGCCCTCTGGCAGCTGGTTCAGGCCGGCGCCCTGGATGAGGCCGCCGCCGTCTGCCTGGGCACCTTCGAGGGGTGTCGCGCCTTTGATTCCACCCCGCTGGAGGCGATCATCGCCGAGACCCTGGCTCCCCTGGGTGTACCGCTCTACCACGGCCTGCCGGTGGGCCACGGGCTGCACAATCGTCCCTGGCGGTATGGCGCCATCGGCGTCATCGAGGGGGCTTACCTGAGGCTATGAGGTGAATGAGGGAGCTCTTCGGGGCCTCGCAACGGGACCGTTAACGCTCCATTGGACGATTATCGTCATCTTGCGCCGATCGTCGGCGATCTTCAGCCAGGGGTTGCTGCTTACTTCGGGGGCGGTTACCATGCAAGCCTTGTGGCACGTTATTGCAATGCAGCATACGCGTCCCGCACCACGAGAACCCTGAGGTAACCCCATGGGAACCCGATCGAAACTGTTCCTCGCCTGCTGCCTGACAGGCGCATTGACCCTCGGTACCCAGGCGGTCATGGCCCATGAGGCCGAGACCCAGGAAGGCATCGCCTCCTTCTATCACGACAAGTTTCATGGCCGAACCACAGCCAGCGGCGAGCCCTTCGACCAGAACCAGATGACCGCCGCTCACCCCGATCTGCCCTTCGGCACCGAGGTGGTAGTGACCCGCCCGGACACCGGGCGCGAGGTCACGGTGGTGATCAACGATCGCGGCCCCTTCGTGAAGGGGCGCGTCATCGACCTTTCCAAGCGCGCCGCCCGTGAGCTGGGCATCCTCAGCCGCGGACTGGCCCCGGTGATCATCACCGCCATCAACTGAGACGGCGGCTCCTGTCAGCGGCCGCCGGCAATCTGGTTGGCGAAATCGTGGTTGACGTCGCGATGCTCGGCCTCGTCGGCCCGCACCGCAACGACCACCTCACGTAGTCTCGCATCCGCCGGCAGCTTCCAGTAGTCGATGGCTATCTGCGGCGCCGGGATGTTCTCGTACTTGCCGCTATCGATGCCCTCGAGATACTCGGTATAGCTGACCACCGCCTCCTCCTCGAGATAGCCCACCACCCGGTGAGCCGTCTTGTTTGAACACAGGTAGAGCAAGAAGAAGAGGTTGTAGAACGCCCCCTGGGCCAGCACGATCAGGCCCCGCTCCAGCCGGGTGGGTCGCGCCACCTCGATGAAGGTCATCAGATGCATGCGCTCGTTCTCGGCCTCGTCGAGCAGGGTGCGAATCCAGCCATCATCGCCCTTCAGCTTCCGCAACGCGCGCAGGTGCTGCAGCGCACCACCGACCATCCCCGGCACGGCCGCCACCGTCTCCAGCACCACGGCGCGGTGGCCGTAGCGCCCGGCGAAGAACAGGTCGGCGAAGACGCGCATGAAACGCACCAGTCGATAGGCGAACCAGTCGGAGAGGCCCTTGGGGCGATGATGGCGGCGAAGGGGCGTTTCAGCGGATGAGGACGCGTCACTGGATCTCATTCAATACTCTCCTTGGATCGATGGGAGGCCGGTCTCGATGACCAGACCATCCCCACGGACTGATGCCCTGCGGGGTGGTACCCTTCGCCGGTGCGAGACACGAAGCGCACCGGCGATCCCGGACTGTCAGCTCCCGGCCTCGAGCTGGTCCTGGGTCCGGGTCTCGAAATCGCCGGCGTCGTGACGCTCGTGGAGCTGCATCTCCGGCTCACCGAAGGTGCGGTTGACCATGCGCCCTCGCTGTACCGCCGGCCGGGCATCGATCTCCTCGGCCCAGCGCCGAACGTTCCGGTACTCCTGCACCTGCAGGAACTCACCGGCGTCATAGAGCCGCCCCAGCGCCAATTGGCCGTACCAGGCCCAGTTGGCGATATCGGCAATGGTGTATGCCTCTCCTCCCAGATAGCGGCTCTTGGCCAGGCGGCGATCCAGAACATCGAGCTGACGCTTGGCCTCCATGGCGAAGCGGTTGATGGGGTACTCGAGCTTCTCCGGCGCATAAGCATAGAAATGGCCGAAGCCGCCCCCCAGGTAGGGCGCGCTGCCCATTTGCCAGAACAGCCAGTTGAGGGCCTCGATGCGGGCAGTATGCTCGCTCGGCAGGAGTTCGCCGAACTTTTCGGCCAGATAGAGCAGGATCGCACCGGATTCGAACACCCGAGTGGGCGAGTGGGTGGTATGATCCATCAATGCCGGAATCTTCGAGTTGGGGTTCACCTCAACAAAGCCACTGCCGAACTGGTCCCCATCGCCGATGCGGATCAGCCAGGCATCGTACTCGGCGTCGGTGTGCCCCAGCGCCAGCAGCTCCTCCAGCATCACCGTGACCTTGACCCCATTGGGGGTGCCCATGGAATAGAGCTGCAGCGGGTGCCTGCCCACCGGCAGTGCCTGGTCGTGGGTGGGCCCGGCGATGGGCCGGTTGATGCTGGCGAACTTGCCGCCGCTGGGCTGCTCCCACCGCCAGACCCGGGGCGGAACGTAGGCGTCGTGATCGCTCATGGTGGCTCCTCGCCGAATGAATGCACAGCAAGCACCATACCCCGCCGCGCCGGGCGCTTCGAGTCCCGATGATTCAGCCGGCCTTCTCATTGGAAGGCCGGAAACGAAGACAGCCGCCCGAGGGCGGCTGTCTTCGATCAGATGTCAGGTTGGTACCGGCGGTCGGACTCGAACCGACAAGGGCTTGCACCCGGCGGATTTTGAATCCGATGCTATCTCTTAAAAATCATCGTCTTGAAGCCGTAAAAATCATTTTACCAACATACCTACCAACATCTTGCAATGCGCTTGGCTGCCCTGCATTGCGACAGTATGCCACGCCCATCGCCGCGCTTTCTCGCTGCCATCTGCCCGGCATCGGGTGGCCATTGCCGGCTGCCCGGTGCGGATCGCCTGGGGCTGCCCTGCCAGGGGGTAGGGGGCCAGGTGCGGCTGGCGCCTGGGCATGATGCTGGCCACCAGCCGCGCAGCCGGAAAAACTGGGTTAGCGATTCAGGAAAGGGGCCGCCCCGGTCGCTGGCGCCAGCGGCTCAAAAATCAGCCAGCCCCCTGCCCTGCCGGCGGATCGCCTACCGGAAAAAATCTCTTATTTCGCAGGCATGAAAGTCTGACGGAGCCGGCGGTGTCCGGCCCTGGGGGCTCCAGGGATTGCACCGCCCCCGCCCTGCCGGTGCGCTCGCCCTCGCCTGTTTTGCCCTGCAACCAGGGCGGCCAATCGCTCGCGGCTTGCAGGTTTTCGCAGGTCACGGATTGTCACGGTACGCGCTGCCGGGTGCGTACCTATGGTGCGAACCAACCGCGCGAACCAGCGCCAGCACCTCAACAAAACTCAACATCAAACCAGCAGCGTCGGCACCTCGCAGCCGTTCAACCATGCGGGTTTGGGCCAGGTGGTGGTGGCGACCATGCGATGCTGAAAAAATGCCGGCAGCCAGGCACTCGGCGCCCCGTGGCATAGGGCGGGTACCACCTCAGGGACCCGCGACTTATTGGCAACATTCACTACACTGACAAGCCACAAGCGTCAGGGGGTGGGCATGAGAACGAGAGAGCAACGCGAGCAACGCGCACTTGGATGGTCAGCCGTGGCCGGTGCCGTATGCACGTTCGCAGTGGGCCACTGGCTCAGCTGGGCACTGCCTTGGTGGGCTTGGGTAATCTCATTCGCCGTGTTGACTGGCGCCGCCTTCAATGGCTGGCAGCGAAGCGCGGCACAATCAGCGATTCTTGACGAACAAGCCAGACGAGAGCAAGACGACGCCAGGCGCGACTGAAAGCTAGCCGTCTGTGCAGCCTGTCAGCCAGCGCCTTGGCATTTCGCTGGCGCCCAGTCGGCAGGCTATCCAGTTCCGGTTTTCAAATCGGCACCAGCCCCGCAACGACGGGCCTTCGCACTAGCAGCCAACCGGAAACGGAAGCGAAGCGAAACGGCCGTAAATAACGCGCGCCTGGGACTCGGCGGCCCCTCAGGTACAGGGTAGGGGGTGGAGTACCTTTTTTGTCGGCAATCTCCTACAGCATCCCGCCGCACCTTGGTCGATGCTCAGGCTGGCGCCTTCGGTATGCGGCTCATCAGTCGCCTTAGGCTTGCGCCCTTTGGATAGCTGCCAGATTGCAGCCCGGCCACGGATGGCCCGCCCAGCAGCCCGCTCGGCGGTAGTAGTGGCTACCGTCTTCGTCCATGAGAGCAGGACATGTCAGGCTCTCGGGAAAAAAGCCTTGCGCAAGGGCCGGGAGCTGGCAATAGCTAAGGCTACTGCTGGAGCTGGAGCACCCGCCGCTGGAGGTCGGCGGAGGCTTGCATCAACTGCATCATCTCGTTGAGATCATCTTGATGCCGTTCCAACAGATAGACAGCTGCAGGGTTCTCGGCGATGCGTGTCATATTCTCGGCAGACTCCTTGAGTCTGGGGCCTAGTTCCTCTGTGAAGCGCTGCAAAAATTGCTCACAACCTCCTGGCGCCTCATCCTTACAGCGCTGGTAACTCAAGTAGGTGCGTTCTATAGCCTGCGCTGTCTTGAAGGCCATTTCATAGGCGGGATCAGGGTATATGCGGTTCTCTGTCGTGGAGATGTCTTGTTCCTGCGAGTCATCGAGCGCAGTGCCTGGCGGGCAAGGATCAGACTGCCATGTCAGATGGCCTTTGATAATGCACTTATTGACCGCTAGGACGGGGGTTGCCAGCGCGAGCAGGGCCGCCGCCAGAATCATATGCTTCATGTAGCCTCCCTCTTCAATTCCCTGAGAACAGAGTAGACGACTGGAGCCCAAGGATGAATTTGCACCTTCATGGCGTTAGCGGCTCGCCCTGAAGCTAACATTTGCGAACATGTCCAGCGCCCAGCAGCAGGCGCCAGTTTCAATTTTTTTCAGGTCGCTGGCCACAGCCACGCGCGCGTATGGGCCGGAAAATCATCAGACGGCCATACGGCAAAGGCGCCCAGCATGGGGCACCCTTGATATATCTTGATTGTTTTTCAACAAGTCGCCGCCCTTTTTACGGGCTCGGGTAATCATCAGACTGGCACCGCGCCAACTCTCGCTCGACGGCCAGGCGCACAAACTCGCCACGGTTGCGGTGGCCATGGTGACGCCCCTGGGTCATCAGTCGGTCGATAGCCTTTACCACCTCAGCCTCGACGCTCACTATCAGACGCACGGGCTTGGCAAACCGTCGCGGATTCTTGCTCATGGTGTCGGCTCCTCTCCGGTGTCGGGGTCTAGCGCCACCTCTGGCAGCGCCAGGTCTAGCTGGGGCGGGCTGTCCAGGTCGATGGCCGGCAGCGTCTCCAGATCAATGCCGCCCTTTTCTAGTCGGGAAGAATCATCAGTCATCAGGCGCCGGTAGGCGTCACAGGCGGCCTTTGACGGGCGGCCCTTGGGGTTGCTTCGTCTCATGGTGTCGCCCCTCTCAGCATGGCGTTAGCGGCTCGCCTGCCGGCATTGGCGCAGCGGTGGGCCTGGGGCTCGGCATCAGCGCCAGTCGCCCAAGCCTCGACATAGCGCCGGGCCAGTTGCATGGCCTCAGCCTCGGACCTTAGGGACAGGTGGCGTATCACGTAACGGGTATCATCCGGCGCCAGCTCACAGTGGCGCTCGATGTAGGCCAGCCAGGGCGGCTCAACGTGACTCGCTGCTGGCGCTTCGGTGGGGGCCGGTGGCTCAGGGTAGGCCGGCCAAACGGCCTTGGCCGCCTCCAGCGCCTGAGCATTTCTGAGCATCAGGTGGCCTTGCCGCCGGGCGGCCTCAAGATCCGGTGCCACCTCGAAGGCGTCGTCTATCACCGCGACCAGCTCAGATCGTACCCGCCGGCACAGGGGCGCCAGCGTCTTGCTAAGGTGATACGCCAGCTCCGGCCCAAGGTCGCGGCCTGCATCAGCCAGGGCGGCCAGCAGCGTCTCGACCTCATGCGCCGGGCCGGCCTTTTCCTGCCCTGCCTGCTTTTCGTGGTGTCCCACGTGTCCCACGTGTCCCAACGGCTCAACCATGCGGGTTTGCGGTGGGACAGGTGCGGGACAGGTGGCCGGGGCAGGTGTCCCAGCGAAGGCGCGAAAAACATCATCCAGGCTCATGCCTCGCCCTCCTCGCCCTCAACTGGGCGGATCGCGTAGACGCGGGGGCGGGTGCCATTGATCCGCACGCGAACGGACCGGGCGCCGGTATCTCGCTCAACTATCCAGCCGGCCACCTCCAGGGCTTCGGTGCCGCGCTTCAGGTCAAAGCCGCCCAGCGCCTCGACCAGCCCTTCGCCGTTGAATAGGTAGGTACGGCCCCCGGCATCATCACGCCACCAGCCGGCCCGGTTGTGGACCGTGTGGCCGCTGCCGCTGTGCAGGTCGCTGAAACGGGCATCGCCGTGTCGCTCGATGAAACCGGATACGTTGGCCAATATCTGCTCATGCTCGGACCTCACGCCTCCTTGGCCGCCGGACCATGCTTGGAAGGCGTCAACAGCAGCGGCCATGGCCTCGCCCTCCTCCCAGCCAACCAGCCCATACTCGGCAGCCAGCTCGCCGGCCAGCCCTATCAGCGCCAGCACCTTGGCGGCCCGGCCTTGCAGCGCGCGGGACGTGGCGAAGCCCGGTAACTGGGCGAAGCGGTCTACCTCGGCAGCCAGATCGCGCTCCTCGCGCACCAACCGCTCGATGAACGCCGGCCCAAGGTGGCCATGGTGGCGCGTCACTTCACTTTTCAGGTGATCCGCAAAGGCACGCCCATCGGCCAGGTGGTGCAGATGGTCGAAGGCGCCATATTGGCGCTTGGCCGGTATGTCCAGCAGACGGACCGCCTGTCCGGCATGTGGACTCTTGCCGGCCTCCCTCATGTGGGCGGCCAGGGTGCGCTCGCCGCTGCTCAACACCGCGATGCGCCAGCGGTGCGAACGCCGGGCGGTGCCGTTGCGGCTGGCGCGGGTCTTGCCGGTGCCGTTGCCCAAGGCGTAGACCGTGGCGCCCACCTCGCGGCCATCAGCCTCGCCTATCTCATCCAGCACCAACGCCGTGTCGCTCAGGGCGGCGGCCACGCCCTCCAGGCCGTTGCCCGTGGCGCGCCAGGTGCGCTTGAAGTCGGGACCGCCCCACACGCTCGCCGCTACCTCCAATAGCGTGGTCTTGCCGTTGGATGAATCGCCCACCAGATGGATACCGGCGGTTTGTCGGTGGCAGAGAAACAGCAGGGGGCCGGCCAGGGCGGTGGACACAGCCAGGACCATTAGCAGGTTGCCGCTGCATAGCCGGCCAATGTGATCGCGCCAACTCTCCAGGGTGCCGGCGGCGGCGTAGTCGTCTTGCCCGGCAAACTCGCTTTGAAAGGTGATCCGGTGCGCCAGCTCGCCCTGGGCGATGGTGCGCCGGGGCATGACGAACGCCCGGCTCTCCTCCAGTTGGTGCCAGCCGACGCGGGTAGCGGCCACCACCACCTCATCGGGCGCCTGCCTCGCTGCCCATTGATTCAGCTCCTTGAAGGCGTCGGGCTCGATGCGAACGCCCATATCCAGCAGCTCGCCGCGCATCTCCTCGCCGCTGCCCTTCAGCAGCCGCAGGGGCATTGCCCATTGGCGCCATGGACCATACAGCGGCTTGAACCGCAGCAGCAGCCCGTGGTTTTCGCCCCGCTCGTCATGGGTGGCGGCCAGACACTCGACGGGGGTGGATACGCGCTTGTCGAAAGGCTCGGGGTCGCCGTCGCCCTTGGGCTGGCGCTGCCCGTGGTAGAACAGCCCCGGCGGCCCGTATTGGCTGGGGGCCAGGTAGCAGGCGAAGGTGGGGCGCCTGGGCTCCTTCACCTTGGTTGGCGCCGCCTTGCTGGGGTCCACCTCACGGGCGATGGGACACGTTGGGACAGGTGGTGTCCCGCTGGTGTCCCGGCTGGAAGCCCCGTCATTACTGGGCTGGGACACGTGGGACAGGTGGGACACGTCTAACGGGGTATGGGCCGGCTCAGGTGCAGGCGGCTGGCCGAACATGTCGCCGGTATCAGGGTCGCGGTACTCAGTCACCATGGACACCTCCCAGCCGGCAAAGGCGCACATCGGCAAAATCGGTGCAGCCCTCGCAGCCCTCGCAAAAGGACGGCATCAGCAGCTCGGCACCAACGGCAAGGGCAGCATGGCGGGCTTCAACCGCGCCCTTGTTGGCCAGCCCTTGGGCCGGCAGGTGGCGGTCATCGTCACCGCAGATGGTCATGGCCACCTCAGCCGGTAGCCGTTGGCGAAGGCGCCGCGCCACGGGGGCCAGGTTGTCGGCATTGCGGGCCACCACCACAGGCGCGCCCATGGCTTCATGCAAGGCGGCGGCGGTACTCCAGCCCTCGGCCACCAGAACGTGCTTAGCGCCAGCCAGGCGACCTATCAGGCTGGCCACGCCCTTGACGCGCCCGCCCTTCAGGGGGCGTTTGCTGCCATCGGGAAAGATGCGCTCCAGATTCACCAGCTCGCCCTCGAAGTACAGCGGCACCAGCAGCACCTCGCCGCGCTGGCGCAGGTTGTAGGGCGGTAGCCGCTTGCGGGCCAGCCAGGCTTGGGTCGGATCGCCGGGGCCGGCCTCTGCCCACCAGCGTCGGGCCTTGCCGGCAGTCTTGGCCGCTTGCTGCTGGCGCTCTCGCTCTTGGCGGTCACGCTCTCGCATGGCGTCCAGTCGGGCCTGGGCGGCGGCCTCGGGGTCGCTGGCGCCGTGAAGCGTCACCACCTCGGCCACGTCCAAATGAAAGATGCCGTAGGTGGCGGCCAGCGGGGAATGGATGCGATACCAGCCGTTTTGCTTGCCGGGCTTGTCAGGCGTAGCGAATCGCTCGAAGCGGCCTGACGCCCTAGGGGTCAGCGTCACGCCATGGGCGGCAAGGGCTTCGGCCAATACGGCCTCGATGCTGCTATGCTTGGGGGGCGCTTTCGGCGGCGCATCAATATGGGTCCGGCCCCTGACGGGGGGACGGGCCTTTTGCGTTTCGGGTGTCATGCCTCGCCCTCCTTGCGTCTACCGCGTCCACCTTGTCCGCCTTGGCCAGTGATCCAGCGCCAGGCGCGGGCCAGCAGGTGCGAAAGCTCAAACATGGCTGGCGCCCTCCTCGGCTTGCTCTTGCAAGAACTCGGATCGCTCGCCCAAGGTGGCGCCCACAAGGTCCACAGCCGTCAGCAGCCCGTGGTAACGGGCCGGGGGCATGTCGTGGTCGCGTAGCACGTCCACCAGCGCCGTATGGGCTTGGTCCAGGGTGCGGATATTGCCGACACGCTCAGCGCCGGCCAGGTTGGCGACATCCTCGAAACTCAGGCGGCCCGGTACGGTGATCGCGCCCACCAGGGCATCATTCACGCGCACGGGCCTTTCATAGCCGGCAGGGGGTAAGGCGGCCTCGCCTTCGGTATCGAATCGCTCGGCCACGGCTTGCAGGTAGCGGGCCAGGTCGCTGGCGCTCTCGCCGTGTAACGTCAGGTCGATGGTGGTCATACCGTCGCCCCCCGCTGGGCTTGCTCCCAGCTCTCAACGTCGCTTAGCGACCAGCGGGTAAGGTTGCCGGCCAGCTTAACCGGCTGGACAAAACGCCCCTCTCTTGTCCAACGCCATATGGTGGCCTCATGGGTGCCGTAGCGGGTGGCCAGTTGCTTGACGGACAGCCAGGCGCGCCAGGCATTGCTGGCGCCTTGCTTGTCCGGTGCGGGGGTGTCGTGGCCGCCGGTAGTGGCGGCGCGGGTGGGGTCTGCCATGTGGTACTGCCTCGCGTTGTGGATTCACGGGCAGCATGGCGTGGCGAAATAGCGAATTGTCCCAAATGGAAAGGGGTGGCGTTCCTTATAGGTTCGAGATAGGGGTAAATCGAATCATCGCCGCTCGCTGGCACGCTCCTCGCGGGCGGCGTGTATCTCCTTAACGGTGTCAGCAATTGGGTCTTTGTCCAATTTCAGCCCATGTTGCTCCAGAATGCTTTGCAGTGTGGCGGCTGCCTTGTAAGGCTCGGCGGGTATCTCACCGTCCAGCGCCTTAAGCGCCAGCGCCTCAATCAATGTTAGATAGGTCTGCCGGCGGCGAGGGTGAAGCGGTTTGTCTTGCGATGCGGTTGGCGCCTGGGGCTTGGGCATGACGCGAAGTGCCTCGGGTATGTCATCGTCGGCAATGCCTGACGCCTTCAGCCAACGGTAAACTTCGGCACGCTCGAAGGTCAGGCGCACCGCATCAGCGTCATAACCAAACGTCCAAATCATGTTTTCGGGGTCACAGGGCGCCCAATAACGCTTAATTGTCATCTCGCGCTCAACCGGGTCGGGCTCGGCTTCTTCTTCCAACACTTCAACAGCTAAAGGGGCTAGCTCTCCACGCTGGGATGCCTCAACAATCACACGATTCCATGCTCTGTACTCTTGAATCTCGTGATCACCTATCAAACCAGCTCTGGCGGCAGAAATATCGAAACCAGTTAGAAGGCTCGCCACATCATCGCAGCTCAGCCGACTAGCAACGTGCCACGGTGTAAGTGCCATGCGCTACTCCTCGCGCTCGCTCCAGTGAAGGTTGGCCGACGGGCGCGGTGGAGTCGCCGCGCTTTCGGGAGCTACCCTAGCCGGCCAAATCGGTTATTCGGTGGATGCCTTGCGAATCGCCGTCACCTTGTCGCTGGCGCCGGCAGGTGTGGCCAGGAAAGCGGCCCATTGCTTCATCACGCGGGCACGCTTGGGCAGCAGATCGCCCCGGCGGTAGGCGGCTTCGGCTTGGTTGCCGATAGCGTGGGCCAGCACCATCTCGGCCACGTCATGCGGGGTCGCGGTGCGCTCGGCCATCCAATCGCGCAGGCTGCTACGGAAGCCGTGAACGGTTGCCCTCTCCTTCTCGCCCATGGTGGCCAGCAGGTCAGTCATTGCCCGGTCGGCCAGCTTGCGCCCGCCGTTGCGGGTGAATACCAGCCCCTCCTCGGCCTGGGGCAGTGATCGCAGCAGCTCGACGGCAGCAGGCGCCAGCGGTACGCGATGCTCGCGGCGGCCTTTCATCCTGTCCGGCGGTATCGTCCAAACCGCCCCGGCCAGGTCGATCTCCTCCCAGCGGGCGCCCAGCGCCTCGCCGGAACGGCTGCCCGTCAGGATGGTGAAGGCAAGTGCCTTGGCCGGCATATCGTCACGCTCGCACAGCCGCGCCCAGAAAGCCGGCATGTCATCAATCGGCATGGCGCGGTGGTGTGCCTTCTTCTTTATCTTGGCTGGCGCCGGCAGCGCCGCGTCTAGGTTGCCTTTCCAAGTCGCAGGGTTGGGGCCGGCGCGGTGCCCATGGGCGGTTGCCCACGCCATCACGCTCTCGATGCGCTGGCGCACGCGGGCGGCGGTAGTGGGCTTGGTGGTCCAGATGGGCTCAAGGGCTTGCTTGACGTGGACCAGCTCAATATCGGCCACGCTCATGGCGCCCAATGTTGGTAAGGCGTATGCCTCCAGGCTTTGGCGCCATTGGGCAGCGTGCTTCGGGTTGCTGGCCTCGGCTTGCTTCACCTTTATTACAGCCTCGGCTGCCTCAGCAAACGTCAGGCGCGCCAGCTCAGCAGCCAGGCGCGCTTGCTTGGCTGCCTTCTTTTGGCTCAAGGGGTCGATGCCTTCGGCCAGCAGCTCGCGGACCTTGCGGGCCTTGTCGCGGGCCATGGCCAGGGACGTATCGGGGTAGCCGCCCAAGCCGTGATCCCGACGCACCTTATAAGGCTTGCCGCTCTTGGCCAGGCGAGTCTCGCCAGTGGTGTATCGCAGAATCCACGAACGGGCGCTGCTCTTATCGACGCGCAGCAGCAGGCCGGCAACGTCGCCCACAGCATGGTAGCCGGGGGTGGTGAGTCGCTTCACCTCAAGGGCAGATAGGGGGCGGGCTTTCTTGGGCATGGCTGCTTACCAACATCCTTACCAACATACGCTGTGTTATTGGATGCTAATCTATGCCACGCTGGGCTACAAGGAAGGAAGGTAAGTAGCTGTTTTGCTTGGTACCGGCGGTCGGACTCGAACCGACAAGGGCTTGCACCCGGCGGATTTTGAATCCGCTGCGTCTACCAATTCCGCCACGCCGGCAGTGCGCAAGCATTATACGTGGGCCTGTAGGCAGGTCAATCGCGGGCCTGACTTCGCGCCATCGAGCCGTTATCCTAGGCGGCTTGCCCAGAACCACCGGATCCCGATACCGCCATGCAGCGCGCCGACTTTCACTTCGAGCTTCCCGACGAGCTGATCGCCCGATACCCCGCCGAGCAGCGCACCGACTGCCGCCTGCTCTGCGTCGACGGTCCCACTGGCGGGTTGACCCACCGTCGCTTTCCGGACCTGCTCGCGCTGCTCGAGCCCGGCGACCTGCTGGTATTCAACGACACCCGGGTGATCCCGGCGCGGCTGCACGGCCACAAGGCCAGCGGCGGCCGGGTGGAGATGCTACTGGAGCGCCCGCTGGATGCCCACCGCGGCATGGCCCACCTGCGCTCCAGCAAGTCGCCCAAACCCGGCACCGAGCTGATCTTCGAGGGCGATGTGCGCGCCGTGGTGGAGGGGCGCCGCGACGCCCTGTTCGAGCTGCGTTTCCTCGGCGAGACGCCGCTGATCGAACTGCTGGAGCAGCACGGCCATATGCCGCTGCCCCCCTATATCGACCGTGACGACGAACTGGCCGACCGCGACCGCTACCAGACCGTCTATGCCCGCCGCGACGGCGCCGTGGCCGCGCCCACCGCCGGGCTGCACTTCGACGAACCGCTGCTCGAGCGGCTTGCCGAGAAGGGCGTGGAGCGCGCCTTCGTCACCCTCCACGTGGGCGCCGGGACCTTCCAGCCGGTGCGTGCCGACGACATCCGCGAGCACGTCATGCACAGCGAGTGGCTGGAGGTGGACGAGTCGGCCTGCGCGAAGGTGCGCGCCGCCCGGACAGCCGGCCGCCGGGTGATCGCCGTGGGCACCACCAGCGTGCGCTGCCTGGAGAGCGCCTGCGCCAACGCCCCCGACGGCGAGATCGCCCCCTACCGCGGCGAAACCGACATCTTCATCTATCCGGGCTACGCGTGGCGCTGCGTCGATGCCCTCATCACCAACTTCCACCTGCCGGAGTCCACCCTGCTGATGCTGGTGGCTTCCTTCGCCGGCTTCGATACCACCCTTGCGGCCTACCGCGAGGCGGTGGCCGAGCGCTACGCCTTCTTCAGCTATGGCGATGCGATGTTCCTGACTCACCAGCGTTCCTGATTCGAGACTTTCATGCGTAATGAATGCTTCATGACCTTTGAGCGACTGGCCAGCGATGGCCGGGCGCGCCGTGGCAGACTGACTTTTCCCAGGGGAACGGTCGAAACACCCGCCTTTATGCCGGTGGGCACCTACGGCACCGTCAAGGGAATGACCCCGGTGTCCGTGGAGGAGATCGGTGCCGAGATCATCCTCGGCAACACCTTCCACCTGTGGCTGCGGCCGGGCATGGAGGTGATCGAGGCCCACGGCGATCTACACGACTTCGCCCAGTGGCACAAGCCGATCCTCACCGACTCCGGTGGCTTCCAGGTCTTCTCGCTGGGCGAGATGCGCAGGATCACCGAGCAGGGCGTGCACTTCCGCTCGCCGGTGGATGGCGCCAAGGTGTTCATGGGGCCCGAGGAATCCATGGCGGTGCAGCGCTCGCTGGGCTCCGACGTGGTGATGATCTTCGACGAGTGCACCCCCTACCCGGCCACCGAGAAGGAGGCACGCCTCTCCATGGAGCGCTCGCTGGGCTCCGATGTGGGGATGATCTTCGACGACTGCACCCCCTACCCGCCCACCGAGAAGGAGGCACGCCTCTCCATGGAGCGCTCGCTGCGCTGGGCCCAGCGCTCCCGCGACGCCCACGGTGATTCGCCCTCGGCGCTGTTCGGCATCGTCCAGGGGGGCATGTACCCCCAGCTGCGCGAGGCCTCGCTGGCGGGTCTCATGGAGATCGGCTTCGACGGCCTGGCCATCGGCGGCCTCTCGGTGGGCGAGCCCAAGGAGGAGATGATTCAGGTGCTGGACACCCTGCCCACCTGGATGCCGGAGGAGACGCCTCGCTACCTGATGGGGGTGGGCAAGCCCGAGGACCTGGTGGAAGGGGTGCGCCGAGGCATCGACATGTTCGACTGCGTGATGCCCACCCGCAACGCCAGGAACGGCCACCTGTTCACCTTTGATGGCACGGTGAAGATCCGCAATGCCAAGCACCGCCGCGATACCGACCCACTGGAGGCCGGGTGCGACTGCTACACCTGCCAGCACTTCTCCCGGGCCTACCTGCACCATCTGGATCGCTGCAACGAAATGCTCGGCTCGATGCTCAACACCATCCACAACCTGCGCCACTATCAGCGCCTGATGGCCGGTTTGCGCGGTGCCATCGAAGCGGGTACATTGGCGAACTTCGTGGAAGGCTTCTATGCACGGCGCGGCCTGCCGGTGCCTCCCACCCCGAATTGATAACGTCCGGCAGCGCTCCCCGAGGGGTCGATGCCAGACGCCACTGCCCCGCCCTTGGCGGGGCAGTCAACCTTACTCATCCCAACCAGGAGACACCCACCCATGCTGGATTTCTTCATCGCTCCGGCCTACGCCCAGGATGCCGCTGCCGGCAGCGGCATGGCCCAGATCGTCATGCTGGTCGGCTTCGTTGCCATCTTCTACTTCCTGCTGTGGCGCCCCCAGGCCAAGCGGGCCAAGCAGCACAAGCAGCTGATCGGCGGACTCGCCAAGGGTGACGAGATCGTCATCGGCGGTGGTGTGCTGGGCCGCATCACCAAGGTGAGCGACGACAGCGAGTTCCTGACCCTGGAGATCGCCGAGGGCACCCAGATCAACGTGCAGAAGAACGCCGTGGCGGCGGTGTTGCCCAAGGGCACCATCAAGGCCATCTGAAGCGTGACCTTCCGGCCCCGCCCCTCGGCGGGGCCGCTTTCGATCGCCGCGGCATCCCCGTGGCGATCATGACGTTTAGACGTCATCTTCCCAACGTCCGCAACGCACGTTGTCAGCAAACGTTGTCAGCAACCTGAGGGCAGGGCTCGCATGCTCAACCGTTACCCAATGTGGAAGTATCTGCTGATACTGATCGTTCTCGCCGTCGGCCTGGTTTACTCGCTGCCCAACCTCTATCCCGAAGATCCGGCGGTACAGATAAGCAGCGGTCGAGGCGATGCCACCCTCGATCAGCGCCAGCTCGAACGCGTTCAGGACTCCCTGCGCGAGGCAGGCATTACCATCAAGTCCGTGGAGAGCAGCGAGAGCAGCGTACTGATCCGCCTCGGTGACGCCGACGAGCAGCTCCAGGCCCGCGACCGCATCGCCGCCATGCTCGACGAGGACCTCGTGGTGGCACTGAACCTCGCCGAGTCCACCCCGGGCTGGCTGCAGGCCCTCTCCGCCTCGCCCATGACCCTGGGCCTCGACCTGCGCGGCGGCGTGCACTTCCTGCTCGAGGTGGACATGGACGCCGCGGTGACCCAACGCCTGGAGGTCAACGCCAGCGCCATGCGCGAGCAGCTGCGCAGCGAACGCATTCGCTACCGCGGCACCGAGATCGAGGAGCGCACCCTGACGCTGACCTTCACCAGCGAGGAGGACCGCGACGCGGCCAGGCGCCTGATCAGCCGCGAGTTCCGCGACTTCGACTACCAGAACGTGGGCGACGGCCGCGGCGCGGCACTGGTCATGACCCTCACCGACCAGGCGGTCAACGAGATCCAGGACTACGCGGTCAACCAGAACCTCACCACCCTGCGCAACCGGGTGGACGAGTTGGGCGTGGCCGAGCCGATGGTGCAGCGCCAGGGCCCCGATCGCATCGTGGTAGAGCTGCCCGGCGTGCAGGACACCGTAGCCGCCAAGCGGGTGGTAGGCGCCACCGCCAACCTGGAGTTCCGCCTCGAGGCGCGCCCGGACACTCCGGACGCAGAGACCGAGACTCTCGCGTTTCGCAACGATGAGGCGCGCAGCGCCGACCTGATGCGTGACGTGATCATCACCGGCGACAGCGTCTCCAGCGCCAGCCGCAGCTTCGACGAAAGCGGGCGCCCACAGGTCAACATCAACCTGGACGGCACCGGCGGCACCCTGATGAACCGCGCCACCCGCACCAACATCGGCCGCAACATGGCGGTGCTGTTCATCGAGCATAAGACCCGCGACAGCGTGGAGATGGTCGACGGCGAGGAGGTCATCGTCCGCGAGCCCTACACCGAGCGCGGCCTGATCAGCCTGGCCACCATCCAGAGCGCGCTGGGCAACAGCTTCCGCATTACCGGGCTCGATTCGCCCACGGAGGCGGCTGAGCTCGCCCTGCTGCTGCGCTCGGGCTCGCTGGCCGCGCCCATCTACTTCGTGCAGGAGCGCACCATCGGCCCGAGCCTCGGCGCCGAGAACATCAAGCGCGGCGTGATGTCGGTGCAGATCGGTCTGCTGCTGGTGGTGCTGTTCATGCTGATCCGCTACAAGGTGTTCGGCGTCATCGCCAACGTGGCCCTGGCACTGAACCTGACCCTGCTGATGGCGGCCATGTCGATGCTCGGCGCCACCCTCACCCTGCCCGGCATCGCTGGCATCGTGCTGACACTGGGCATGGCGGTGGACGCCAACGTCCTGATATTCGAACGCATACGCGAGGAGCTGCGCGGCGGGCTCTCGGTGCAGCAGGCGATCCATGCCGGCTACGAGCGCGCCTTCACCTCCATCGTTGACGCCAATATCACCACTCTGCTGGTGGCGGTGATCCTGTTCTCGATCGGCACCGGGCCGGTCAAAGGCTTCGCGGTGACCCTGTCGCTGGGGATCATCACCTCGCTGTTCACCGCCCTGCTGGTGACCCGCGCGATGGTGAACCTCGTCTACGGCGGCAAGCCGGTCAAGAAGCTCTGGATATAAGAGGTGGCAATGAAAACCCTCATCAACCGACAGTTCGACTTCATGGGCAAGCGCCGGCTCGCTTTCGCGATCTCCGGCCTGCTGATCCTGGTGTCGATCGTCTCGCTGCTGTTCCAGCAGCTTAACCTGGGGCTGGACTTCACCGGCGGCACCCTGGTGGAGGTGCGCTACGCCGCAGCACCTTCCCTCGAGGCCGTCCGCCAGACCCTGGAGGGCGCCGAGTTCCGGGACGTCTCGGTGCAGACCTTCGGCGCCTCTACCGAGGTACTGATTCGCCTGCAGCAGGCCTTCGATGCGGACGTGGGCGATCGCGTGGTGGCCCTGCTGCGCGACGGCGGCGAGAGCGTCGAGCTGGTGCGCGCCGAGTTCGTCGGCGCTCAGGTGGGCGAGCAGCTGCGCGATCAGAGCGGCCTGGGCCTGCTGGTGGCGCTGGGCATCGTGATGCTCTACGTGGCCTTCCGCTTCCAGTACAAGTTCGCCATCGGCGCCCTGCTGGCGCTGATGCACGACGTGATCATCGTGGTCGGCATCTTCTCGCTGTTCCAGCTCGACTTCAATCTCACCGTGCTGGCGGCCCTGCTGGCAGTGATCGGCTATTCGCTCAACGACACCATCGTGGTCTACGACCGCATCCGCGAGACGATCCGAAAGTCGCGCCTCGACGACATGCCGGCGATCTTCAACGAGGCGATCAACATGACCCTTTCGCGCACGCTGGCGACGTCAGGCACTACCCTCCTGGTGCTGATGGCGCTGCTGCTGCTGGGCGGGGACATGATCCACCACTTCTCGATCGCCCTGATCATCGGCGTGGTGGTCGGCACCTTCTCCTCCATCTATGTGGCCGCGGCCCTGCTGCTGGCGGTACACCTCCAGCGCGAGGATCTTATTCCTGCCAAGAAGGAAGATCCCGAGGCCGAGGAGGAGCTGCCCTGAGGGCGACGCCTCTGCCTGAGCTGCGCCGCCCGCAGATGACGCTCATGCGAAGACGCCACCCGGCAAGCCGGGTGGCGTCTTCGTTTCAGGCTCGACAGCGGTCAGAAGTTTCGCTGGTGTCATGGGACCCCGCTGAAGCGGATACGTGGCCCGAAGATCTCGTAATGGAGCTGATCGTCGCCATAGCCCATCCGCTTGAGCAGAATGTTCAGACCCGACATGAAGGGCGTCGGACCGCAGAAATAGACGTCGCCGCGACCCTCGAAGGGCAGCCACTTCTCGAGGATAGCCGTATCCAGGTAGCCGAGATAGTCGGCCCCCTCGCCCTGCTCGTAGGCCACATGATACTTGAAGCCCTTATGCGCGCTCAGTGCGCGAAGCTCATCGTGCATGACGTGGTGTGAACGGTCGCGACAGCAGTGAATGAATACCAGAAGCTCGAGCTCCCAGCCTTGCGTTACGGCATTGAGCAGCATACTGATCAGCGGCGTGATGCCGATGCCCCCGCCGATCAGCACCGGCCTCTCGGAACGTTTCTCGACGACAAAATCGCCGGTGGGGGGGCGCAGCCAGACCCTGTCGCCGACACTGGCAGCATGCAGAAAGTTGGAGACCTGGCCCGGGACCGAGGTCCCGGAGGCCTCCGCCTTGACAGTAATGCGATAGCAAGGCTCACCGGGGGCACTGGAAAGCGAGTACTGGCGAATCTCGTCGAACGGCGAGGACGGCGGCTGGGTCTTGACCCCCACATACTGGCCGGGCCGGAAGTCGGCGATCGGCTGGTCGTCTTCCGGCCGCAGGTAGAAGGACTTGACCTCGTCGGTCTCGCGCTCGATCCGGTCGATGATGAAGGCGCGATCGCCACGCCAGCCACCCCGCGTGGCCTCGTTCGCCTGATAGATCCCCTCCTCGGTCTGGATGAAGATCGCCGCCAGGGCCTCATAGGCCTCTGCCCACGCCGTCAGCACGGGATCGTCGTCGTGCAGTTTGAGGTGGTCGCGAATCGCTTCCAGCAGATATTTGCCGACGATGGGGTAGTGCTCCGGAGCTACCTGCAGGCTGGCATGCTTGTGGGCGATGCGCGTCACCGCCGGCCCCAGGGCCTCCAGCTGGTCGATATGGCTGGCATAGGCGAAGACCGAATCGGCCAGTGCCCGCGCCTGCTCGCCCTTCGCCTGGTTGGCCATGTTGAAGATGTGCTTGAGCTCGGGGTGATGGCTGAACAGCTTGTCATAGAAGAGGCGGGTGATCCTTTCCCCTTCACTCCCGAGTAACGGGGCGGTGCTCTTGACCGTTTCGATAGTGGACTGAGACAGCATGCAAACCTCCGGGATGACGTGCTAGCTTTAAGTGGTATGTATAATACCTTTTATAGCCTGATCGAGGGGGAGGCGCCTCCCCCGTTATTCGATTGCCCGGTCTCGTGGGGCTTGGTCGGCTCGCTTCACCGCCGAGCACACAAGGCCTCAACCCTGCTGCTGCGCCTGCAGCCTGACCGCATGGACCCGACTCTGCAGGAAGGAGAGACGCCGAGGCCGAGGAGTAGCTGCCCTGAAGGCCGAGAGCTAAGAGCTAAGAGCTAAGAGCTAAGAGCTAAGAGCCAGGCTCCAACCGAAAGCGCCCCCCGCAGCAAGGCTGCGGGGGGCGCTTTTCTTATCTCATCAGTCCTGGCGATTCGGGCTCAGAAGTGCGGCTTGAGCTGCTGCACCAGGGCCTTGTAGAGCCTCGGGCCCGCGGCCATCAGCTGGCCTTCCACCTCGACCTTGGGCTGGCCGTCCGGAGTGCCCATCAGGGCCCCGGCCTCCTTGAGCAGCAGGCTGCCGACGTGCATATCCTGCTCCTCGAGGCCGAGTACGAAGGCGGCATCTGCCCGGCCGGTGGCCAGTTCGGCCAGGTCCAGCAGGCCGCTGCCCGAGGCGCGCTGCACCTCGATGACCGGGCCGAGCTGCTGCACCAGGGTCAGGTAGGCCGGCAAGTGGCGGTTGCGCAACCAGGTCTCGGGCAGCCCCATGGCAATGCGGGCACCGCCCACCGCCAGGGTCTTGGGCACGCGGATGCGCTTACCGTTGTGCTGGGCACCGCGGCCACGGCTGGTCAGGTACTCATCGTCGCTGAAGGGGCAGATCACCACCGCATGCTCCGGACGGCCCTTGACCAGGCAGACCACCGACAGGGCAAAGCCCGAGGCAGCCACGCCGAGGTTCGAGTAGCCGTGGAAGGGTTCGATCTTCCACAGGGTGTCAACGCCTTCCCCCTCGCCGGCGCGATGGGGGGTGAAGCGCCCGACGACGCCATGCTGGGGGTAGCCACGGGAGAGCTGACGGACGATCAGCGTCTCGGCGTTGCGGGCGGCGTCCTCGAGCAGGCGGTCGAGATTGCTCTCTTCGTGGGCATTCTCGATACGCTCGCGAATGCGCAGGAACTGTTCGCCGGCGCTGCGCGCGGCGCGCAGCGCATATTGGACCATCGGATGCATGATCGGGCCTTGAGGAGTCGGTGGTGTTAAAGAACGGGGGGGTTCGTTGTAACAGACGGCGCGCATCCTAGCAGACCCCGACACTTTTCGCCATGCCCTTGGCCCTTGGCCCTTGGCAACATGCTAGACTCCCTCTCTTTTGTTTCCACCTGCCTAACGGTTTTCCCATGCTCGACCGCATCCGTATTGTCCTGATCGGCACCAGCCACCCCGGCAACATCGGCGGCACCGCCCGCGCCATGCACAACATGGGGCTCACCGACCTCGCCCTGGTGGCGCCACGCTGCACGCCCGTCACAGCGGACAGCGTCTCGCGGGCCTCCGGGGCCGATCACCTGGTCAACGCCGCCCCGGTCGTGGATACCCTGGAGCAGGCCGTGGCCGACTGCACCCTGGTGGTGGGCGCCAGCGCCCGCTCGCGCACGCTGCCCTGGCCGATGATTACCCCGCGGGGACTGGGCGAGCAGCTACCGGGGGAGTTGGCCACCTCCGAGGCACGTGTCGCCCTGGTCTTCGGCCGCGAGGACAGCGGCCTGACCAACGCCGAACTGCAGCGCTGCCATGCCCACGTGCATATCCCCACCAACCCCGACTTCAGTTCGCTGAACCTGGCCGCCGCCGTGCAGGTGCTGGCCTACGAGTGTCGATTGGCCTGGCTGGCCAGACGGGAGGCTCAAAGCGAAGAACCCACGCCACCGCTCGCCACCCATGCTGAGCTGGAACACTACTTCGCCCACCTGGAGCGCACCCTGATCGCCATCGGCTTCCACGACCCGGACATGCCGCGCCAGCTGATGGCCCGCCTGCGCCGCTTCACCCTCAGGGCGCGTCCGGAGCGCATGGAGCTGAATATCCTGCGCGGCATCCTCTCCGATACCGAGAAGCTCGTGCCGCATCGCGACGACGGCCCCGCCTGAGCCGGTGCGCCTTGAAGGGACAGCGGCACGCCCCCACACTGTCTCAATCACCTGTGGCGGTCGCCGCCCCACCCTTCTGCTATCCCAGCCAAGGACCGCTGAATGTTTCAACGCCTGCGCGAGGACATCAACAGCGTTTTCGACCGTGACCCGGCTGCCCGCAACTTCCTGGAAGTGCTGACCAACTACCCGGGGCTGCATGCCCTGCTGATCCATCGGCTGAGTCACTGGCTGTGGCGCAGGAACCTCAAGTGGCTGGCGCGCACGCTCTCGAGCTTCTCGCGCTGGATGACCGGTGTGGAGATCCATCCCGGGGCCATCATCGGTCGGCGCTTCTTCATCGACCACGGCATGGGGGTGGTGATCGGCGAGACCGCCGAGGTGGGCGACGACGTCACCCTCTACCAAGGCGTGACTTTGGGCGGCACCAGCTGGAACAAGGGCAAGCGCCACCCTACCCTGGAGGATGGCGTGATCGTCGGTGCCGGCGCCAAGATTCTCGGCCCCTTCCACGTGGGCGCCGGGGCCAAGATCGGCTCCAACGCCGTGGTCACCAGGGAGGTGCCCGCCGGCGCCACCGTGGTGGGCATCCCAGGCAAGATCGTCAAGCGCACCGAGCCGGACGCCGCCGAGGCGCTGGAGGTGGACCCCGAGCGCCGCGAAGCCATGCGCCGCAAGTTCGGCTTCGACGCCTACGGCATCAGCGAGGACATGCCCGACCCGGTGGCACGCTCCATCCAGGCGATGCTCGACCACATGCACGCCGTGGACGAGCGCATCGAGGAGATGTGCCGTACCCTGCGCAAGGTCGATGCCAGCTACCGCGACGGTCGCCTGCCGGCGCTGCGTGACGAGGACTTCGCCGATGTCCTCGACGACGCCGACGCCTGCGCCATGCCGGAGAAGACCCCGGCACCCAGGACCGAGCCCGCCGCAGGCGCCGATGACGACGACCGCGGGCCTAATGGTTGACCGCCACGCTAGGTCTTTACCATAATGCCTGTCTGATCGCGCTTCCCTGCGGAGCGCCCGTTCACCGACCGCCGACCCGCTCGGCGCCGAGGTCGCAATGCGCCTGACCACCAAGGGACGCTACGCCGTCACCGCCATGCTCGATCTGGCCATGCATGGCCAGTCGGGACCGATCTGCCTGGCCGACATCTCGAAGCGCCAGGAGATTTCGCTCTCCTACCTGGAGCAGCTCTTTGCGCGGTTGCGCCGGGCGGAGCTGGTGGAGAGCGTGCGCGGCCCCGGTGGCGGCTACCTGCTGGCCCGGGCGCCGGAAACCATCTCGGTGGCACGGGTGATCGACGCAGTGGACGAGTCGGTGGATGCGACCCGCTGCGGCGGCCTCTCCGACTGCCAGCAGGGCGACACCTGCCTGACCCACCACCTGTGGTGCGAGCTCTCCGAGCAGATTCACGGCTTCCTGGAGGGCATTACCCTCGGCCAGCTCGCCGCCCGCCAGGAGGTCCAGCAGATCGCCGTCCGCCAGCGCGACCGCCTGGACGGCAGCGACGTCTTCGCCTCGGCCCCCTGATCCTGCGCCCCGATGGCACCCAACCGAGCCCCACGATACCCGAGTCCATGAGCACACCCGTCTATCTCGACTATGCCGCTACCACGCCCGTCGACCCCCGCGTCGCCGAGCTGATGGGCCGCCACCTGACCCTCGACGGCATCTTCGCCAACCCGGCGTCGCGCAGCCATATGCTGGGCTGGCAGGCCGAGCAGGCGGTGGAGAACGCCCGCCGTCAGGTCGCCGACCTGATCCATGCCGACCCCCGCGAGATCGTCTGGACCAGCGGTGCCACCGAGGCCGACAACCTGGCGCTGATCGGCTATCTGCGCGCCAACCGCCAACGTGGCCGCCACCTGGTGACCTCCATCGTCGAGCACAAGGCCGTGGTGGACACCGCCATGGCGCTGGAGGCCGAAGGCTTCAAGGTCACCTGGCTCGCCCCCGGCCCCGACGGTCGCGTAACGCCCGAGCAGTTGCGCGAGGCCATGCGCGAGGACACCGTGCTGGTGTCGCTGATGGCGGTGAACAACGAACTGGGCGTGATCCACGACCTTGCGGCGCTCTCCGAGGTGGCCCACGCCGGCGGCGCGCTGTTCCACGCGGATGCCGCCCAGGCGGTGGGCCGCCTGGACCTGGACGTCACGCGGCTGGGCATCGACCTGATGTCGCTCTCCGGCCACAAGGCCTACGGCCCCAAGGGCATCGGCGCGCTCTTCGTGAAGCGCCATCCGGACATCCGCCTGGAGGCGCTGATCCACGGCGGCGGCCACGAGCGCGGCATGCGCTCCGGCACCCTGGCCACCCATCAGATCGTCGGCATGGGGGAGGCCTTCGCCCTGGCCGGCGCCGAGGGTGAGGCGGACCAGGCGCACATCGCGACGCTGCGCGACCGGCTGCTCGACGGCCTGTCCGATCTCGGCGGCATCCATCGCAATACGGATATCACGGTGTCAGTGCCTAACATCCTCAACCTCGCCTTCGAGGGGGTCGACGGCGAATCTCTGCTGATGGCGCTGCGCGACCTGGCCCTCTCCACCGGCTCCGCCTGCAACTCGGCGAGCGTCGAGCCGTCCTATGTCTTGAAGGCCATCGGCCTGCCGCGGGCCCTGGCGCTGGCCTCGCTGCGCTTCAGCTTCGGGCGTTTCACCACCGAGGCCGATATCGACACGGCGCTTTCCGCCCTGCGCCACGCCCTCACCGGGCTGCGCCGCCAGGCGATCTGAACCAGCAAGCCCCGACCACCGATGACAGGCCCATTCGGCGAACCGGGGCCCACCCACCGAACCAAGGAGAGACCCATGGCGCATTTGACCATCACCACCGCCGCCGCCGACCAGATCCGCCGTGTGCTCGACGAGCGAGGCGCAGGCCTGGGCCTGCGCGTCTCGGTCAAGCCCAGCGGCTGCTCCGGCTACAGCTACGTGCTCGACTTCGCCGACCAGCCCGCCGCCGACGATGTCCGCTTCGAGGAGCACGGCGTGCAGGTCTTCGTCGCCCCCGAGGCACTGGAGATGCTCGACGGCAGCGAGGTCGACTACGTCAACGAGGGGCTCAACCGCTTCTTCCGCTTCAACAACCCCAACGTCAAGGACCAGTGCGGCTGCGGCGAGAGCTTTACGGTCTAACACTCAAGGGGCGCTGCCTCGCGACCAGCGACGATTGTTCAACGCCGCCCCGGAGCGGTATAATCCGCGCCCAGTCGACGCATTCAGCCGAGCCCCCGGTTCGCCGGACCGCCTGATTCGCTTCACCGCGCCGCCCTCGCTTCCAACCCGGGAGCCCAAGGGCGGCGCGGCGCTATTCACGCACACTTCTCACCCCACCCTACTGGAGACATGCCCATGGCTACCCAGCGCACCCTGTCCATCATCAAGCCCGACGCCGTCGCCAAGAACGCCATCGGCGAGATCATCGCGCGCTTCGAGAAGGCCGGCCTCCAGGTCGTCGCCGCCAAGATGTTCAAGCTCGACAACGACAAGGCCGGCGGCTTCTACGCCGAGCACAAGGAGCGCCCCTTCTTCAAGGATCTGGTCGGCTTCATGACCTCCGGCCCGGTGGTCGTGCAGGTGCTGGAGGGCGAGGATGCCATCGCCAAGAACCGTGAGCTGATGGGCGCCACCAACCCCAAGGAAGCCGCGCCGGGCACCATCCGCGCCGACTTCGCCGAGACCATCGACGCCAACGCCGTGCATGGCTCCGACTCCCCCGAGTCTGCCGAGCGCGAGATCGCCTACTTCTTCGGCGCCGACGAGATCTGCCCGCGCTGATCGCGTCTCCCCCAGGCGGGGGGTTCACCCCCCGCCTGCCCTGCTCCTCCCTTTCCCGACCCGCTGACTGCCATGACCGCTGATACCGCACCCCAGAAGACCAACCTGCTCGGCATGTCCCGCCAGGAGGTGGAAGCCTACTTCCTCTCCATCGGCGAGAAGAAGTTCCGTGCCGCCCAGGTGATGAAGTGGATCCACCACGAGGGCTGTGACGACTTCGCGGCCATGACCAACCTCGCCAAGGCGCTGCGCGCCAAGCTCGCCGAGGTGGCCGAGATCCGCGGTCCCGGCGTGGTCTACGAGGGCACCTCCAGCGACGGCACCCGCAAGTGGGTGCTGGAGGTCGAGGATGGCAGCTACGTCGAGACGGTGCTGATCCCGGCCGACAACGGCAAGCGCCGCACTCTGTGCGTCTCTTCCCAGGTGGGCTGCTCGCTGGACTGCAGCTTCTGTTCCACCGGCAAGCAGGGGTTCCAGCGCAACCTCACCGCCGCCGAGATCATCGGCCAGGTATGGGTCGCCCAGCGCAGCGTGGGGCCGCGCAAGGACACCGCCAACCGCCCGGTCACCAACGTGGTGATGATGGGCATGGGCGAGCCACTGATGAACTACGACAACGTCGTGCCGGCCATGAAGCTGATGCTCGACGATGACGGCTACGGGCTCTCCAAGCGCCGCGTCACCCTCTCCACCTCCGGGGTGGTGCCGATGATCGACAAGCTCGGTGACGAGATCGACGTGAGCCTGGCCATCTCGCTGCATGCCGCCAACGACGAGTTGCGCAGCACGCTGGTGCCGCTCAACCGCAAGTACAATATTCGCGCCCTGCTGGACGCCTGCCACCGCTACCTGGCCAAGTGCGACGACACCCGCATGGTCACCGTGGAGTACACGGTAATCAAGGACGTCAACGACCAGCAGGAGCACGCCCAGGAGCTCGCCGAGCTGCTACGAGAGCTGCCGTGCAAGATCAACCTGATCCCGTTCAATCCTTTCCCCCATTCGGGTTACGAGAAGCCATCGCGCAACCAGTGCGTGCGGTTCCAGCAGTGGCTCTATGAGCTGGGCTACACGGCGCCGATCCGCACCACCCGCGGCGACGACATCGACGCCGCCTGCGGCCAGCTGGTGGGCAGGGTCAAGGATCGTACCAAGCGCAACGAGCGCTATATCCAGTCGATCCAGATCGACGCCGACTGAGCGGGTGGGCGCCTTGACTTCAACCGGGCACGACGCTTTGATGGTCAGGCTCTTGATCGCCCCGGCTCGCCTGGCAGTGGCATGCCGCCGGGGCTTCGTGTTGACCGTGGGGAGAACACCATGACGCGCCGTATCCGCCAGACCGGCACCTCGCGACTGCCCACCCTGACCCTGCTGCTGGGTAGCCTGTGGCTTGCCGGCTGCGCGACCCAGCCCCAGGGCCTCGGCAGCGGCGAGCGCGAGGCGAGCCCGGCGGACGCCTATACCCAGTTGGGCATGGCCTACCTGGAACGCAACAGCCTGCAACGCGCCATGGGCGCCCTGGATCGGGCGCTGTCGATTGATCCCAACGACCCCGAGGCGCTGCAGGCCATGGCCATGATCTACCAGCGACAGGGCGAGCGCTCGCTGGCCGACGATGCCTTCCAGCGCGCCCTGTCGGCGGATCGCGGCTTCACCCGGGGACGCAACAATTACGCGGCCTTCCTCTATGACCAGGGGCGTATCCGCGAGGCTTGCGAACAGCTCGAACAGGCCTCGAGTGACGCCCAGTATCCGGCCCGGTCCCAGTTGTTTGCCAACCTGGGGCAATGTCAGCGTGAGTTGGGCGATCTCACGGCAGCCCGACAGAGCCTGGAGCGGGCCCAGAACATCGACCCGCGCAATCCGCGCAGCTACTACGCCCGGGCCGAACTGGAGCACGCCGCCGGCAACCACGATCTCGCCCAACAGCAGATCGACACCTTCATCCGCCTGGCCGGGGCCAGCCCCGAGGCACTGCGCCTGGCCCGGCAGATCGCCGAGGCGAGGGGTGACCGGGCCACCGCAGCCTTCTATTCCGAACAACTGGACGGCCGCCCCGGCACGCCCTGATCCAAGACTCTTGACGAAGGATGCTCAGCCATGAGCGACACCCAGACACCGGACCCCGCGGATACCGCCTTCACGGCCTCACCGGGCGAGCAGCTCAGGAACGAGCGGGAGACCCAGGGCCTCTCCGTCACCGAGGTGGCCGGTGGGCTCAACCTGCGCCCGGCGGTGGTTCGCGGGCTCGAGGAAGACAGCTACGAGGAGGTGCCGGTCGCCGCCTATCGGCGCGGCTATCTGCGCGCCTATGCTCACCTGCTGGGCATCGATGACAAGCCGGTACTCGACGCCTATCGCACTCGCTTCGGCGGCGAGGAGGCAGAACGCCGCGTCACGCCCGTGCAGATCACCCGGCCGCCGTCGCGCATCGGCGCCTGGCTGTTTCGGCTGGTGACCCTGCTGGTGATCGCCGGCCTGATCGGCCTGACCCTGATGTGGTGGCAGAGTCGCGGCGGCAACGAGCCCCCCGGCATCGGTGACAGTAGCCCGGTAGCCGTAGACGGTCTGGACGGCACCACCACCACCATCGCCGAACCCGAGACCCCTCCGGTCACCGAAGCGCCCGCCGAGAGCCTGCCGCCGCTGCCCGCGGGGGCAGAGAGCCTGGGGCTGGTGGAAGACCCCGCCGCCCTGGCCGATGAGCCCGCCGAGGTCGACGCCGAGAGCGCCCTGGCGCTGGACGATGCCGAGCCCGACATTGGCGACGAGGTGTCCGACGAGGCCGCCGCGGAGGAAGAGGTCACCACGACCGCCGCCAGCCCGCGCCGGCTCGAGTTGACCTTCAACGAGCAGTCCTGGACCGAGATCTTCGATGCCAACAACCAGCGCATCTTCGTCGGCCTGCAGGAACCCGGCACCACAGCCAGCGTCGAAGGCGAACCGCCCTTTCGCCTGACCGTGGGCAACGCCACCGGCGTCGAGCTGGTGTGGGCCGGCGACAGCGTCGACCTCCCCGCCCGCGCCGGCGCCAACAACGTCGCTCGCTTCACCCTGGGAGATTGATCCGTCATCATGCACGCCCCATCCCCCATCATTCGTCGCAAGTCACGCCAGATTCACGTCGGTCATGTACCGGTCGGGGGCGACGCCCCCATCTCCGTGCAGAGCATGACCAACACCAACACTCTGGACGTGGCCGCCACCGTGGCGCAGATCCGTCAGCTCGAGACCGCCGGCGCCGATATCGTGCGCGTCTCGGTGCCCGACATGGACGCCGCCGAGGCCTTCGGCAGGATCAAGCGTGAGGTGGACGTCCCGCTGGTCGCGGACATCCACTTTGACTACAGGATCGCCCTGCGCGTCGCCGAGCTCGGCGTCGACTGCCTGCGCATCAACCCCGGCAACATCGGCCGCGAGGACCGGGTGCGCGCCGTGGTCTCGGCCGCCCGGGACAACGGCATCCCGATCCGCATCGGCGTCAACGCCGGCTCGCTGGAGAAGGACCTGCAGAAGAAGTACGGCGAGCCCACCCCGGACGCCCTGGTCGAGTCCGCCATGCGCCATATCGACCATCTCGACCGCCTCGACTTCCAGGAGTACAAGGTCAGCGTCAAGGCCTCCGACGTCTTCATGGCGGTGGCCGCCTACCGCAAGCTGGCCGGCCTGATCGAGCAGCCCCTGCACCTGGGCATCACCGAGGCGGGCGGGCTGCGCTCGGGTACCGTCAAGTCCTCGATCGGCCTGGGGCTACTGCTGATGGACGGCATCGGCGACACCATCCGCGTGTCGCTGGCCGCGGATCCCGTCGAGGAAATCAAGGTCGGCTTCGACATGCTCAAGAGCCTGCGCCTGCGCGCCAAGGGCATCAATTTCATCGCCTGTCCCAGCTGCTCGCGCCAGAACTTCGACGTCATCGGCACCATGAACGCCCTGGAGGAGCGCCTCGAGGACATCATGACCCCGCTCGACGTCTCGGTAATCGGCTGCGTGGTCAACGGCCCCGGCGAGGCCAAGGAAAGTGACATCGGCCTCACCGGCGGCACCCCGGCCAACCTCGTCTACATCGACGGCAAACCCGCCAGCAAGCTGCGCAACGAGCACCTGGTCGACGACCTCGAGCGCCTCATTCGCGACAAGGTGCGCGAGAAGCAACAGGCCGACCAGGACATGATCGCCCGCGGCTGAGCCGCAGCCCCCCATCGCCGCGGCGACCCATCGAGGAGCAAGCGTTGAGCAAGTCCGACAGTAGCAAGAAGAAGATCCAGGCCATCCGCGGCATGAACGACCTGCTGCCGGAGCACTCCCCGCTCTGGCAGTACTTCGAGGGCAAGGTGCGCGGGCTGCTGGCCCGCTACGGCTATGCCGAGATCCGCACCCCTATCGTCGAGCAGACGGCGCTGTTCAAGCGCTCCATCGGCGAGGTCACCGACATCGTCGAGAAGGAGATGTACACCTTCGAGGACCGCAACGGCGACAGCCTGACCCTGCGTCCGGAAGGCACCGCGAGCTGCGTGCGCGCCGCCATGGAGCATGGCCTGCTGCACAACCAGACCCAGCGGCTCTGGTACCAGGGCCCGATGTTTCGCCACGAGCGTCCCCAGAAGGGCCGCTACCGCCAGTTCCATCAGGTGGGCGTGGAGGCCTTCGGCCTGGAGGGCCCTGACATCGACGCCGAGGTGATCCTGCTCTCCGCTCGACTGTGGCGCGAGCTGGGCCTGATGGAGCACGTCTCCCTGGAGCTCAATTCCCTGGGCTCCAGTGAGGCCCGCGCCACCTACCGTGACACCCTGGTGGCCTACTTCGAGCAGCACCAGGAGCGGCTCGACGAGGACTCCCGCCGCCGGCTGACCAGCAATCCGCTGCGCATCCTGGATTCCAAGAATCCCGAGATGGCCGCGATACTGGCCGATGCCCCGAAGCTGATTGACCACCTGGACGACGAATCCCGCGAGCACTTCGAGGCGCTGTGCACCATGCTCGACGCCGCTGGCATCGCCTACGTGATCAATCCGCGGCTGGTGCGCGGCCTGGACTACTACGGCCGCACCGTTTTCGAATGGACCACCACGGTGTTGGGCAGCCAGGGCACGGTGTGCGCCGGCGGCCGCTATGACGGCCTGGTAGAGCAGCTGGGCGGCAAGCCGACCCCGGCGGTTGGCTTCGCCATGGGCATCGAACGCCTGGTGCTGCTGCTCGAGACCCTCGCGCTGGTACCGGAGACCGCCCACGGTGTACTCGACCTCTACCTGCTGCCCATGGATGACGCCGCCACCGCCAGCGCCCTGCTGCTCGGCGAGCGGCTGCGCGGCGAGCTACCCGGCCTGCGCGCCCAGCTACACTGCGGCGGCGGCAGCTTCAAGAGCCGCATCAAGAAGGCCGACAAGAGCGGTGCGCGGCTGGCGCTGCTGCTGGGCGAGGACGAGCTGGCCCATAGCACGGCGACCCTGAAGTTCCTGCGCGAGGAGCGCGAGCAACAGAGCCTCACCCAGGACGCCCTGGCCGAGACCCTCACGGGGCTGCTGGCTGAGCAGGACACCTGATCACCCGGGCAGCCGGCCATTTACCGGCGCCCACACGTACACAAGGAGACCGCCCGTGGCGGAGTTGAGAACCGAGGAAGAGCAGCTAGATGCGCTCAAGCGCTGGTGGAAGGAAAACGGCATGGCGCTGATCGCCGGGGTGGCCATCGCCGCCGCCGGCGTCTTCGGCTGGAACGCCTGGCAGAACTACCAGGAGAATCAGGCCAGCGCCGCCTCGGCCCGCTACCAGCATCTTATCAACCTGACCGCCGGCACCCAGCTCGACGACGCCAGCATCGTCGAGGCCCGCGAGTTGGTGATCGAGATCACCGACAACCACGGCAAGACCCTCTACGCCGACCTGGCCAGACTGATCGACGCCCGCCTGGCGGTGGCCCAGGAGGATCTGGCCGACGCCCGCGCCACCCTGGAAGCGGTGATCGATGCCAGCGACCGCGACTACGTCAAGGGCCTGGCGCGACTACGTCTGGCCCGCCTGCAGGTCGCCGACGGCAACGCCGAGGCCGCACTTTCCACCCTCGAGGCCGGCGTGCCCGATGCCCTGGCCGCCCAGCGCGCCGAGGTGCGCGGCGACGCCCATCACGCCCTGGGCCGCGAAAGCGACGCCGGCGCGGCCTGGCGCGAGGCGCTGGACATGGCCGAGGCTCGCGGACAGCAGCTCTACGGCGTACAGCTCAAGCTCGACAACTTAGGTCTTGACTACTCAGGTCTTGACCACTCAGGTCTTGAAAACTCAGGTCTTGAAAACTCAGGTCTTGAAAACTCAGGTCTTGAAAACCGGGGACTGGACTCATGAAACCGACTTTCCTGATCGCCGCCGTGGCTGGCCTCGCCCTGCTGGCGGGCTGCGCCGGCAACAAGGTGGAGCCGCAGTATCCGCCCAAGGAGCTCGGCAACTTCGAGGAGCGCGTCGAACTTTCCAGCGTCTGGAGCCAGCGGGTCGGCCGTGGCCTGGGTCGCGCCTCCTACCCGATCGCCCCCTCCCGGGATGGCGACACCCTGTTTGCCGCCGACGAGCGCGGCCGGGTGGCCGCCTTAGCCGCCGAAGACGGCGACCGCCAGTGGCAGGTGGACCTCGAGGTGCCGGTCTCCAGCGCCCTGACCGCCGTGGCCGGCGACGTCTACCTGGGCACCCGCACCGGCGAGGTGCTGGCGCTCAGCCAGCGCGACGGTAGCGTGCGTTGGCGCGCCCGCGTACCCAGCGAAATCCTGGCCGCCCCGCAGCCCAACCAACAGCTGCTGGTGGTGCAGAGCGTCGACGGCAGCGTCACCGCCCTGGATCGTGTCAGCGGCGAGGAGCGCTGGAGCTACACAGCCACCCGCCCGTCGCTGACCCTGCGCGGCACCGGCACCCCCACCGTGATCGACCCGGTGACCTTCGCCGGCTTCGCCAACGGCCGCCTGGTAACCCTGGACAACAACAGCGGACAGCCGCTGTGGGAGCGGCGCATCGCCGTGGCCCAGGGCCGCAGCGACATCGATCGCCTGGTGGACCTGGCCGCCCAACCGGTGCTGACCCCCGACGGCCGCCTGTTCGTCACCAGCTTCAACGGCCGCCTAGCCTCCCTGGAAGCCACGCGCGGCGAGCCGCTGTGGGCCATTGACTTCTCCAGCTACCACACCCCGGTGCTGGTCGGTGACTTCCTGTTCGTCGTCAACGAGGCGGGCCACATCCATGCCCTGAATGCCGACAACGGCGAGGAGATCTGGCGCAACACCGCCCTGGAGGGTCGCAGCATCACCTCCCCGGCCTTCGCCGACGGCAACCTGGTGTTCGGCGACTTCGAGGGCTATCTGCATCTGATCGACGCCCGCAGCGGCGAGATCGTCGGCCGCGAGCGAGTCGACCGCTCCGGCATCAGCGTGCGACCGATCACCGAGGGCCGTCGCATCCATGTGCTCGCCAATGACGGCAGCCTAGAGACCCTGGACATCCAATGACACCCGTGATCGCCCTGGTCGGCCGCCCCAACGTGGGCAAGTCGACCCTGTTCAACCGCCTGACCCGCTCACGTGACGCCTTGGTGGCCGACTTTCCAGGCCTGACCCGCGACCGCAAGTACGGCAACGGCCTGCTCGGCGACAAGGCCTACACGGTGATCGACACCGGCGGCATCAGCGGCGACGAGGACGGCATCGACGCGGCCATGGCCGAACAATCACTGGTCGCCATCGACGAGGCCGACATCGTGCTGTTTCTGGTGGATGCCCGGGCCGGCCTCAACGTCGCCGACCAGGCCATCGCCAACCACCTGCGGGTCAACCAGAAGAAGACCTGGCTGGTGGTCAACAAGACCGACGGCCTGGACGAGGCCACCGCCACCGCCGAGTTCTGGGAACTGGGCTTGGGCGAGCCGCGCCCCATCGCCGCCGCCCACGGCCGTAATGTCACCACGCTGATCGAGGAGGTGCTCGCGCCCTTCCCCGAGCGCGATGAGAGCATCCCGGCGGACACCGGCACCAAGGGAATCCGCATCGGCGTGATCGGACGCCCCAACGTGGGCAAGTCGACCCTGGTCAACCGCCTGCTCGGCGAGGAGCGGGTGGTGGTCTTCGACGAGGCCGGGACCACCCGGGACGCCATCGAGATCCCCTTCGAGCGCCGCGGCAAGCCCTACGTATTGATCGATACCGCCGGGGTCAGGCGGCGCAAGAACGTCCACGAGATCGCCGAGAAGTTCTCGATCATCAAGACCCTGGAGGCGATCAAGGAGTGCCACGTCGCCATCGTGGTGCTGGATGGCCGCTCGGGCCTGGTGGAACAGGATCTGCACCTGCTCGACTACGTGCTGACCAGCGGCCGCGCCCTGGTGCTGGCGGTCAACAAGTGGGATGGCCTGGAGCATGAGGCCAAGGAGAAGATGCGCGCCGAGATCAAGCGCCGCCTGGGCTTTGCCGACTACGCCGACCTGCATTTCATCTCGGCGCTCCACGGCACCGGCGTGGGTGACCTCTACCCGTCGCTGGAACGTGCCTTCGCCTCGGCCAATGCCCACTGGTCCACCAACCGCCTGACCACCATCCTCCAGGACGCGGTAGAATCCCACCAGCCGCCCCTGGTGCATGGCCGGCGGATAAAGCTGCGCATGGCTCACCAGGGCGGCGCCAATCCGCCGATCATCGTGGTCCACGGCAACCAGACCGAGTCGCTGCCCGAGGCCTACCGCCGCTACCTGACCAACACCTTCCGCAAGGTGCTGAAGGTTCGCGGCACGCCGATGCGCTTCGAGTTCCGCTCGGGCAAGAACCCCTTCGACCCGATGGCCGACGCCAGCGACCGCGAGAAGGCCAAGAAGCGCGAACTGGGACGCACCCAGGAGGCTCGCAACAGCCGCCGCCGCTGAGGCACCCCGCCAGACCGACAGCGCCTGCGCCTGCGCCTGCGCCTCACATTGAGCCGGCCACTGTCGCTTTCCGGACCCTTCCCGGCATCGCATGGTCAGTTCAAACACGCCGTTTTGCGCTGCAGCATCGCGGCCATCAGGGCCCGCCTGCTTCCCCTACGCGTTCCTGAAAGGAGATACCCACACCTATGTTTCGTCTTGTTCCTGCCCGTTTCCGGCGCTGGCGGCTGCTCGCACCGCTGTGCCTATCCGCCCTGCTGGCCGGATGCCTGGCCCTGCCCCAGACTGGGCTCTTCGCCTTCCGCCTGGCGGTGACCTCGCTGGGAGTGGAGGAGGTGCGCATCGGCCCCTACGCCGTGGATGCCCGACTGGACACCAGCGACATCATGTCGCTGGCGATGTCGAGCTTCGGCGCCGGCAGCCTGCCGGTGCAGGCGACACTGGCCATGGGCCTGGGCCTGCCGATGGGCATGCCACCGGTGGAGATGTCGGGCTTTCGCTGGTCACTGGACATGCCGGGCGTCGACCCGGTGAGCGGCAACTACGAGCAGGATGTGACCCTGACCTCGGGTGACGATGCCAACCTGCGCCTGCCGGTGGCCTTCGACTTGCTCGGCGGCGGCCGCGAGCAGTTGAGCCCCATGGTGGAACTGGCCAGCCAACTGGCCCGCCAGGGGGAGCTGCCCGCCGGCAGCGAGTTGGCCATCACCCCCGGCGACCTGCGCGGCCTGGGCATGACCCTGCCCGCCGGCCTGCTCACCCCCACCATCCGCCTGGGCGTGGGCGAGGACGGCTCGCTGATTCCGCGGGGGTAATGCGGATACTAGGTCGACTCGGTGCTACCCCGTCGACCGGCCTCCCACTACTTCCCATGCAGGCGCCGGCGGCCCACCCACTGGGTGGCGAACTGCCAGGCGCCGCGGCCGCTGCGTCCGCCGCGCAGGGTGGCGAAGCGGATCGCCTCGGCGCGAGCCTCGGCGTTCCAGTCGTCCCGGCGACCCAGTTGGGTGACCCAGTGGCAGCAGGCCTCCAGGTAGACATCCTGATTAAAGGGATGGAACCCCAGCCACAGGCCGAAGCGGTCGGAGAGTGAGATCTTCTCCTCCACGGCGTCGCCGTGGTGCAGCTCGTCGCCCACCAGCCGCGAGCCCTCGTTGTCGCTCATCGACTCCGGCAGCAGGTGGCGGCGGTTGGAGGTGGCATAGAGCAGCACGTTGGGCGGCGGGCCGGTCAGGGCGCCGTCCAGCACGCTCTTGAGCGCCTTGTAGGCGTCGTCATGGCCCTCGAAGGAGAGGTCGTCGCAGTAGACCACGAAGCGCTGGTCGTGGTGGCGCAGCTGCTCCACCAGCATCGGCAGGCCGGCGAGATCATGGCGATCCACCTGCACCAGGCGCAGCCCGTCCGGCGACAGTGAGTTGAGCAGCGCGCGGATCAGCGACGACTTGCCGCTCCCCCGGGAGCCCCACAGCAACGCATGGTTGGCCGGCAGCCCCTGCAGGAAGGCGCGGGTATTGTCGACCAGCGCCAGCTTCTGGCGCTCGATTCCCAGCAGGTCGTCCAGGCTCAGGGCATCCCGGGGCGGCACCGGCAGCAGCCGTCCCCCCAGGCTGTGGCGCTGCCACAGGGCCGCCACATCGCGGTGCCAGTCCACCTCCTGGGGAGGAGGCGGCAACCAGTGCTCCACGTGATCCAGCAGGTTCATCAATCGGCGCGTCAGCTCGGCGTCCATGGGGGCTCCTTCTCCGTGTCGAGCGGTTGACCTTGCAGGCATTCAGGGTATCTTGTGGCGAACCTTGTCGTGCCGTCCAGCGTCATACCGCACTGAGACGAACAAGACCGGTCACAGGAGACCCCCCATGCGCTGGTTCCCATTGCTCGCCGTCGGCGTGCTGAGCCTCACCCTCACCGCCTGCGCCACCTCGCCCACCGGACGACAGCAGCTCACCCTGGTTTCCGATGCCCAGCTCAACGAGATGGGCGCCCAGGCGTTCGACCAGTACCAGCAGGACCTGCCCACCGTGGGTGGCGCCACCCACCACTACGCGCAGTGCGTGGCCGAGGCCATCGTCGGCGCACTGCCGGCGGAGCAGCAGCGCGCCCAGGACTGGCAGATTCGCGTCTTCGAATCGGAGCAGGCCAACGCCTTCGCCCTGCCGGGTGGCTACATGGGCATCAACACCGGACTGCTGAACGTTGCCCGGACCCAGGACCAGCTGGCCGCGGTGGTCGGCCACGAGATCGGCCACGTGCTGGCCCGTCACACCAACGAGCGGGTCTCCACCCAGACCGCCACCCAACTCGGCCTCTCCGTGCTCTCCTCTGTCTCCGGCATGCAGGGGCCGGGGGGGCAGCAGATGATGGGGGCGTTGGGCCTCGGCGCCCAGTACGGCGTGCTGCTGCCCTTCTCGCGCCGCCACGAGAGCGAGGCCGACGTGATCGGCCTGCGGCTGATGGCCGATGCCGGCTTCGACCCGCGCGCCAGCGTCGCCCTGTGGGAGAACATGGAGGCCGCCGGCGGGGCTCGCCCCCCGGCCTGGATGTCCACCCACCCCAGCCAGGGCCAACGCATGGCGGGCCTGCAGGCCAACATGCCCGAGGCGGTAGCGCGATTCGAACAGGCCCGCCAGGCGGGACGCACGCCGAACTGCCCGCGCCCCTAGGACAACGATGATTCCCCACCCTACCTCTGGATAGCGAATGCTGAAGCTTGGACTGCTGCTGTTGATCGCCCCCATCCTGCTGCTGATGGGGGTCTACTTCTGGGAGCTGTCGGACGTGCGCGACTGCCTCCACGCCGGCGGCTACTGGGATTACCTGGAGGGGGTGTGCCGCGACACGCCCCAGCCCTTCGTCTCCTGGCTACAGCGCTATCCATGGCTGGTCAACGGCGGCATGCTACTGTCGGTGGTCGGCATGGGGCTCTGCATGGTGGGGCTGTACGTCAAGAGACGCTGAGGGCTCCATGTCTAGCGCCGCTGAAGGCGGCGCCGAGATTAAAGCGACGCCCTGAGCGCCTCCAGCACCGGGGGGGTGTCGGGGCGCTTGCCGCGCCACTGGAAGAAGGACTCCGCCGCCTGCTCCACCAGCATCCCGAGGCCATCCACCGGGCGAGCCCCGCGCTCGGTGGCCCAACGCAGGAAGACCGTGGGCGCCGCACCGTACATCATGTCATAGGCAGTGGCCCCCGCAGCGAACAGCTCATCCGGCAGCGGCGGCAGGTCACCGGCGAGGCTGGCGCTGGTGCCGTTGATCACCACGTCGAACCGACCGGCCACGGCGTTGAAGCCGCCGCCGGCGATCTCGCCCAGGTCGCGGAAGTCGGCGGCCAGGGCCTCGGCCTTGGCGGCGGTGCGGTTGGCCACCCGCAGGCTCGCCGGCCCCTCGGCCAGCAGCGGCGCCAGCACCCCGCGCACCGCCCCACCCGCGCCAAGCACCAGGAGGCGGACGCCGGCCAGGGTCACCCCGTGGCGCTTCAGGTCGCGCACCAGGCCAACACCGTCGGTGGTGTCCCCATACGTCAGGCCGTTCTTGCCCAGTAGCAGCGTATTGACCGCCCCGGCCCGCCGGGCCCGCTGGCTCAGCGTATCGCAGAGGCGGAAGGCCTCCTCCTTGAAGGGCACGGTGACGTTGGCGCCGCGCCCCCCCTCGGCCACGAAGCGCCGCCAGGCGCCGGCGAAGTCGTCCAGGGGCGCCTCGATGGCGGTGTACTCGAGCGCCTCGCCGATCTGGGCGGCGAAGGCGGCATGGATGGCCGGGGACTTCGAATGGGTAACGGGATGGCCGAAGACGCAGTAGCGGTCGGTCATGGGCAGGCCTCCTCTTCCCCCAACCAGTCGCGGGGATGCAGATACGCCTCGTAGAGCAGCGCCTCGGGGCTGCCGGGCTCGGGCGTCCAGCCGTACGCCCAGCGCGCCAGGGGCGGCATCGACATCAGGATCGATTCGGTGCGCCCGCCGCTCTGCAGCCCGAACAGGGTGCCGCGGTCCCACACCAGGTTGAACTCCACGTAGCGTCCGCGGCGATAGAGCTGGAAATCGCGCTCGCGCTCGCCCCAGGCCGCCTCTCGGCGGCGGCGGACGATGGGCAGGTAGGCCTCGAGGAAGGCGTCGCCCACGGCGCGCTGGAAGGCGAAGCAGGTCTCGAAGCCGCCCTCGTTGAGGTCATCGAAGAAGAGCCCGCCCACGCCGCGGGTCTCATCGCGGTGCCTGAGGAAGAAGTAGTCGTCGCACCAGGCCTTGTAGCGGGAGTAGACATCCTCGCCGAAGGGCGCGCAGGCGTCGCGGGCGACACGATGCCAGTGCACCACATCTTCAAGCACCGGGTAGTAGGGGGTCAGGTCGAAGCCGCCGCCGAACCACCAGACCGGGTCTTCGCCGGGCTTCTCGGCGATGAAAAAGCGCACGTTGCCGTGGCTGGTGGGCACGTGGGGGTTCTCCGGGTGCAGCACCCAGGAGACGCCCACCGCGTGAAAGCTGCGCCCTGCCAGCTCGGGCCGGGCCGCAGTGGCCGAGGGGGGCAGGCGTTCGCCGAAGACGTGGGAGAAGTTGACGCCGCCCTTCTCGAACACGCGGCCATGCTCGATCACCCGGGATCGCCCGCCGCCCCCTTCAGGGCGTTCCCAGGCCTCCTCACGAAAGCCTTCGCCGCCGTCCTCGGCGGCCAGGCCCGCGCAGAGGTGGTCCTGTAGGTCGAGCAGGTAGGTCTTGATGTCATCGAGTCGGGCGTGGGCCAAGGCGATCTCCTCGAAGCCAGGCGGATAAAAAAACAGGTATCAGGGGCGCATCAGCTGGCCGGTGACCAGGTCGCGGATGGTGCTGGGGCGCTCGAGGCCGCCGAGCTCTCCCTCGACGATGGCATCGAGTTCATCGCCGAAGGCGGCGTGGACCTCATCGGCGCTCATGGCCGATGGCTCGCTGGCCCGGTTGGCTGAGGTGGAGACGATGGGCCCGCCGAGGGCGTCGCACAGGGCCGCGACCAGGGGGTGGGCGCTGACCCGCAGCGCCACCCTGGCGTGACCGCCGCGGACCAGGCCGTGGCTGCGGCCATTGTCGGGCACCAGCCAGGTGTGGGGGCCCGGCCAGCTGGCCGCCAGGGGGGCGTGAAGCTCGATGGGCAGCCCCTCGAGCCAGGGCGCGAACTGATTGATACTGCCGGCCACCAGGATCACGCCCTTGGCGGGATCGCGCTGCTTGAGACGCAGCAGCCGGGTCAGGGCCTCGTCGTTGTCCGGGTCGCAGCCGAGCCCCCACACGGCCTCGGTGGGATAGGCGATCACGCCCCCCCGACGCAGGGAGGCAACGGCGTGCGTGATCTGGCTGGCCTGACTCATGGGGTCTCCTCGGTGAAGGACACGGCTGGATTCAAGAATGGCCGGGGATTCTATCACGCCCCCGAGAGGCGCACCCAGCCGCCGGCGGCGTGGGCCACTCGCCCCTCCAGCTCGAGTTCCAGCAGGCGCCGCTGGCACTCGGCAATGCCGAGCCCCGAGAGCCCCACCAGAGTGTCCACCGGCGTCGGCTGGCCGCTCAGCCAGCGCAGCAGCGGGTCGCCGGGCGAGGACTCGCCTCCGGCGGGAAGCTGGCCGGGGCGCGCCTGGGGGCTCGATGCGGGCAGCCACTGGGTCAGCTCGGCGACGATATCGTCGACGTCGCGCACCAGCACCGCCCCGTCGCGGATCAGCCGCAGGCAGCCGCGGGCCTGGGGGTTGTGGATGGAGCCCGGTAGCGCGAACACCTCGCGCCCCTGCTCGCCGGCCAGGCGGGCGCTGACCAAGGAGCCGCTGCGCTCGGCCGCCTCCACCACCAGCACACCGAAGGCGAGGCCGGTGACGATGCGATTGCGCCGGGGAAAGAAGGCTGCCCGCGCCGGGGTGCCGGGCGGATGCTCGGAGAGCAGCAGGCCGCCGGGCTCGCGCAGCCGCGCATGCAGCCGGTGGTGACGCGGCGGGTAGGCCACGTCCACGCCGCAGCCGAGCACCGCCACACTGGTGCCATCGGCGTCAAGCGCCGCCTGCTGCGCGGCGGCGTCGATGCCCAGCGCCATGCCGCTGACCACGCACCAGCCTCGCCCGGCCAGTTCGCGAGCGAAGGTCGAGGCGTTGGTCAGCCCCTCCCGGGTGGCGCGCCGTGCGCCCACCATGGCCAGCCGGGGAGGCGCGAGCGCGGCCAGATCCCCCCAAGCCCACAGCAGCGGCGGCGGGTCGGGGATCTCGGCGAGCAGGGTCGGCCAGTGGGGGTGGTCGGGGTGGAGCAGGTGGCGATCGGGGGCCTCGGCGAGCCACGCCTCGGCCCGGGCGATCTCGTCAGTCAGCGGGCTGCGCCCGGGATGATCCAGCCACAGCCGCAGCGCCGTGGCGGCCTCCCGGGGTAGCAGCGCCAGCCAGCCATCGGGCCAGGCCGAAGCCGTGGCGGCCAGCTCGGCCAACCGAACGGCCCCCAGGCCCGGCAACCGGGAGAGGGCCAGCCACTCCCGGGCGCCGGGACGCTGGGTGGTCATGGCATTGCCTCAGCGCAGGGCGGCGGCGCCCAGGGCGCGCTCGGGGGTATGCACGCGGTCACCCACCGAGAGCGTGCGGCTGGCCTTCATCACCAGGCCGTAGCTCATCTTCTCGTAGGGCTGGAAGACCATCACCAGGCCGGCGTCCTCGCCGGGCAGGCGCAGGGATTCGCCGGTCCGCGGGTCGCTGACCAGCTCGCCGCGCTGTTCGACCATCAGCACATGGCCGGGCTCGAGGCCGTCGCGGCGGCCACGATCCAGCGTCACCACCTGCAGGCGGCCGATGAACTGCACGCCCCCAGGCACCGACAGTAGGGTGCCTTCCACATCGCGATCCGGGGCGCGGGGGTAGAACTCGGTGACCAGGTCGCGGACCTCCAGCGGCAGCACGATGTCGTCGTTGCGCACCTCCTGGCGGGACGAGGTCACCTCCAGCACCACGATCTCGTCGGCCTGGCGCTCGCGACGCGCCTGGCCGACGCTCTCCAGTTCCAGCCCCAGCAGCTCGCCGCTGGCCGGATCGAGGAAGCGCTCACCGACCCGATAGAACCCGACCCGGCCGCTGCCCTCTACCTCGCCGCGTGCATAGAGGCGGTCGCCCACGCCGCTCATCAGGCGGCGGTCGTCGCCACCGACCACATAGGCCAACTCGTCGAGGGACTCGGGGTCATCGACGATGCGATGATCGCGCAGGAAGTGGCGGACCGCCTCCAGGGGGATCGGCTCGATCGCTTCGCGGTGGGAAATGGTGCGCATCTCCGGCGAGAGCCGTACCTGGCCCTGGCCGCGCTCCAGCCCCAGGCAGGGACGGCCGTTGCAGTCATAGAGGTAGACGACGTCGCCCGGGTAGATCAGGTGCGGATTGCGGATCTGGGGGTTGACCTGCCACACCTCGGGCCACTGCCAGGGGTGCTGAAGGAAGCGGCCGGAGATGTCCCACAGGGTATCGCCACGCACCACCGTGTAGCGGTCCGGGGCGTCTCCCCGCAGGCCATCGTTCCAGCTGAGCCCCTGGGCCAGGGCGCCCCCGGCCAGGCTCCCCAGTGCCACCGCCATGCCCAGCAGCATCGCCGCCGTGGCGGGCCAACGGCGCTGCCCCTTGCCCTCGTTCGTCTGCTTCATCCCTGCTCTCCCCGCGTCGTTGCACCTGGCCCTGTGCGCTCTCATCGAACCTGGCCGGCATGCTATAGTCTGAGGTTATCGACGTGATGCGCGTTCGGCGGTTTCTCTACCGACGGCGCCCCTCTAGAATAGTGTCATTCTGTAAATGACAGCATAACGGTGAAACCAACGCCATGGCCAAATTACCGATCCTCGAATTCCCCGACGAGCGGCTGCGTACCCGAGCAGCGCCGGTGGATGCGGTCGACGACGAGGTCCGCCAGCTGGTCGATGACATGCTCGAGACCATGTACGACGCCCGCGGTATCGGGCTGGCCGCCACCCAGGTGGACGTCCACCGCCGGGTGATCGTGATGGACGTCAGCGACGACCAGTCACGCCCGCTGGTGCTGATCAATCCCGAATTCACGCCCATCGGCGGCGAGCGCGACCTCATGTCCGAGGGCTGCCTGTCGATCCCCGAGTACTACGCCGAGGTGCCCCGGGCGCTCAGGGTCCATCTCAAGGCACTGGGTCGCGACGGGAAGCCCTACGAGCTCGAGGCCGACGGCCTGCTGGCCCACTGCATCCAGCATGAGCATGACCACCTCGAGGGCGTGCTGTTTGTCGACTACCTGTCGCCGCTCAAGCGTGATCGGGTGATGAAGAAGATGCAGAAGCGCCACAGGCAGATGCAGACCGCCTGAGACCGCTCCACCGCCTCTCCCCAGCCGGAAGGCCGACCACGCGTCGGCCTTCGTCGTTTGGGGCTGGCTCCGTTATCATGAGAGGGCATCCACTCCCTGCCAGGCCCGAACCATGTCCCGACCCCTCGACTCTCACTCCCTCAGCGTCATCTTCGCCGGCACGCCCGATTTCGCCGCCGAGAGTCTGCAGGCGCTGCTGGACAGCCACCACCGCGTCATCGCCGTCTACACCCAGCCGGACCGCCCCGCCGGCCGCGGCCGCAAGCTGACTCCGAGCCCGGTCAAGCGCCTCGCCCTCGAGCACGGGCTGCCGGTCCATCAGCCCGATACGCTCAAGGCGCCCGAGGCCCAGGCCGAGCTGGCCGCCCTCGACGCCGATATCATGGTGGTGGTGGCCTATGGGTTGATCCTGCCCAGGGCGGTGCTGGAGATTCCCCCCCTGGGCTGCCTCAACGTCCACGCCTCGCTGCTCCCGCGCTGGCGCGGCGCCGCCCCCCTCCAGCGCGCCCTCGAGGCCGGCGATGCCGAGAGCGGGGTCACCATCATGCAGATGGACGAGGGGCTCGACACCGGCGCCATGCTGCTGGTGCGGCGCACGCCGATTACCGCGACGACCACCGGCGGCGAGCTCCACGACCGCCTGGCCGCCCTTGGCGGCGAGACCATCGTCGAGACGCTGGACGCCCTCGCCGGCGAAGGCCTTCCTGCCACGCCCCAGCCCGAGGCCGGCGTCACCTACGCCGCCAAGCTCTCCAAGGCCGAGGCCGAACTGGACTTCCGCGAGCCCGCCACCGCCCTGGCCGCCCGGGTGCGCGCCTTCAACCCCTGGCCGGTGGCCTGGTGCGCACTGGGGGACGACCGCCTGCGCCTGCTGATGGCCGAGGCGAGCGAGCTCGCCGAAGACGAAACGCCCACCGTCCCCGGCACCCTGCGCGCGCACGCTCCCGATGCCCTGCGCATCGCCTGCGGCCCCGAGGGTGACCAGGTCCTGCGGGTGACCCAGGCCCAACTGCCCGGCGGCAAGGTGCTGCCGGTGAGTGAGCTGCTGCGCGCCCGAGCCGAGCGGTTCACGCCTGGCCTGTACCTGGGCCACCATGACGAGGAGGCCTCCGCATGAGCCAGCCCTCTAACCATCGACCCCGGGAGCCTCGCCAGCGCAAGCGCGGCCTGGAAAACGACGGCGGCCTGGCGGTGCGCGCTGCCGCCGCTCGCGCCCTGGTGCCGGTGATCACCGGCAAGGGGTCACTCACCGGCCTCGATGACCACCAGGTGGTGGCCCGCGACCGCGCCCTGTTCAAGGCGCTCTGCTACGGCACCTGCCGCACCCTGCCGCGTCTCGAGGCACTGGCGGCGAAGCTGCTGGACAAGCCCTTCAAGGTACGCGACGCCGACATCCAGGCGCTGCTGCTGCTGGGCATCCATCAACTGCTCTACCTGCGCATTCCGGCCCATGCCGCGGTTGGGGAGACCGCCGGCGCGGCACGCCTCCTCGGCAAGGAGTGGGCCACCCGGGTGCTCAACGGCTGCCTGCGCCGCCTCCAGCGGGAGGCCACCGAGTTGCAGGCCGAGGTGGACCAGGACCCCGCGGTGGCGCTGCTGCACCCCCAATGGTTGATCAAGGCGCTTCGCCAGGCCTGGCCCGACGACTGGCGCGCCATCTGCGGCGCCAACAACGTACCCGGCCCCATGACCCTGCGCGTCAACCGCCGCCATGGCGACCGGGAGGCCTATATGGACCGGTTGGCCGCTGCCGGCATTCAGGCGCGGCTCTGCCTGCATGCCCCGGACGGCATCACCCTGGAGACGCCCTGCGACGTCCAGCTTCTGCCGGGCTTCGCCGAGGGTGACGTCAGCGTCCAGGACGAGGCCGCCCAGCTCACCAGTGTCCTGCTCGGCCCGGCCCTGGCGCCCCGCCCCGGCGCCCGGGTGCTGGACGCCTGCTGCGCCCCCGGCGGCAAGACCGGACACCTGCTGGAGCTCTTCGACATCGATGTGCATGCGGTGGACAGTGATGCCGAGCGCCTGGCCCGGGTCGAGGACGCACTCGGCCGGCTGGGCCTCGCGGCACGGCTGGAACACGGTGACGCCACCGCCCGGGAGTGGTGGGACGGCGCCCCCTTCGACACGATCCTGCTCGATGCCCCCTGCTCCGGCAGCGGGGTGATCCGTCGCCATCCCGACATCAAGCGCCTGCGCCGCCCCAGCGACATTGCGTCCCTGGCCGCCCTGCAGACGCGGCTGCTCGACAACCTGTGGCCGCTGCTGCGTCCCGGGGGTACCCTGCTCTACGCCACCTGCTCGGTGCTGCCGGAGGAGAACATCGAGCAGATCGCCGCCTTCCTGTCGCGCACCCCGGACGCCGAGGTCACCACTCCCGGTGACGTAGCCTGGGGACGGCCGTCGGGCGCAGGCCTTCAGCTGCTGCCGCAGATCGACAGCCACGATGGCTTCTTCTATGCCAGACTGAAGAAACGGCCGGGCTGAGCCATCGGTCGACCGATCCCCTTTTGGCGAGCAACCGGAGTCCGCATGAGCAACCATACCTACAAGCATATCGAACTGACTGGCTCCTCCGAGGAGGGCATCCAGCAGGCCATCGAGAGTGCCATCACCAAGGCCAGTGAAACCCTGCACGGCATGCGCTGGTTCGAGGTGATCGACACCCGTGGCCAGGTGGAGCACGGCCGCGTTTCTCACTGGCAGGTCACCATCAAGGTCGGCTTCACCCTCGACTGATGGCGCGCTGTTCTTCTCCCCGCGGCTGGTTTAGGCTTGCCGCCACCCTGTTGCGGCGCACAAGATGCGCCGCGCTCGCTGCCAGCGGACATCAGACTCCATGAAGATCATCATCCTCGGCGCCGGCCAGGTCGGCGGCACCCTGGCCGAACACCTGGCCCGGGAGGAGAACGACATCACGGTGGTGGACACCGACGGCAACAAGCTGCGCGAGCTGCACACCAAGCTCGACATCCGCACCGTGGTGGGGCCCGGCTCCTACCCGATGGTGCTACGCCAGGCGGGCTGCGAGGACGCCGACATGCTGATCGCGGTGACCAGCCAGGACGAGGTCAACATGATCGCCTGCCAGGTCGCCCACACCCTGTTCCGCACCCCCACCAAGATCGCCCGGGTGCGCGCTACCGCCTACCTCACCCGCAAGGGGCTGTTCGCCCACGAGGCAGTGCCCATCGACGTGCTGATCAGTCCCGAGCAGGTGGTCACCGACCACATCCGCCGGCTGATCGAGCACCCTGGCGCCCTGCAGGTGCTGGAGTTCGCCGGCGGCCTGGTGCAGCTGGTGGCGGTCAAGGCAATCTACGGCGGCCCCCTGGTGGGCCAGGACCTGGCTTTCCTGCGTCGCCACATGCCCAGCGTGGATACCCGCGTCGCGGCCATCTATCGCCAGAACCGGCCGATCATCCCGCGCGGCGACACCGTAATCGAGGCGGACGACGAGGTGTTCTTCATCGCCGCCCGCCGCGACATCCGCGCGGTGATGAGCGAGCTGCGCCGCCTCGACCGCGACTTCCGCCGGGTAGTGATCGCCGGTGGCGGCAACATCGGCGAGCGCCTCGCCGAGCACCTGGAGCACAGCCACCAGGTGAAGATCATCGAGCACAACCTGGAGCGCTGCACGGTGCTCTCCGAACGCCTCGACCGTACCGTGGTGCTGCACGGCAGCGCCACCAGCAAGCGGCTGCTGGAGGAAGAGAACATCGAGGAGTGCGACATCTTCTGCGCCCTGACCAACGACGACGAGGTCAACATCATGTCGTCGATGCTGGCCAAGCGCATGGGCGCCAAGAAGGTGCTGACGCTGATCAACAATGCCGCCTACGTGGACCTGGTGCAGGGCGGCGAGATCGACATCGCCATCTCGCCCCAGCAGGCCACCATCGGCAGCCTGCTGACCCACGTGCGGCGCGGCGACATCGTCAATGTGCACTCGCTGCGCCGCGGCGCGGCGGAGGCCATCGAGGCGATCGCCCACGGTGACACCCAGTCCTCCAGGGTGGTGGGGCGCGCCATCGGCGAGATCGAGCTGCCCAAGGGCACCACCATCGGCGCCATCGTGCGTGGCAAGGAGGTGCTGATCGCCCACGATGACGTGGTGGTGAAGTCCGGCGACCACGTGATCCTGTTCGTGATCGACAAGCGCCGGTTACGCGACGTGGAGCGGTTATTCCAGGTCGGCCTGACCTTCTTCTAGCCAGACAACCATGGGGAGCCTCGCGCGATGAGCCTGCGCATGATCCTGCGCATCCTCGGCATGCTGCTGATGCTGTTCAGCCTGACCATGATGCCGCCGGTCCTGATCTCGCTGCTGTTCGGCGACGGCCAGTGGGACGCCTTCGCGGTGGCCATCGGCATCACCGTGCTGACGGGCCTTGCGATGTTCCTGCCCAACCGCCGAGCCCGCAAGGAGCTGCGCACCCGCGACGGCTTCCTGATCGCGGCGCTGTTCTGGAGCGTGCTGGCGCTGTTCGGCTCGCTGCCGCTGATGCTCACCGGCGAGTCCGCCCTCTCCATTACCGATGCGGTGTTCGAGTCCTTTTCGGGGCTGACCACCACCGGCGCCACGGTGATCACCGGCATCGAATATCTCCCCGAGTCGATCCGCTTCTACCGCCAGCAGCTGCAGTGGCTGGGCGGCATGGGCATCGTGGTGCTGGCGGTGGCGATCCTGCCGACGCTGGGCGTCGGCGGCATGGCCCTCTACCGCACCGAGATCCCGGGGCCGCTCAAGGACTCCAAGCTCACCCCGCGCATCACCGAGACCGCCAAGGCGCTGTGGTACATCTACGCCTCCCTCACCGTGGCCTGCATGCTGGCCTACATGGCCGCCGGGATGAACTGGTTCGACGCCCTGGGCCACAGCTTCTCCACCGTGGCCATTGGCGGCTTTTCCACCTACGACGCCAGCATCGGACACTTCGACAGCGCCGTGATCGAGATGATCTGCGTGTTCTTCCTGATCGTTTCCGCGGTGAGCTTCAGCCTGCACTTCGTCGCCTGGCGCGAGCGGCGACTCACCCACTACTTCCAGGACCCCGAGGCCCACTTCCTGCTGCTCTTCCTGCTCGGCCTATCGGTGATTACCGTGGTCTCGCTGTGGCTCACCAATACCTACGACACCGAGCGGGGCCTGCGCCACGGCATCTTCATGGTGGTCTCGGTGGCCACCACCGCCGGCTTCGGGGTGGCCAACTTCTCGATCTGGCCGGGTGCGTTGCCCTTCCTGCTGTTCATGGCCGCCTTCGTCGGCGGCTGCTCGGGCTCCACCGGGGGCGGCATGAAGGTGATCCGCATCATCCTGATCATCAAGCAAGGCATGCGCGAGGTGATGCGTCTGATCCACCCCAACGCGGTGATCGCGGTGAAGGTGGGCAAGGTGAGCGTACCGGACGGCATCGCCCAGGCGGTGTGGGGCTTCTTCTCGGTCTTCGTGATGCTGTTCTTCCTGATGCTGGTGGGCGTGATGGCCACCGGCGTCGACCAGGTCACCGCCTGGTCCACCGTGGCCTCGGCGCTCAACAACCTGGGCCCGGCGCTGGGCGATGCCTCCCGCAACTACGGCGAACTGCCGACCCTGGCCAAGTGGATCCTGGTGATGGCCATGTTGCTCGGCCGCCTGGAGATCTTCACCGTGCTGGTGCTGTTCACCCCCGCCTTCTGGCGGCGCTGAGGTGATTTGGCCTGCCTGGGCCCATCGTGGATAATCCCCTTCTCACTCCTTCATACCGAGCGTCCATGACCGACTCCCAGGACACCGTGATGCCCACCGAACCAACGGCCGGCGTCACCGGCCCGCGCCGCATCATCCAGGTGGGCGAGACCCGCTACACCCTGCTGGGCACCGCCCACGTCTCCGCCGAGAGCGCGCTGGACGTGCGCGCACTGATCCGCTCCGGTGAGTACGACGCCGTGGCCATCGAGCTGTGCGACTCGCGCCACCAGAGCCTCTCCAACCCGGACGCCATGCACAATCAGGACCTGTTCGAGATCTTCCGCCAGGGCAAGGCCGGCATGGTGGCGGCGAGCCTGGCGCTAGGTGCCTTCCAGCAGCGCGTGGCCGAACAGTCGGGCATCGAGCCCGGCGCCGAGATGCGCGCCGCCCTGGAGGAGAGCCGCGAGGCCGGCCTGCCGCTGCTGCTGATCGATCGCGATGTCGGCGTGACCCTCAAGCGCATCTACCACAACGTGCCTTGGTGGCAGCGATTCTCGCTGTTCTCAGGCCTGCTGGGCAGCGTGCTGTCGCGCCAGGACGTCTCCGCCGCGGAGATCGAACGGCTCAAGGAGGGCGATGTGCTGGAGTCCACCTTCAGCGAGTTCGCCGCCGAGTCCGAGACGCTCTACACGCCGCTGATCAGCGAGCGCGACCGCTACATGGTGCTGCGCCTGGCCGAAGATGCCCCTCCGGGGCGCTACCGCCACGTGCTGGTGGTGATCGGCGCCGGCCACATGAAGGGCATGGCGGAAGAGTTCGAGGCCCCGCTACCCGAGGCCCCGACGCCAGAGCGTGAGGCCCTGGAGGTCACCCCGCCGCCCTCGAAGCTTTGGAAGTCGCTGCCCTGGCTGATCACCATATTAGTGCTGACCGGCTTCGCCATCGGCTTCTCGCGCAACACCGAGCTGGGCTGGCAGCTCGTCGGCGAGTGGTTCCTGATCAACGGCGTGCTCTCGGCCGCCGCCACCCTGGTCGCCCTGGCCCACCCGCTGACGGTGACGGCGACCTTCTTCGCCGCCCCGCTCACCTCGCTGAACCCCACCATCGGCGCTGGCTTCGTGGCCGCCGGGGTCGAGCTCTACCTGCGCAAGCCCAAGGTGCGTGACTTCTCCACCCTTCGCCACGACGTCACCGAGCTTGCGGGCTGGTGGCGCAACCGGGTCTCGCGCACCCTGCTGGTCTTCATCCTGGCCACCCTGGGCTCCGCCGCCGGCACCTGGATCGCCGGTTTCCGGATCGCCGGGGCGCTGTTCGGCAGCGGTACGGCCTGAAGCGATCAGGTCTTGCGGGCCAGCAGGCGTTGCATCGCCGCCGTCGGCGCTTCGATCTTCTCGAAGCGCCGGCTGGCGGCGTAGCTGTCGTTGAAGGCGTCGAAATAGTCGCCCAGGGCCTGGGCGGCGTCGATGTCGCCGCCTTGACGCAGCAGCTCCGCGGCCACCTCGGCGGTACACAGGTGCTCGGCGGAGGCCGGCTTGCGCAACCGGTAGCGGGTCAGCCGCTCGGTGCGCAGCGGCAGCACCGGCAGCTGCTTGAGGTAGGGGCTCTTGCGGAAAATGCGTCGGGCCTGGCGCCAGGTGCCGTCCAGCAGCACATAGACCGGAATCCGCCCTTCCTGCTTCACCTGTTCCACGGTGTCGATGCCCACCACCCGTTCGGCGTAGTCGGGCTGATCATCGGGGAAGACCACGAAGGGCGCGTAGCGCGCTTCCTCCAAGAGCGCCAGCAGCCGCTTGTCCGGCGCGGTGCGATACCAGGTGAAGACTTCGGTCTCGACCAGCACGTCGCGGATCAGCCGCCCGGTGTTGGTGGGCTTGTGGTGCTCCATGGGGTGGGTGAGCAGCCACACCCGGGCATGGCTTTCTGACGTCACCGCATAGGGGCAGAGACAGTTGAGCTCGGGCAGATTGCAACCCGGACAGCGCTCGACGAGGCTGCCGCGGGACTTGAACTCGCGGCGCGGCGGACGCGGATGACCGGTACCGGGGTCATGGGAAAGCCCGGTACCGGGGTCTCGGGAAAGCACCCCGTCGGGAAGACGATCGGCACAGCTATCGGGCGTATCGTGCTGCATGGCGGCTACCGCATCGGAAGAGGCGCCGCATTCTAGCACCTCCTCAGACGCCCTTCAGGAAGCCAGCAGGGTATCCGGCACCCAGAGCCGCCCCTCGCGCTTCCAGTGGCGTACCAGCGCCGGCACCCCCTGGCCGGCGGGCTGGCTGACCCGGGTCACGCCCGGCGGCGCCAGCGTCTCGGCCTCGGGGTCCACCAACACGCAGGGCGCGTCGAAGGGCGCATATTGCAGCAGCGAGGCCGCCGGCATCACGGCCAGCGATGTGCCCACCACCAGCAGCAAGTCCGCCTCGCTGACCAGTTCACAGGCATCAAGGAAGTGGGGCACCTCCTCGCCGAACCAGACCACGTCGGGCCGGAGCTGGCTGCCCTTGTCGCAGATGTCGCCCAGTTCAATGCCGCCGCGGGGCAGCGGATAGTGCATGCGGCGGTCCACCGTGGAGCGCGCCTTGAGGATCTCGCCGTGCAGGTGCAGCACCTGACGGGAACCGGCCCGCTCGTGGAGGTCATCGATGTTCTGGGTGATGATGCTGACCCGGAAGCCCTGCTTCTCGAGCGCCGCCAGCGCCTTGTGGGCAGTATTGGGGCGCGCTCGGCGCACCTGGTCGCGGCGCTGATTGTAGAACGCCAGCACCCGGGCCGGATCCTTCCGCCAGGCTTGAGGCGTGGCCACCTCCTCCACCGGGTGATCGGCCCACAGGCCATCCTCAGCCCGAAAGGTCTGGATACCGCTCTCGGCACTGATACCCGCCCCGGTGAAGACCACCAGGTGCGGCGCTCGCTGCTCCGCCATTCACCACCTCTCGCCGATCGCTCTCTCGCCCCGAACGTCACGCCCACCTGCCGGGCCCTTGAAATTACCACTCGCAACCCCGGCGCGGCCAGAAGGGCGTCATCGAGGTCGAAGAGAGGCAAGGCGCATGACAGGGCTATGACGAGGGCCGCGAGGAGCCACTGTCACTCCGGCGGCCAGCGCCAGCGGGTGGCCATGGCCCGCGGTCTGGTGCGTGAGCCGGCGGTGTTCCTGTTCGACGAGCCGCTCTCCAACCTGGACGCCAAGCTGCGGGTGCAGATGCGGGTGGAGATCAAGAAGCTGCAGCGCCGCCTGAAGACCACCAGCCTCTACGTCACCCACGACCAACTCGAGGCCATGACCCTGGGCGACCGCCTGGTGGTGCTCAACGACGGGCGCATCGAGCAGGTGGGGTCACCCATGGAGATCTACGCCCGGCCCGCTTCACTGTTCGTGACCACCTTCATCGGCTCGCCGGCCGTGAACCTGATTCCGCTGGACTATCTACACACCAATGGGGGCGGCGACACCGCAAAGGCCCTGCTCCACGACCTGCCCAAGGGCACCGATATCGTCGGTATCCGCCCCGACGACCAGCCCACGGTGATCCGCATCGCCGGCCAGCCGCCGGTTGCCGAGGGCGAGACCCTGCGCTTCCACGTCACCCGCGAGGCGCTGCACCCCTTCAATCGCGGGAGCGGTAAACGTACCGGGGATCACGGGTAGCGGCGCTCGAAGGCCTCTAACACCCGGCGCAGGTCGACAGGCAGGCGGGAGAGGGTCTCGCGGCGCAGCGCCTCGGGCAAGCCGCCGTGGAAGGCCTCCGCCATGGCCCCGGCCATGCACGCCTGGGTATCCGCGTCGCCACCCAGCGAGATGGCGTTACGAATCGCGTCCTCGACGCTGTCGGACTCCAGGAAGGCGATGATCGACTCCGGCACCGAGCCCTGGCAGGAGACATCGAACCGGTAGCCGGGGCGGATCGCATCCAAGGAGCGCGCAAGGTCATAGCCAAAACGCGCTTCTACCTCCTCGCGAAGACCGGCCTTGTCGGCCCCCTGGCGCGCCAGGTAGATCACCGCGGCCACGGCCTGGGCCCCGCGGATGCCCTCGGGGTGATCGTGGGTCACCTCGGCGCTGCGTTTTGCCAGCTCAAGAGCTTCCTCAAGGGAGCGGGCCGCGAAGCCCACCGGCGGCACCCGCATGGCCGAGCCGTTCCCCCAGCTGAAGTAGGGTTGCCGGTCCCGGCTCGCCGCCCAGCGCATGAAGCCGCCGCCGAAGCCTGCATCGGGGTAGCGATGGAAGTACTCGTGGAAGGTGTCGACGTAGTCGACGCCGTTAAGCAGCACCTCCGCCACCGCCACGCAGAGCACGCTGTCATCGGTGAAGGTGCTGTGCGGCGTGAACAGCGGAAAGTCACGGTGCTTGGTGCCCCGGCCTTCGTGCACCGAGCCGATGATGTCGCCGGCAATCGCGCCCAGCATGGCGTTTCCCTCCCCTGTTGCCGTTCAGGCGCCGTGATAGCCATCCTCTTCGGGATCCTCGTGGGAATTCCTGGGCAGCTCCGCGGCCCAGGCCATGGCGTCGGCGTGCTCATCGCCCCGGAAGGTGCGGATTTCCACGGCCTTGAACAGTCGCTCTTCCAAACGGACGATCTGTTCGATCCACATCTGGTCGGTGACCACGGCGGCGCGATGGTAGCGGCCGAGATCGCCGAGTTGGGTCAGACCGTAGCCGATGTCCTTGAGCAGGGCGGTCAGGGTCATCAATCGCAGGTCGTCGACCTCGACCACCAGACTGATCACCGGATGCGCCCGCTTGGTGGCCTCGATGGCATCGATGGCACGCTGCAGTTCTGCGCCGGTCACGATACCCCCCGCCTTCATCGCCACCACATGGGCCGCCGGGTGGGAGATCAGGTCCAACATGTGCGTTCTCCTTGAGGTCAGAGAGCAGAGCCAGGCGGCTCGCTCACCTTCAGCATAGTGCGCCGGGGCAGGCCCAGCGCGCAGTGATGGTTGCCCGGGTGCAGAGTTTTCTGACAACGCCTAAGATGACCTGTCGCGCCCCCGGCGCGCCGAGAGTTCGCAACACATGGAGCCAGGCAGAATGACCGATCACCTTCCCGGCGGGACACGCGGCATCGCCGAATGCCCTCCTGCCATCGCCAATGGCTCTGACACCCCCGCATGAGCGCTTCTGATCCCCTCTGGCTGGTGTTCGGGGCCAGCGGCTATGTCGGGCGCAACATGGTGCCGCATCTGGTGGCCCAGGAAAGGCGCGTGCGCGCCGCCGCGCGGCGGCTATCGGCGATGGAGGCCGAAGGCTGGCAAGGGGTCGATCTGGTGCGCGCGGATGCGCTCGACCCGTCCACCCTGGGTCCGGCCCTTGCCGGGGTCGAGGTGGCCTTCTATCTGGTGCATTCCATGGGGGGCGGTCGCGGCTTCCCCGCGCGCGACCGGGAGGCGGCGCGCCATTTCGGCCAGGCCGCGGCGGAGGCGGGGGTACGCCGCATCGTCTACCTGGGCGGGCTTGCGCCGGAAGGGGCCGACACCGAGCATCTCTCCTCGCGGGTGGAAACCGGCGAAGTCCTGCGCGCGGGACCGGTGCCGGTGGTCGAACTGCGAGCTGGCATCATCATCGGGGCAGGGTCGGCCGCCTTCGAGGTGATGCGCGATCTGGTGGCACATCTGCCGGTCATGGTGACACCGAGATGGGTGAGTGTGTCGTCGCCGCCGGTGGCGCTTGAGGATCTGCTGGCCGACCTGGTGGGGCTGGCGGCGCTGGCCGCAGCCGAGGGCGGCGTGTTCGAGATTGGCGGGCCCGAGCGGCTGACCTATGCGGCGATGATGCGCGGGTTGGCCCGCGGGCTGGGACGGCGCAGGCCGGTGATCGTGCCGGTGCCATTTCTGACCCCGAAACTGTCGAGCTACTGGATGGATCTGGTGACCGGCGTGCCCGCCCCGCTGGCGCGGGCCCTGATCGGCGGGCTGCGCCATGACCTGCGCGCCGATGACAGCGCCCTGCGGGCGCTGGTGCCGCGCGACTGCCTGGGGTTCGACGCCGCCGTGGCGAAGGCATTCGAGGCCGAGCGTGACATGCTCTCCGGCGACCGCTGGCGCGAGGGGGCCTTCGACCTGCGCGGGTATCGCCACGATATCAGCTTCTACGGCAAGCGGATAACGTTGGCGCGGGACTGTGCGGCGTCGCCGGCAGCGGTGTGCCGGACCCTCGAGGGGCTGGCAACGCGGGCGGTGGGCTACTTCGCCCTGACCCCGATCTGGCGGCTGCGCGGGGCGGCGAACCGCTTGTTGAGGGGGGCGGACGCTGGAGCGCGCACGCACGCAGGACCGTTCGCCGAAGGCGAGGCCTTCGATTTCTGGCAGGTGCACCGGGTACGACCCGGCGAACGGCTGATCCTGCTGTCGCGTCTGCGCGCGCCGGGCGAGGGCGGCATGGAGATCACGCTGGAGCCCGACGCGGCGGGCGGGTCACGCATCACGCTGGTGCTGCACTGGCATCCGGCCGGGGTGTGGGGGCTGCTCTACTGGTTCCTGCTCTGGCCTGCCCATGCGGTGGTGCTGCGCGCGTTCCTGCGCGGCCTGGAGCGGGCCGCGGCTCAGGAGAAGAGGCCGTAGATCGCCGGTTCGATCTGCGCAAAGCGAAAGTTGAACCCGTCGGCCAGCAACCGGTCAGGATGCACGCGCTGGCCGTCAAGCACCACGGTGGCGCCATCGCCCAGCACCTGACGGATCACCATACCGGGCACCGGTACGCGCACGAAGCTGCGCGACACGCGGCCGAAGGCGTCGGTCACTTGACGCATCCGCACGGGATTGGGCGAGGTGGCGTTGTAGGCTCCCCGCATCTTGGCGGTGTCCAGGGCGCGCAGCAGGATATCGGTCGCATCCTCGCGGTGGATCCAGCTGACCCACTGCCGCCCCGAACCGATGCGCCCGCCCAGAAACGGGCGCAGCCGCTTGAGCGTTTCGCGGCCGCTCTGGGTGAGCGCAAGCGCGAGGCCAAAGCGCAGGATCACCACCCGCAGATCGTGGTCGGCGGCGCGCTGCGCCTCGGCCTCCCAGAGATGCGTGGTGTCGGTCAGGTAATCGCCAGGCGGGCCCCGGGGACTCTCTTCGGAAAAGCGCGTGCTCTCGCTGACCCCATAATAGCGGCAGGCCGAGGCCGAGATCAGCGTAGCCGGCTGGCCGGACATCCCGCCGATGGCGGAGACAAGCGCGCGGGTGCCCGCCTCGCGGCTCTGGCGGATGGCGGCGCGCACCCCGGGTGTCCAGCGGACCGAGATGGGCTCGCCCGCCAGATGCACCACCGCCGAGGCGTCGGCCAGTGCCGGGGCGATGGTCGCGGGATCGAATGGGCTGTAGCTCGCCACCGTGACCTGCGGAAACTTCGCCGTGGGGAACCGGGCTGCGGCCGCCACGGGATTGCGGCTCAGCGCCGTGACGGGGGTGCCGCGCGCTGCCAGCTTTTCCACCAGGCGGCTGCCAAGAAACCCCGTCGCCCCGGTGATCGCCACTCTGCTTTGGGTCATGAGCCTGTCATCTAGTGCCATTGGGCCACTCTGGATCTGAACGTATAGGATACTCTGATCCCGATCAACGCGCCCAGGATCACCCCTGACACAACCCGTTCGGAGACGTTTCCTATCGGCAGGAGCCTTTTATGCCCAATGCAACGTCACTTCACGACTACCGCCACTACCCTCTTCACGCGGGTGGCACAGCCTACACGCGCGCCCCGGCACAGGCGGTGTGGCGGGTTGTCTCGGCGATCGGCGGCGACAATCGCTATTACGCCCTGAACGGCCTCTGGTCCATGCGCGAATGGCTCGATTCGGTGGTGGGCGGGCCGGGCAGGCGCCGCGGGCGACCCGAAGGTCGACCGATCAGGGCCGGAGACCAGATCGACAGCTGGCAGGTGAGGATCGCTGATGCACCCGAGTTGCTGGCGCTGGACTTCGGGATGAAGGCGCCGGGGCATGGGGTGCTGGAATTCAGGGTCGCGCCCATGGGAGATGGCGCCCGGGTGACGGCCACCGCGTTCTGGGACCCGCAAGGCACGGCGGGGAAGATCTACTGGGCGGCGATGAAGCCCGCGCATCTGGTGCTGTTCAAGCGCCTGACCGCCGAGATCTGCCGCCGGGCCGAGCAAGTCCCCTTCGATGGGCGTGTCGGTCAGGGCGGATAACGAAACACACAACACGCCTACCCATGACAGCCTAATGTTGATTTTTCAGTTTTCAGCATCACAGAGTTTTCTTGCGTCTTAAATGCGTAAAGAAAGGCACCACATACAGCACCATCCAAGCCAGAGCGGTACACAACACCGCAGTCTGCTCGCGCCCCAGACCAACCGCTATCCCTATGGCTGCCGTGAACCAAATGCCAGCCGCCGTGGTAAGCCCTGAAGCTCCTTGCTCACCCTTACGAGTGATGATGGTTCCGGCACATAGAAAGCCGATGCCGGCAATCACCCCCTGAATGACTCGACTCATCTCGGAATCCGAGATACCGGCTTGCTGTGGGATAAAGATAAACAGAGCAGCCCCCATGCAGACCAACATATGGGTACGGACGCCAGCCGCCTTCCCACGCTGCTCTCGCTCGAGCCCAAGCAGGCCACCCAGAAGGGCAGCGAAAAGCAATCGAATCACAACAATCACAAGCTCGCCCAAATCGTTAAAATCCGAAAACTCTGACATGATGGTATTGCCAATAAGCTCCATCTTTACGTTCCCCTGAATCCCGAATTCAAGTAACAAGCGCAGCACCTGGGCCACTCTTCAGCATAGCGCGCTATGGCACCCCTGCCGGTGATCACTGGGGACGTCGAATGAGTTCACGAAAACGTCACCATCGCGCGCAACCATGGGCGAAACACCCACAAGGGAGTCGCTGGGTATGCCCACGCGCGCGCGCGAACCGCTCAGTGAAGCGGAGGTGGAGTCACTGATCCGGCTGGCCAGGGGCAATGCACTGGCCCAGCAGATCCAGGCTGAGCATGAGGCGCGGCTGGACCCGGCCACTCTGGCACTGCAGACGGCGGAAAACGCCACCGACCCCCAACCGGGTGGCATGAAGATCCTGATGCTCTCGGACGTCTACTTCCCGCGCATCAACGGGGTCTCCACCTCCATCGCCAGCTTCCGAGCTGCCCTCGAGCGACAGGGCCACTCGGTCACCCTGGTCTGTCCGGACTACCCGGTGGGCCAGTTGGATGAACCGGGTGTGCTGCGCATCCGCTCGCGCGGGGTGCCGGGTGACCCGGAAGACCGCATGATGCGCTACCGGGACCTGCTGGCTCTGGCACCACCACTCCCCGAGCACGCCTTCGACCTGATCCACGTGCATACGCCCTTCGTGGCCCACTATGCCGGCATCCAGCTGGGGCGACGGCTCGGCGTGCCGGTGGTGGCCACCTATCACACCCTGTTCGAGGAGTATCTCCACCACTACGTGCGCTGGCTGCCGCGCCGCTGGCTGCGCTTCGTCGCGCGGCGCTTCTCGGTGCACCAGTGCCACCAGCTCAGCGGGCTGATCGCCCCCTCCCGGGCCATGCAGTCGGCGCTGAACCGCTACGGGGTGACCACGCCCATGGCGGTGATTCCCACCGGGCTGGGGCTGGAGGCCTTCACTCGCCCTCGGGAGGAGAGCGACTTTCGCCACCGCTATGGGCTGCCCCCGGAGGCGCGGTTGCTGCTCTTCGTGGGGCGCGCCGCCCATGAGAAGAACATCGGTTTCCTGATCGAGATGCTGCCTCGCGTACTGGTCGAGCACCCGGAAGCTCGCCTGATCATCACCGGCGAGGGGCCCGCCCAGGAGGAACTGGCTCGCCAGGCTCATGAGCAGGGCGTGGCAGAGGCCATCCTCTTCCTCGGCTATCTCGACCGCGATGGCCCCCTGCAGGCCGCCTACCGCGCCGCCGATGCGTTCGTCTTCGCCTCGCGCACCGAGACCCAGGGGCTGGTGCTGCTGGAGGCCATGGCGCTGGGCACGCCGGTGGTCTCGACTGCGGTGATGGGCACCCGTGACGTGCTGAAGGAGGGCGAGGGCTGCCTGATCGCCGATGAGGATCTCGGCGACTTCGCGGCCAAGGTCAACCGCCTTCTGGGCGATGCCCCCCTGCGCCGGACCCTCTCCGCACGCGGCCAGGCCTACGCCGCCGGCTGGCACGAGGATGCCAAGGCCGCCGAGCTCGTCGCGCTCTATCGCTGCCAGCTCGCGTGCGTCATCGCCGGTTGACCATGTACTCCGCGGCGAAACCGCGCACCGACACGCTGCGTTCATTGGCTGTTCATCGCTTCGTCACCTCGTCGACCCGGCGCTGTCATGGGCAACCGTCAGAGTGAGCGCCGTTGGCATCCTTCCCTATTATCACGCCACGGAGTCCCCATGACCGCCAAGACCTTCCCTCGCACCCTGCTGGCCGGCACCATCGCCGCACTCTTCGCCGCCACGAGCCTGGCCGCCAGCGCCGATCTTTCCTCGCGCTATGTCGATAGCGACGGCGACATGGTGGCCGACATCCCCGCCGATGCGTCCCAGTGGGCCGACCCCGACACCCTGGTCTTCGCCTACACCCCGGTGGAGGACCCGGCCGTCTACGCCGACGTCTGGTCCGACTTTCTCGACCACCTCACCGAAGAAACCGGCAAACGGGTCCAGTTCTTCCCGGTACAGTCCAACGCCGCCCAACTGGAGGCACTGCGCTCGGGTCGCCTGCACGTGGCCGGCTTCAATACCGGCAGCGTACCCGTGGCGGTGAACTGCGGCGGCTTCCGCCCCTTCACCATCATGGCCAGCGAAGACGGCAGCTTCGGCTACGAGATGGAGATCATTACCTACCCGGGCAGCGGCATCGAACAGATGGAAGACCTGGCCGGCCGTCAGCTCGCCTTCACCGCTCCCACCTCCAACTCCGGCTTCCGGGCCCCCTCGGCCCTGCTGCGCTCGGAGTACGGCCTGGAGGCGGACGAAGATTACTCGACCGCCTTCTCTGGCTCTCATGACAACTCCATCCTCGGCGTGGTCAACAAGGACTACGAGGCGGCCGCCATCGCCAACTCGGTTGGCCATCGCATGCTGGCGCGCGGCGTTATCGACGAAGGTGATTACGAAATCCTCTATACCTCCGAGACCTTCCCCACCACCGCCTACGGCACGGCCCACAACTTGCACCCCGAGCTGCAGGAGGCGATCCAGCAGGCCTTCTTCAGCTACGACTGGGAGGGCACGCAACTCCAGGCAGAGTTCGCCAACTCCGGCGAAGCGCAGTTCATCCCAACCACCTATGAAGAGCGCTGGTCGGTGATCCGGACCATCGCCGAGGCCAACGGCGTGACCTACGACTGCGACTGATCCGTCGTACTGTCGATGACGATTTACTGATTCTGCACGGGCCAGGAGGGTCTCGCTCTCCCGGCCCGTCTTCGTGAAGGGAGACACTCATGCTGACACTTTCCCAGGTCAATAAGCGCTACCCCACCGGGGACCGCGCCCTGACCGACATCGACCTGAGCCTGCCCCGGGGTCAGGTGATGGCCCTGATCGGCCCCTCGGGAGCCGGCAAGAGCACCCTGATTCGCTGTGTGAACCGCCTGGTGGAGCCCAGTTCGGGCAGCATCCGCCTGGGCGACACCGAGCTGACTTGGCTCTCCGGTCGCCAACTGAGGCGGGCGCGACGCTCCATGGGCATGATCTTCCAGGAGTATGCCCTGGTGGATCGCCTGACGGTGATGGAAAACGTGCTCTCCGGACGGCTCGGCCAGGTGGGCTTCTGGCGCAGCTTCCTGCGTTGCTACCCCGCCGATGCCGTGACCGAGGCCTTCCGCCTGCTGGAGCGGGTCGGCCTGCCCGACGGTATCGACAAGCGCGCCGATGCCCTCTCCGGCGGCCAGCGCCAGCGCGTCGGCATCGCCCGGGCGCTGCTGCAGGACCCGCAACTACTGCTGGTGGACGAGCCCACGGCGAGCCTCGACCCCAAGACCTCACGGCAGATCATGCGGCTGATCCGTGAGCTGTGCGCCGAGCGCGACCTGGGCGCCATCATCAACATCCACGACGTGGCCCTGGCCCGCCAGTTCGCCGACCGCATCGTCGGCCTGCGCGCCGGCGAGATCGTCTTCGATGGCTCACCCGAGGCGCTGGATGCCGAGACCCTCACCACCATCTACGGCGAGGAGGAGTGGGATACCCAGGCCGACAACGAGCAGCCGGCCGCACCGCAGGATAACGTCACGCCCTTGGCTCACCAGCCCGTGCTCAGCCGGGTGTTATCCGGGGGAGTGTCACGATGACCCGCGAACAGCTGGCAAGTCAGGGACAGTGGCGGCGGCGGCCGTCGATCCAAGACCCGAGGCTGCGCTGGGGCCTGGTGCTCGGCGCTCTGGTCTATCTGCTGCTGGCACTCTCCACCATCGACGTCAACTGGGCGCGGGTCGCCGAAGGCGCCAGCCGCGGCCTGAACTTCCTGGCCGCCTTCGCCCAGCCCGACTTCATCTCGCGCCGCACCGACATCCTCAATGGCATCCTCGAGAGCCTAACCATGGCCCTCACCTCCACGGTGATCGGCGTGGTACTGGCCATTCCGGTGGGGCTGGGCGGGGCTCGCAACATCGCTCCCTGGCCCATCTACTACCTGTGTCGGGCCATCATCACCGTGTCGCGCACCTTCCAGGAGATCATCATCGCCATCCTCTTCGTGGTGATGTTCGGCTTCGGGCCGCTGGCCGGCATGATCACCCTCGCCTTCGCCACCATCGGCTTCATGGCCAAGTTGCTGGCCGAGGACATCGAGGACCTGGACTGGCGCCAGGTGGAGGCCGTGCGCGCCACCGGGGCGAGCTGGTGGCAGACCATGAATCACGCCGTGCAGCCCCAGGTGATGCCGCGGCTGATCGGGCTCTCCATGTACCGTCTTGACATCAACTTTCGCGAATCGGCGGTAATCGGCATCGTCGGCGCCGGCGGCATCGGCGCCACGCTCAACACCTCGATCAGCCGCTACGAATATGACACCTCGGCAGCCATCCTGCTGATCATCATCGGCATCGTGCTGCTGTGTGAGTACAGCTCGAGCCATGTCCGCCGCTGGACCCAGTAAGCCGACCCAGTAAGCCCCGGAGACCCTCATCATGCCCGTTTCAACAACGCCGCAGGGCACGCCGACCTGGCGCCTGCGCACCCCCCGCGCCCAGTGGCTGGGATACCTGGCCTGGCTGGCCGGCACCTGCCTCTTCCTGCTTTGCTGGAAGCTGATCTCCGACAACACCATGTGGGTGTTCATCGGGGACGCCGGCCGCCAAGGCAGCGACCTGATCAGCCGTATGATGCCGCCCCAGTGGAGCTATGCCCATCGGCTGTGGCAGCCGATGTGGGACACCATGAACATCGCCACCCTGGGCACCGTGCTGGGCATTGCCATGGCCTTTCCGGTGGCCTTCCTGGCGGCGCGCAACACCACACCCCACCCACTGGTTCGCAGCGCCGCTCTGCTGATCATCGTCGCCTCACGCTCCATCAACTCGCTGATCTGGGCGATGCTGCTGGTCACCATCCTGGGGCCGGGGGTGCTGGCCGGCATCATCGCCATTGCGCTACGCTCCATCGGCTTCGTCGGCAAGCTGCTCTATGAGGCCATCGAGGAGATCCACCCCACCCCGGTGGAGGCGATCAGCGCCACCGGCGCCAGCCGCCTGCAGGTGATGAGCTACGGCGTGCTGCCCCAGGTGCTGCCCGCCTTCGCCGGCATCAGCGTCTACCGCTGGGACATCAACATCCGCGAATCCACTGTGCTGGGCCTAGTCGGGGCCGGCGGCATAGGGTTGCAGCTCAACGCCGCCATCAACAGCCTGGCGTGGAATCAGGTCAGCGTGATCTTCCTGATGATCTTCGTCACCGTGCTGGCCTCGGAGTGGATCTCCGCCCGGGTTCGCCACGCCGTCATCTGAGTCCCCTTTCCAACAGGAGCACGACCATGCGCTTTCCCGACGCCGAGGTGACCACCCTCGACCTGCTACGCCACGGCGAGCCGGTGGGCGGCAGGATGCTGCGCGGCACCACCGACCACCCGCTGAGCGAGCTGGGCTGGCAGCAGATGCAGAGCGCCTTCGATGCCCGGGTCGGCGCCGCCTGGCAGGAGCTGCTGGCGGAACCACCCGGGCGCCATGTACTAGTGGTCTGCCATCTCTTCGTGACCAATGCCCTGCTGCACCAGGTGCTGGAGCAGCCGCTCTCGCGCCTGCTGGCCTTCGACCTGCCTTACGCCGCCACCTGCCGCATCCGCCACGAGCGCCACGCCCGGGGCGACACCAGCCTGGTGGAGTGGATCGGCCGATAGGGCGGCTTCAGACGGCCCGCGGCGCGGCGTCGCTGCGCACGCAGCTCAACAGACAGAAGACGGCCAGGGCGCCGGTCACCATGGGCAGCAGGAAGCCCACCGAATAGCTGCCGGTGAGCCACACGATCAGGCTGAACAGCGCCGGACCCACCAGTACCCCCATGTAGGTGAGCACCAGCACGGCGGCGGTGGCCTCGCCCACCTCGCCGGGCTCGCAGCGCCGCGCCACCTCGCCCAGATAGACCCCGTTCCATCCCACCGCCGTGGCGCCGGCTATCACCATCAGGGTGAGGGTCACCCAGGTCGGCACCAGGGTGCCGAGCACGGCCAGCAGGAAGAAGATAACGGCGATGACGCCGGCCAGGCCGAACAGCACCGGCAGGCTGCCCCCCAGGCGGTCGGCCAGGGCGCCCCAGCCCAGGCGACCCGTCACCCCGGCAACGTGCACCAGTGACACCACGGCGCCCGCCATCACCAGGCTCAGCAGCAACTCTTCGACCATATAGGCCACCGCGAAGCTGAGCAGCGAGAGCTGGGCCGCGGAGAGGCAGAAGCCGGTGGCGCCCAGCCAGCGCATGGCGCTATAGCGGCGCAGCACGCTCAGGCTGCCGGCGCCCTGCATGCGCACGCTGTCATCCCGGCTGGCATCCCAGCGGCCACGCCGCGGCTGGAGCAGCAGCAGGGTGGCCAGGCTAGCTACCCCCACCGCCAGGAAGGCGGCCTGCCAGTTCCACAGCGCGGCCAGCGGCGGCGCGATCAGGCCGGCCAGCACCCCGCCCAGGGGTACGCCGGTCTGCTTGATCGAGTAGACGAGGTTGCGCCGCTCGGGAGCCGTGAAGCGGGAGAGCAGCTCCGCCGCCGCCGGGCTGGTGATGCCGTAGGCGAGACCCAGCAGCACAGTGGTGGCCAGCAGCGCCAGCGGCGTGCCGATCAGCGCCAGCGCACAGCCTCCCATCACCAGCGCCATGGCCAACTGGCTCGCCCGGCAGCCGCCCAGGCGCCGGGCCAGCACCGCCGACTGCAACGAGGTGAGCATCGCCACCCCGTAGAGCAAGCTGACCTGCAGCCCGACCCAACCGGTCGGCACGCCGAAGGCCGCCGCCACCTGGGGCGCCAGGGTCGGCACCAGGAGCATGCCGCCGCTGCACAGCACCTGCACCCAGGTGGTGGCCGCCAGGACCCGCCAGCCTTCCGCGCGGGGCGGCGATGATGAAGCGGCGGGAGGCGAGGCAGGCATGGCAGGCTCCGGTAACGACGAAACCGTTAGCCTACACAGATAGTTAACGATGCGGCCAGCGCCATTGGCGAAACCCGCGTTCGTCGCCGGTGCAGGCTACGCTGACACAGCATCGTCACAAAATCGCCAGGCATTCGTTACCTATGCCCCTCATCTTCGAACCATGACAGATTCCACTCAGCGACTACGCTGTTGAAAACGCCACCATGAGCATCTCCCTTCGCCCGCCGGACAGAGAGCCCCATGAGCCACGCCAGTCAGCAGCGCATTCGTCTTGAAGGGGTCACCAAGCGCTGGGGTGACAGCCGAGGTGTCGACGGAATCTCCTTCGATGTCGACCCCGGCCAGTTCGTGATCCTGCTCGGCCCCTCGGGGTGCGGCAAATCGACGACCCTGCGCATGATCGCCGGCCTCGAACAGGCCACCGAAGGCAGCATCCACATCGGCGAGCGTGACGTGACACTTCTTCCGCCGGGGGATCGAGGCCTCAGCATGGTGTTCCAGTCCTACGCGCTTTTCCCCCACCTCGACGTGGCCGACAACATCGTCTTCGGCTTGCGCAGCCGCAAGGTGCCCAGGGCGGAACGCCGCGAACGTCTGCAGCGGGTCGCCGAGCTGGTCGACCTGGGCGCCTATCTGGATCGCAAGCCGGCTCAGCTCTCCGGCGGCCAGCGCCAGCGTGTGGCCCTGGCCCGGGCGATCATCTCCGAGCATCCCATCTGCCTGATGGACGAACCGCTCTCCAATCTCGATGCCCGCCTGCGCGCGGAGATGCGGCGCGAGATCAAGGCGCTGCAGTCACGACTCGGCATGACCGTGGTGTATGTCACCCATGACCAGGTCGAGGCGATGAGCATGGGCGACCGGGTGATCCTCATGCAGGACGGCGTCATCGTCCAGGACGACAGCCCGGATGACCTCTACAACCGCCCCGCCACCGCCTTTGCCGCGAGCTTCATCGGCAGCCCGGCCATGAACCTGGTGCACCTCGAAGCGGTGGATGGGAAAGCCGTGATCGACGGCGAGCCGAGCGTTGCCGTCGCTCCCGTCGAAGCGAGCAACGGCCAGCTTGGGCTGCGCCCCGAGGACATCGTGGTGCTCGGCCCCGACGACGCCGGGCTACCCGCCCGGGTCATCGACGGAGAATACCTGGGCGCCGATACCATCCTGCGCCTGGCCGTTGGCAGTCAGGTACTGCGCGCCCGGCTGCCCGGCAGACAGCCGCTGGCCGATGGCGAGCGCTGCCGGCTCGGCTGGGCCCCGGCCGCGACCCACCTGTTCGGTGACGACGGCGCGCGCCGGGATGACCTCACTCCCCTGACAGTTTCCGCGGCCGTCGGCCGCCCCTCGGGCGACGGCGGACACAGCGCGTCGCCTTCGCACTCCGGCACCCGCCCGGGCATTCCCTCGTGAATACAGGAGTCATTCCATGCGTGCGCGTCTCTCTTTCCCCCTGACGGCCCTGGCCGCGGGCCTGCTCGCTGCCAACCCCGCCCTCGCCGACGACCCGGTCGAACTGACCCTGTACTACCCCATCGCCGTGGGGGGTGCCCTCACCGACGTCATCGACGGCCTGGTCGACCAGTTCGAGGCCGAACACCCCGAGATCGCCGTGGACGCCATCTACGCCGGCAACTACGACGACACCCGGGTGCGCGCCATGTCGGCCATCGAGGCCGGCGACGCTCCACAGCTCTCGGTGCTGTTCTCCATCGATCTGTACGAGCTTCTGGAGCAGGACGCCATCATCGCCTTCGATGAGGTCATCGAGACCGACGAGGAGCGCGAGTGGCTCGACGGCTTCTATCCCGGCCTGATGGAAAACGGCCAGGTGGATGGCATGACCTACGGCATTCCCTTTCAGCGCTCGACCATCGTGCTCTACTGGAACAAGGACGCCTTCGAGGCCGCCGGGCTCGACCCGGAGACACCGCCGGAAACCTGGGACGACATGGCGCGGATGGGCGCCGCGGTGCGCGAGGCCTCCAATGGCGACCAGTGGGGCGTGATGGTCCCCTCCACCGGCTACCCCTACTGGATGTTCCAGGCCTTCGCCTTCCAGAACGGCCACCGGCTGATGAGCGAGGATGGTACCGAGGTCTACTTCGACGACCCGGCCGCCATCGAGGCGCTGGAGTACTGGGTCTCGCTGGCCACCGTGCACGACGCCATGCCCGACGGCGCCATCGAATGGGGCACCCTGCGCCAGAACTTCATCGAGCAGTCCACGGCCATGATCTGGCACACCACCGGCAACCTTACCGCGGTGCGCAACGAGGCCGACTTCGCTTTCGGCGTGGCCATGCTGCCCATGAAGACCCAGCGCGGCAGCCCCACCGGCGGCGGCAACTTCTACCTCTTCAAGGACGCCAGCGAAGAAGAGCAGCGGGCCGCCATGACCTTCATCCGCTGGATGACCGACCCGGAGCGGGCCGCTGCCTGGTCCATCGAGACCGGCTACATGGGCGTGAGCCCGGCCGCCTACGAGACCGAGGCGCTGCGCGACTACATCGAGCAGTTCCCACCGGCCGCGGTGGCCCGGGACCAGCTGGAACACGGCACCGCCGAGCTCTCCACCTATCAGGGTGGCCGGGTACGGCGGGCGCTGGACAACGCCGTCCAGGCGGCCCTGACCGGGCAGATGACACCCGCCGAAGCGCTGGCCCAGGCCCAGGCCGAAGCCGACGCGGCCCTGCGGCGCTACGCCCGCTGATGCCATGAGACCCGCAACCTGACCGACCCCCCGGGCGGCGGCTGCCGCCTCGGGGGGTCGGGTAACCCCGGAGGGCCGACATGGTCGAGATGAACGCCCATCGCCGCATGCAGCTCTATGGCGCCCTGCTGCTGCTACCGGCCGCCGTGCTGCTCTCTACATTTGCCTACCTGCCGACCATCACGACCCTGATCAACAGCCTCTTCCTGCCCGGCTTTCGCGGCGCGCCGACGGAATTCGTCGGGCTGGAGAACTACCGGCTCTTGATTGAGGACAGCACCTTCTGGCGGGTGGCGCGCAACAACCTGATCTATGCGCTGGGCACGATTCCCACCTCCATCGCCTTGGCGCTGGCCATGGCGCTGTTCGTCAACGCCCGCCTGCCGGGACGCGGCTTCGTGCGCATGGCCTATTTCACGCCGACCATCCTGCCGATGATCGCCGCGGCGAACATCTGGATGTTCTTCTACGCCCCGCAGATCGGGCTGTTCAACAAGGTGCTCGGCGCGCTCGGTTTCTCCGGGGTGAACTGGCTGGGAGACCCCAGCGTCGCGCTGACGTCGGTGATCGTCATGACGGTGTGGAAGGAGGCCGGCTTCTTCATGATCTTCTATCTCGCCGCCCTGCAGGGCATGGCGCCCGAGCTCAAGGAGGCTGCCGACCTGGAGGGCACCAGCCGCTGGAGCTTCTTCTGGCGGGTCACCTTCCCGCTGCTGATGCCGACCACGCTGTTCGTGCTGATCAACGCGCTGATCAACGCCGTGCGAGTGGTGGACCACCTCTTCATCCTGACCAAGGGAGGGCCCAACAACGCCACCAACCTGCTGCTCTACTACGTCTACGAGAACGCCTTCTCGTTCTTCGATCGCACCTATGCCGCCACCATCACCGTGGTGATCCTGGTGGTTCTGGCGATCGTGGCCACGGTGAAGTTCGCCATCCTCGACCGCAGGACGCACTATCAATGAGCCAGCCCAGCACCGCCAAGACCGCCGGATGGCCGATGGCCCTGCGCCTTCCCGGCCTCGAGACCACCGCCGCCTGGCTGCTGGCGGTGATCTGGATCTTCCCGCTGCTCTATGCGGTGTGGGCGGCCTTCCACCCGCCGGCCTTCATGGTGCGCTTCGACCTGTTCGCCCCGCTGACCCTGGACAACTTCACCAACGCCTGGGCCCAGGCCCCGTTTTCCCGTTACTACCTCAACACCTTCCTGCTGGTCACCGGGGTCGTGTTCGCCCAGTTCGTTGTCTGCACCCTGGCCGGCTTCGCCTTCGCGCGCTTCCCGATCCCCGGCAGGGACTTCCTGTTCATGCTGGTGCTGATCCAGCTGTTCGTGTTTCCCGAGGTGTTGATTGTCGAGAATTACCGCATCGCCAGCTCCCTGGGGCTGGTCGATACCATCACCGGCATCGGGCTGCCCTACGTGGCCAGCGCCTTTGGCATCTTCCTCCTGCGCCAGACCTTCAAGACCATCCCCCGGGAGTTGGAGGATGCCGCGCGGATCGAGGGCTGCGGCTGGATGGCGATCCTGCTCAAGGTCTATGTGCCGCTGGCCAGGCCCACTTACCTGGCCTACGGGCTGGTCTCGATCAGCCACCACTGGAACAATTTCCTGTGGCCGCTGGTAGTCACCAACTCGGTGGAGAGCCGTCCGCTCACCGTCGGGCTGGGGGTCTTCTCGGCGCCGGAAACCGGAGTCAACTGGGCCACGGTCAGCGCCGCGACCCTGCTCAGCATCGCCCCGCTGCTGATCGCCTTCCTGCTCTTCCAGCGCCAATTCGTGCAGTCCTTCCTGCGCTCCGGGATTCGCTAGTCAGCACGCCCCTACCAGGGCAGCGGCTCGCCGTTGCTGTGCCAGAAAGTGCCGGTGGTCTCCAGAGTCAGCCCCTCGATGCGCGCGGCGATGCCGGCGGCGGCCTCGTCCGGGGTGATCAGGCCACCGAAATTGACCATGCGGGTCTGCACATAGCCGGGGTGGAGCTGGACCACGGCGATGCCGCGGGGCCCGAGGTCCATGGCCAGCGACTTGCCGAAGGCGTTGAGCGCCGCCTTGGAGGCACGATAGCCGTAGCGCCCGCCGGAGTCGTTGTCGGCGATGGAGCCCATGCGGCTTGTGATGTTGGCCACCTTGCCGCCCTCGCCCAGGCAGTCGAGCAGCGCCTCGGTCACGCGCAGAGGCGCGTAGGCGTTCACCTCCATCTGGGTGCGGATCGAATCGAAGTCGATCTCTCCCAGGCGCTCGTCCCTGAGCAGGCCGGCGTTATTGATCAGCACCTCGAGGCGCTGCCCCTCCAGCTCCACGGCGAGCCGGGCGACATCCTCGGCGCGGGTCACATCGATGCCCTCGATCACCCGGGCGGCCACCTCGCGCAGCTCGGCGGTGTCGTCGCCGCTACCGCGGCAGACGCCGACCACCGCCCAGCCGGCATGATGGTAGTGGCTTGCCAGGGCGAGGCCGACGCCGCGGTTGGCGCCGGTGATCAGTACGGTGGAAGTCATGACAACTCCTCATCAGTAAGGTGACAGCACGACAGTGGCGCAGCCCGGCGCCGACATCAAGCCGGGCCGTTGCAGGAAAGAGGACCTATTCGGTACTATTTTGCATTTCAGAACGTCCATGACCGGAGTGCGGCAAGTACCCGCCGACCGCGTCGCCTGAGACCTGGCCACCATGATCATGCAGAACACCGATCCCGAGATCAGCCACCCGCAGCGGACTCGCGAGACCCGACGCATCACCGTGCTGGCCATCTGGGTCGACGGCATCGTCGGCCTGGTCAAGGTGATCACCGGCGTCCTGGTGGGCTCGGCGGCGCTGGTGGCCGACGGCATCCACTCCTTCTCGGACCTGATCACCGATGGCTTCGTGCTGGCCGCCACCCACTACGGCAGCCAGGGCCCGGACCACGACCATCCCTATGGACACGGTCGCATCGAGACCCTGGCCACGCTGTTCCTGGGCAGCGTGCTGATCTTCGTGGCCGGCGCCATCGCCTGGTCGAGCGTGGAGCGCCTGTTCTCCGGCGCCCAGATCCCACCGCCGGGCCTCTGGGCCATGCTGATTGCATTGGCCACCCTGCTCGCCAAGGAGGCCTTGTTCCAGGCTACCATGCGCGTGGCGCGCCGCCTGGGCTCCAAGCTGCTGGCGGCCAACGCCTGGCACTCCCGCTCCGATGTGCTCTCCACCGGGGTGGTGCTGGTGGGCCTGGTGGGCACCCAGTTCGGCCACGGCTGGCTGGACACGGTGGCCGCGGTGATCGTGGGGCTGCTGGTCGGCAAGGTGGGCTGGGACCTGCTGTGGGAGTCGGGCCGCGAGCTGGTGGATACCGCCCTGCCGGTGACGCAGCAGGAGGCGATGCGCGAGGTGGCGCTGGGCGTGCCCGGGGTGGAGGGCATCCACGACCTGCGCACTCGCCAGTCGGCCGGGCGCACCATGCTGGATCTGCACGTGGTGGTATCGCCGCGCATCAGCGTTTCCGAGGGCCACGAGATCGGCAACGAGGTGAGCCGCCGACTGCGCCAGGCCTTTCCCGAGCTGACCGACCTAACCTTCCACATCGACCCCGAGGATGACGCCGGCGCGGGCGACCCCAGCCGCCTGCCCGGCCTGCCGCTGCGCCCCGAGGTGGAGGCGGCACTCACCCAGCGCTGGTCCACCCTGCCCGCCTGGCTTGAGCTGCGCGACCTGGAGCTGCACTATTTGCAGGGCCGGGTCACGGTGGTGGCCTGCCTCGACGAGCACTCGCCGCTCGAGAGCCGGCAGACAGCCCGCCGGCTGGAGACCGCCGCCGCGGACCTCGACTGGTTCTCTCACGTGGAGATTCGCCGCCTGGCGCCCGATCCGTCGACCGATCGCCGAGCCTCTCAGGGCTATGGGTGACATCACCACCCCGTGCGGCGACAATGGTCGCCCCCTTCCCACGATCCGGACAGCATGAGCGACCCCCTGCGCATCCTGCATCGCGACGAGCACCTGGTGGCCGTTCACAAGCCGGCCGGCCTGCTGGTGCACCGCACCGCCCTGGCCCGTGGCGAGCGCGAGTTCCTGCTGCAGCGACTGCGCGACAAGCTCAGCCAACGGGTCTACCCGGTGCACCGGTTGGACCGCCCCACGTCCGGGGTCATGGTGTTCGCCCTGTCATCCGAGGTCGCCACCCCGCTGGCCGAGGCCTTTGCAGAGCGCCGGGTTACCAAGCGCTACCTGGCGGTGGTGCGCGGCATCGGTCCCGAGGCCGAGCGGCTCGAGTATCCGCTGCGCGAGGAGGACGGCAGCCGCCCCAAGGCCGAGATGCCCGTCATGGAGGCGGTGACCGACATCCGGCGCCTGGACAGCGTGGAGCTGCCGGTGCAGGTGGACCGCTACCCGCACAGCCGCTATTCGCTGATGGAGGCGCGCCCGCTCACCGGGCGGCGCCACCAGATCCGGCGCCATCTCTCCCAGCGGGGCTATCCGATCATCGGCGATGCCAAGCACGGCAAGGGCAACCACAACCGCTTCTTCGCCGAGCGCCTGGACGCCCCGCGGCTGCTGCTGGCCGCCACCGGGCTGGCCTTCGTGCACCCCGTAACCGAGCAGCCGCTGCGCCTGAGCTGCGCCCTGGACGCCACCATGACGGCCCTGTTCCGGCGCTTCGGCTGGGCCGGCCACCTGCCGGTGGACGCCGTGGGCGAGCCCCGGACGCCTCCCCAACCCGCCGCCATCGACTGACCGACACGCCGCCATGACCGATCTGCCCTTTGCCTCTTCCGCCATCGCCACCCAGGACAGCGTCGACACGGACGACCACGCCCTGCGCTTCGGCGGCATTCGCCGGCTCTACGGCGCCCGCGCCTTCGAGCGCTTCCGCACCGCCCACGTGGTGGTGGTGGGCGTCGGTGGCGTGGGCAGCTGGACGGTGGAGGCGCTGGCCCGCTCCGGCATCGGCCGGCTCACCCTGATCGACCTGGACGACGTCTGCGTCTCCAACGTCAACCGCCAGCTCCACGCCCTGGACGGCTCCATCGGACGGCCCAAGGTGGAGGTGCTGGCCGAGCGCTGCCGGGCCATCCAACCGGGCATCGAGGTGGTGGCCGACGCCGCCTTCGTCACCCCCACCAACCTGGCCGAGCGCATTCCCGAGGACCTCGACCAGGTGGTGGACGCCATCGACAGCGTGGTAGCCAAGGCAGCGCTGATCGCCTGGTGCAAGCGTCGCAAGCTGCCGATCATCGTCACCGGCGCCGCCGGCGGCCAGACCGACCCCACCCGCATCCGGGTAGCGGATCTCGCCCGCACCGAGCACGACCCGCTGCTGGCCAAGGTGCGCGCGCGGCTACGCCGCGACTTCGGCTTTTCGCGCAACCCGAAGCGGCGATTCTCGGTGGAGTGCGTCTACTCTGACGAACAGCTGGTCTACCCGGGCAGCGACGGTGAGGTGTGCCTCCAGAAGCCCGGCAGCGGCGAGGCCACCCGACTGGACTGCGCCTCCGGCTTCGGCGCCGCCACCTTCGTGACCGGCAGCTTCGGCTTCGTCGCCGCCTCCCGGGTGCTGGCGCGGCTGGCGAAACAGGCCGCCGCCGATGACGCCTCGACGCCCTGACCCGACCTCACCCCAGCACAACCTCTGACACCCACCCCTGGAGTCTGCCATGCCCCGCTCGCTTCCCGTCCCCGGCATCTACGCCCACTACAAGGGCAACCGCTACGAGGTGCTGGGCCTCGCCCACCACAGCGAAACCGAGGAGCCTCTGGTGGTCTACCGTGCTCTCTACGGCGAGTACGGCCTCTGGGTGAGGCCGCTTGCGATATTCACCGAACTGGTGGAGGTGCGGGGCGAGCCGGTACCGCGCTTCGAGCTGGAGAAGGCGTTCTAATCCTTTTCGTTCTAACCCCTTTCGCTCCAGCCCCTTTTCAGAACGACAACCGACAGAACGACAACCGGCGCCACGGGGGCGCCGGTGTCTGCGAGATGATGAGTCGGACTTAAAGGCTTACTCTTCGCCGGCCAACTGCATCTGCTTGAGCATGTAGTTCTCGATGCCGACCTTGTCGATCAGGCCGAGTTCGGTCTCGATATGGTCGATGTGGTCTTCCTCGTCAGCGAGGATGTCACGGAAGAGGTCGCGGCTCACGTAGTCCTTGACCTGCTCGCAGTGGGTGATCGCCTCGATGTAGTCGGTGCGCCCCTCGTGTTCGATCTTGAGGTCGCTCTCGAGCATCTCGCGGACGTTCTGGCCGATGTTGAGCTTGCCGAGGTCCTGAAGGTTGGGAATACCCTCGAGGAACAGGATGCGCTCGATCAGCTTGTCGGCGTGCTGCATCTCCTCGATGGACTCGCCGTACTCCCACGTGGCCAGCTTCTGCAGGCCCCAGTCCTTGTACATCTTGGCGTGCAGGAAATACTGGTTGATCGCGACCAGTTCGTTGCCCAGGGCCTTGTTGAGATGCTCGATGACCTTGCTGTCGCCTTTCATGGATTCACCTTGTGGCTGTCGTCGGGGAAGTGTCGCTGCAGCTTGGCATGCCAGGGACGGCATTGCCAGGCGCTGCTCACCAGTCTAGCGAATCCTGTCGAAAAGCCAATGAAATCAACCTTCTGATAACGAAAGCGAGAATGATCTCGATTCCGCCGAAGGACTACTGTCACACCGCGTAAGCGAGATCCTCGGTGCCCACCATCAGCTCCGACTTCACCGCGTCGCGGGTGATGCCCTTGGCCTGCACGGCGCACTTGCCGCACTGGGTGCCGCAGCCGGTCTCGCGCTGGACGTCGCGCCAGCTGCGAGCGCCGTCCTCGACGGTCTGGCGGATCTGGTGGTCTGAGACCCCCTTGCAGAGACATACGTACATCGACATCACCTCGCTGACGACTGCAAGAATAAATGTAAATGATTCGCATAGACTCTTGCAAGCGAGAAACGACCAATGTCTGATCCGAGTCAATATCCCCGCTACGCACGGCTACCTGGATGGCTTGGGCAGCGCCACCACCCGGGTGCCGGAGGCGATATCCGACCAGCTGCGCCGCTCGGCATCGAACAGGATCCACACATAGCCCAGGCCGAGGGCAGCGATCGACAGGCAGGCCACCAGGAAACGCACCGCCGCCTGGGCCAGGGTGATGGAGTCGCCGTCGGGAGTCTGCACCCGCAGCCGCCAGGCCTGCATGCCGAGCGTCATGCCGCCGCGGCCCCAGAAGAAGGCGAAGAAGGCGAAGGCCGAGACCAGCAGCAGCAGCTGCAAGGAGAGCCCCCAGAGCGGACTGGCCCCCACCTGCTCGGCGGAAATCCCCAGCAGGTGGCGGCCTACCCATAGGTGCAGGCCTGCCACCAGGAGCCAGATGGCGGCCACCAGGAAGCTGTCGTAGAGCATGGCGCCCAGCCGGCGGGCAAGCCCCGCCGGCCAGACGTCGTCGAGGTTCCCGAAACGTCGTTGCATGGAAGTTCCTTGCTCAGGCGGTTCGCCGCAGCAGGTAGAGCCCCACTGCGGCACAGATCAGGGTCGGCGCCAGCACCGCCCAGGCGGGTGAGAAGCCGAACACCATGGAGGCCGGCGCCAGCAGGTCCTGCAGGTACTTGAAGACCAGGCCCGTGACCACGCCGTAGAAGACCCGAGTGCCGGCGGCCACGGTGCGCAGCGGGCCGAACACGAAGGAGGCCGCCACCAGCACCAACGAGCCCATGGTCAATGGCATCAGCATCTTCTGCCAGAAATAGAGCAGCGGCTGGGTCGCCGCCTGTCCCTGGGCTTGCAGGTAGCGGGCATAGGCCAATAACTCGCTGGGCGCCTGGCTATCGATGGGCCGCAGCAGGCGGCTGAGCTGCTCCGGCGTCAGGCTGGTCTCCCAGGGCAGGATGTCGTGGCGCTTGGCCTCGGTGCTTTCGTCGTGGAAGCGGGTGAGCTCCACGCCCTCAAGCCGCCAGCTGCCGTCGCGCCAGGCGGCACGCTCGGCGCTGGCGGCCTCCACCAGCCGCTGGCCCTCGAATCGGTAGCGGGTCAGGTCGAGCACAGTGTCGTCGGCACGAATGGCCCCGAAGCGGTAGAAGCTGTCCCCCTCTCGCTGCCAGCCGCCGCGCTCGGTGAGAATGGCCCCGGCGCCCTGGATGCGCTCCAAGCGCCAGGCATTGGCGAACTGCTCGGTACGCGGGGCCACGTATTCCGCCACCAGCAGTACCGCCACGATCACCAGGATGATCGGCTTCATTGCCCCCCACAGGATGCGGGTCAGGGAGCGTCCGGCGGCACGCATCACGGTGAGCTCGTTGCTCGAGGCCATGCTGCCCAGGCCGATCAGCGCGCCGATCAACACCCCCACCGGGGCATACTGGTAGAAGCGCCAGGGCAGGCGCATCACCAGGTAGAGCAGCACCTGGAAGGCGCCGTAGTCGCCCTCCACGTCGTCCAGATCGTTGATGTAGGTGATCACCAGGTCCAGGCCCAGCAGCACCACCTGCACCACGATGATGGCCCCCAGCACATTGCGCGCCAGGTAGCGGTCGAAGCGATCGGCAATCATCCGCTCATCCCCTTGCGCTGTGCGCGTGCCATCATGATCAGCCCCAGGGCCAGGAAGGCGCCATGGATCGGCCACATCCCCACCAGGGCAGGCAAGGCTCCGCGGCCGATGGCGTCCAGGGCGGCCAGCAGTAGGCTCAGGTAGGCCACGTGCAGGAAGATGGCCGGCAGCAGCTTCGCGAAGCGCCCCTGGCGCGGGTTGACCCTGGAGAGCGGCATCGCCAGCAGGGTCAGGATGAAGACCATCAGCGGCAGCCCCAGCCGCCACTGCAGCTGGGCCTGGGCTCGAGACGAGCCGTCGCCGAACAGCGCCGCGGTGGTGGCGTACTCGGGCGCGTCGAGCTCGCGCATGTCGTCGGCCTGGGAGAGGCGCACCGCGTAGGTATCGAACTCGAGCCGCTCCGCCTCGAAGCGCCCGGGGTCGACGCTGTAGCGCTCGCCGTCGGCGAGGACCAGGAAACGGCTGCCGGTCTCCATGTCCAGGGTCTGGTAGCCCCCCTCGGCGCGGGTCACCGCCGTCTCCGGGGTGCCGTCGCGGCGGCGCTGGCGCTCGCTGATGAAGACGCCGCGCATCTCGCTACCGTCATCGCTGAGCCCCTCCATGTAGGCGGTGCGGCCGCTGCCAAACTCCTGGAAGCGCCCCGGAGCCAGGGCCGAGAAGTCGATGCGGCTGCGCTGCTCCTCGAGCATCACCGCGTTGTGCAGGGCACCGGCGGGCGTCAGCCACAGGCTGCACAGTGCCACCAGGACCGCCACCAGGGTGGCCGGCACCAGGCTCACCTGCAGCAGCTTGTTGGGGCTGGTGCCACAGGCCACCAACACGGTGATTTCGCTGTTGAGGTAGAGCTGGCCATAGGCGAGCAGGATGCCGAGGAAGAAGGCCAGCGGCAGGATCAGCTCGAGGAAACCCGGCAGATGGAACAGCATCAGGGTGCCGAGAATGCTGGCTGGGATATCGCCCTCGGCGGCGTTAGCGAAGTAGCGGATGAAGCGACTGCCCATGATCACCAGCAGCAGCACGCCAGCGACAGCGGCCATGGTGAGCAGGATCTCGCGGGTCAGATAACGGAAGATGATCATGCGGCGCCTGCCATGCAATGGGGCCATGCCTTGGGTACACTGGGGCGACACGGCGACGTGCCGGCATTATCCAGAATCCCCCTGCACTTGTAACCCCGACGTCTGCAACCAACACGCTTGTCTGTGGAGATGCCATGGAATTCCCAGTAAAGACGGGTAACCCCGCCAAGGTCGAGACCGCCTGCCTCGTCATCCCGATGTATCAGGATGGCGAACTGCTGCCTACCGCCGCACGCCTCGACGACGCCAGCGAGAGGCTCGTCGGCCAGCTCATGGAGCGCGGCGACTTCGATGCCAAGCTGGGCAAGGTGCAGATGATTCCCTTCGCCCCGGGCCTCTCCGCCGAGCGGCTGCTGCTGGTGGGCCTGGGCAAGCGTGACAAGTGCCAGGAGGCCGCCTTCCGCAAGGCGCTGGATGCCACCTTCACCGCCCTGTCCGACCTGCCGGTGGAAGACTGCGCCGTGGCCTTCACCGACGTGCCCCTGGCCGAGCGCGGCGCCGACTGGAAGGCGCGCATGGTGGCCGAGGCGACCCATCGCGCCCTTTACCGCTTCGACGCCTTCAAGTCCGAGAAGCCCCCCGCCCCGCGCCTGGAGCGGGTGACCCTGCTGGTCAGCGAGGACAGCGAGGCCGGCGCCGCCCGCGAAGGCGCGCGCATCGGCGACGCCGTGGGCCAGGGCATGAACACCGCCCGCACCCTGGGCAACCTGCCGGGGAACGTCTGCACCCCGAGCTACCTGGCCGAGCAGGCCGAGGCGCTGGGCAAGGCTTCCCGCGGGGCGCTTGAGGTCGAGATCCTCGACGAGGAGGCCTTGGAGGCGCTTGGCGCCTACAGCCTGCTCTCGGTAGGCCGCGGCAGCGAGCAGCCCTCGCGGCTGATCGTGATGAAGTACCTGGGCGCCGAGAACCCCCAGGAGGCCCCCCATGTGCTGGTGGGCAAGGGCATCACCTTCGACACCGGCGGCATCTCGCTCAAGTCTGGCGAAGGCCTGGACGAGATGAAGTTCGACATGTGCGGTGCCGCCAGCGTGCTGGGCACCGTCGAGGCGGTGCTGGGCATCCGCCCGAAGGTCAACCTGGTGGCCATCGTCGCCGCCGCCGAGAACATGCCCGACGGCCGTGCCACCAAACCCGGCGACATCATCAAGACCCTCAAGGGCCTGTCGGTCGAGGTGCTCAACACCGACGCCGAGGGCCGCCTAGTGCTGTGCGACGCCCTCACCTATGCCGAGCGCTTCGAACCGGCCAGCGTGGTGGACATCGCCACCCTGACCGGGGCCTGCATCATCGCCCTGGGCCACCACGCCACCGCCCTACTCGCCAACGACGACGACCTGGCCCTGGACCTGCTCGACGCCGGCGAAGCGGCCTGGGACCGCGCCTGGCACCTGCCCCTGTGGGACGAGTACCAGGAGCAGCTCGACTCCAACTTCGCCGATCTGGCCAACATCGGCGGCCGCCCGGCGGGCACCATCACCGCGGCCTGTTTCCTCTCGCGCTTCGCCGACCAGTTCCCCTGGGCACACCTGGATATCGCCGGCACCGCCTGGGCCTCCGGCAAGGAGAAGGGCGCCAGCGGCCGCCCGGTGGGCCTGCTGACCCAGTACCTGCTGGACCGCGAAGGCGACGCCGTGGTGGAGACCGACGTGGAAACCAATGCGGAATAGCGGCGGGGCTTGCGTTTTTCCCGCGTCGCCTTTCTCATGTGGGACTGACAACAAATTCACGACCCGGGCCGGCAATCGCCGGCCCGAGCTTCCTGTATCACCCCGGGGCCGGCACCGCCCCGGGCGTAGCGGAGACCCCCTTGCCGTGTCGACTGCCAGCTTCGAACTCCTGCCCAACTCCACCCCCACGGCCGACTCGATCCGTGAGGACATCCTCGTCAACCCCGGCTTCGGTCGCTACTTCACCGACCACATGGCCCATGTGCGCTGGACCCTGGACGCCGGCTGGCACGGCCGCCAGGTACGCCCCTACGGGCCGCTGACCCTGGACCCCGCCGCCGCGGTGCTGCACTACGCCCAGGAGATCTTCGAGGGCATCAAGGCCTATCGCCACGCTGATGGCTCCGTGTGGACCTTTCGCCCGGAGAAGAACGCCGAGCGCTTCCGCCGCAGCGCCCGTCGCCTGGCCCTGCCGGAGCTCTCCGACGAGGATTTCATCGGTTCGCTCAAGGCGCTGCTGGCCCAAGATCACGCCTGGGTGCCCACGCCGGCCAGCGAGGCCGACGAGTGCAGCCTCTATCTGCGCCCCTTCATGATCGCCAGCGAGAAGTTCCTCGGCGTGCGCCCCGCCCATGAGGTGGACTACTACGTGATCGCCTCGCCCGCGGCGGCCTACTTCAAGGGCGGCGTGGAGCCGGTCTCCATCTGGCTCTCCAGCCACTACAAGCGTGCCGCCCCGGGCGGCACAGGCTTCGCCAAGTGTGGCGGCAACTACGCCGCCTCGCTGGCGGCCCAGAAGGAGGCCAGCGCCCACGACTGCGGCCAGGTGGCCTTCCTGGACGCCGTCGAGAACAAGTGGATCGAAGAGCTGGGCGGCATGAACCTGTTCTTCGTCTTCAAGGACGGCCGCATCGCCACCCCGCGCCTGACCGACACCATCCTCGAGGGGGTTACCCGGGACTCGGTGCTGACCCTGGCCCGGGACGAGGGCCTCGCCCCCGAGGAGCGCCCGATCAGCATCGACGAGTGGCGCGAAGCCGCCGCCTCCGGCGAGCTCACCGAGGTCTTCGCCTGCGGTACCGCCGCGGTGATCACCCCGGTGGGCGAGCTGGTGACCGAGGAGGGTACCATCCGCCTGGCCGGCGACAACGGCAACCCCATCGCCAAGCGTTTGCGCACCAAGCTGCTCGACCTGCAGTACGGCCGCACCGAGGACACCCACGGCTGGCTGACGCGACTGGTGTGATATCGGCCCCATGACCCAGATCGATTTCTACGTCCTCCCCGACACCACCCTGGAGGCACGTCTCGACTTCGCCTGCCGGCTGGTCGAGACCATCCAACGCAAGGGCTATCGGCTGCACCTGCACGCCGAAGATGAGGCCATGGCCCGGGAGCTCGACGAGCGGCTGTGGACCTTCCGCCCGGACGCCTATGTGCCCCACGCACTGTTGGGCGATGACCAGGCTGAGGGGGAGGGAGACGCGCGGATTCCGGTCACCATCGGCTGGCAGACCCCACCCTCCCCCGACCTGGCCGTGCAGGCGCTGCTCAACCTCTCGCCGGGCATTCCCGAGTGGTTCTCGCGCTTCGAGCGGGTCGCCGAGATCATCAGCCAGCACCAGGACGTGCTCACCGCCAAGCGCGAGTGCTGGCAGACCTACAAGAAGCGCGGATACCCGGTCAAGGCGCACCAGCTGCGCGGGCAGTCGGGCTGACGCCAGGCGCCCCGCCGCGCTATAATCGGGCCCATTTTTCGTCGCTCTCTCCTGCCGTGCGGCCCTCTGGCCGGCGGTGATCATTTCTGGACCCGGAACGCCCATGGACAAGACCTACCAACCCGAGCAGATCGAATCCCGCTGGTACGAGCGCTGGGAGGCCGATGGCCGCTTCGCCCCCACAGGCCAGGGCGAGCCCTACTCCATCATGATCCCGCCACCCAACGTCACCGGCAGCCTGCACATGGGCCACGCCTTCCAGGACACCATCATGGATACCCTGACCCGCTGGCGGCGAATGCAGGGGCGCAATACCCTCTGGCAGGTGGGCACCGACCACGCCGGCATCGCCACGCAAATGCTGGTGGAGCGCAAGGTCGCCGCGGAAGAAGGCAAGACACGCCACGACCTGGGCCGCGAGGCCTTCATCGACAAGGTGTGGGAGTGGAAGCAGGAGTCCGGCGGTCAGATCACCCGTCAGCTGCGCCGCATGGGCGCCAGCGTCGACTGGAGCCGCGAGCGCTTCACCATGGACGACGGCTTCTACAAGGCGGTCCAGGAAGTCTTCGTGCGCCTCCACAAGGAGGGACTGATCTACCGCGGCAAGCGGCTGGTCAACTGGGACCCCACCCTGCACACCGCGATATCCGATCTCGAAGTGGAGAACCGCGACCAGCAGGGCCAATTCTGGCACTTCCGCTACCCGCTGGCCGATGGCGTCACCACCGATGACGGCAAGGACTGCCTGGTCGTCGCTACCACCCGCCCGGAGACCCTGCTGGGCGATACCGGCGTGGCGGTCAACCCGGAAGACCCCCGCTACGCCTCGCTGGTGGGCAAGTTCATCACCCTGCCGCTGGTGGGGCGCCGTATCCCGATCGTGGCCGACGAGCACGCCGACATGGAGAAGGGCTCCGGCTGCGTGAAAATCACCCCGGCCCACGACTTCAACGACTATGAGGTCGGTCGGCGCCAGGAGCTGCCGCTGATCAACGTCTTCACCCAGGAAGCGAGTATTCTCGAGCGCGCGGAGGCCTTCGATATCCAGGGCCGCCCGCTGCCGGAGATCGACGCGAGCCTGCCTGCGGCCTACACCGGGCTGGACCGCTTCGAGGCGCGCAAGCGCATCGTCGCCGACATGGAGGCGGCCGGCCTGCTCGAGCAGATCGAGACAATCAACAACACCCTGCCCTTTGGGGACCGCTCAGGCGACGTCATCGAGCCACTGCTCACGGACCAGTGGTTCGTCGCCGTGGAGAGCCTCGCCAGGCCGGCCATCGCGGCGGTGGAGAAGGGCGACATCGAGTTTGTGCCCAGGAACTACGAGAACATGTACTTCGCCTGGATGCGCGACCTGCAGGACTGGTGCATCTCCCGGCAGCTGTGGTGGGGCCACCGCATCCCCGCCTGGTACGACGCGGACGGCAATGTCTTCGTGGCCCGCAACGAGGTGGAGGCCACCCGGGACTACCTGGTCGAGCTGGCCCACTTCATCGAGCACGAGCAGGGCGACTTCGATAGCGCCATGCGCCTGCGCGGCTTCAACCAGCTGCTGGGCGGCACCACCGAGCTGACCGCCGACGCCCTGACGACCATGGAGAAATTGGGGGTGCCGCGCCTCACCCAGGACGAGGACGTGCTCGACACCTGGTTCAGCTCGGGCCTGTGGACCTTCGGCACCCTGGGCTGGCCGGAGCGCACCGAGGAGCTGCGCACCTTCCACCCCTCGAGCGTGCTGGTCACCGGCTTCGACATCATCTTCTTCTGGGTCGCACGGATGATCATGCTGACCCTGAAGTTCACCGGCGAGGTGCCCTTCAAGCAGGTCTACGTACACGGCCTGGTGCGTGACGGCCAGGGTCAGAAGATGTCCAAGTCCAAGGGCAACGTGATCGATCCCATCGACTTGATCGACGGGATCACGCTCGACACCCTGGTGGAGAAGCGCACCGGCAACATGATGCAACCCCAGAAGGCCAGGGCGATCGAGAAGGCCACCCGCGGCGAGTTCCCCGAGGGCATCGAGCCCCACGGCACCGACGCGCTGCGCTTCACCTTCCTCTCCCAGGCCACGACCGGGCGCGACATCAAGTTCGACATGGGCCGCCTGGATGGCTACCGCAACTTCTGCAACAAGCTGTGGAACGCCTCCCGCTACGTGCTGATGAACGCCGAGGGCGAGGACACCGGCCTCTCCCTCAAGGAGCAGAGCGGCGCCTCCGTCGAGCTCTCCCTGGCCGACCGCTGGATCCTCTCGCGCCTGCAGCAGACCACCGTCCAGGTCACGAAGGCCATGGAGGAGTTCCGCTTCGACCACGCCTCCCAGGCCCTCTACGAGTTCGTCTGGAACGAGTACTGCGACTGGTACCTGGAGCTCTCCAAGCCGGTGCTGTGGGATGAGGCCGCCTCCGAGCAAGCCAAGCGCGGCACCCGCCAGACCCTGGTGCGGGTACTCGAGGCGATCCTGCGCCTGGCCCACCCGATGATGCCCTACATCAGCGAGGAGATCTGGCAACGCGTGGCGCCCCTGGCCGGCACCCTCGCGAAGGATGCGGACGGTTCCATCATGGCGCAGCCCTGGCCGCAGGCCGACGAGGCGCTGCTCGACGAGCAGGCGACCCGCGACATCGAGTGGCTCAAGGGGGTGATCGTGGCAGTGCGCAACATCCGCGCCGAGATGAACATCGCCCCCGGCAAGCCGCTGGAGGTGCTGCTTGCCAAGGGCGACCCGGCGGACCGCGAGCGCCTCGAGGCCAACCGCCGCTTCCTGGCCAAACTGGCCAAACTGGAGAGCGTCTCCTGGCTCGACGACCCCGCCCAGGCGCCGCTCTCGGCCACCCAACTGGTGGGCGAGATGGAGGTGCTGGTGCCGATGGCCGACCTGATCGACAAGGAGGCCGAATTGGCGCGGCTCGCCAAGGAGATCGACAAGCAGGAGAAACTGGTCGGCGGCATCGAGAAGAAGCTCGGTAACGAGGGCTTCGTGGCCAAGGCGCCGGAGGCCGTGGTCGAGAAGGAGCGCGCCAAGCTGGCCGACTTCCAGGCCACCCGACGCCTGCTGGTGGAGCAGCGCGACAAGATCGCCGCGCTCTGAGCCACCGCTTCACTGGCTCCACCCCGCTCGGCGGGCCGCTGCCGCATCGGCTTTGGGTCTTGGCTCAGTTGGCCTTTCGCCAGCCGCCCAGCACCCGCTGATCGGGGCCGAAGAAGACCAGCCGGTCGTGGTCGATCAGGTAGCGGTAAGCGGTCTCCAGCATGCCGGAGACGCGGGCCGCGTCCTCGCCCTGGGGGCAGGCGCGCCGAGTGGTGGCCAGCTGCGAGAACTCGATGCGCTGGCTCTCGCCCAGGCGCACCCGCCCGTTCATCTCGTTGCAGCCGTCGCTGCCGGTGACCCGGCCATCGGAAGAGATGCGAAACCAGGCCGGCTCGGACAGCGAGAGCCGCTCATCGGTGCCCACCAGCAGCAGATTCCAGCGCTGCTCCACCACCGGCCCCGACAGGCTCGCCTCGCGTTCATCCAGTGGCGCATCGGGGCGCCCCCCACAGGCCGCCAGCAGGGTAGCGGCGGCCATCAACAGGCCCAGTTGGGCCACAAGCGTCGTCTTCATCTGCTGTCGATCTTCCTTGTCACGTGGCTGGCAACTCACCAGCTGCCGGTGTTTTCCATGGAGGCCCAGGGCTCCCGGGCGGGGAGCGCCTCCCCCTTCTGCAGCAGCTCCACCGAGATGCCATCGGGGCTTCTGACAAAGGCCATGTGGCCGTCCCGGGGCGGACGATTGATGGTCACCCCGCCCGCCTGGAGCTTCTCGCACAGGGCGTAGATATCCTCCACCCGATAGGCCAGGTGGCCGAAATTGCGTCCGCCGCTGTACTCTTCCGGGTCCCAGTTCCAGGTCAGTTCCAGCTCCGGGGCCTTGAGCTCGGCGGAACGCGTCTCGTCCTCGGGGGCGGCCAGGAAGACCAGGGTGAAGCGCCCCTTGTCATTCTCCCTGCGGCGCACCTCCTTCATGCCCAGCAGATCGCAGTAGAAGCGCAGCGAGGCGTCGAGGTCGCTGACGCGCACCATGGTGTGCAGATACTGCATGGCCAACTCCTTGTCGTTTATAGCGAAACTGTCTAGTGGAACGGGGCGTTACTGGCGCCCCTCGACTATCGCTGAGTCAGTTCGGATCAGGGATGTACTCGTTGAAGATCTCCGGCGTGCGGTCGTCCCGATGCCAGCCCAGCACCCGGTAGTCATCGACACGGCCGGTCTCCATGCCCGGTGAGCCGTGGGGCATGCCCGGCACGGCCAGACCCGCCACGTCCGGGCGCTCCTCCAGCAGGCGGTCGATGTCCGCCGCCGGCACATGGCCCTCGATCACATAGCCATCAACCATGGCGGTATGGCAGGAGGCGAGCTCGGGGGTGAGGCCCTGCTCGAGCTTGATCTCGCGCATCTCGCGGGTCTTGTGGCGCTCCACCGTGAAGCCCTCGGCCTCCAGGTGGTCGGCCCAGGCGCCGCAGCAGCCGCAGTTGGGGTCCTGGTACATTTCGACCACGGGCCGCTCTGCCCAGGCGGGGGCAGCCAGCAGCGCCAGCAGGGCGCCGGCGACCAGGGGGCTAACCATTCTCTTCATGACAGGCACTCCGCGGTGTAGGGTGATGGCACCATTGTCGGCATCGACAGGGCCCTTGCCAAGGGCCTGGATCAAGACAGCTCGCGACGGGGAGCCCCAGCATGAGCCACTACTGTGACCTGGCCCCGGGCCATCCGTTTCACGGACCCTACCACGACCACGAGTACGGTTTCCCGGTCGCCGACGACGAGGCCCTGTTCGAACGCCTGGCCCTGGAGATCAATCAGGCGGGGCTATCCTGGCTGACGGTGCTGAAGAAGCGCGTCGCCTTCCGGGACGCCTTAGACGGCTTCGCCATCGACCGGGTCGCCGACTATGGCGAGGCTGAACGGGCGCGGCTGATGGCGGACGCCGGCATCATCCGCAATCGCCTGAAGGTCGACGCGGTGATCCACAACGCCCGGGTAGTCCAGTCCCTGCGCGACGAGCACGGCAGTCTGCGCACCTGGCTCGACCACCACCATCCGCTGCGCCACAGCGACTGGGTCAAGCTCTTCAAGCGCACCTTCCGCTTCACCGGGCCGAAGATTACCGGCGAATTCCTGATGAGCACGGGCTATCTGCCGGGTGCCCACTGTGACGACTGCCCGGTGCAGGCGCGTATTCTCGCGGCTGCACCGCCCTGGGCTCAGACCCGAGAGGTGTAACGGGGAACTGTCACCCCGCGCATGGCATCATAGCCGGGCACTCTCTGCGAGGAACGACTCCCGATGGATTCGATTACCCAGGCCGCCCTGGGGGCCGCCATAGGCGGCGCCGTGCTGGGCTGCCGACTGGGCCGCAAGGCGGTGCTGATCGGCGCCGTGCTCGGCACCCTGCCCGACCTCGACGTGGTCATCGACTACGGCGACGCCGTGGCCAACGTCACCGAGCACCGCGGCTTCTCCCACTCGCTCTTCGTGCTGACCGGGGTGGCCACGCTCCTGGCACTGCTCTCGGCGCGCTTGGCCCCGGCTCGGGATATCACCCTGGGCCGCTGGTGGGCCTTCTTCGGCCTGTGCCTGCTCACCCACCCGCTGCTGGATGCCTTGACCACCTACGGCACTCAGCTCCTGTGGCCGCTGGACGTACCGCCCGCGGCATACCCCATCGTCTTCATCATCGATCCGCTTTACACCCTGCCGCTGCTGGTCGGCACCGGCGTGGCGCTGGCCACCGGCGACGGCCGACGCGGCCCGACCTGGGGGCTGGCGCTGGCCAGCGCCTACCTGGTGTTCGCCTTCGGTGCCAAGCAGCTGGTGGAGCATCGCCTGGAGCCGGTACTGGCCGAGCGGGGGCTTGCCGAGGCTCCGCGGCTGGTCCAGCCCACCCCCTTCAACACCCTGCTGTGGCGGGTCACGGTGGTGGACGGCGACGAGCACCACGAGCTGCTGGTGGGGGTGCTGGACGGCGACACCCCGCCGCTGGTGGAGACCTACCGCCGCGGCGCCGAGCTGGAGGAGGTGGCACTGGAGAGCCCGCGCGGCCGGCGGCTGGACTGGTTCGCCGGCCCCTTCCTGCGCTACGAGACCCGTGAGCTCGATGGGCGCAAGACACTGGTAGTGACCGACCTACGGCTGGGCTTTCCCGGCTTTCACCCCTTCGCCTTCACCCTGGCCACCCGCGAGGGGGACGCCTGGCAACCGGTCAAGGTCTCCGAACAGCTTACCGCCCCCTCGCGAGGCAACCGGGAGGCGCTGTCGCGGCTGGCCGGCCGTATCCTGACCCCGGAGCCGGCGCTCTGTACCAGCGCGTTCGTCGGCGCCGGCTGGGTACTCGACACCCCGGAGCGGTGCTGATCTGGAGCCGATGCCGAACAACGCAGCGGGGCGACCATCTGGTCGCCCCGCTGCGTGCAATGCTGTCAACTACCGCGATGGCGCCTGCCGGCTCAGAGGCGATCGGCCAGGCCGTCGATGGCCTGACGGGCCTCCTTGAGCGCCGCGGCACGCGTGCCCTCGCCCATGTTGAGCCCCTCGGCGAAGACAGTATCCACCTCGGTGATGCCCATCATCCCCAGCATCAGCTTGAGGTGCGGGGTCTGGGTGTCCTTCTCGGTGCCGGCATACTGGCCACCGCGTGCCGCCAGGATGACCGCACGCTTAGCCTCCACCAGACTCTGGGGGCCCTTCTCGGTGTAGCGGAAGGTCACGCCGGCGCGCATCACACGATCGAACCAGGCCTTGAGCTGGCTGGGAATGCCGAAGTTGTACATCGGCACCGCCAGCACCACCACGTCGTGGGCCATCAACTCATCGATCAGCTCATCGGAACGGGCGGCCAGCTCACGCTGCTCGGCGCTGCGCTTGTCGGCAGTCACCTGCCAGCTCCCAAGCTCCGCCAATTCCAGGTGAGGCAGCGCGTTGGCCACTAGATCGCGGTGGGTCACCTCGACGCCGTCGCGGCCCTGAGCCTGGGCGATGAAGTGCTCGGCCAGGCCCTTGGACTGGCCGTTTTCGCCGAGGATGGAAGAGGTAATCACGAGGGTACGAGTGGTCATGGCGATCTCCTTGAAGAGGAATCAGGACAATGACCGCCATGATAGATGGATTTTTTGCCATGAAAAGCGCAAAAATCCGCACCCCACTTTCGATAAAAACGAAAACCACCCCTTACGGGGTGATGCCCTGGCCGCAGCCGCGATACTGCTCGCCGTCAATACTCAGAGTGACCCTTGCCGGAAAGGGCTCGCCGCTCATGTCGTCCAGGCAGGCGCCGGCCTCGATGCGCAGCTCGAAGGGGGTGTCGCCGCGGCCGCTGGCCAGCACCACGCGGCCCGCCTCGTTGTCCAGGGCGGCGACTCGATAGGGCAGCGTCTGCTCACGGGTGCCGTAGTCCAGGGTGAGGGTCGCCTCGGGGCGATCATGGGCCAGATGCACCATCCAGCCCGGCTCGTTGCCGCGCCCCTGGAACATCACCCCGGGGCGCTGCTGGCGGGTGAGCGCCTGGCGTTGCATGTAGACCTGGCACTCCAGCCGCCCCCGGGGGGTCTCCACGATGGCCGAATCGCCCTTGTTCCAGAAGCTGACCTGGCTCCCCTCATAGCGAGCGCCGCTGGCCACCACAGCGGGCTGAAGCCGCCAGGCGCCGTGGGCCGACCAGAGGCGCAGCTCGTCGCCCTCCGGGAGGGCCGTGACCAGCGCCTGGTTCGGATGACACTGCCAGGAGGTGAAGGACTCGGCGCCGCCCGGAAAGAGCGTCGAGGGCAGCAGCGGGGCGTGTCCCTGCGGGGTGATCGGCGACGGCGAGGTGGCGGTGGCGCAGCCGCCCAGCAGCAGGGTCAAGCCGAAGGCGGCGGGGGCGAGAAGGCGGGACATGGCATCTCCTTGCGAGGGTCAGAGTTCCTTGATCCGCCGAGCATAGCAGCCGCCGGTGTCGGCCGCTGCCTGCCACGGCTCAACGCTGACGGAGCCCTTTTTCGCCACCCTGTTCCGCCACCGTTTTCCACAACACTAATTCCGACACCCTCCCCTCGGCCCGGCTCGCCGCCCTTGCGCCCCTTGCCGGCCTAGCCGAAGCGTCGGCGCAGCCGGTGCGCCGCCTCCATCATGTTGGTCAGGGCCGGCTCCACCTCCTCCCAGCGGCGAGTCTTGAGGCCGCAGTCGGGATTGACCCACAGCCGCTCCGCCGGGATGCGCTCGGCGGCCTTCTCCATCAACCCCACCATCCAGTCGACCTCGGGCACGTTCGGCGAGTGAATATCGTAGACGCCGGGGCCGATCTCGTTGGGGTAGGCGAAGTCCTGGAAGACATCGAGCAGTTCCATGTCCGAACGCGAGGTCTCGATGGTGATGACGTCGGCGTCCAGGGCGGCAATCGACTCGATGATGTCGTTGAACTCCGAGTAGCACATGTGGGTATGGACCTGGGTCTCGTCGCCCACCCCGGCTGCGGCCAGCCGAAAGCCATCCACCGCCCATCCCAGGTAGCCCGGCCACTCGCTCCTGCGCAGCGGCAGCCCCTCGCGAAGCGCCGGCTCGTCGATCTGGATGGCGCGGATGCCGGCCGCCTCCAGGTCGAGCACCTCATCACGCAGGGCGAGCGCGATCTGCCGACAGGTGGTCTCGCGGGGCTGGTCGTCTCGCACGAAGGCCCACTGCAGCATGGTGACGGGGCCGGTGAGCATGCCCTTCATGGGCCTGTTGGTGAGCGATTGGGCGTACTGGCTCCAGCGCACCGTCATGGGGCCCCGGCGGCTGACGTCGCCAACGATCACCGGCGGCTTGACGCAGCGCGAGCCGTAGCTCTGCACCCAGCCGAAGCGGGTGAAGGCGTAGCCGTCGAGCCGCTCGCCGAAGTACTCCACCATGTCGTTGCGCTCGGGCTCGCCGTGCACCAGCATGTCGAGGCCCAAGGCCTCCTGGCGCGCTACCGCGTGGGCGATCTCCTCGCGCATCCGTGCCTCGTAGGCGTCTTCGGAGAGCTCACCGGCCTTGTGGGCGCGGCGTGCGGCGCGGATCTCGTCGGTCTGGGGGAAGGAGCCGATGGTGGTGGTGGGAAAGAGCGGCAGGCCCAGCGCCCGGCGCTGGGCCAGGGCGCGCGTCGGGTAGGGGCTCGCGCGCTCGAGGTCAAGCGGTTCGATGCCCGCCAGGCGACCGGCCACGTCGGGGCGATGGAGGTGCGGCGAGTTCCGCCGTGCGTGCAAGGCCAGGGTCGCGGCCTCCAGGCGCTGACAGTCGACCTCGCGGGCACGACCGTCGAGCAGGTGCGCCAGGGTCACCGTCTCGTCGAGCTTCTGGCGGGCGAAGGCAAGCCAGCTCCGGAGTTCCGGGTCGAGCTCGGTCTCGCGCTCGAGATCCACCGGCACATGCAGCAGCGAGCAGGAGGGCGCGATCCATAACCGTTCGCCGAGCCGGATCCGCGCCTGGGCCAGGCGCTCGCGCAGCAGCGCCAGGTCGGCGCGCCAGACGTTGCGACCGTCGATGGCGCCCACCGAGAGCACCTTGTAGGCGGGCAGCCGGTCGAGCACCGCGGCGAGCTGCTCGGGGGCGCGCACCGCATCGATATGCAGCCCCGCCACCGGCAGGTTGGCGGCGAGGCTCAGGTTGTCACCCAGGCCGCCAAAGTAGCTGGCCAGCAGCAGCTTCACCGGGGCCCGGCCGAGCACGCTGTAGGCGGCCTCATAGGCCTGCTGCCACTCCCGGGGCAGTTCCTGCACCAGGGCCGGCTCCTCGAGCTGCACCCACTTCACGCCCTGCTCGGCAAGGCGCGCCAGCAGCTCGCCATAGACCGGCAGCAGGGTCTCGAGCAGGCTCAGGCGATCCAGGCCTGCGTCGCGGGCCTTCCCCAGCCACAGCCAGGTGAGCGGGCCAAGCAGGGTCACCTTCACAGCATGGCCCAGCGCCCGAGCCTCGGCCACCTGATCGAAGAGGCGCGAGCTGGCCAGCCGGAAGGCCTGGCCGGCGTGGAGCTCCGGCACCAGGTAGTGGTAGTTGGTATCGAAATACTTGGTCATCTCGCAGGCGGCGGCGGGCTCACCACTGGGCGCCCGGCCGCGAGCCATGCGGAAGGCGGTATCCAGGCCCACCTCGCCCATGGCCAGTTCGGCCCCGGCGGCGAAGCGCGCCGGCACCGCCCCCAGGGTCACCGAGAGGTCTAGCACCTGGTCGTAGAAGGCGAAGTCGCCCACCGTTACCAGGTCGAGCCCCGCCGCACGCTGGTCGTCCCAGTGGCGGGCGCGCAGATCGCGTCCCACGGCCTCCAGCGCCTCTCGGGACAGCGCCCCCTGCCAGTATGCCTCCATCGCGCGCTTGAGTTCGCGATCGGCACCGATGCGCGGATACCCGACAACATGAGAAATACTCATTGAAAAAACCTTTATGGATGAATTATCCAACAAAGTCTGGCTGGCCATGCAGGGTGAATCAAACTAAACTTCTTAATCTTTAAAATGAAAATGGCTCACTCAGCATGCTCGAACTGCGACACCTCCGAACCCTGGTCGCATTGCGCGACGCCGGCTCCCTCGTCGAGGCGGCGGAGCGGGTCCACCTGACCCAGTCCGCCCTCTCCCACCAGATCAAGGACCTGGAGGAGCGCCTCGACAACCCGCTGTTCGTGCGCAAGACCCGACCGGTGGAGTTCACCCGCGCCGGCCAGCGGCTGCTGATCCTGGCCGAGCAGGTGCTGCCGCTGGTGCGCATGGCCGAGCGCGACCTGGCGCGGCTGGCCGGCAACGAACAGGGCCGGTTGCACATGGCCATCGAGTGCCACAGCTGCTTCCAATGGCTGATGCCCAGCGTCGACCATTTCCGCGACCACTGGCCGGAGGTGGAGATCGACATCCCCGGTGGCCACCACTTCGACCCGCTCCCGGCCCTGGCCCGGGAGCAGCTCGACCTGGTGATCACCGCCGACCCCCAGCCACTGGCCGGCATCCACTACGAGCCACTGTTCCGCTTTGAGGGGCTGCTGGCGGTGGCCCGCCAGCATCGCCTGGCCGGCAAGGCGTTCGTGACCCCGGAGGCGCTGGCCGAGGAGACCCTGATCACCTACCCGGTGGAGCACTCGCGGCTGGATGTCTTCACCCAGTTCCTGGACCCGGCCGGCGTTCGCCCCAGGGAGATCCGCACCGCCGAGCTGACCATCATGATGATGCAGCTGGTGGCCAGCGGACGCGGGGTCAGCGCGCTGCCCAACTGGGCCCTGACCGAATACCTGGAGCGTGACTACGTGAAGGCGGTCGCACTGGGTGAGAAGGGGGTATGGAGCACGCTGTTCGCGGCGATCCGCGAGGAGACCCGCGAGGCCCCGTGGATGGAGGACTTTCTGCGCACCGCCCGGGAGACCTCCTTCGCGGTGCTGGAGGGGATCAAGCCGGCGTAGGTCCCCGGGCCTGGCCCTGGCCGGGGCGCTGGGGCAGCAGCAGGGTAAAGCGAGCACCACCGAGCTCGGGGCTCTCGTCCACCGCCACGCTACCCCCGTGCCAGAGCATCACCTTCTGCACGATGGAGAGCCCCAGCCCATAGCCACCCGAGCTACGGGTGCGGCTGTCGTCCAGCCGTGCGAAGGGCTTGAAGATCACCTGCCGCTCGCCGGCCGGCACCCCGGGGCCATCGTCTTCCACGTCGATTCGCAGCAGTCGGGGCTCGGCCTCCACGCGGATCACCACCCGACTGCGGGCGTGGCGGCAGGCGTTGGCCACCAGGTTCTGCACCGCCCGCTGCAGGTAGCGCGCTTCGGCCAGCGCCTCTACCTCAGGGCCCTCGGCGAGTGCGATGGTCAGGTGCCCGTGCAGCGGCGCCAGCGCGGCGATTACCCGCTCCACCATGGCCCGACACTCCACCAGGCTGGCCTGCATCTCGCGACCGTTGACTGCATCGCTGCCCAGACGGGCATAGGTGAGGATCTCGTCGACCAGGCCGTCCAGCTCCTCGATATCACCGTCGATGCCCTGCAGCTGGCGACGGATCGCCGGGTCGTCGGTCATGTCGTCGACCATCTGCACGGCGAAGCGGATGCGTGCCACCGGCGTACGCAACTCGTGGGAGACCGCCCGGATCATGTCCTGCTGGGCCCTCAGCAGCGCCTGCACCTGGGCGGCCATGCCGTTGAAGGCCATGCCCAGCCGGCCCAGGAAGTCGCCGCTCTCCACCTTGACCCGGGTATCGAGCCGGCCGGCGGCGATACGCGTGGCCGCCAGCTCCAGTCTTGCCATTCGCGCCTCGACGCCGCGCACGATCAGGTAGATGGTCGCCCCGAGCACCGCAAGCAGAATGAGCACCACCAGCAGCTGCAGCGAGCCCGGGACCGGCTCGAAGGCCTCCACCGGTCCGATGGTCATCCAACTGGCCTCGCCGCCGCCGGGCAGCGCCAGGTACATGGCCATGGCCCAGCGCCCGGGAAAGAGCCGGATCACCACCTCGCCATCGCCCAGGCGGCTGAGCTGATAGGGGTCCAGCCCCGCTGGCGGGGCATCGCCGAGCTCGACCGGGATGCTGCCCCCGACCACCCGCGACAGCCGTGCGCGACGTTCGCCGGGCGGGCTCTCGGTGAGCCACTCAGCGAGCAGCTCGGTGAGCCCGCGCAGCTGAGGCTCGCTGAGGCTGGCGAGATCCACCTGCAGCAGGTTCTCACCGCCGGGCAGCAGCTTCTGCAGGCGCCAGCCGCTCCCCTCGCGCTCCTGCACCAGCACCTTGCCGCGCTCCAGCCGCAGGCGGGTGAAGTAGCCCAGGGAGGTGGAGTGGGCGGGCAGCACGGAGGGGGTCAGGTCGAGACGGCGGGCCTGGGCCTCGAGCCAGTCGGCATGGGAATCGACCGGCAGGGCCTCCAGGCGCTGGGCGAGCAGCCGCATGGGCACCTCGGCGAGGAGCTCTCGATGGTGCTCGCGGCGCACCTGGTCGACCATGGCCACGCCCACCAGGGCGAGGCCGAAGGTCAGCAGCAGGGCAAGCGCCAGCAGCACATAGACGCGCAGGAAGGTGCTGTCGCCCAGGACCCGCCGCATGGCTCAGCTCTCCTTGACGAAGAGGTAGCCCTTGCTGCGCACCGTCTTGATGCGGTGCGGCTGGTTGGGATCGTCACCGACCTTGGGCCGGATGCGCGACACCCGCACATCGATGGATCGGTCCTGACCGTCGTACTTGATGCCGCGCAGTTGGGAGAAGATCTCCTCGCGGGTCAGCACCCGGCCGGCATTGCTGGCCAACAGCCACAGCAGGTCGAACTCGGCGCTGGTGAGATCGATGCGCTCGCCGTCCAGCCACGCCTCGCGGGTGGCACTGTCGATCTCCAGATTCCCGAAGGTGAGCCGCGGTTCCTCCGTGGTCGCCGCGGCCTCCGCGCTCTCGGCGCGACGCAGCAGCGCCCGCATGCGCGCCAGGAGTACCCGGGGCTGCACCGGCTTGGGCACGTAGTCGTCGGCGCCCATCTCCAGGCCCAGCACCTGATCCATATCGTCGGTGCGTGCGGTGAGCATCAGGATCGGCCCCGGATAATCGCCGCGCGCGCGCCGACAGATCGACAGGCCGTCCTCGCCGGGCAGCATCAGGTCGAGTATCACCAGGTCCGGCTGCAGCGCCAGGATCCGTTCCACGCCCCGGGCGCCGTCGGCCTCCAGAGTGACGCGGAAGCCGTTGGCCTGGAGGTAATCGCGGGTCAGGTCGGCCAGGCGTTCATCATCCTCGATGATCAGCACATGATCCTGTTCCCCGGGGTACAAGCTCTCGTCCATCCTCAAGTTCCATCCTGACGGGCAGGTGATCGGGAAGGCGGGGCCTGAGGCCATACCGCCATTGGCTAAAGGATACCCGAAATCCACCGGCGCGCCTGCCTGTCGTCATGCGGCGACGGCGATGTAGCGCCGCGAGGGAGAGTGGTTCCCCAGGAAGATCACAGCCCATCCACAGAGTTATCCACTTGAAGCCTTCCGCAACACACATTATCTTGTGTCTCCAGGTGATAATAGATACCACATCATGTGAAAGCGACCTTTGAGCCCCTTCCTTTCACAGGCGCTCTTCACCGCCAGTCAGCGCTGCTTCTCGACCATCAGACAGGGACAACGTCACCATGCCATCCCCTACCCCTCTGGATATGCCGTCCGTCACCTTCACCGCCCCGCGGCGCCTGCGTGTCATCAAGCGCACCGGTGACGTGGTGCCCTTCGATGCCGACAAGATCGCCGTGGCGATGCGCAAGGCGTTCATCGCCGTGGAGGGCGACAACGCCGACGCCTCCTCCCGGGTACGCGACGTCGTGCAACACGCCACCGCGGCCATCGAGCAGGCCTTCCTGCGCCGCCTGCCCGACGGCGGCACCCTGCACATCGAGGACATCCAGGACCAGGTGGAACTGGCCCTGATGCGCGCCGGCGAACAGAAGGTCGCCCGCGCCTACGTGCTCTACCGGGAGGCCCACGCCCGCGCCCGCGACGCGACCGGCGATATCACCAGGCCCCACCCCACCCTCAATGTCACCCTGGCCGATGGCACCAGGCGCCCGCTGGACCTTGGCCGCATCGAGACCCTGGTGCATGACGCCTGCGAAGGCCTCGACAACGTCGAGCCCGGCCGCATCGTCGAGGAGTCGCTCAGGAACCTCTACGACGGGGTCAGCGTCGACGGCGTCTCCCAGGCGCTGATGATGACCGCCCGCACCCTGGTGGAGAAGGAACCCGACTACACCTATGTCACCGCGCGCCTGCTGCAGGACAACCTGCGCCGCGAGGCGCTCGCCTTCCTAGGCATTGCCGAGGAGGCCACCTACCGAGAGATGGCCGAGTTCTACCGACCGGCCTTCGAGGCCTACGTGGCTCGCGGGATCGAGTATGAGCAGCTCGACCCCCGCCTGGCCGAGTTCGACCTCGCGCGCCTGGGCGAGGCCCTGGATCATACCCGCGACAACGCCTTTACCTACCTGGGACTTCAGACCCTCTACGACCGCTACTTCCTGCACCGCGACGAGGTTCGCTTTGAACTGCCCCAGGTGATGTTCATGCGCGTGGCCATGGGCCTGGCGCTCAACGAGTCCGATCGTGAGGCGCGAGCCATCGAGTTCTACGAGCTGCTCTCCCGCTTCGACTATATGGCCTCCACCCCGACCCTGTTCAACGCGGGCACCCTGCGCAGCCAGCTCTCCTCGTGCTATTTGACCACCGTGCCCGACGACCTGGATGGCATCTACAGCGCCATCCGCGACAACGCCCTGCTCTCCAAGTGGGCCGGTGGGCTCGGCAACGACTGGACCCCGGTGCGGGCGCTCGGCGCCTGGATCAAGGGCACCAACGGCAGGAGCCAGGGCGTGGTGCCCTTCCTCAAGGTGGTCAACGATACCGCCGTGGCCGTGAATCAGGGCGGCAAGCGCAAGGGGGCCGTGTGCGCCTATCTGGAGAGCTGGCACCTGGACATCGAGGAGTTCCTCGAACTGCGCAAGAACACCGGCGACGACCGCCGCCGCGCCCATGACATGAACACCGCCAACTGGGTGCCGGACCTGTTCATGAAGCGGGTCTTCGAGGATGGCGAATGGACGCTCTTCTCGCCCTCCAGCTGCCCGGATCTTCACGACCTCTATGGCGCCGCCTTCGAGCAGCGCTATGAGGCGTACGAGGCGATGACCCGCTCGGGCGAGCTTTCGCTGTTCAAGCGGGTGCGCGCCAAGGACCTGTGGCGCCGGATGCTGTCGATGCTGTTCGAGACCGGCCACCCCTGGATCACCTTCAAGGACCCCTGCAACCTGAGAAGTCCTCAGCAGCACGCCGGTGTGGTGCACTCCTCCAACCTGTGCACCGAGATCACCCTGAACACCTCGGCCGACGAGATCGCGGTGTGCAATCTCGGCTCGATCAACCTGGCCCAGCACGTGGTGGATGGCGTCTTCGATGGCGAAAAGCTGAGGCGCACCGTGCGCACCGCGGTACGCATGCTCGACAACGTCATCGACATCAACTATTACGCGGTGCCCCAGGCCAGGAACTCCAACCTCAGGCACCGCCCGGTGGGGCTAGGCATCATGGGCTTCCAGGACGCCCTCTATGCCCTGGACATCGCCTATGCCAGTGAGGAGGCCGTGGAATTCGCCGACCGCTCCATGGAGCTGGTCAGCTACCACGCCATCGAGGCCTCCTCCGACCTGGCCGCCGAGCGCGGCCGCTACGAGAGCTTCGAGGGTTCCCTGTGGAGCCAGGGCGTGCTGCCCATCGACTCCCTCGAGAGGCTGAAGCAGGAGCGCGGCGAGCAGTACCTGAAGGTGGACACCTCCGCCACCCAGGCGTGGGATCGCCTGCGCGGCAAGGTCACCGGTCAGGGCATGCGCAACTCCAACGTGATGGCCATTGCCCCCACCGCGACCATCTCCAACATCTGCGGCGTGACCCAGTCCATCGAGCCGACCTACCAGAACCTCTACGTGAAATCGAACCTCTCCGGCGAGTTCACCGTAGTCAACGCCTGCCTGGTGCACGACCTCAAGGCCCACGGCCTGTGGGACGAGGTGATGATCAACGACCTCAAGTACTACGACGGCTCGGTGCAACCCATCGAGCGCGTCCCTGCCGACCTCAAGGCCAAGTACGCCACCGCCTTCGAGGTGGAGCCGAAGTGGCTGGTGGAGGCCGCCGCGCGGCGCCAGAAGTGGATCGACCAGGCCCAGTCGCTGAACCTCTATATCCAGGGGGTCTCCGGCAAGAAGCTCGACGTGACCTACCGCATGGCGTGGCTGCGCGGTCTCAAGACCACCTACTACCTGCGCGCCCTGGGCGCCACCGCGGTGGAGAAGTCTACCGTGGCGCGTGGCAGCCTCAACGCGGTGAGCAATGCCGCACCGGAGCAGGCGCCGACCGCCAGTCCGGCCCCGGCGGCAGCCGAGCCGCGGGGCGTGGAGGACTTCCTGACCGGCAGGGCCGGCTCGGGCTCGCGGGCACCGAGTGCCTCGGATATCGACGAGTTGGGCTGTGAGGCCTGCCAGTAACGCCCCTACGCCATGAGAACACCGCCGGAGCGCAGCGAAGCTGGGCTCCCCACAGGACATCCGGACCATCACCGGGAGAAAGACAGATGCTGAACTGGAACGAATTCCACGAAGACGAAAGCGGCGTCGCCGAAGCGCCGGCCACTGCCCAGCCACCCAGGGCCGAACCAGCGCCGACCACCGAGGCAGAAGCCGAGAGCCGCGGCGGCTACCAGGTCGCCGAGGGCGACCGCCTGGAGCGCGCCCGCAAGTCGCTGGAGGCGCTTGACGTGGCCGCCGGCCTCGAGGAGCTGGAGATGGGCGCAGCGCGAATCCAGGTTGACGACAAGCAGATGATCAACGCCCGCGCCGACTTGAACCAGCTCGTGCCCTTCAAGTACGAGTGGGCCTGGCAGAAGTACCTGGACGGCAGCGCCAACCACTGGATGCCCCAGGAAGTGAACATGAACGCCGACATCGCCCTGTGGAAGCGCCAGGACGGTCTGACCGCGGACGAGCGGCGCATCGTCGAGCGCAGCCTTGGCTACTTCTCCACCGCCGATTCCCTGGTGGCCAACAACCTGGTGCTGGCTCTCTACCGGCTGATCACCAACCCGGAGTGCCGCCAGTACCTGCTGCGCCAGGCGTTCGAGGAGGCGATCCATACCCACGCTTACCAGTATTGCGTGGAGTCGCTGGGCATGGACGAGGGTGCTGTCTTCAACATGTACCGCGAGGTGCCTTCGGTGGCCGCCAAGTCCGCCTGGAGCCTCAAGCACACCCAGTCGCTGGCGCGCGCCGATTTCCAGACCGGCACCCCGGAGACCGACCAGGAGCTGTTGCGTAACCTGGTGGCCTTCTACTGCGTCACCGAGGGCATCTTCTTCTACTGCGGCTTCAGCCAGATCCTCTCCATGGGGCGGCGCAACAAGATGACCGGCGTGGCCGAGCAGTTCCAGTACATCCTGCGCGACGAGTCCATGCACCTGAACTTCGGCGTGGACATGATCAACCAGATCAAGATCGAGAACCCCCACCTCTGGACCCCCGAGTTCCAGGACGAGGTGACCCAGATGATCCTCGAGGGCACCGAGCTCGAGATCGCCTACGCCCGGGACACCATGCCCCGCGGCGTGCTGGGCATGAACGCGGCGATCATGGAGGAGTATCTCCATTTCATCGGCAACCGTCGCCTGGCCCAGATCGGCCTCAAGGAGCAGTATCCCGGCGCCCAGAACCCCTTCCCGTGGATGAGCGAGATCATCGACCTGCGCAAGGAGAAGAACTTCTTCGAGACCCGCGTCACCGAGTACCAGGTGGGCGGCGCCCTGAGCTGGGACTGACCCCCTCCCCATGATGTGCCCGGCCGTGTCGTGTCGCCGGGACGGACCGCATCGACGTACCGCATCGACATAAAAGGGCCGCCCGAAGGCGGCCCTGTTCGTCTCAAGCCAGCACCCTGGCTATCCCTTGGGTCCCATCAGTAACCAGATGATCAGCCCCACCAGCGGGAAGAACAGCAGCACGAGTATCCATATCAACTTGGCTACGCCACCGGCCGAGCTCTTGGCCACTTTGACGACGGCCCAGATCACGATGATCAACCAGATCAGGCCCAGCAGGCCACCTACTTCGATTCCCATTCGACGTCTCCTTGTCCATTCCCTGTCGGCGCAGTGCCGTTTCTCGAAATGTCGTTTATAGAGTTAGCACAGCGGCGGCGAAGCACACAATCGCGGTCTGTAGCGATTTGTCAGCCGCTGTAACCGAAATCGCTCAGTCGACCAGCAGGTGGCCCACCTTCACGTAGATCAACGCACCCTCCTCTTCGGTGAAGGGCGCATGGTGGCTCTGGTGGGGGCTGCGCAGCCAGCTGCCGGCCGGATAGGCCCCGTGCTCGTCGTGGAAGGTCCCCTCCAGCACCAGAATCTCCTCGCCGCCCCAGTGGGCGTGGGGCTGGAAGTGGGTGTTGGGTGCCCAGCGCACCAGGGCCACATGCTTGCCTTCGAAATCGTGAAGCGGGAGCACCTCGAGCCCCTCCACCAGCCCGGGATGCCACTCGGCCGCCCGGGTATCTATGACCCTCTGCTCGGTGTCTCCGGGAGAGAACTGGTGCAGCTTGACCAGAAGCGTCGCCCCCTGCTCGCCCACCCGGGGCGCATGGTGGGTGCCGATGGGGTTGCGCAGGTAGCTGCCCGCCGGGTAGGTGCCGTGCTCGTCGGCGAACTCCCCTTCCAGCACCAGGATCTCCTCGCCGCCACCGTGCTCGTGGGACGGGAAGGTAGTGTTGGGCGCATAGCGCACCAGCGAGGTGGCGCGCGCCACCTCATCGCCGATGCGGTCGAGCATCATCCGCTCGACCCCCCGCATGGGCGAATCGACCCAGCGGTAGTCCCCGGGGGTGACCACCACCCGCTGGTCGAAGTCGGCATTGAGTCGCATGACAATCTCCCGTATGGGCCCGATCAGGGCCCTGTCGTGTCGGTCGGACTCCCTGGGTCGGCTGGCGTTCCCGGCAACCGCCACCAGTCCGGCAGCCGTGACCACACCTCGCGATGAGCGAAGCGGTCATCCATCAGCACCAGGGTACCGCGATCCTCGGGGCCGCGGATCACCCGGCCGGCGGCCTGCACCACCTTGATCAGCCCGGGGATCCGGTAGGCGTAGTCGTCGCCGCAACCGAAGCGCGCCTGCAGCCGCGCCTTGAGGGCTTCGTTGAAGTCGTCGAAGGGCGGCAGCCCCAGGGTGGCGATGAAGGCGCCGATCAGCCGCTCCCCCGGCAGGTCGATGCCCTCGGCGAAGGCGCCGCCCAGCACCGCGAAGCCGATGCCCGCCCCGCCCGAGGTGAAGCGGGCCAGGAAGGCGTCGCGGTCGGGCTCACCCATGCCGCGCACCTGGGCCCAGACAGGGATCGACGGGTGCGCCTCGGCGAAGGCCGACCGCGCCCGCTCCAGGTAGGCGAAGCTGCTGAAGAAGGCCAGGTAGTGGCCGGGGCGGCGGCGATATTGGTCGGCCAGTTGGGCGACGATGGGTGCCACCGAGGCCTCACGGTCGCGCAACCGAGTGGAGATGTCGGTGCGTAGGCGCACCTCGAGCTGCTCGGCGGCAAACGGCGAGGCCACCGACTGCCAGACGGTCTTGGCCGGCAGTCCCAGCAGGTCCCGATGGTAGCCGGGCGGGGCCAGGGTCGCCGAGAAGAGCACCGCGGCATGGGCCGCCCGAAAGCGCGGGGCGAGGAAGTCCGCCGGCACCAGATTGCGCAGCCCCAGCACCGCACGGCCGCGCCCGTGGCGGGCCAGGTCACACAGCGAGTGGTCACCGAAGGTCTCCGCCAGGCGGGTGAAGGCCAGCGCCTCGAAGAGCAGCTCCTGCAACTCGGGGCTGGCCTGTTCGGGATACTCGCCCAGATGATCGGTGATGGCGCTGGCCGCCCCCTGCAGGGCGCCGACCATGGCGTCCGGCAAGCCGTCGAGCACGCGGTAGGCCAGGCGTCCCGCCTCACCTGTCTTTCTCGCGTCCGCCTCGGCGAGACCCGCCTCCCTGACCAGCGCCTGCCACTGCCGTGCCAGGCGCCCCAGCGGCCTAGCCAGCGCCGGCGCCGCCGAGCGGCGCAGGCGGGCCAGCCGACGCTGGTCGAGCTCGGCGCTGTACATGCCACGGGCTCGCTCCACCAGGTTGTGGGCCTCGTCCACCAGCAGGCCGACCCGCCAGCGGTTGGCCTTGGCCAGGCCGTGAAGCAGCGCATTGGCGTCGAACCAGTGGTTGACGTCCCCGACCACCAGATCGCACCAGCGCGCCAGCTCCTGACCCAGGTAGTAGGGGCAGACGCCGTGTTCGACCGCCACCCGACGCAGCGATTCGCGGTCGAGCCAGCCAAGGTCGACGGCCGCCTGGCGCGCCGCCGGCAGACGGTCGTAGAAGCCCGCCGCCAGCGGACAGGCCTCGCCATGGCAGGCCCGGCCGGGGTACTCGCAGGCCTTCTCACGGGCGGTCAACTCCAGTACCCGTAGCGGCAGCCTCTCCGGCACTTCCCCCGGAGCCTTCTCGTCGGGCAGCGCTCCCCCTTCATCGCCCGACCCCGCGCCTGGTTCGGCGCCCGAGCCCGCGGCTGGTTCGGCGCTCGATCCCGCGCCCAGCTGACGCAGCGCCTCCAGGGCAAGCGCACGACCCGGGGTCTTCATGGTCAGGTAGGCGAGGCGGTCGAGGCCGTGGCGGGGCATGGCCGTGAGCAGCGGAAAGAGGGTGCCCAGGGTCTTGCCGATGCCGGTGGACGCCTGGGTCAGCAGGCAACGGCCGGTGGCAGCCGCCTTGTAGGCGCCCTCGGCCAGCGCCCGCTGGCCGGGGCGGAAGTCCGCATGGGGAAAGGCGAGTCCCCGCAGGGCGACATCCCGCCGCTCGCGGTGGCACGCTTCCTGCTCGGCCCAGGCCCGATAGCGCCGGCACAGCGATGCCAGGAAGACCTCGAGCTCGGCGGCCTCGACGCGCTGCTCCAGGCGTGTCTCGCGCCCGCTGCCCACCTCCAGATAGACCAGCGCCAGGGTAATGTCGGGCAGGTTTCGCTCGGCGCACAGCAGCGCGCCGTAGGCCTTGGCCTGGGCCCAGTGCAGGGCTCGCTGGTTGTCGGCCATGCGCACGAGATCGCCGCGATGGGTCTTGACCTCCTCCAGGCAGTGGGCCTCGGGGTCATAGCCGTCGGCGCGGCCGCTGACACTCAGCCCCTCGATCTCGCCACTCAGCGCCACCTCGTGCTCATAGCCTTCCCTCCGTCGACGTGCCACCTCGGCGTGTCCGGCGATGCCCTCCTCGGCGCTGGGGGCGGGGGTGAACCGGTGATCGAGATCCCCCTCCCGAGCGGTGAAGTCGCACAGGGTGCGCACTGCCACACGATGGCACGGCGCTTCGCTCATGCCTCCTGCGCCGCCCAGCGCACCTGGCAGACCGCGGCGGGGATGCCCTGCTCATGGAAGAAGGCGAGCCAGCGGCGCTGGTTGTCCTGCAGGCGGTCGCCCGGCCCCTTCACCTCGATGAGCCGATAGCGCGGCTCCCCCCGTGGCGCCTCGGGCCTAAACTGGATCAGGTCCGGCAGGCCGGCCCGGTTGGCCTTCGGGTCGCCCAGCAGCCGCTCGCAGCAGGCGCGCAGATGGGTGGGTGACAGGCATTCCAGCGCCAGCTCGAGCAGCGCCTCGTCGAGCGCCCCCCAGTGCACGAAGGGATTGGCGAGCCCCTGCTTCTCCCGCCAGGTGGCCAGGATCGCCTGACGGTGGCGGCCGTCGTCCAGAAGCGCCAGGCAGCCATCGAAGAGCTCGCGGCGGCGGGCCACGAAGTCCTCCCGGTACAGGTCCACCGGGCCGCTGTGGAAGGGGTGGAAGAAGGCGCCGGGCAGCGGCGCGAAGAGCGCCTCCCAGCAGAGCAGGCCGAACAGCCCGGTGAGCAGGGTATTCTCCACGTAGGCCACCGGGGCCTCGTCGCGATGCAGGTGCTCGCACACCGCCCACTCCACAGGCTGGGGTCCCGGCAGGCAGAGCTCGATCCGCTCGGGGGTGGGCGCCACGTCCCGCGGCAACGCCGCCTGGCCCAGTCGACGCCGCAGCCGGGGGCGCAGCCGCGCCAGCGCCTGGGCCTCCGCTTCTCCCGGCGACGCCGTGGCCAGGGCCTCGGTCAATTCATGGGCATCGGCATGCCGCCCCTGGCGCTCCAGCAGGCGAAGGTGACGGATTCTCGCCTCCGGGCTGCCGGCATCCACCGGCCAGCCCGCCTCGCCATAGAGGGTCAGGGCGAGCTCGGCCTGCCCTGCCCGCTCGGCCTGGCGGCCCAGGGCCACGCCGAGCCGCTGTCGGCGCGCTGCGAGCCAGGCGTTGTCCGCCGGCACCGGGGGCAACGCGCCGGCCAGCGCTGCCACCGGCTCGTCGGCATCAAGCCGCTCGCGCAGCCGGTGCAGGGCCAGGTAGGCGTCCACCTCTTCGCGACGCTGGAAGGCCCGCGACTCGACGCTGAAGGACACCCGTTCGAAGCGCTGCACCCCGAGCTCCGCGAGCACGAACTCGGCCCAGTCCTGGCGCAGGTTGCCGAAGAACATCAGACGCAGCCGGTCGCAGGTGGCCATCACGGTCAGCCGCACCACCCGGTCTGGCGCCGCCGGCCACCACTCGGCCTGGGAACGTGCCTCGAGGCGCCTCGGTACCAGGGCTTCAAACAGTGCAGCCTTGCCCAGCGAGGCCGGCATCCCGGCGGCACGAACCTCCTCGGCCAGCGCAAGTCGCAACTCGGGCAGGCGCAACTGCGCAAAGAGTTCGTCCAGCGTCATCGTGGGGGCGCCATCGACCAGGCCGGCGGTCTCCAGCGGCGCGAGCGCCAGCTCGCTCTCGCCGATCTCCGGGTAGTCGAGGCGCGAGGTACGAAAGTGCTCGCCACGGCGCATCACCATGCGCACCAGCAGCGCCCGGGGGGCCCGGGGCAGCTCGTCGAAGGCGGCTAGAAAACGTCGTTCCTCCTCGCCCAGCAGGTCGCCGTGGCGCTCGACTACCCAGCCCAGCACGAAGGTGAAGTTCGTCAGGTAGTAGAAGGGATCGTCGAGGGAGGCGGCAACCGGCATGGCTTACAGCCCTTTGGCCAGTTCGGCGATCACCTGGGCGGCGGGCACCTCGCGACAGCGGCTGGCGTTCTGGCCGGCCCACAGCGGCGAGAAGTCGCCGAGCCCGAGGGCCTCGGCGGCGGCACGCAGCGGGGCGATGGCGGCAGTGGCCAGAGGGAAGGCGGGGGCGGTGTCGCTCATGGGCCCCAGTTCGCGCATCAGCCGGGTAACGATGCCGCGGGCCGGGCGGCCGCTGTAGAGGTGGGTGAGCGCCGTGTGGCGGGCGGCCTCGCTCATCAGCGCCCGGCGGTGAATGGCCGAGATGCTCGACTCGGGGCAGCACAGAAAGGCCGTGCCCACCTGCACCGCGTCGGCGCCCAAGGCCCGTGCCGCCGCCACGCCCCGGGCATCGGCGATGCCCCCGGCGGCGATCAGCGGCACGCCCACCGCCGCGCGCACCTGGGGCAGCAGGGCGAAGGAGCCCACCTGGGTGGTGAGTTCGTCGGTGAGGAACATGCCGCGGTGGCCGCCCGCCTCCAGGCCCTGGACGATGATGGCATCGGCACCATTGTCCGCGAGCCACTCGGCCTCGGCCACCGTAGTGGCTGAGGAGAGCACCACGGCGCCCCAGCCCTTGACCCGCTCGAGCAGCGCGGCCTCCGGCAGGCCGAAGTGGAAGCTCACCACCTCCGGGCGGAAGGGCTCGATTGCATCGCAGGCCGCTGCATCGAAAGGGCGCCGACCGGGACCCTCGGGCACGGCGTCGATGTCCAGACCGAACTCGGCATACCAAGGGGCAAGGGCCTCATGCCAGCGCGCCATGGCGGCGGGGTCCGGTTCGGGCGGGGCATGGCAGAAGAAGTTGATGTTGATCGGAGCGGAAGTGGCACTGCGGATGACGGTGAGCTCCTTGGCCATGGCCAAAGGCGACAGCATGGCGCAGGGCAGCGCGCCGAGGCCGCCGGCTCGGGCCACGGCGACGGCCAGCTCGCTGCCCTGGGCCCCGGCCATGGGAGCCTGGAGAATGGGTAGTGCCATACCGAGGGTGTCGTTCAGGCTCATCGTGTTTCTCCCGGATCGTTTGGGTCAGCGGCATCCCCATCAGGGCGCCAGGGCCGCTGGTTCCCCAGGGTATCGGCCGCGAAGGCGCCGCGCTCGCCGAGGGGCTTGGGCTCACCGGTGGTGGTATCGCGGTGGGTCTGACGTTCCATTTCACTGTTGATCTCGGCCCCCAGCAAGACAACGAAGGCCGATAGCCAGAACCACATCATCAACACCACTACCGCGCCCAGCGAGCCGTAGAGCTCGCCGAGGTTTGCCACATGGCGAACATAGAGCGACAGCCCGCCGGACCCCAGCAGCCACAGCAGGATCGCAATGACGGTGCCGACACTGACCCACTCCCAGCGCGCGGACGTTCGATTGGGACCGAAGCGATAGAGCAAGGCGATGGTGAACATCATCACCAGCAACAGCACCGGCCAGCGCAACAGCCCGATCTGGTAGGTTAAAGAATCGTCCAGGCCGAGCGTGGCGACGGCCAGCGGGAAAAACGCAACGATGGCGATCGTGATCAGGGTCAACATGATCAGGCCGACGGTCATGGCGGCGACCACCAGGGCCCGCTTGAGAAATCCGCGTGACCCCTTCTCGCCATAGACGGCGTTCAGGCCGGTGATGACTCCCTGCACCCCTTTGGAGGCGACGAACATCGCCACGATCAGACTGACAAGCGCCGTCAAGCTGAGGCCGGTACCGGTGCTCTCGCCAATCTTGCGGGCCTGCTCATCGATCAGGCTCGCAACATCGGGTGGCAAATGGCGGGATATCTCGCCGATCTGGCGAGTCATCTCGTGGGGGTCGAACGCCAGCGCCCACAGCGAGATGATCGCAGCGATGGCGGGAAACAACGAGAGCAGGGAATAGAAGGCGATGCCGGCTGCCAGCAGGGTGACGCGATCGCTGGCCAGCGACTGACGAACCCGCCACAGGATATCGAGCCAACCGACACCAGGGATTTGCTCAGGCTTTTCGGCGCGACGGCCGCGAGGTCGGTCGGTCATGAATACCTCAGTCAATGCGTGCCGGATGAAGGATCATGCGGGCGTCGCGGATCTCGATGTCGAAGCGGTTGAGGAAGCTCATGCCGAGCAGCGCCACCTCGCCTTCCATGCCGGGGCTGATGGAGCCGCGCACCTCATTCGCCGCGAAGCCACCGAGGCGCACCTCGTCGAGGGTAGTGAGATCGCCGCGCACCCGACCGTTGGCGGTGTTGAACCAGGCGCTGCCGGTCGCCTCCAGCCCCAACCGCTCGGCCAGCGCCGCGGAGACGGCCACGTAGGTGGCACCGGTATCGAGCAGGAACTCCACCGGCTCGCCGTTGATGCGCCCGGTGGCCAGGAAGTGCCCGGCCCGGTTGCGCTCCAGCACTACCGAACTCTCGCCGCTCACGGCGTTGACCAGATGGGCATTGGGGTTGCGCTGGTCCTCCAGGTAACCGTGGAACCACCAGGTCCCGGCGCCGATCAACAGCATCCAGAACAGCAACATCATGCCGAGCCCGGTGCGCCGGACCGCTCTGTTGTCATCGTTCATGGCACGCCTCCCCGGCCATTGATGATCACGCCCATACCCGCATTGACACCCGACACCCCGCTGTCTGTACTGAACGCCGTCCGCTCGCTTACCCGGTCAACCACAAGGATAACGCCCCATGCAGGACAGCACTCAATTTTCGACCCCCGCCAGCGCCCATCATTCCCTCGCTGCCGGCGCCTGCCTCGGCGCCGCGCTGTTGCTGGCCAGCATCGCCCATGCCGGGGACGGCCTGGTGGAGAAGCAGGTCTTCGAGATGGCTGAGTACACCACCCGCGGCGGCGAGACCATCGCCCCGCTGGCGGTGGGCTGGGAGGCCTACGGCACCCTCAACGAGGCCCGGGACAACGCCATCCTGATCACCCACTTCTTCTCGGGTACCAGTCAGGCAGCCGGCCGCTACGCCGAGGAGGGGCCGGCCGGCTACTGGGACAGCATCATCGGACCCGGCAAGCCGTTGGATACCGACGAGTATTACATCATCGCCTCGGATACCCTGGTCAACCTCAACGCCCATGACCCGAACGTCACCACCACCGGCCCGGCGTCGATTCGCCCCGAGACCGGCGAGCCCTGGGGCCTGGACTTCCCCGTGGTCACCATCGGCGACTTCGTCGACGTCCAGAAGGCCCTGCTGGAGAGCCAGGGCATCAAGCGGTTGCACGCCGTGATGGGGGCCTCCATGGGGGCGCTGCAGGCCTTTGAGTGGGCCAGCAGCTATCCCGAGCGGGTCGAGCGGGTGATCCCGGTGATCGGCGCCGGCGAGGCCGACCCCTGGCTGCTGGCCACGCTCGGCGCCTGGTCCGCGCCGATCCGCCTGGACGCCAACTGGAACGGCGGCGACTACTACGACGGTGAGCCGCCGCTGGATGGCCTTCGCGAGGCGCTCAAGCTGGTCACCCTCAACGCCAACCACTGGCAGTGGGCCAACGAGACCTTCGACCGCAGCTGGGCCGAGGAGGACGCCGACCCGGCCCGGGACCTCCACGCCCGCTACGCCATCGAGCAGACCCTGGACGACATCGCCGCGGCCCGTGCCGAGATTGCCGATGCCAACCACCTGCTCTACCTGGTGCGGGCCAACCAGACCTTCATGACGGGCTACGGCGAGGGCCTGGAGGCGGGACTGGCGGCCATCGAGGCGCCGACGCTGATGCTCTACAGCGAGGACGACCTGGTCTTCGCCCCCCAGAGCGTGCGACGCACCGCCGAGCTGGTCGCCGCCGACGGTACCCCGGTGGAACTGATTCCGCTTTCGGGTACCCGGGGCCACCTGGACGGCGTTCTCTCCCTCGACCAGGCCGGCGAGGCGCTGAGCGACTTCCTGGCGAGGTAACGGGACCACGGAGGCACTCTCCATGACGCGGTCACTGGGAGCCAGATTCGTCTACCCTCCCAGTGATCGCAGCACGAGATAGCACCCCGCGGCCAGCAGCCCGATGAAGAAGATACGGCGGAAGGCCGCCTCCGACAGCCGTCGCCGCAACTGCTGGCCCAGCCGCATGCCAAGAAGTGCAGGGGCCAGGGCCAGGGCGGAGAGGCCCAGCAACTCGGCGGAAAGCAGGCCTTCACCGCCCATGGCCAGTCCCAGGCTCAGGGTGGCCAGGGTGAAGAGAATCCCCATGGCCTGAATCAACTGGTTCCGCGGCAGGCCCAGAGATTGCAGGTAGGCGACGCCGGGGAACACCGAGGAGCCGGTCATGCCGGTCAGCAGGCCATTGCCCAGGCCGCTCGCCACCCCGGCCCGGCGTTCATCGGCGACCGGCAGCCTGACGTTGATCTGCACGAGATTGAGCAGCGCATAGCCGATGATCAGCCCTCCCAGCAGCAGCGACAGCCAGCGGGCATCGACCCGGGCCAGCACCATCACCCCGGGCCAGACGGCTACCACGGAGCAGAGCAGGAAGGGCCAGAGCCGACGCAGGCTGTCCCTGAGATAACCGCCCACCAGCGCCTGCCAGAGGTTGGTGACGATGGTCGGAACCAGCAGCAGCGCCATGGCCGACTGCAGCCCCAGCGTCGCGGTCAGCAGCGCCAGCGACACCGTCGGCATGCCCATGCCGATGATGCCCTTGACCCCGCCGGCCAACAGGAAGGTAGCGGTGACGAGCAGGAGGATCAGCGGGTCGCCCATCACGGACGTCCCTCAGCGGCCATTACGCGCCTCCCACTCCACCGCCGCCTGCTGGCCCCGAGCCTGGTCGACAAACAGGCAGATCAGGATGGCGGCGATGAACAGCGCCGCGCAGAGCAGGATCGAGGCCTGCAGGCCCACCACCGTCTGCAGCAGACCCAGAGCCACGATCCCGAACACCCCGGCCAGCTTGTTGGCCAGGCCCCAGAAGCCGAAGAACTCGGCGGCCTTGCGCCGCGGCGAGAAGAGCCCCACCAGGGCGCGGCTGGCCGACTGGCTGGAGCCCAGCGAGAGCCCCGCCAGGCAGCCCACGAAGAGGAAGAGGTGCTGGGCCTCCCAGGCTAGCCCGAAGCGCTCGTTGAGGAAGGCGGTGACCTCCGGCGTGGCCCAGATGGCGATGATCGCCGCCACCCACAGGACCAGGGTGAACAGGTAGGTCACCTTAGTGCCGATGCGATCCTGGAGGAAGCCGAAGCCCAGCGCCCCCGCGGCGGCGGTGATCTGCACGATGATGAACATAAAGTTTCGGATCGACTCGTCCCAGCCGATCACCTGGGCGCCGTAGATGAAGGCGAAGGCGATGATGATGTAGACCCCCGCCATGGAGAACAGCAGCGATACCAGGAAGATGCCCAGGTCGCGGAAACGCCGGAGCTCATGCAGGGTGGTGGAGACCCGTTCCCAGGCGATCTCCCGATAGGGCTTGCCCGGTGGCTGGGGCGTGCCGTACTCCTTGACCCACAGGAAGGTGGGAATGGCGGTGACCAGGAAGAAGGCCGCCGCGAAGGGGCCCACCCAGCGAATGCGCTCGAAGTTCTCGGCGGTGGCCTCGCCCAGCGCCACCAGGGTGAAGCCCGCGGCGAATAGCCCGCCCACGTAGCCCAGCGCCCAGCCAAAGCCGGAGATCTTGCCCAGGTCCTCCGGCGGGCCCAGGTCGGGCAGGAAGGCGGCGATGAAGGACTCGCCCATGGAGTAAGCATAGTTGGAGACCACGATCAGTAGCAGGCCCAGCACCACATAGCCCGGCGCCACGAAGTAGAGCATGGCGGTGGTGGCCACGGTGGCCAGGTAGCTGACGAACAGGAAGCGCTTCTTGGCGGCCTGGTAGTCCATCACCGCCCCGCACAGGGGGCCGGTCACCACCACCAGCAGGTAACTGACCGCCAGGGCCAGGCTCCAAAGGAAGTTGGCCAGCCGGTAGCCGTCGTCGCGGTCGCCGACGATCACCGTGGTGAACAGCTCGCCGAACACCACGGTGATGATCAGCAGGGTGTAGGCCTGGTTGGCGAAGTCGAACATCGCCCAGCCGAAGATCTCCTTGCGCGAGGCACGGATCCGCGGCGTCGTGTCGCTGGTCAGGGGGGGCATGGGTCTTTCCTTGCGGGTCAAGACGGCAAGCCTATCAGCATGCGCCGCGGGCGCACCATCCAGGGCCACCGAGGGGTGCGACGCGCCTCAGCGGCAGAGCCGGAAGCCGCGCATGCCGAAATGAAAGTGGTCGGCATGGGCAGCATTGTAGTCGGGCCCCAGCACGTTGCCGAAGAGGTCGCAGGCGCCGTCACGGGCCTGGCGGAGGAACTCGCCCCGTTCGCCCTCCTCGTCCCAGTGGTCCAGCAGGCGAATCTCGCGGCCGTCGGCCAGGTGGAAGGCGGCCACATCCAGCGCCTCGGCGGTGGCATGCTCGCTGAGCCGACCCTCCTTCCGCCCATAGACATTGCGGCAGGCAAAGCTGCCCAGGTGCTCCACCCTCGCCACTTGGCTGCCCAGCACCGCTTCTGCGGCGGGCTGCAGCCGCTGCCGCTCGTAGATCGTCCACGCCAGCGCCAGCGGACACCGGGCCGCGAAGCTGGCATTGAAGTCGACGCCACTGCCCTGGACACGCACTACGTTCTCCAGCGGGCAGCCTTCGACCGGCTCGTGATCGTCCAGCGGTGTATAGCGAAGGCCACCCTCCGGCACCGCCTTCAGCACCGACAGGCAGCCCTCGCGATCGTCGGCCAGGCGTCGCAGCTTCCACCGCGTCAACGGCGTCAAGGGGTCATCGACATGGAGGGGCACAGCGGGATGCCAGTGGTGCGGAATCGCGGACTCGAAGCGCCACCAGGCCAGCGTCATGGCGCCGGCCAGCAGCAGAAGGATCAGCAGTCCGCGCATCGACCCGACGAGCGCCTAGACGAGATCACGGGGAATAATCTCGTCCCAGGTTCGCGCATAAATACGAGTATCGCCCTCCCAGGCATCCAGGGTGGCGCGAATCCGGAAATTGTCCGAGTCGCTGGTCAGCCGGGTGCGGGTCAGGGTATGCACTTCCCAGTCGCCACGCTTGAAGCTGCGCTGCCATTCCGTCCAGCCGCTGACGCTGTCGTAGTTACCGTAGGAGTACTGATAACGCTCGGTGACCCGGGCGGCGATCTCCAGATCGATGTCATCGATCCGGTAGCGTCCCTCGTCGTTGATCACCTCCAGGGTGGTGCGATCATTGGCCATGTCGCGGATCACCTGCCAGGTCTCCTGGGTCGGCTGCAGCAGGGTCTTGGCCAGCGGCGGCGCGCCCTCGGGCTCGGCGAAGGCCGGCAGTGAGGCTTCCTCCGCGGGTCGCGGCGCCCGCACCGGCAGCACCAGGCGGCTCTGCGCCGGCCAGACGGTGATGCGCGCAGGCTGCGGGGCCGGCCAGGCCAGCGGCCAGTAGCTGGTGGAGAGCGACAGGCGAATGGCGTGGCCGGGGGCGAACTGCTGGGCGATGTGCTTGAGCGGGATTCGCACCCGGTAGCGCTTCCCCGGCGCCAGGGGTTCGGGAAACTCGTCGCTGTTGCGGTGGGTGAGATTGAGCAGCCCGAAGGAAACCCGTGTGGCCTTGTCGTCTTCGGCGATGTCCGAGAGGCGCAGCGCGACCATGGCCACGGGCTGGTCGGCGGCGAGTTCGAGCTCGACCATCGGCGACCCGCAGATCTCCAAAGGTGCGTCCAGGCGAGGTGTCTGAAAGATCAGCGAACCGCCATCCTCGTCACGCTGGTCATGGGGCAGGTCCGGCGGGGCGTTGTAGGAGCACCACTTGCCGGCATAGAGCCCCACCGAGAGCGGCGAGCGAATGTCCAGCGTCGCATCGTCGTCCTTGCCGTCGGCTTCGGGAAAGAGGTCATGGCCGGCGGTGAGTCGGAACGAGCTGGGCAGGATGTTCGGCGATGGCCACTCCGGCTCGGCGACCCAGCGTCCAGGGCGCTCCTTGTAACGCGCCGAGGGCGGCACCGACTCCTGCATCCACAGGCGCAGCATCGGTTCCTCCATGATGCCGGTCTCCTCCCCCTTCAACCACTGGTCCCACCAGCGCAGCGACTCCTGCAGGAAACCGATCGCCGGGCCCGGCACCCCCAGGTGGGGGTACTTGTGGGCCCAGGGCCCCACCAACCCCTTGCGCGGCACGTCGATCCCTTCCAGAAGGCGGAAGACGGCATTGCAGTAGCCGTCGGCCCAGCCGCTGATGGCGTAGACCGGGCACTGGATAGCCGAGTAGTCCTCGCACACCGAACCGTGCTTCCAGTAGTCGTCGCGGCGCTGGTGCTCCAGCCACTGGGCGAGCCACAGACCACTGCCGTCCAGCCGCTCCAGCCACATCTCGCGCCAGCGCTCCCCCACCAGGTCGGGATCCGGCGGGCAGGCGTTGCCATCGAACATGGTCGAGGCCCAGGAGAGGTTGTCGCCCAGCAGGCAGCCGCCCATGTGGTGGATGTCGTCGGCGTAGCGATCGTCGGTGAAGCATATCGCAATCACCGCCTTGAGCTGCGGGGGACGCAGGGCGGCGATCTGCAGGCCGTTGAAGCCACCCCAGGAGATGCCGATCATGCCGACGTCACCGGTGCACCAGGGCTGGGCCTCGAGCCAAGTGAGGATCTCCAGGCCATCCTCCAGTTCGCTGGGCAGGTACTCGTCGGTGAGCACCCCGTCGGACTCCCCGGTGCCGCGGATATCGACCCGCACCCCGGCGTAGCCGTGGCCGGCCCAGTAGGGGTGCATCTGCACGTCGCGCTCGGCGGTGAGGTCGCGCTTGCGATAGGGGAGATACTCGAGAATGGCCGGCACAGGATGGCGGACGGCATCCACCGGGCGCCAGATCCTGGCCGCCAGGTGGGTGCCGTCCGCCAGGGGAATCCAGGTCTCCTCCTCCTGCACTTGGCGGGGAAAATCGCTGACGATACGCATGGGCCTGTCTTCCTTTTACGTGTGGTCTTGCGTGTCGCTTACGGAAACCTCAGCCCTGGATGTCGTCGAACTCGAAGGCCAGGCGTGCCACCAGCCGGTCATAATCGGCCAGTAGCTGCTNGCCTGTCTTCCTTTTACGTGTGGTCTTGCGTGTCGCTTACGGAAACCTCAGCCCTGGATGTCGTCGAACTCGAAGGCCAGGCGTGCCACCAGCCGGTCATAATCGGCCAGTAGCTGCTCGGCCGATGACGCGCCCAGATAGATATCCGCCAGCGCAAAACTGTAGGCGTCCTGTTCGGGCAGCGTGGAGAGGCGCTGACCCTCGACCACCTGCACCTCAATCATGCAGCCGGGGAAATCGGCCTCCACGGCGGCGAGTTCCTCGCAGGTGGGCACTCGGGTTACCACCGCATCCGTGAAGAACACCCGATGGAAGAACTTGGCCGCCATGGGAAACTGGCCGTCGCGATGGGGCATCTCGGGCCGCTGCCCCAACCCCAGGTCGACGGTGATCTGCTGGTGACTGACGCCATCGACCTTCGCGAAGAGATCGCAATGGGACTGGGCGATGCGGGTATTGATTTCCAGCAGCCAGATGCGTCCCTGCACCTCGTCCCAGAAGTACTCGACGTTGAAGGCAGAATTGTCGTAACCGATATGGCGCATGACGGTATCGGTCAGCTCGACCATGGTGGCCTGGATATCGTCGGGCAGCCCGGAAGGGTAGCGGTAGTGGAAGAAGCTCAGCACCTTCGGGTAACGCAGCGAGTCGACGATACCGTAGCTGACCACCTCGCCCTCGAAGACATAGCCCTCCAGCGTGCACTGCCAGCCGCCGATGATTTCTTCGGCCATGCAGAAGTGGCCGTCCACGGCGGCGATTTCCGGGGGCAGGCGGGCATGCTCGAGCACCGTGTTGAAGGGATCGGCGATGGTGCCGATGGAGTCACGCAGCTGCGCGATGGCCTGATAGAAATCTTCCGGGGTGTCGATGCGAAAGCCCAGCCGCGAGCCGGACGACTTGATTGGCTTGACGAAGAAGGGGAAATAGAGCCCTGCCTCGCCGATACGCATCATCGCCTCGTCATCGAAGGGATCGAAGGCAGTGAACTTGGGGATATGGTCGGGGATCACCTCGCGCTGGACTCGGCGACTCCAGTACTTGTGCTCGCACTTGAGCAGACTTTCCAGCGAGGTGCTGCGGATACCGAAGCGTTCGCAGAGAATCGGCAGCATGGTCGAGACCGGAAAATCCATGTAGCCGACGATGGCATCGATGGCGCCGTCGAAGGCCTCGAGTTCGACCGTGGCCTCCTCGAGCATGGAGGCGATATCGAAGATCTCGGTATCGTAGACGGCTTCCGGCGCGATAAGTCCATGAAAGCGCCAGTTCTCGGCACCGCGCAGCGTCTCGAGTCGCGCCCGATTCAAGTCGTTGAGCCCTATCACGAAGATATTCTTGCTGTCCGTCATCATGAGTTTCCTTGGGTCGCTTTCGGGAAATGCGATGGTGCAAGATCACTATACTTGTTCAGCGTAGCCCAGTAGCAGAGAACCAGACCGAACCGTACTGGAGACATCGCCATGAGCAGCCGCGACGAATTCGTCAAAGAAATGAAGGATAGGCTCGACGAGTGGAATGCCGAGATCGACGAGTTGAGCGCCAAGGCCCGCCAGGCCAGTGACGAGGCCAGGGTCAAGTACCAGGAAGACATCGAGCGGCTGAAGAAGCATCAGGCGGAGACGCAGGAGAGGCTCGATGAGCTTCAGCATGCCAGCGAAACGGCCTGGGATACCGTCCGCAAAGGCATGGAGGACTCCTGGGACCTGATGCGCAAGGCCTTCCGGGACGCTTTTTCACATTTCAAGTGAGCCTCGCTTCAAGCAAGTCTCATTTCAACCAAGCCTTATTTCAGGTAGGCATTGTTCCCGCTGCCTTCCCGGAGCCGCTCGATGGAGGCACTACCCTGCCGTGACAGATCGGCCAGGCGGTCGATCTGCTCGTCCAGCCGGGGCAGGGCCTCCTGCCGATAGGTCGAGAGATCGTCGATCGCGCCCATTACCTCGCCGAAGGCCTCCTCGAGCACCTGCATGTCGAGCATCGCGCCGGACGCCCGCTTCTGGATGTCCACGCCTTGCTGACGCAAGGCCTTGGCGGTTCCGCCGATCATCTGGGACGTCGTGGTATTGAGGGCCTCGATACGATCGAGCACCAGGCGCTGGTTGGCCATGGCCATGGCCACGGTGACCGCCACGGTAAGCGCAGAGACCGTCACGTTGATGGCACGGTCCACCCCGCGCATCAATTCCCGGTTATTGCGGATGATGACTTCCAGCGCCAGCACGCCCTGCTGGCTCACCGCCAGTTGCTGTTGTAGATCGACGATGCGCTGGCGCAGCGGGAAGAGCAGTTCCTCCTCCAGGAAGCGACGTCGGGGATCGTCGGCATCGCGAGCCGCGATATCGTCCTTAAGGCGGTTATCGATCAAACGCCCCAGGGCGATCTGGCGGTTCAGCTCGCGCAGGATATCGCCCAGGGCCTTCTGGTCGTCGCTCAGGGTGAGGTTGTCGCGATGCAGCATATCGCGGCCACCTTCCAGGTCGCCAATGATGGCGTCCAGCGCCTGCTGGGCATTCTCGAATTTCTGGAAGTAGCGCTGCAGGCGGCTGTCGACACCGGGAATCATCGAAAGGAAACGATCCAGGACACTCGGCGCCAGACGATGGCGAGAAGGATTGAGCCCGTCCATGCGCCCTCGCAGATCGACGAGCGCCTTGGCCACCGGACCACCCTCGTCGCCCTGGTGAGCCAGCTTGCGCAGCGGCGTCTGCAACATGGCACTGCGATGGGCGGCCTGCTGTTGCAATTCCAGACCCATCTCGTCAACGGCACGCCGCTGACGCATTACCGCGTCTTCGTCACTCTCGCCACCTTCGGCGAGTACCTCCGCGACGAAACGGTCGGCCATGGCTTCGAGCTCGGGATCGATGTCCCGCTCGTCGGGACCGGCCAAATCAGCCCGGGTAGTCTCCAGTTGGCCGGCAATTTCCTCCACCGGCGGTAGCGAGAGGCGACGGTCGCCATCGAATTGCTGGGTCATGGGCACCTCCTGGGTGATAAAAAACCCGTCATGAAAACCATCGTGAAAGCCGTCACGGCATCACCGGCCGACGGATCAATCCTTGCGAGCGTAACGATCGGCACCCTCGACGAAGCGGCGCAGGTCCTCCAGCGCCTTCTCGGCGGTGACCGAAGCTTGGGGGCGGGCCGTCTCGATCTGCGCCATGGCGACGGCGGTGTCGTCGAGCACGGTCAGCGCCGATTCGATACGGGCGGAGTGCGCATCCAGCCGCTGTTCGGTTTCTACTAGCAGATCCAGGCGCCGCACCAGGGCGGCGCGCTCCTCCTCACTCAACCGCTTGCCTTCGCGTGACAGCCGACGACGCACGAAGTTGCCATCCACACTGACCACGCCTCGCGCCTGTGACTCCATGGTGTGCAGGGTATCCACCGCACCGAGACAGACCTCGGCCACCAGGCCGCGTGAGCGCTCGAAGGCCAGTTCGCCGCTGTGGAAACGGCTGCCCAGCACGTCCAGCACATGGCGATAACGGCTGTACAGGCGGTCGGCTTGGATCGCCAGGTCGGGACGATTGACATCCAGCAGGCCCTGCTTGGCCCGACACATCGCCAACACCAGGTCGTCGGCGCCCTGTGGGGGCTTTGCCGGATCGAGCACGGCAAGGCCAGCCTCATGGGCCTCGCGTTCCTGTTGGGCGCGCTGACGCCGCGATTCGGCCGCTGCCAACGCCTGTCGACGCCCCTCCCGACGGCGAGCCAACCACCCACGCAGGGTTCGCTCGACGGGCAGCGCCACGGGAATGGCCACGATGCCCGCCAGCCAGCCAACAAGGCTCGGGCCGAAGCCGCCCCATAGGGAGGTCAGCCAGAGCAACATGCTGATGAAGGGAACCACCAGGCCGTAGCGGACCCAGACCTGCCAGCGGGAGGGGGATTCGAAGGCCAGCGCCAGGCGCGGGTTGGCCAACCCCACCAGCAGCCAGGGTAGGCAGGTCATGAAGAGACCATAGGAAAAGCCCTGCAAGAATCCCAACATGGGGATCGGTATCCTTCATCCGGCGGGGGGAGCTTCGAGTGTAGAGCAACCGGTCGAGCGAGACGACCGTCGTGGGTATGATTGACGTCAGCCCCTGAAGAACGGGAGCAGCAGGGTCAACAGCAACGCCACCCCTCCCACCACCAGCGCCACGATCACGGCGACATCCACCAGACGATCGAGCCAGCGATCGAGCCTGGCACCGCCAGGCAGACGGATACCGCGCCGTGGCTGGCGCCGTCTGGAGGCCCCGCGGCGGGGGCCGCGGGCGCTGGGCATGAGCGACATGGTCGAAGTCCGTTTTTACCATTTCTCTGAGCTTACGGCTTGCGCTGCCGCCAGGCCAGTGGTGGCGGCCCAGGACGGGCCGCGCTACATGCTTTCGCGGCGATTGATGCGACGGTTGACCACATTGGGCGCCCGACGCAGGCGCTCCTCCTCACCCAGCAGCTCCGCCTCGAAGGCGTCGGCGCCCACCGGGGTCTCGCCGTGGCGACGGTAGAGCTGGGTGAGCATCGCCTTGCGGTCGGCGCGCAACTCGCGCACCAGCACGATCACCATGCCGTAGAGGATGAAGGTGAAGGGCAGCGCCGCGAGCACCGAAGCCGACTGCAGCCCGGCAAGGCCGCCGGCGGCGATCAGCGTCAGGCAGATGGCGGCGATCAGCACGCCCCAGATCACCCGCTTGTAGAGCGGCGGGTTGATGGAGCCATTGTCGGTCATCTGGGCCACGATGTAGGAGGCAGAATCCGCCGAAGTGACCAAGAAGATGAAGATCAACAGCATCGCCACCACCGAGAGCAGGCCGCTGAAGGGCATCAGGGCGAACATCTCGAATAGTGCCACGGTGATGTTGGCCTGGGTGGCCGCGGCCAGGCCCACGTCGCCATTCAACTCCATGTGGATGGCCGCACCGCCGAACACACCGATCCACAGGCAGGCCAGCAACGGCGGCACCACCAGAACGCCGAACACGTACTCCTTGATGGTGCGCCCGCGGGAGACCCGCGCCACGAAGGTCCCCACGAAGGGCGACCAGGCGATCACCCAAGCCCAGTAGAAGATGGTCCAGCTGCTCGCCCAGGCGTTGTCGCTGTAGGGCGAGATGCGCAGGCTCATGCCGATGAAGTTCTGCAGGTAGTCACCGAGCCCCAGGGTGATGGTCTCGAGGATGGCCACGGTAGGGCCGGTCACCAGCACGTAGAGCATCAGGCCGATGCATAGGATCATGTTGAGGTTGGAGAGGCGCTTGATGCCCTTGTCCAGGCCCGACCAGGTGGAAGCCATGTAGGCCAGGAACATCACCGAGAGAATCAGGAACTGCCAGAGCACGCTCTCCGGCACGCCGAATACGGCGTTGAGGCCGCCGTTCATCTGCAGCACGCCCAGCCCCAGCGAGGTCGCCACCCCCATCACCGTGGCCACCACGGCGAAGATATCCAGGGCCGGGGCATAGCGGCGCGCGCTGGGGTGCTTGGCGGTCACCGAGGAGAGCACCGAGGAGACCAGCCCGGCCTGGCCCTTGCGGAACTGGAAGTAGGCGATGATCAGGCCCACCACCGCGAAGGCCGCCCACTGGTGGATCCCCCAGTTGAAGTAGCTGTACTGGATCGCATAGCGGGCCGACTCGGTGGTTTCGGCGGTCACATCGCCGTAGGGGGGATCGATGTAGTGGAACATCGGCTCGGCCATGCCGTAGAACACCAGGCCGACGCCGAAGCCGGCCGCCAGCAGCATGCTGACCCAGGAGAAGAAGCTGTAGCTCGGGGTGCTGTCCTGGGGGCCGAGGCGAATCTTGCCGTACTTGCTGAAGGCCAGGCCCAGCAGAAAGATCACGAAACCAAAGACCGAGAACAGGTAGAACCAGCCGAACAGCCGGGTGACCCCGGCCAGGGCGGCGCTGGCGACGCTGCCGAAGCCCTCGGGGAACGCCGCCCCTACGGCCACCAGCGCCAGGATGATGAGTGCAGAGACGGTAAAGACCGTCTTACCTCCGTGGTCTGCCATGCAAGCGCCCTTCTGTGCAGGATTTGTACAAGAAGCACCCTATCAGCTTGTGCCCGCATTTTCATGGCGATGTGCTTGCTCGCCCCAGCGCCCTTCTCGGCCTGGCCGGCGATACGGCATATCGATCTCGGGGGATTGCACGGCGGTCTGGCGGTCCCCATGGTAGGCTTCATCAGCAGGCTAACTTTCTGGAGGTCCCATGCCCCGTCTCGCCGACACGCCCCTCTCCGTCCTCGACCTGGCCCCGATCCGCGAGGGTGGCAGCGCGGCGGACAGCTTCCGGGAGAGTGTCGCCCTGGCACGGCTGACCGAGCGCCTGGGCTTTACCCGCTTCTGGCTCGCCGAGCACCACGGCATCGAAGGCATCGCCAGCGCCGCCACCGCCGTGCTGATCGGCCACGTGGCCGGCGCCACTAAGCGCATCCGGGTGGGCAGCGGTGGCATCATGCTGCCCAACCACCCGCCGCTGGTGATCGCCGAGCAGTTCGGCACCCTGGAGTCCCTCTATCCCGGGCGCATCGACCTGGGCCTGGGCCGCGCGCCGGGCTCCGACGGCGCCACCATGGCCGCCCTGCGCCGGGACCCCTACGCAGGCGTGGAGGACTTCCCTCAGCGCCTCGCGGAGCTGCAGGGCTTTCTCGGCGACGAGCAGCCCGGCCAGCGGGTGCGTGCCGTCCCCGGCCAGGGCACGAAGGTGCCGCTCTGGCTGCTCGGCTCCAGCGGCTACAGCGCCCAGCTGGCGGCCCGTCTCGGCCTGCCCTTCGCCTTCGCCGCCCAGTTCGCCCCCGGCTACCTGTTCGAGGCGCTGCGCCTCTATCGCGACAACTTCCGCCCCTCGGCGGTGCTGGAGAGGCCCCACGCCATGGTCGGCCTGCCGGTGATCGCCGCCGAGAGCGACGCCATGGCCGAGTACCTGGCCACCACCGCGCGGCAGAAGTTCCTGGGCATGATCCGCGGTCAGCGCACCTGCGCGAAGCCGCCGGTGGAGCACCTGGAAATGACACCCATGGAGGAGAGACAATTACAGCAGTTCCTGGGTGCGGCCATCGTCGGTGGCCCCGAGACCGTAGGCGAGGGACTCGAGAGCTTCCTGGAGCAGACCGGCGCCGATGAGCTGATGCTCAACACCGATGTGTTCACCCTGGAGGACCGCCTGAGGAGCTATGAGCTCGTTGCCGAGGCATGGCGTTCATGACCCAGGACGACGCCTCACGGCCGCGCCTGGGCCACCTCCTCGAAGGCGTCCGACGCATGGCCCCGCTGTCGCTGTTCGTGATCGTCTTCGGATTGGCCTTCGGCGTCGCCGCCCTGCAGCAGGGGCTCTCCGGCCTGGAGACGCTGCTGATGAGCGGCCTGGTGTTCGCCGGGGCCGCCCAGTTCGCGACCCTCGAGCTGTGGGGCGACACCATCCCGCTGGTGCCCCTGGTGGCCATCACCCTGGCGATCAACGCCCGCCACCTGCTGATGGGTGCGGCCTTCTACCCCCACCTGCGCGACCTGCCCGCCGGCCGGCGCTACGCCAGCCTGATCCTGCTCAGCGACGCCAACTGGGCCATGGCCATGGGTGGCGGTTCCACCGCGGCGCGGCTGGGCATCCTGGTCGGCGGCGGCCTCGCCCTGTGGACCACCTGGATGATCGGCACCGGCCTGGGCGTGGCCTTCGGCAGCGGCATCGGCGAGCCCGAGCGCTTCGGGCTGGACGCCATCATGGGGTGCTTCCTGCTGGCCATGCTGGTAGGCGACAAGCGCGACCTCTGGGTGCTGCTGCCCTGGGGCGCCGCGGCCCTGGCCGCCCTCGCCTCGATGGCCTGGCTGCCGCCCCACGCCCACGTGATCGTCGGGGCCCTGGCCGGCGGACTGGTGGGCCTGCTGCTGCCTCCCGCGCGCCAGGAGGCCACGCCATGACCCTGACGGCCGCGAACGGCGGCGTGCTGCTGGCCATCGTGATCATGGCGCTGACGACCTACCTGACCCGCGCCGGCGGAGTCTTCGTGATGGCCCGGGTTCCCATTGGTCCGCGCGTCGAGCGCTTCATCAACGCCATGGCCGGCTCGGTGCTGGTGGCGGTGATCACCCCCATGGCGGTGAGCGGCGACGGCGGCGCCCGGGTGGCGCTGGTGGCTACGGCAGTGGTGATGCTGGCCCTGCGCAAGCCGTTGCCGGCCATCACCGCCGGCATCCTGACCGCCGCGCTGTGGCGCCTGGCCGTATCCTGACCCATCATCGGAACGAAGCGCCCCGACCGTTTTCCAAGGGGGTCAGCCCCTGTAGGCGCGCCGCTTGCGGCGGCGGCCTGCTCCGTACCCGACCGGAGAGATCCATGAACGATTCCCGAGGCCCCCAGCGGGATCCCCGCCGAGACCCCCAGGACAACCCCGCCTGGCGTGCCGCCCAGGCGTGGCAGCAGCGCGCCAGACAGACCCAGGGCAGCGGCCTTCTCGGCGGCCTGAAGATGCTGCTGGCCTGGCTGCTGTTCGGCGCCATGATGATCGTCGCCCTGGTGCTGGGGCTGTTCTTCCTCCTGCTGGGCTGGGCACTGATGCCGCTGCTGCGCTACCGGCTGAAGAAGCGCATGGAGCAGATGCGTGCAGACCAGGCCGAGGACGTGGGCAGCGGCTCCCACGCCCAGCAGGCGCACTACCGTGAGACCCGCTACCGCGAGACCCACAGCGCCGACGGGCGCTATCGAGAGCAGCAGGTGCTGGAGGGGGACTTTGAGGTCAAGGGTGATGAGATCGAGGGCAACGCAACCAGGGACAGTGAACTCAAGGACAGTGAACTCAAGGACAGTGAGCGCCGCCGCGACTGACGCTTGCCGTCAGCCTGGCTGGCGCATCACCGCCTCCAGGGCGGCGCGATAGCCCTGGCTGCCGAGCCCGGCGATCACTCCGTCGGCTCGCATCGAGACGTAGGAGTGATGCCGGAAGTTCTCGCGCTGGTGGACGTTGGAGAGGTGCACCTCGATCACCCGCCCCTCGAAGGCGTTGAGGGCATCGAGAATCGCCACCGAGGTATGGGTGTAGGCTGCCGGGTTGATGATGATGGCGTCGGTGTCGTCCAGCCGCGCCGCCTGGATCCAGTCGATCAGTTGGCCCTCGTGGTTGCTCTGCCGGCAGGCGATCGCCCACCCCTCCAGCGCCGCCCGCTCGAAGAGCCCGTTGTCGATGTCCTCGAGGGTCTCGTGGCCATAGATTTCCGGCTGGCGTGTGCCCAGCAGGTTGAGGTTGGGGCCATGCAGTACTAGTACCTTTCGCTGACTCATCAGACAGTCTTCCGCACCGTGTAATCCGAGTATTCAAGAGCGCCATCCACGCGCCTCTCCCCTACCCGACGATTGTGTGTCGCCGCCCCAGGGGTTGCAAGGCAGGTAGCCGAACCCGCTTCCGGGCCACCAAGGGACTAACGTTCGACCCCGCTTCTCGACACTGAAAAATCCAATCTGGTCAGATTCGCCCCCGCACCCGCTGTGAATTACTGCTGGCCTTACCGACAATGCGTGTCAGCAAGGCTACAGCGGAATCTCATATCGCCCGGCTTCATGCCCGGGAGCCCATGAGCCGCCAGTAGCGCCAAGGCCGGCCTCCGGCAACGGGGCCTTGAATTGAGACATGGCATGTTGTCATGACTTCACCTTCAACAAATCCAACAGGTGACCCGATGGATAAGACACGCTTAGCAGGAAAGAACTGCCTGATTACCGGTGCAGCACGCGGCATGGGTGCCGCTGTGGCCGAGCACTATGCCGCCCAGGGCGCGAATGTCTGCGTGGCAGACCTCAACATCGAGGGCTGCGAGGAGGTCGCGCAGCGCATCAACGGCAAGGATGGCGGCAAGGCCATCGCGGTCAAGCTCAACGTGACCGAGAGAGACCAGGTGAAGGCGGCCGTCCAGGCCACCGTCGAAGCCTTCGGCAGCCTCAACGTCATGGTCAACAACGCCGGCATCAACAAGCCGCTGATGTTTCTCGATATCACCGAGGAGAACTGGCACCAGATCATGGATGTCAATGCCCTGGGCTGTCTGTTAGGCATGCAGGAAGCCGCCAAGCAGATGATCGCGCAGGGCAAGGAGAACGGACCCTACAAGATCCTCAACGTGGGTTCCATCCTGTCGCGCCAGGCCTTCGATGATGTGGTGCCCTACTCCTGTAGCAAGCACGCCGTACTGGCCATGATCAACGGGGGTGCCAAGGCGCTGGTCGACCACAACATCACCGTCAACGGCTACGGCCCCGGTGTCGTGCGCACCGAGCTCTGGGAGCAGCTCGACAAGGACCTGGTCAGCATCGGCAAGTTCGACAAGCAGGGCCAGTCCATGGACCAGCTCGCCGAAAAGATGATCCTGATGAAGCGTTACTCCTACCCGGAAGATGTGGTCGGCACCGCCTCCTTCCTGGCCAGCCAGGAATCGGACTACATGACCGGCCAACTGCTGATGATCGATGGCGGCATGATCATGCAGTGATAGCACCGTCAACCCGGCCGATGGATCAGTAGTATCCCTTGTCGCGCATCACCCGATCGGCCCTGTCCTGCGCCATGGACAGGGCCTTCTTGATGGAGCGGCGCCCGTCGAGTACCTCGAAGATCTCGTTCCCGGCGATGGTGATCAGGTCGGTGATACCCGGCACCGGTGGGCGCGGCCAGGCCTGCAGGAGATCCTTTCTCGCCATTTCATCGACGGTTTGTATCAGCGGCGACAGCGCCGAGACCTCCGGGTCCTGGCTGACGCTGAAGCGAGACGTGACCAGGCTACCGTTCAATATATAGAGCTTGGACATGCTTCGGCACGTCAGGTGGCGCAAGGCCGCCCAGGCGGATTCCACTCGCTCTTCCGACAGGTTGGCGGGAATGGCCAGGGAGTAGCCACCGATGGGAACGAAGGGGCGACCGTGGTTACCGACGGTGTGGGGAAGATAGCCGGTGTTCTGCCAGGCCGGCGATGCCTCGTTGAGTTCGAACAACGGGGCAAGCGACGTGTAGGTGTAAGCCATGCCGACCTCACCCGCCGCATAGGATCTGGCACGCTCGTACCAGGACATCTGCAGGATAGTAGGAGGCGAATACGGCAGGATATCCAGCATGTATTCGCAGGCACGGAAGGCGGCATCCGACAGGAACATGGGGCGCAGCTGATCCCCCGCCGCATGCTCGAACTCATAGCTTCCATCGATACGTGGAAGGTTGATGAGCGGCTGACCGAATTTCGCCATCAGGAAGGCAAGGGTATGACCCAATGGCGTTCCCCTGGCCGCATTCCAGGCGATGCCATAGAGCCCCTTGCCGGGATCGTGAATCGCCTTGGCTACCCTGATCAGTTGCTCCGTGGTCGTCGGGGGTCTCAGGCCGGCGCTATCCAGGATGTCCTTGCGATAGCACAGGAGCTCCGGCGTGGTCTGCACCGGTAGACCGTACTGCTTTCCCGCATGGCGGGAACTCTGGATGGCCACCGGGTGGAAGTCGGATAGATCGTACCCATCTCGTTCGATGAAGGGGTCCAGGGGCAACAGCATCTCCTGTGACGCCAACTCTCCGAACCAGGGAAGGTTGCAGGTGATGACGTCATAGCGAGAGTGAGCAAAGCCCGCATTGGCCAGAATCTCCTCGCGCAGGCTGTCGATCGACTTCGCCTTGTTACTGACGCTGACCCCGAAGATCACTTCAAGCTGGCGCTTGAGGTTATGCATCGCCATGAAGGTGGGATCGGCGTGCATCAGGACCCTCAGCCCTCCCTTGAGATCAAGACGTTGAGACAGCACGGCGGGTGGTGATATGACGTCGGAGGACTGGTAGGGCCCGTCCAGGACAATCCGGCTCGTCGCGTCGGATGTCGGGTCCAGCCCCAGGGTATCTCCCAACAGGGCCTTGATCCGGGCTGCATAGTTCTCCCACTCCTCGATCATCCTGCGCGAGGGGTGCAGCGAGACCGTCTTGCCCGACTTCGTCCTGGGGCGGGAAAGGATCAGCCCGCGACTGATGATGCTCTCTATCCCGCGTTTGGCGGTGCCATAGGTGAGCCCGGAGGAATCCGCCAGCGAGGTGGGCGTGGTGAGCCGGCCGGCCAGGTGGTTGCGCATGACGTGAATCATCATGCGCATCTCCCGGTAACCGTGACTCATGCTGAGGGCGTCCTCGGTCTCCGCCTCGTACTTCTCGATGAAGTCGATGAAGCGTGCGAGTTCCGTGTTGGAGAGCTTCGGCATCGGCGTCTCGGACAGCCTGTCGTAGGGGCCCTCCGGATGGCTCTCGTCGAGAAGCTCGTTCATGTTCGCCTCATGTCAGGGATAGGGTAATGCACCAAGATAGCGCCGCCTGCCACACGAGTGTACACGCAGCGCCAACGCGGCTACCCCCAGCCGTCGACGATCAGCCGAATACCCAGCAAAATCAGGAGTATCAGGATGACGCGGAAGAAGAGCTCACCGCTCAGCCGCTTCTGTATGACCAGCCCCAGACGCACCCCCAGCCAGGCCATCGGGATCAGCAGCAGCGCAACGGTGAGGTTCTCGACGTTCAGCAGGCCGAGCATGCCATAGGGCACCAGCTTGACCAGGTTGGTGGCGGCCAGGAAGACCACCGCGGTCGCGAGGAACTGCTCCCGGGTGAGCCGGCGCTGCAGCAGGTAGACATTGAGTGGCGGCCCCCCGGCATGGGCGATGAAGCTGGTGAAGCCGGCGATACCGCCACACAGTCCGCCGATCCAGGTCGGCATGACCCGGCCACGGAAGGGCTTGAGCAGCCCCCACAGGCCGAAGAGGATCGAGAACACTCCCAGCAGCACCTTGAGAAGGTCCTCGTCGACGAGGCCATAGGTCAGGTAGCCGATCGCCACCCCCAGCACCGCCGGAGGAAACATCAGCCACAGGACGGCCCCCACCCGGTGGCGCCACCATGCCTTGAGGCTGAACATATCCATCACGATAAGAAGCGGCAGCATGACGGCCACCGCGAAGGCCGGGCTGGCCTTCAGCGAGATCAGCGGTACCGCCACCACCCCGACGCCGCCGGCGAAGCCCGATTTCGAGATGCCCGTAATCAGCACGGCGAGGATGATCAACACAATGAACTGCCAGTCGTACACCATGCGGGCCCCTGCTCTCTGAGCGCATATAAAAAAAGGGGCCGTGGCGATCACGGCCCAATCGGAGGATGGTATTGTCTCCCCTGAGGGGGATGCTTTATGGGGAGCCAGGGAGTCGACTCCCGGAAGACGGGATTACAGCACCTCGCAGACCTCCTCGAAGGTGAAGCGATCCTGGCGGGGGAAGAGCGCCGAGGCATCGCCGTACCCCAGGTTGCAGAGGAAGTTGCTCTTCACCTTGCCGTCGGGGAAGAACTCCTCATCCACGGCCGCATTGTTGAAGCCCGACATCGGCCCGGCATTCAGCCCAATTGCACGGGCGGCAAGAATGAAGTAGCCCCCCTGGATGGAGCTGTTCCTGAATGCCGTCGTGTTGATGAAGTCCGTCTTGCCCTCGAACAGCGACTTGGCATCCTTGTTGTGGGAAAACATGCGCGGAAGGTGCTGGTAAAACTCGGTATCGTAGCCCAGCACGGCCACCACGGGCGCCTTCATGGTCTTCTCCTGGTTGCCGGGCATCAGTGCCGGCTTGAGGCGCTTCTTGGCCGCCTCGCTCTTCAGGAAGAGCACACGAAGGGGCTGGCAGTTCATGGAGGTCGGGCCGAAATGCATCAGCTGGTACAGCTCGTGCAGCTTCTCATCGCTGACATCCTGATCCGTCCACACGTTGTGGGTGCGCGCCTCGGTGAACAGGGTCTCGATCGCATTTTTATCGATAACGGTCATGTTGCTTTCCTCTTTCTGGATGGTTCTTGATGGATGGTTCTTGATGGATGGTTTCGTCTTGCTGAATGGTGTTGGCGGAATGGTGTCGTCTTGCGATGGGACTAGATGCTCGCCTTCAGGCCGAAGTCGTAGGTCAGATGGCGGAAAGGAACGTCCATCGACCGTCCATCCGGTGCTCGTCCCGGCGGCAGCAGCTCATACTCCCTGACCAGGGAATCCTTGACCCCAAAGACGGCGTCGGAGTCGAGATAGGGGTCGTCCTCGGCAAAGATCTGGGTCACCAGGGTCTCGAAACCCTCGGCCATCAACATGAAGTGCACATGGGCGGGTCGGTAGGGATGTCGACCGGTGATCTCCAGCATCTTGCCGACCGGGCCATCGGTGGGGATCGGGTAGGGTGAAGGGGTCACCGTCCAGAAGGCATAGCGCCCTTGGTCGTCGGTGGTGAACCTGGCCCGCAGCGAGGCGCTCTCGAGTTCCTTCTGGACGTCGTAGAACCCTTCGCTGTCCGACTGCCAGACATCGATCACGACCTTGGCCAGTGGCTCGCCACGACCGTCATGCACCCGCCCCTCCACGAAGAAGGGCTCTCCCTCGACGTTCCAGTCGATCGATTCGCCCTGTGCGACCTCGGGCGGGTCGGCCACATAGAAGGGGCCCAGCACCGTGCTTTCCGACACCATGGGGTCCGAGGTCTGATGATTGATGGCGTCGACCAGCATCGTCACGCCCAGGGTATCGGAGAGCAGGATGAACTCCTGACGCTTGTCGTCGCACATCTGGCCGGTGCGGGTCAGGAAGTCGATGGCCTGGGTCCACTCCTCTTCGGTGGGTTCCACGTCACGGATGAAGGCATGCAGGTGGTTAACCAGGCTGTTCAGCACGCTTTTCAGGCGCTCGTCACTGCAGCCGGCGAACTGTTCGATCACGGCATCCGTGATGTTCACGGCATTCAGGTTTCGCATGTCATCATCCCCTGGCGCCGGCGGCGCCCTCGATGGCCGGCAACCCGGAAAGGCGCTCGGTGTGATGGATAGTGGCGATGTAGTCTTCCTCGCCGTGACCCGTGCCGATCAGCGAGCTGTAGGCCTCGCGCATCTGGGCGGCCAGGGGCACCGAGACACCGTCCCCGTGGGCACAGGCGAGTATCAGGTCGAGGTCCTTGGCCATCTGGGCGGCGGAGAAGGTGGACGTGAAGTCACGATCCTTGAGCGGCTGGGTCTTGTACTTGACCATCGGCGAGCCCACGGCGCTGTCGGCCATCAGGTCCAGCATCGCCTCCCACTGGATGTTGCCCTTGCGGGCCATCGCCAGGGCCTCGCCCATCATCCCCGCGCTCACCGCGATCATCAGGTTGATCGCCAGCTTGGCGTAGCGAGCCTGCTCGTCGTCACCGAGCCAGTACTGGGCCTTGGTGAAGGTGGCCATCACCGGCGCGGCATCATCCAGCGCCTCGCGCGGGCCGGAGACCATGGCCGACAGGGTGCCGGACTCGGCAGCGACGGGATTTCCCGACACCGGGCTGCGCAGGTAGGCGATGCCGCGCGCCTTGGCGGCCGCGGCCACCCTGGCGGAGGCCTCGATGCTGACGGTGCTGGTCTCGATCAGTACGCTGCCGGGGGCCATCTTCTCGACCAGTTTGCCGGCGTCAAGGCAGAGACCCAGCAAGGCCCGGTCATCGGGGATCGAGACAAACACCAGCTTGCAGCCCGCCACGGCTGAAGCCAGGTCCTCGCAGGGGGTGATCCCGGATTCAGACGCCAGCCTCATACGCTCACTGCTCAGGTCAAAGCCGTGAACTCGATGGCCGGCCTTCGCGATTCTTGCCGCCATCGGCAAGCCCAGCTTGCCGAGACCGACCCAGGCTACTTTGGTCGTCGTTGTCATTGTGATATCTCCTCGTGTTGCCGCGCCTGTAGCTCGGCATAGATGCGGCGACCGGAGGCCTCCAACTGGCTGATACCCTCCTCGACGCCTGCCAACAGCCTGCCGTTACGCTTTTGGAATTCACCCGCCACCATGACGCTGTCGACGTTGGCGAGACTGGCCTGCATGACGACGGTCGAGACCGGGTCGCTGACCGGCTGCATGTTCAGCAGGCCGCTGTCCAGCAGCACGATGTCGGCCTGCTTTCCCGGGGTCAGGCTGCCGATGCGCGCCTCCAGGCCCAGGGCGCGCGCGCCATCGAGGGTGATCCACGCCAGCGCCTCGCGGGTGCGGATGGTCGAGGTGACGGGAATGGTCCCCTGCTCACGGCGCGAGGTGTCGTTGTCCAGGGAGCGCTGCATACCCAGCGCCATGCGGGCGACCGTGAACATGTCACCGGAAATCACCGACTCGAGATCCACCCCCAGCGAGACCACACCGCCGTGCCGGCGAACCTGGCCGGTGATCGGGAAGCCATGCCCCTGGGTCATCTCGTTCTCGGGAGCGATGGAAAAGGTCACGCCCTGCTCGCAGAAGCGTGAGAGCTGACCGTCGTCCAGGCTCTGCCCGTGCACGATGTTGATATCCGGCCCCAGCAGCCCCTGCTCCTCGATCACGTCCCAGCCGCCAGGACTGACGGCCTTGCCGCCGCCCTGATGCATGGAGGCTACCAGCCCGAACTCCTTGGCCAGCGCGAAGTCCTCCAGGCTGACCTCCAGCGTGGAGTAGTGGGGGCCCAGGATGGCCATCCCCAGGGTCACCCGGGCGTCGGGATCGTCGAGTTCCCCCTTGAGCAGCCGTTCGACCTCGCCGCGGGGATGGGGGATCTCGCTGAAGTGCGGCTGGCCCGGCTTGGGGTCCGGCTTGGGCGAGCCATGGAAGAACAGCGCACGGATGCCGGACGCCTTGAGCCCGCGCACCGCCGCATCAGTATGCTCGGGGGTGGGGTTGTTGTGGCACCAGTCCCCCAGGGTAGTGGTACCGCAGTTGAGCTGATTGAGCGCTCCCATGCGAGTGGCGATATAGATGTCATCGGGGGTGAAGAGCGTCGCCAGGCCGCGATGCACATGGCCGAAATACTCGAGCAGCGTCCAGTTGGCGGCGACGCCGCGCAGGGCGGTCTGCCAGGTGTGCATATGGGCGTTGACCAGTCCGGGGATCAGGATGCCGCCCCGGCAGTCGACCACCTCGGCCCCCTCCGTTGGGAGGTCATGGCCCACGGCCAGGATCCGGTCATCTTCCACCAGCACCTGGCCATCGCGCAGTTCACCGAGTTCGGGGTCCATGGTCACGACGGTGGCATGGGTCAGCAGGGTCTTCATCGGCTCGCTCCCTCCTCGCTGGCCGGCCGGCGACCGACCAGGGCATGGCTCAGCAGGCGATGGATGCCCTCGGCCTCGACCTCGCGAGGATTCCAGTAGGGGTTCCGGGTGGCGATCTCGGTAGCACGCTCGACATCACTCTGCTTGAAACCAATCGCCTCCAGCGCCGTGGGCGCGCCGACCGCCCGGGCCAGGTCGAAGAGCCCGGCGGCGGGATTCTCGCAGTCCAGCGCCCGGGCGATGCGCAACATCGCCTCGGGGGCCGCCGGGGCGTTGTAGGCCACCGCATGAGGCAGCACGATGGTGTGGGTCTCGGCATGAGGCAGGTCGAAGGAGCCGCCCAGGGTGTGGCAGAGCTTGTGGTGCAGCGACATGCCCACCGCGCCCAGGCAGCTACCGCACAGCCAGGCGCCATACAGGGCGTCGGAACGCGCCTCGGCGTTGGCCGGGTCTGTGGCGATCACCGGCAGGCTCCTGGCCAGCGCCGCGATGCCCTCCTCCGCCATCAGCGAGATCACCGGGTTGCGATCGCGGGCGTAGAGCGCCTCCACCGCATGGGCGATGGCATTGATGCCACTGGTGCCGGACATCCCCGCGGGCAGCGAGAGGGTCAGGTCGACGTCATAGATTACCGTCTCGGGCAGCACGTCCAGGGTGCGCTGGGTGGTCTTGATACCGTCGCGCGTCTCGCCGAGGATCGGCGTCATCTCGGAGCCGGCATAGGTCGTCGGGATGACCACCTGGGGCAGCCCGGTGCGCAGCGCGATGGCCTTGCCCAGGCCAATGGTCGAACCGCCACCGATGGCCACGGTGCAGTCAACACTCAGCTCCTTGACCACCCGCATGGCATCCTCGGTGATCTCGACCGGCGTGTGCATGGCCGCCTCGGCATACAGGCCGACCCCACGCGCTCCGAGTTGCTCCAGCACCGCGCGTGCCTGGTCCTGCTGCTGGGGGGTCGCCAGCACCAGGGCTCGACGGCATCCAAGCTGCTCGATTTCCCCAGCGAGGCACGACAGGGTTCCCTGGCCGAATACCACACGCGATGGCAGGCCATGATAGACAAAGGGTTGCATGGTTCTGTCCTCAGACATTGAAGGTGCATGTCGGCGCCCCGCTGGGCGCCGCGAGGGCGGCAGGCAAACCCGCCTAGCCGGTAGCTACCGCCGGCGATGGCTTACCCATTCCGGTAATTGCCTGCACCAGCTCGTCCTCGCTGACACTGTCGCCGTCGAACTCGGCGGTGACCCGGCCGTCGTACATGGCGATGATGCGATTGCTCAGGCCGAGCACTTCCGGCATCTCCGAGGAGATCACCAGCACCGCGTAGCCCGACTTGGCGAGATCCTTGACCAGGGCGTGAATCTCCGCCTTGGAGCCGACATCGATCCCGCGGGTCGGCTCGTCGAGGATCAGCAGCTTGGGATGGGTATGCAGCCACTTGCCGATGACGATCTTCTGCTGGTTGCCGCCACTCAGGTTGCCGACCTTCTGGCGCCAGCTGGGCGTCTTGATCTTCATCGCCTGGTGGTACTTGTCGTAGACGCTGCGCTCGGCTGCGCCCTGCATGAAGCCCATCGAGGAGACGGTGCTCAGCCCGGCCAGGGTCATGTTGTCCCGGCAGTTCATGCCCAGAATCAGCCCCTGGTCCTTGCGATCCTCCGGGACCAGAGCGATACCTGCGGCCACGGCGTCGTGGGTGTTGCGAAAGTTCACCACCTCACCATCCAGCACCACCTCACCCGCCAGGGGAGTGCGTAGCCCGAAGATGGTCTCGGCCACCTCGGAGCGGCCCGCCCCCACCAGGCCGTACATGCCGACGATCTCGCCCTTGCGGACGTTGAAGCTGACATCCTCGAAGATCCGCTTCACCGTGAGGTTGCGCAGCTCGAGCATGTTCTCGCCGAATTCGGTGGGCTTGCTGGCATGGTCGAGTTCCAGGCTGCGGCCGATCATCATCCGCGTGACCTCGTCCTCGTGGGTGTCGCAGGTATTCACCGTGCCGGTGTACTCGCCATCACGTAGCACCGAGATGCGATGGGAGAGGTAGAAGATTTCGTCCATGCGGTGCGAGATGTAGACGATCCCCACCCCCTGCTCGCAGAGCGAGTGGATCACGTCGTAGAGCACCGGCTTCTCGTGGTCGGTCAGCGACGCCGTGGGCTCGTCGAACACCACTACGCGGGGGGTGAAGACCAGCGCCCGGCCAATTTCGACCATCTGCTTCTTGGCGATCGACAGCGAGCCCACCAGGTCATCGTGATGGAAGCTGCACTTGAGGGTCTCGAGGATCCTGTTGGTGTCCTCGCGCAGCTTGCGCCAGTCGACCCGGTTGCCCCACTTCTTCGGCAGGCTGCCGAGGAAGATGTTCTCGGCCACCGTCATCTCCGGCACCAGCGACTGCTCCTGGTGGATCAGTACTACCCCGGCGCGCTTGGCATGCTTGGGATTCTCGAAGGCCATCTCCTCACCCCCGAGCACGATCGTCCCCTCGTTGGCCTGGTGCTTGCCCGCCAGCACCTTCATCAGGGTCGACTTCCCGGCACCGTTCTCGCCGAGAAGGGCATGGACCTCGCCGGGGCGAACATCGAAGTCGACCTTGTTGAGTGCCACCACCCCGGGAAAGCGCTTGGTGATGCCTTCGAGCTTGAGGACCGGGTCGGCATCGATCGGCTGGCGTTGGCCAGTGCTGGCTTGGACGGAAGTCATATCCGCACCTCCTTGGTCGACGGCACATTGAGTTTCTTGTCGATGATCAGCACCGAGATCAGGATCACGCCGAGCACGACCAGCACATAGAAGGCCGGCACCTGCATCAGATTCATGCCGTTGCGCAGGATGCCGATGGCCAGTACGCCCCCCAGGGTGCCGACGATGCTGCCGTAGCCGCCGGTGAGTTTGGTGCCGCCGAGCACCACCGCGGTGATGGTCCACAGCTCGTAGTCACGCCCGAGGTTTGGGGTGGCCGCGCCCATCTGGCTGGCCAGCAGGACCCCGGCCAATGCGGAAAAGAATCCGACAATGATGAAGTTCATCGTCATGTGGCGGCCCATGCGGATGCCGGCATCGATGGAGGCCTCGGGGTTGCCGCCCACGGCGAAGGTATTGCGGCCATGGCCGGTGCGGGTCAGCACCAGATGCATCACCAGGGTGCAGAGCAGGAAGATGATCGCCAGCACCGGGAACGGACCGATGGTGCTGGCACCGAAGTCCGCGAAGGCAAAGTTCATCGAGTAGAAGGACTGCTCGCCGGTGTAGAGGAAGATCAGCCCGCGGATACCCAGCATGGCGCCGAGCGTGACGATGAAGGCGTTGACCCCGGTCTTCCACACCACCAGGCCGTTGATCGCCCCGAGCACGATGCCCGACGCCAGCGCCGCAATGATCGCGATGGTCAGTCCGTAGTCCTGAAGCCCCACCGCCAGTGAAGCCGCCAGCCCGAGAATCGCGCCAACCGACAGGTCGATGTTGCCGTTGATCATCACCAGGGTCATGCCGAGTGCGATCAGGCCGATGGTCGAGGTCTGGATCAGGATATTGGTGATGTTACCCAGCGACAGGAAGTACTCCGACATGAAGCTGAAGAAGATGAAGATGGCGATGACGAAGAGCCAGATCGGCTGGATGGCCGTCTTGCCGCGGAAGAAACCTTTGAGTGAAATCATGCGTGATGCCTCCGCGTCATGAGTGGGTCGTCAGCAAGCGCTTGCGCTTGTTGGCGAGGTCCAGCCAGACGGCCAGGATGATGATGACCCAGGTCACGATCCACTGGGTGTAGTAGGGGTAGCCCATCAGCAGCAGGCCGTTCTGAATGAAGCCGAGGATCAACACACCGATCACCGTCTTCCAGATGCTGCCGGCGCCCCCGAGCAGGCTGGTTCCGCCCAGGATGATGCCGGCGAGTACCAGCAGCTCGTAGCCCTGGCCCACGTTGTTCTGGGAACCCATGACCCGAGAGCCGAGCACCAGGGCGGCACAGGCCACGCAAAAGGCCGAGATCAGGTAGGTGCTGAATACGACCCAGTTCTTGCGAATACCCGAGTAGACGGCCGCCATGGGGTTGCCACCGACGGCGAAGATGCGCCGACCGTAGCTGGTACGGGACATGACGATCTGCACCACGATAGCCAATAGCCCGAAGAGCAGGATCGGAACGGCAATACCTGCCACGTATCCGCGACCGAAGAAGGCGAACCAAGTACCGTCCTGGTTGGCGATATCCACGTTCTGTCCACCGCTGTAGATCAACACCAACCCCTGTATGACGGAGAGCATGGCCAGCGTCACGATCAACGAGTTGAGGCGCATCAGACCGATCAGGAAGCCGTTCACGGCGCCGAGAAGCAGGGTAAAGGCGAACATCACCAGGATGGCATTCATCGGTCCGATCTTGTCGTGAAGATCGACCACCAGCACGGTGGAAAATGACAGCATCGAGCCCACGGAAAGATCCAGGTTTCCACCGATGATCACGACCGTCACGCCAACGGCGATGATGCCGATGATCGACGCCTGCCGAACGACGGTCATGATGTTCGACTGGGAGAGGAACTGCTCGGAAAATAACGAGAAGACGAACATGCTTAAAAGAAAGAACACCAGGATACCCTGGGCGGAGAGAAAGCTGAGAATTCCCGCGCGACTGATTCTTCCCTTCAAGAACTGTTGTTTGGTTTGTTCTGCAGAAGCCATGTTAATCACCTGTCGTGGTATGGCCTTGCGCAAGGAGTGATTGCGCCCAGGCCAGTCCTGAGGCCCGGAGCACTCGTCGCTTACGCGAATCCTGCCCCGGGCAGCACACCGTTTCGTCAGAAGACGGGACGGTCGAACTCTTCCAGGTTCTCGGCGGTGATCTTCGGGGTCTCGAAGAAGTTCATCTTCGGCACTTCCTCGCCGGCGAGCACATCCAGGGCTGTCTGCAGGGCCGCTTCGGCATCATCCACCGGGGACTGGTAGATGGAGCCGTAGTATTCGCCGCGCTCGATGGCGTCATAGCCTACGGCGAAATTGGTGGCGCCGATGAATACGATCTCTTCAGCCCGTCCTGCACCCTTGGCGGCATTCAGGGCGCCAACACCCATGTTGTCGTCACCGGAATAGACGCCGTCGATACGATCATATTTGGTCAGGAAGTCTTCCATGACACGCTGGGCACGCTCTCGGTTCCAGTTGCCCGGCTGGGTTTCCATCAGCTCGACATCCGGACACAGTTCGGCAAGACGCTCCTCGAAGCCCCCTGCCCGCTCCATGGCCGTCGTGTAGCCCGGCTGTCCGGAAATCTGCACGATCTGACCCTCACCCTCCAGGGCATCGCACATCATCTCGGCCGATGAGGTGCCTTGCTGAACGTTGTCCGGTCCGGAAAAGGCGGCGATGAAATCAAGTCCCGCTTCGGCAATCTTTGAGTTGGTCACGACGACCGGGATGCCGGCATTATGGGCTTGGCGAATGGCGGGAATGACCGCTTGTCCATTGGTTGGCCAGATGATAATGGCGTCAACCTGTTGCTGCACGAGGTCCTGCATCTGGCCGATCTGGCGCGCCACATCTCCCCCGGCATCCAGCACCACGATATCGATATTACCAGCGGCCTCTGCGGCTTCCACGAAGGCTCTTTCATAGGTCGTCTGGTAGCTGTCGACGCCGACATTATTCTGGGTGATACCGATCCGATAGGAGGTGTCGGCGTGGGCGATACTCGAGGTAATGGCTATGACACTGGCTGCTAGCGCTGTCTTGTAGAACATCTCGTCACCTGTTGTTGTAATGACTGTTGTAATGACTGTTGTAATGATTTGTTGTAATGAACATCCGGCATTACTCGGCTGACAAGGACGTTTGCCTGTCAGGGTGATTGCAGCTTATGGGCTGGAGGGAACTCGCGGCAACGAGGCGGGAAGGGAGAAATGACCATTCTGGTTATTTTCTCCATGGCGTTTCAGCGGCGAAGCGACACGAGACAGGCCCCGGCCATGGAGACGGTCGGGACGCATATCACGACTGAGGGCTGCCAGGGCAGGCGCGGGGTTGGTGGATGGGGCGTATCCCGCCGAAGGTCAGGACGTCGGCGTCTGCGGCTCCAGCAGCCGTTGCCAGGCCTCGATCACCACCCGGCGGTGATCCTCGAAGGCGTCATTGCACCCACGCACAGGCTCGCGGGTCAGCGAGGCGCGATGGGCGGCGCTGCGCAGGGCCAGGTAGGCGTCGCGCAGACGCTGGCACTCCCGGGCCGGCAGGCGCTCAGTGGCCTCCAGAGTCTCGAGGATGCGCATGTTATCGCTCCACTGCAGCAACTCCGGCGTCTCGTGGCCCATGGCCAGCACCGCGTACTGGCACAGGAACTCGATATCGACCATGCCACCCGGGTCGTGCTTGAGGTCGAACTCCCCCTCTTCGCTCTTGCCGCCCAGGTGGTCGCGCATCTTGTGGCGCATCTTGACCACTTCCTCGCGTAGCGCCTCTCTCTCCCGCTCGCGACCGAGAATCTCGCCACGAATGGCATCGAAGCCCCCGGCCAGGCGCGCATGGCCGGCCACCACTCGGGCACGCACCAGCGCCTGGTGCTCCCAGGTCCAGGCATCGCGGCGCTGGTAGTCGGCGAAGGCGTTCAGCGAACTGACCAGCAGCCCCGAGTTGCCGGAGGGGCGCAGCCGCATGTCCACCTCATAGAGGGTGCCGGCGGGCGTCACCGCGGTGAGCAGGTGGATGATGCGCTGCCCCAGGCGGGTGAAGAAGACCCCGTTGTCCAGTGGGCGTTTGCCATCGGTACTGCCCTGGGTGGCACCGTCGTGGATGAACACCAGATCCAGGTCCGAGCCGTAGCCCAACTCGATTCCGCCCAGCTTGCCGTAGCCGACCACCAGGAAGGCCGGCTCGACACCGGCACGGGCACCGTCGGCCAGCTCAGGGAAACCGTGCTTGCGGGTCAGGTGCTTCCAGGCCATGGCCAGCACCGCCTCGAGGATCACCTCGGCGATGTAGGTAAGGTAGTCGCTCACCTTCATCAGATGGCGGGTGCCGGCGATGTCGGAGGCCGCCACATGCAGCACCTGGGCGTGCTTGAAGACCCGCAGCGACTCGAGCTGGGCCTCCTCGTCCTCCTCGGGAAGGCGCGCCAGGGTCTGGCGCAGCTCGTCGGCCAGCAGCGCCTTGTCGGCGGGGGTATAGAGGGTCTCCGGGGTCAGCAGCTCATCGAGCAGGATCGGGTAGCGGGCTAGCTGCTCGGCGATCCAGGGGCTCCCCGAGCAGAGCGTCATCAGGTGGCCCAAGGCGTCAGGATTCTCGCGCAGCAGCGCCAGGTAGGCGGTGCGCCGCAGCACCGACTCGACCAGCGGCAGCACGCGTTCCAGCGCGGCATCCGGCGCCTCGCTCTCCACCACGGCATCCAGCAGCATCGGCACGAGCGCCTCGAGCCGCTCGAAACCGATGCGCTGCATGCCCTGCACCTGGCGGGAATGATAGAGGGTGGCGATTCGGCGACCCGCCGCGGCGGAGTCGTCAAACCCGGCCTCCTCCAGCAGCTCGGCCACCTCCTCCTCATCGAGTTCGCCGCGCCACAGCGCCCGCCACTGTTCCAAGGGAATACCGCCGGCCTCCTCCTGCGCGGCCTCCACCACCTCCTCCTCGGGGTCGGCGATCACCGCATCGAAGTGCTGGCGGACCCGGGCCCGCACCTCATCGAGCCTGGCCATGAGCGCCGGCCAGTCCTCCATGTCCAGCGCAAGTGCGACCCGTTCACGGTCGAGGTCGTCGTCGGGCAGGCTCTGAGTCTGGCGATCCTCCAGAGCCTGAAGGGCGTGTTCGAGATCACGCAGAAAGGCGTAGTCGGGCGTCAGCTCGTCGACAACCTCGGCGGGCAGCAGGCCCAGCGCCGGCAGCCGCTCGAGCGCCGTCTTCAGCGAGGTCACCTGCAGCTCAGTGTCGCGGCCGCCACGGATCAGCTGGAAGGCCTGCACCACGAACTCCACCTCGCGGATGCCGCCGGGGCCGAGCTTGATGTTGCCCTCCATGCCCTTGCGGCGCACCTCCCGGTTGATCATCGCCTTGAGTTCGCGCAGCGACTCGATGGCGCCGAAGTCCAGGTAGCGGCGATAGACGAAGGGTCGCAGGCTGGCCAGCAGCTCGCCGCCGGCGCCGAGATCCCCGGCCACGGGGCGCGCCTTGAGCATGGCGTAGCGCTCCCACTCGCGCCCCTGGTCCTGGTAGTAACCGGCCAGGGACGAGAAGCTGCCCACCAGGGGGCCGCCGTCGCCCAGCGGGCGCAGCCGCATGTCGACCCGGAAGGCGAAGCCGTCGGCGGTCACCGCGTCCAGGGCGCCGATCAGCCGCTGACCCAGCTTGGTGAAGTACTCCTGATGTTCCAGGGACGTGCGCCCCCCTTCGGTCTCGCCCTTCTCGGGGAAGGCGAAGATGAGGTCGATATCGGACGAGAGGTTGAGCTCACCGGCGCCGAGCTTGCCCATGCCCAGCACCACCAGGCGCTGCTCGCTTCCGTCGCGACGCAGGGCGGGCCGGCCCCAGCGCGGCTCCAGGAAGCGCTCGAGCCAGCCCAGGGCACTTTCCAGGCAGGTCTCGGCCAGCCGCGACACCGCCGCCGCCGTGGCCCACATGTCGATGCCCTCGGGGCGGGTGAGATCGCGCCACACGATGCCGACCATGCGCGCGCGGCGAAAGCGGCGAATGGCGGCCTGCATGGCGGCCTCGTCCTCGGCCGACTCCAGGCGCTCCTCGAGCCAGCTGCGCAGGCTCTCGGCGTCGGGGGTGATATCCAGCTCACCGCTGGCATCCAGATGGAGCAGCCACTCCGGGTAACGCACCAGGGTCTCGGCCACGAACTCGGAGATCGCCAGCACCCGGGCCAGTTGCTCACGACGGGATACACAGAGCCCCAGCCAGTCCTCCAGCGGCGACTCCCGCCCGGCCATGTCGGCGAGGTTGTCGGCCTGGGCCAGGGCCTCCACCAGTCGCTCACGGCTGCGCGCAAGTGTCGCCTTCAGGGGCTCGGGAATGTCGATCAACGGCAGGAAGTCATCGGGCAGTGGCATGGGGATCTCGCATCGGGGTGGCGAATGCCCTCAGCATAGCGAAGCCCGGGCACCAAGGGCACCCGGCACGATGGTGGAATCAGCCGAGCAGCTTCTGGCCGGCCAGCAACAGCCAGGTTAGCCCGACCAGGGCCAGCGACACCATGACCGCCGCGGAGCCCAGGTCCTTGGCACGCCCGGAGAGCTCGTGATGCTCCGGGCCAATGCGGTCCACCACGCACTCGATGGCGCTGTTGACCAGTTCCACCACCAGCACCAGCAGGCAGCTGCCGATCAGCAGGATCCACTCCACCGGGCCCTGGCCGATCCACCAGGCCAGCGGCAGCAGCAGCACGCAGAGGGCCAGCTCCTGGCGGAAGGCCGACTCGTGTCGCCAGGCGGCCTTGAGCCCCTTGAGGGAGTAGCGGGTGGAGTGCATCAGGTGCCGCCAGCCGGTATGTCCGGGTTTCATCGCGAGTTCCTCAGGGTGGAAGCCAGGTCGCTCAGTGGGTATCGATCATCCGCTCGAGATCCACGGCGAGCGGGTCCAGCACCTCCGACCAGCTCAGGTAGGGAGTGCTGCCCGTGCCGTTGATCAGTGCGGTAAACACGCCCCAGCGACCGCTGCGGGTGCGGAAGTAGCCGCTGATGGCACGCACCGCCACCGGCTGATTGAGGGTGCCTGTCTTGAGCATGACGTGGTGCTGGAAGGTGGATGAGCCCCGACGGATGAAGCGCATCACCCCGTTGCCGGGAGACTGCAGGGTGGCCACGAAGTTCGGAAACAGCGACGGGCGATGGAACATGCTCGCCAGCAGCGCATTAGCGCCCCGCGCCGAGGTGCGGTTCTCGGTGGTCAGGCCGCTGCCGCTGAGCAGGGTCACCGGGCCGTGGTCGGGAATGCCCGCCACGAACTGTTCGATGGCCGCCCCGCCCAGCCGCAGGTCGGCGCGGGGCGTCTCGACCAGGTTCAAGGCCAGGGTATCGGCCATGAAGTTGTTGGAGTAGTTCATCACCCGCAGCAGCAGCTCCTGGAGCGGCTTGCCCTCCACCGCGGCCAGGGTGCGGGCACCGGCAGGCGGGTCGGCCTGGGTGGTATCGGCACCCTCACGCACCACGATGCCGGCCTGGTCGAGCATTGCCAGCAGGGTCATGGCCATCTGGTCGGCGGGGTCGGAGCTCGCCCGATAGATGTCCCGGGGGCGCGCATTGGTGGAAATCTGGCCGCTCAACACCATGACGTCATGGCCGTCCAGAGTGACACGCTCGGCACGCAGCTCGGTGCCGCTGTTGTCGGGGCGTGTTTGCACCCGATTGTCGATGCGCAGGATGGCCGCCTGGCTGTCGCAGCCAGTCACCCGGGCGGCGTCTCCAGGAGCAGCGCCAGGGGCCACGCCGACACACCAACTGCCGTAGTTGACCCCGGCCGAGGAGAGCAGCGCGCTGTAGGCGTTGGCAGAGCGCTTTCGGGCCTGGCAGCGGTCGGTGGTGATGCACTCCACTGGCCCGAAGCGCCACTGACTGACCACTAGCCGGCCGTCCACCTCGCGGACGCCGGCTTGGGAGAGCCGCTGTACCAGACGCCAAAGGTCCTCGGTGGTGAGCGCCGGGTCCCCGCCTCCGTCAAGGACCAGATCCCCCTTGAGCACACCAGCAGCGTCCGGGCGCGCTGTGCTGACCAGCCGGGTGGTGAAGCGATGCTGGGGCCCCCAGCGATCCAGGGCTGCCGCCGCCAGGTAGCTCTTGGTCACCGAGGCCGGCGAGAGCTGACGCTCGGGCCCGATGGACCCGAGCACCGAAGCATCGTCGATCAGGCGCGCTTCGGCGCTGATCAGAAAGCCCTTGTCAGCCAGGCGGCCCAGTTGGGCGAAGCCCGAGGCCTGGGCGACCATTGGCAGCACGCAGAGGATGAAGAAAAACAGCTTCGACAGGCGACGACGCATGGCAGCACCACAGGTTGGGTGAGGGTTGAAAGATCAGTGCGAGGAGATCGACGAGAACAGCTGGATGGTTACCACCCCAGCCAAGATCAGGCCGATGCCGATCACCGCCGGCAGGTCGGGACACTGGCCGTAGACTACTACCCCCACCACGGCGACCAGCACGATGCCCAGTCCCGCCCAGATGGCGTAGGCGATGCCCACCGGAATCGTGCGCAGCACCAGGGAGAGCATGTAGAAGGCCACCCCATAGCCGACCACCACCAGCAGACTCGGCCACAGGCGGGTAAAGCCTTCGGTCGCCTTGAGCGCGCTGGTGGCGATCACCTCTGCCACGATGGCCAGCGCCAGGTAGACGAAGGCCATCAGACCTCTCCCCCGCCGGGCACCAGGCCAGGATCATAGGGCAACTCGACCGCGAGCTTCCACAGCATCTGACCGCTGGCGTGGTACTTCTTCTCGAAGGGCGTCAGGGGATCCCCCTTCGGCTCGTGGATGACCACCTGGGCCTCACGGCCCGTGACCTGGTGCACGGCCAGGGCGAACTCTTCCACGTAGAGCCGCCAGTTGGAACGCAGCTCCAGCCGGCCGCCGAGGGCGAGGATCGCCGGCAGGACCGGATGCCCCTGCCAGCGCATCTTGAGATGGGCCGCCTTGGGGTAGGGGTTGGGATAGAGCAGATAGTGGCGCACGGGCCGCCAGCCATCTGCCAGCGCCAGGCGCCAGAAGTCCACCAGGTCGGCGCGCACCAGCAGGGCATTGTCGGACAGCGAGCCGTACTCACGGCTCAGTCGGCTCTCGCTGCGATCCACGCCGATCAGCGCATGGGCCGGGAAGCGTGCCGCCAAGCGGCGGGTCGAGAGCCCCACCCCGCAGCCGGCATCCAGGATCAGCGGGATCCCCGAACGGGCGGCCAGCCATGTCCTTGCCGACGCGAAGGCCGTCCGGGTATGCTCCGCCACCGGCTTGCGCAGTGGATGCTCCAGCGCACGCGTCACCCGCCTGGCCAGGTCCTCGTGGGGGCCTTGCTGGTTGGTGTCGATGGAACGGGAACTGGCATGCATGGCGGCACCGCAGAATCGAATGAGCGACGATTCTAGCAGCCCGGTCGAGGTGCTGAAACGCGAAAAGCCCCGCCTTCTTTCGAGGGCGGGGCTTTTCTATTATAGGTGCCCAACGATGGCTTGGCCGGCACTCCGGGACTCTCCATGGGGAGGCCTCTAAAACGACGAAACCCCGGCCTCTTACGAGGCTGGGGTTTCTGAAAAGGAGCCT